>DATNCY010000277.1:0-44299 GCA_035553375.1 Gemmataceae bacterium
ATATACTGCTGTTACAAAAGGTGTAACTGAGCGCGCCCAACAGCGCGGCTGTCCCGCGCACGTAGCGGCGCAGGAAGACGAACAGCCCTAGAAACAGCAGCGGGCAATGAAGGAACGTCTCCAGTGAAAACGCCGTATCGAGCGGCAGCCAGCGATAGAGAAGCAAATGGAGCGGATGATACGGTCCATGCTCGCCTTCGCCGGTGAGGAACATGCCGCCGTACAGGTGTGGTATCCAATCGAAGGAATGTCCCGCCGCCAGGCAGCGGCTGTAGAAGGCGCGGATGGGCAGATGGAACATGCTCAGGTCGAGATAGATGGGCACCCGTCCGCTCAGCAGCGGCCAAGCGGGAATCGCCAGCAACAGCACGCCCAGCAGCGCCGCGAGAGCGAACAGCCATTTCTCCGCGCGGCTGTCTACCGATGGAACCGGCGCTGCATCAACCGTCGTGGCGAGTCGCGTGGACATACGGACCTCCCCTCTCGATTCGCCCGGACTTCGCATCGGGACCATAGGCCGCACGCGCGAACGCCAACGAACGCTCGACGGCCGCCGACCACGCTCCGGTTTCCCTCGCCTCGCCCATCTCGATCGATACCCAGCCCTGATAATCCGCCGCACGCAAACCCTGGGCATATGCGGCATGCGGCACGGTTTCGCCAGCCACCTCCGCCAGGAACGGCGCGCTGACATGGAAGTGCTTGCAGCGCTTGCCGGCGGCCAGGATGCTCGCTATCGGCGGATCGCTCGCGAGACTCATACCAGCCGTGTCCAGGTGCAGGCCAAAGCCGTCTTCAGCGACAGCGTCCACCAGTTTGATTCCCTCCGCGACCGTGGTCACGAAGTCACAGCCGTAGGCCGGCGGATTCGGCTCGATGCAGAGATACACGCCATGACGCCGGGCGATGCTGCCCAACTCTCGGAAGAACGGCACCGCAATGGCCCACGTCTCCGCCGGACTTTGTCCCTGTCTCCGCCGATTTTTCGGCGATCCGAACACCAGCACGCCCGCGCCAAGTTGCCCGGCGCGCTCGATCATTCCCGCCAGATAATCCCGCGTTTGCCGGCGTGTCGCTTCGCTATCGAACAAGGTCAAGTGCGGCTTGCCGAACAAGAGCGCCTGCAAAGCGACGATGCGCAGTCCCTGTCTCTCCCAGCCAGCGCGGTATGCGCGTACCTCATCGGGGGACACGTCGAGCGGTTCCGGCCACACCTTCGTCAGAGCCAGTTCCACTCCCTCCACGCCGTGCGCATGCAACAAGGGCGTCATGACTGCATCCGCGCCGGATGGCCAGGCGATGTTCGAGATGGCTAGGCGCATTGTTGCAATTCCCTCTGCTTCCGCACAAATTCGGCCAGGTTCGCCAGCACACGCTCCTTGCGGCAGATGTAACCATTGACACCGCCGTACAATTCCGCATGCCGTGTTCGCAGAT
The DNA here is from genome assembly GCA_035553375.1 of Gemmataceae bacterium. Classification (GTDB taxonomy): domain Bacteria; phylum Planctomycetota; class Planctomycetia; order Gemmatales; family Gemmataceae; genus JAJPHU01. The sequence continues at coordinate 1,438 of DATNCY010000277.1, forward strand.
CGTAAAGGGGCGGTGTTCCCGGCAAATGATGGAGGGCTTGCATCCCGAAGGCCGACCGAGCCACCTCATTCATCGAAACCGGCTCGGTCGCCAGATGAACCAGCGGCAGGCCCGCGCCCGCGGCAATGCGGATGTCACGCCATAAGCGGCGCACATCGTAGAACTGGAACACCGCTCGGCCATCGATTTTCTCGACCTGATTACCATTCAAAAGATCGTAAATAGCGTTTTTCTTTAGACCCGGTCCAAACAGTGCCGTCAGCCGGACAATCAGAGCGTGGAAGCGCCGGGCGACGAATCGCTCAAGTTCCAGCCGATGCAGTCCGTAAGGAGTCGCTCCCGTCGGCGTACAATCCTCATCCACGCCGTTGACCTGTCCATACACATCCACGGTTGAAATGAGGACGAATCGCTTGGTTTTCAGCCTTTCCAGAGCGGCCATCAATCGGCCGAGACTGGCGCGGTCGGTGAGCGGATCCTGATTCGCCTTCCACTTGACCGCCGGAGCGCCGGCGCATACCACGAGATCGAAATGCTCGCGGGTAATCATCTCGATGTTCGTGGAACGGTAGCGTCTCGTAAAAGAGCGTTCGCGGAGCAGATTGCTCCCCACGAATCCGGTGTAACCGATCAAGGCGGTTTTCATCGTCGCTCCTTTCCGAAAGCGAAGTACCGTTTCAAGACGACTAGCCCGAAGCGCAAGCGATGGGTTTTTCCACCCGGCGCTTGCGCTTCGGGCTAGTTCGCAAGCGCCCTTTAAGCCGCAAGCGGCGAGGATTGCGGAGGTGCCGAAGGCGGATCGTACTGACGCAAACACGCCTTCCATAGCGTCCGCAGGATCAGCAGATTGCCGCGCATACCGCGAATTTTCGTCGGCGTTTGGCCGCGCGGATACGCGCGCGTCACCGGCGTCTCGCACACATGCAACCCCAAACGTGCCGCCTGGATCGCCAGGTAATAATGCAGTTCATAGCCGGAGAACACTTCGCGGAACGGAGCCACACGCTCATCGAGCAGCAAACGCCGGCTGTAGGCGCGGAAGCCGTTGGTCGTGTCGGTGTAGCGCACACCCGCGGCGAGACTGATAAGCGGCGCATGCAAATACTTGACCGCCAGATGCCGCGACCACGGCGTATGGATCGCTCGCCCACCGGGAACGTAACGCGATCCCTGTACGTGGTCGTAACCGGCCATCAGCAGTTGCAGAAACGCCGGCACCGCCGAAGGATCGTCCTTGTTGTTGCCGTCCATGACGACGACGCCTTCGTAGCCGCGCTCCAGCGCATAGGCCAGGGCCATACGCATCTGAGCGCTCAACTTGCCGGAGCCGCGTTTGGTCAACAGAGCGCGAACGCCGTGCTGCGCGAGAATGTCCGGTGCAACCGCGCCGTCGTTGCTGCCGCCGTCGGCGAGGACGATATCGACGTGTTTCGCCAACGGTTGCATGCGTTCCAACTGGGCGCGAATGCGCTCCCCCTCGTTGAGTACGAACACGCACAGGGCATACGGCGAACGCCGCTCGCCCCACTCGGTGAGCGTGAAGTCCGGCACCGCCCAGCCTCGGGCACGAAAAAGAACATCAAGCGGCTTCATCGGTTCTCTCGGGTTTATCGACCGGCGCGGTGGAATCCGTCAGGACATTCCGCCTTCCCACGCCGGCCGAGAGGACGCTGGTACGGTCGCTCTCGACGTGGTAGAGCGGATTATTCTGCGATTCCGCCAAAATCTGCACGACGTATTCCGATAGCGAAACGAGGATGAGGAACACGAAGAAAAACATGGCCGCCAGTTGCAGCGACAGCGTCACCCAACCGGGCGCCACTTCTTTTTTGAAGAAATAAATGGCCAGCACGTAGAGGACGTAACAGAGATTGAGTGAGCCGGCCAGAATGCCGACGGCGCTGACCAATCGCAACGGCGTTTGCGAACTCGATACGAGGATGCGCAGGGCGTCTTGAAACGCATCCAGAAGCGAGCGGCGGCGTTTCTCCGGCGCGGGTGCGGCCAACTCGTAGGGAACCAGTGTCACCGGATAGCCGAGCGTGCAGGCCAACAAACGTAGGTGCCGGCTCCGAGATCGCGTCCGCGCGATGGTATTGACCACGGCACGCGACAGCACACAGAATCCGGTGGAATCGGCCGGGATGGGGGCGCGCAGGAGCAAGCCGACCAGACGATAAAACAGCCGGCGACACGCGCGAAACAGCCAGCCACGATCCGCCAGCGTCCTCGTCACGCCCAGGACACTGCCGCCCTCGCGTATTACCAGATCCATCATGTCCGCAATCGCTTCGGGCGGATCGAAGCGCGCCCGCATGACGATGACGTAATCGCCGATGGCGGCGTCGAGTCCCGCCGTGGCCGCCACTTCCTCCCCCGAACGCCGGGCCAAACGGAGGTAGCGCAGACCAGGATAGCGTTCGAGCAACGCCTGCACAGCCTGCGCCGTTCGATCCGTCGAGTGATCGTCCAGCAGGATCAACTCGAAATGATCACAACTCGTCTCCAGCACCGCCGTGGTGCGGGCCACGAAATCGCGCAGCAGGTCCGCGTCATTGCACAAATAAGCCACCACGGAGACGATCGCATCCGGGTTCATCATGCCGATCGCCTTTCTTGATGCACGGTCCCATTCAGTTCATCTAAAAGATCGAAAATGTTGTCAATTTTGGCCCCCAGCACACAATGCAAGTTTGCCAAACCGTGATGACGCTGGAACAGGATAGGCCGGCTATCATCCACTTCGCTGCGTGGCAGGACCGTCTTGATCTCCCACAACGAATCCTCATAGCGGCACTCGTTTAATAGTGGGAGGAAGCGCGCCGCATCGCGGATCATCCAGGTGTAGTGCGAGCGCCGCGGATGAGCGGCCATCTCCGCATACGCCGGCCGATAGATGCCGGTGCCCTCCGACCAGGCGGCGTGCGGCGTGTAACGGACGTGGCTCAGCGAATGCAGGCCACGCGCCGGAAACGGCATCACCGAAAAGAACGGACCGCACATGACCGTTAGGCCCATGTGCGCAAGCGGCTCGGGAACATGCACGAGAGCCATCTCGGTCAGCTCCTGCTTGAGGGGAATCAACGGCAGTCCCGAACCGGCCAGCAGCCGGTTAATCTGTGCATACGTGCAATTGAACACCTCCCGCGCCAGCAAGCCCTCGGGGCGCTGACGCAACCCCGTCGTCAACAACAATCGTCCGTCCGCATGCGCCTGCACGCGATTCGCCTCCGTTCGCAAACGTACTTCAACCTCGGCGTCGAACAGTCGCTGACGCAGCCATTCGCGCAGGCGAACGGCGTTGAAGGCGTATTCGGTGACGCGAAAAACCTCCTCGACGAGATCGCGGTTGAACAGGCGGCGCACGGCTTCCGGAGCTGGCTCAATCGGTGCCTGGATATGCGCGAAGAAGTTGCGAAACTGCCGGGCCGTCACCTTCGAGAACTGCCGGGCCACCGCGTAATACTTGTCGAAACTCCGCTCGATGCAAAAGGCGAACTGCTCGACGAAGCGCGGGAAGTTGATCCGCGAACGCAGAGCCGTGCGCAAGCTGCGCGGATAGTGATAGCCGTGATGTACCCGCGCCTGATTGTGATACGACGCTCGCTGCAACAGATCCTCGCCCTGTTCGAGCAGAACGACATGGCGGTGACGGCGGCGCAGTTCCAGCGCCGTCATGCAGCCGAAGAAACCACCGCCAAGGACTGCGGCGTCGCACTCGGTTCGCATGAAGTCTCCCCCCGCCCGGGCGACCGCCTATCGGTCGCCGAGTCCGTCCCGCTTCGGATAGAGATTGAGTCGCGGGGGTATAACCGGGGACGTGTTTTTCCGCAAGAGCAATTCGTGGATGGATCGCCGGTCCTACGCTGACCGTTTCGACACAGGCAGGTGGATACTGAACTTGCTGCCGCGACCGACTTCGCTCTGCGCGTCAATGGTGCCGCCGTGCGCCTCGATGATCCGGCGCGTGGTCGGCAAACCGAGGCCGGTGCCGCCGCTGCGCGCGGAGTAGAAGGGCCGAAACACCTTGGCAAGCACTTCCGGAGACATGCCCTGGCCGGTGTCGATCAGGCTGAGGACGATGCCGCCTGATTCTTCGCTTGCTTGAAGGGTGATTTCACCGCCGTTCGGCATCGCTTGCTGCGCGTTGAGCAACAGATTGAGCAATGCCTGTTTGAACATATCGCGATGGAGGGCGACCGGCGGCAGATCGACGGGGATGTAGGTTTTGATCTCGATGTCGGCCGCCCGCGCCGTCGGGCCGAAGAAATCGACCATTTCCTCGACGACTTCGCCGAGTTTCGCCGGTGTCAGTTCCAGATCTTCAACGCGCGCGAAACGGAGGAACTCCTGAGAGATGTCCACCAAACGCTGACATTCGTTCTGCATGCGCTGAACGCGATCCAGGGCGCGGCGTTCGCGCTGCGATTGCGGATCTTGAAAATCCTCGGCCAACAATTGCAAATTGAGTCGCAGCGTACTAAGGTGGTTTTTCAAATCGTGGACGAACCCACCCGCCAGCTCGGCCAGTTCGACATATTCTCGATTAAGCACGATTGGCGTTATCCGACAGGGACCAATAGGCGAGCGGGGCCGCGTTGGCGCCCCGAGTGCGGCAAACACTCGGGGCGCTGACGCGACCCCGCTCGCCTGGGATTTTCTTACTCCTCTCCACGCGGGCCGTGTTCATGTTCGCCTCGGCGCGGCGAACCGGATTCCGAACGAGGAGGCCGCGATTCGGCCGGCTTGCGCGGCGGGGGCGGCGGCGTTTCACCACCGGCTGGTTTGTTCTGCTCACGCAGCAACACCTTGCGCGATAGCTTCACGCGGTCGTGTTCATCGATGGCGATCACCTTGACTTGCAGATGATCGCCGACCTTGCACACGTCATCGACCTTGCCGACATACTTGTCGTCCAGTTCGCTGATATGACACAGACCATCGCGGCCAGGCAGAATCTCGATGAACGCGCCGAAGTCCTTGATGGATGTGACGCGGCCCTCGTAGATTTTGCCGACACGCACTTCCTCCGTCAGCGCCTCGACCTTGAGCTTGGCGGCCTCCGCGCCGGCCGATTCGCTGTGCGAGATGTAGACCGTGCCGTCGTCCTCGATGTCGAGCTTGGCGCCGGTCGCTTCCTGAATGCCCTTGATCGTCTTGCCGCCCGGCCCGATGAGCAGGCCGATTTTCTCCGGATTGATTTTGACGGTAAGCAGACGCGGAGCGGTCTTGCTGATCTCGGGGCGCGGCTGGCGCAGTCCGGTGGACAGCATGATTTTGAGGATTTCACGTCGAGCATCGCGCGCCTGATCGAGTGCGCCCTTGATGATCGGCTCGTCGATGCCGTCGATCTTCAGATCGAGTTGAATGCCGGTGATGCCGCGGCCGGTACCGGCAACCTTGAAATCCATGTCGCCGAAGTGATCCTCATCGCCCATGATGTCGGTCAGCAGGACGAAGCGATCCGGCTCCTTGACCAAACCAATCGAGATGCCGGCCACCGGATCGGTGATCGGCACGCCGGCGTCCATCAGCGACAGGGTGCCGCCGCACACCGACGCCATGCTCGACGAACCGTTCGATTCCAGGATGTCGGAGATAACGCGGATCGTGTATGGAAACTTATCCGGCGTCGGAATGACGGCTTTGAGGCTGCGTTCGGCCAGCGCGCCATGGCCGATCTCGCGTCGCCCCGGTCCCCGGATGGGCCGGCATTCGCCGACGCTGAACGGCGGGAAGTTGTAATCGAGCATGAATTTCTTGCTGTATTCGTCCATCAAGCCATCGACGCGCTGCTCGTCGCTGGACGTGCCGAGAACCGTTGTTACCAGCGCTTGCGTCTCGCCGCGTTGGAAGATGGCCGAACCGTGCGTGCGCGGCAACACGGCCACTTCGCATTCGATGGACCGCAGCGCCTTGACCCCGCGGCCGTCGATGCGTTTGCCCTCCAGAATCAGATCGCGCACCACGCGCTCTTCCATGGCGTTGACGGCGGCCGACACCTGCGCCGGCGTGTATTTGGCTTCCTCGCCCTCCGGTAGATATTCCGCGACGATACGCTCTTCCAGTTCCTTGATACTGGTGGCGCGTTCGGCCTTGCCGGAAGTTTGCTTGCGCTCGCGGAACTCGTTGCCGAATTTCTTGAAGACCTCGGCGATGAGCGGATTGACCGGCGACGCTTCCGGCAATGTTTTTGCTCCCAAGCCGACCTTCTGCCGCAGTTCCTCGATCATCTCGATGACAGTGATGATGTGCTTGTGGCCCCAGAGGATGGCCTTGAGCATCTGATCTTCGGGCATCTCCCGCGCGAAACCCTCGATCATGGTGATGGCCGTGCGCGTGCCGGACAAAACCAGATCCAGGTCGCTCTCTTCCAGCTGCGAATGAGACGGCATCAGCACCATTTCGCCCTCGATCCGGCCGACGCGGACGCTGCCGGTCGGTTGGAGGAAGGGGATATGCGAGACGTGCAACGCGGCGCTGGAGCCGATCATCGACAGCACATCGGGATCGTTCTCCCGGTCGGCCGACAGCGTGCTGGCCATGATCTGGACTTCGTTGATGTAGCTGGCGGGGAAGAGCGGGCGGATGGGACGATCAATCAAGCGCGAGGTGAGGATTTCCTTGGTGGTGGGCCGGCCTTCGCGCTTGATGAAGCCGCCGGGGAATTTGCCGGCGGCGTAGGTTTTTTCACGATAATCGACAACGAGGGGAAAGAAACCCTTGGCTGGGTTGGCATCGCCTTCGACGGCGGCGACGAGTGTCACCGTATCGCCATACTGGACCAGAACGGCGCCATGCGCTTGCTTGGCCAGTTTGCCGGTTTCCAGGATGAGGGCTTGAGATCCGAACGGACGTTCAACGCGACAAGACTGCACGGACATTCCTCCTTCGGGGCGATGCCAAACGCATGCCCCCAGCGGGAGTAGTCACCGTGCTTTCGGTTTCAACAATCGAGGTTCAGCCGCCCCTCTCCTTCGAGGGGATGCCTATTCCGAAAGCCGCTTGCGGCTTAGCGTTTGTCGCTAAGCCGCAAGCGGCTTTCGGAGCAGACCCTTACTTGCGCAGGCCCAATCGAGCGATTACGGCCAGATAGCGGCTACGATCCTTGTTGCGTAGGTAGGTCAACAAGCCGGACCGCTTGCTGACCATCTTCAGCAGACCGCGCCGGCTGGCGTGATCCTTCTTGTGCGTGCGCATATGCTCGTGCAGCTCGTTGATACGTGCCGTGAGCAAGGCCACTTGCACTTCCGGCGACCCCGTATCAGTGGGTTCGCGCCGGTACTGGTCAATGATCTCAGTCTTGCGGTCCTTGGTGATCGTCATCTCGATCTTTGTCACCTCCGCCGGGTGCTACTCCTGCCTGATTGACAGTTCTTTTTTACGCTTACAACTTCAGGAATCGTATCAACGACAAGCGAGATTACAAGAGGGAAAAGTTTTTCGTCCTACGCGGCTCACTCGAACAGCGAGCGTTGTTCCGGCGGTCGAGCCGCGAACGGCGGCAGGATGTTCCATTGCGGATGCCGCTCCGCGATAAGGTCGCGCATCCGATTGCCGTTGCGGATCGCCTGACCGCGATAACAGTTATTAAACAGAAACAGAGCCTCTTCCGTCCGTTCCCGCGCCACCGTCGTCAGAGACGCTACCCATTCCAGCAATTCCGCATCGCTGTAGCTGTAATCGTAGCGCTCCTTGTCGCCATGATACCAGTTCTCAGCGTTGCGCGAATGCAGACGGACGTAGGCGCGATGACTCGATTGCACCCAGCCGCGCGGGAACAATTTCGGCAAATCGGGAACATCGACTGCTACCACATCGAGATGATTCGTCGCCATCCAGTTGGGAAGATCCTCACGCCACCAGGAACGATGGCGGAACTCGACGGCCAGCCGAAAGTCGGCCAATTCGCCGCCCAGTGTCTCTAACCAGGTCTGGGTTTTTCGCTCGAAGTGCGTGGACTGCGGCAGTTGGCAGAGCAGGCCCATCAGTTGTTTGCGTTGTTGCAGTTCCTTGACGGCGAGGCGGAAACCCGGCAGGTCCGTTCGACTTTGCTCGTGACTGAGCGAGCGCGGCAGCTTCACGAGAAATTGAAAACCGGCGGGTGAGTTGTCACCCAAGCGGGCCAGCATCTCACGAGTGGGCGGCCGATAGAACGTGAAATTCAGTTCCACCAGCGGGAAGAAACGGCTGTAATAGGCCAGCATCTTGTTCGAGCGCGTGCCGGCGGGATAGAAGTCGCCGACCCAATCCGGGTACGAATAACCCGATGTGCCGATCCATACGTCCATGACAAGCCTCACATAGTCTGCCGCCAGCCCGCAGCGCAAGTAAGGCAAACGGCTCCCTTGCTCGCGCTGCGGGCTGGCAAGGGAGACTACGGACTCTTTTCCACTTCACTCAACTCGTGCCAGCCCGGTTCCTCGTTGCGAACGGCGGCTTCGGCGGACTCGCCGTAGTGCGCGGCCCAGACTTGGACGCGGCGGGCGACCTCGGCCGCTTGCCGGCTGTGCAGCGGCGGCAGAGGCTCATTGCGCGGCAAACCGAGATCCACACCCAGACGCCGCTGCACCACCTGGGCGATCCCCAAAGCAATCTCACGGTTGGGCAGACGCGCCAAATCGTGCAGCGTGGACACGGCCTCGACAGAATTGCCTTGCTCCAACAAGGCTTCCACGGCAATGAGACGCAGCGGCGTTGGATTGGCCGGATCGAGCAATTGCCGCAGCAAGGGCAAATCCAACTCTCGATGTATATGCAGAACACGGGCCAACTCCAAACGCAGCAGCGCCGGCGTGTGCCCGTCCTCAAGCTGACGGCGCAGCGTCTCCACCAACGCCACGTCCGGCGTCAGCGACAGCACGCGATTATAGTGACAACCGAGCGTTAGCGCCGCTCGCAGCGACTGAATGCCCTTCTCGGCCGTCCACGCGGTCAGATCGGTCACAGCCTCCGTGGTCAAGATGTTGCCTTGATGACGGATCGGTCCATCGTCTTCGCACACCGGATCGGCCAAAGCGCGGCGCATGGCCAGGCGAATCCACGGCCAATTCTGTTCGGTATTCCACAACAGCGCCTCGGCCGCCGTCTGCCGCACCAGCGGAGCCGAATCGCGCAGGAACTCCGCCAGCGCCTCGATGGTGGATCGATCATCGACGTTGGCCAGGGCGTTGATGGCGGCGGCGCGCACCTCCGGCTCGATGGCGTGCTGGGCCAGCTGCAAGATGACCTGCGGTTGTCCCGGTCGCCAGTTCTGCCGAAATTCGAGCGCGGACAGGGCAGCCACGCGCACCTCGGGGCGAGGATTGGACAGCAAAGCCAGGGCCGGCGACGCATCGATATGCAACGCCTCGCGCAGCGCCTTCACTTCCGGCAACAGCCGGCAATCGTGCAGCTGGACCGGCCAATCGAGTCGATGCGTCAGACGATGGGCCAAATGTCGCGCACGCCGCAGCGTCGGTGCGCCCGATTCCATCAGGCATTGCACCGCGAAATAAACCAACGGCACCACGAGCAATACCGCTTGCGAGAGGTGCAAAAACCAATCATCGGCTCCCATCGTCCCCAGCAGCATCCAACTGAGCGCGATCACATAAAGCATAATGACGGCCGCCCCGGTCGGCTCGCGCCAGCCCTGCCGGCCGAACAGCGATAGCCCGCAGGCCAGCAGCTGAAACAGCGTGCCCAGCCAGAGCAAGCGGGGAGAATGACTGGTGCCGCGTACACTACAAACCAGCAGCAGCGTTAAGGGCAGCAGCAACAAGAGGACACGGCCCACGAGCAAGAGGAAGCCGGTTTTTTTATCGACCGGGCTTCCCGGTAAGGGTGCGCGCATGGTGGTTTGGTCTGTGGTGAAGGTTTGTTCGCCCTTACCAGTATGGCTTATGCCGGAGCAAAAGGCCAAGTCAGCCGATGAACCGTTGGTTCGCCGACTCCGGGGAGTTCTACTAGGATGAGCGCATCTGCCCCTGAAGCCTGGAGTAAGATCCATGAAGTACGCGCCGGCCATTCCGCTCTTTTCGCTGCTCTTGTTCATGGCTCTGGCGGCCCCAGCGCACGCGGCAGAAAACGAGGATGAACGTCTGACCGCGTTCTTCAAGGCCTATCTCGAACAGACCTTCCGCCTACGCCCGTTGGAAGCGACGCGACTCGGCGATCATCGTTTCGATCATCTGCTGGATGACATCTCCGCCAAGGCGCGAGCCGGCTGGACGGCGCACTATCGCCAGACGCTCGCCGACCTTCCGAAGAACATCGACTACGCGGAATTGTCGCGCTCCGCCCAGATCGATCACGACATCCTCAAGCACAATCTCACCGCTTCTCTTTGGTTGGCCGAGAACACGCATCCCTTCGAGAACGATCCGCGCATCTATAACGATTACCTTGGCGATAGTATTTATCTCCTTCTCACACAATCGACGCAACCGAAAGCGACGAATATCCGCAATTGCGTGGGGCGCATGAAGTTCTTCCCGAAAATCATCGCCGCCGCGAAGGAGAATCTACGCAATCCGCCGCGTGTGATTCTGGAGACGGCCATCCGGCAAACGCGTGGCACCATTGCCTTTTACGACCACGGCATCTACGAATTGGCCGGCGAAAACCCACAGCTGAGCGAGTTGAAACCGGCGGCGGCGCGCGTGTTGCCGTTGCTGAAGGATTATTTGAAGTTCCTCGAAGAATTGCTGCCGCAAGCGAAGGGTGAATGGCGGATCGGCAAGGAGAAGTTCTATCGCAAGCTCGATCTGGAACTCGATGCGAATCTGTCGGCGGATGAAGTGTTGAAGGAAGCCGAGACCGAATTCGCCCGCGTTGAGCGCGAGATGTACGTCATCGCTCGCCAACTGTGGAGCAGCACCCATGCCGGCAAGCCGTTGCCGCCCGATGACACCAAAGGACGCGCCGATACCATTCGTTTCGTCCTCGATCGTCTCAATCAGGATCACGGCAAGCCGGCCGATCTGGTGCGCGATGCGCGCGCCACCGTCGAACGCATCAAGACGTTTATCACCGCGAACGACATTTTACGTCTGCCGAAGCCGGATCAGTGCAAGGTAATCGAGATGCCGGAGTTCCATCGGGGCAATTCCGTGGCTTACCTCAATCCCGCGCCGCCGCTCGATAGCAAGGCTTCGAGTTATTACGCCGTCAGTCCGCCGCCGAGCGGCTGGGATGCACGCCGCGTTGAGACGTTTCTGGAAGAGTACAATAGCCGGATGTTGCAGGTTCTGACCATCCATGAGGCGTATCCCGGTCATTACGTGCAGTTGGAGTATGCCAATCGTCATCCGTCGTTGATTCGCCGCGTGCTGTTTTCCGGCGTCTTCGCCGAAGGCTGGGCCGTATACACCGAGCAAATGATGCTCGATCAGGGCTACGGCAAAGGCGATTTGCCCCTACGGTTGAATCAACTCAAGTTCTATCTGCGGGCCGTGGGCAACGCCATCCTCGATCACCAGATGCACTGCGCCAACATGAGCGATGCGGAAGCGTTGGCGTTTTTGACGAAGCGGGCGTTTCAGTCCGAGGGCGAGGCGGTCGCCAAGATCGTCCGCGCCAAGCAAAGCTCCTGCCAGCTTTCGACGTACTTCGTCGGCCGCACGGCCTTCTATCGGCTGCGCCAGCAGATTCAGCGCGAAAGGGGCGATGCGTTCCAACTTGGCCGTTATCACGAAGCCGTTTTGGATCAAGGCACGCTGCCGGTGAAGTATCTGCCGGAGTTGGTGCGCGAGCGGCTCAAGCGTCCGCGCTGAGAGTCTGTCTCAGAAGCCCCTCTCGCCTGTACTCGGGGGAGAGGGGTTGGGGTGAGGGGGTGCATTTTCCGCGAGATTCCAGCCCCCTCACCCCCAACCCCTCTCCCCCGAGTACAGGGGAGAGGGGAGTAAAACCGCCCCCCAACCCCTCTCCCCCGAGTACAGGGGAGAGGGGAGTTTAGGGGACAGGCGCTAAGGTTCGAGCGGAGCCGTCCAAGATCAAAACGCGGAACCGGCCTAAATTCCTTGTAAACTGGTCTTGCACAAACAACGCTCTTTATGCAAAATCGTTCTTCGCTTGGAAACGTCCGCCAAGACGGACAATGATTTGCCAAGCACCCCGACTCTAAATCTCCTCCTCTGGTCCGCCCTGGGGAATCCGTTCAACGACGAGCGGCCGTGTCCTTCACTTGGTCGCCCGTTGTTTGGAAAGGACTCCCGCATGCTCGTGCTATCTCGCCGCATCAACGAAAAAATTCTCATCCCCAACATCAACACCGCCATTGAGGTTGTGTCCGTGAAACGCGGTGTCGTCCGCCTCGGCATCGCAGCGCCGCCGGAGGTGACAATTCTGCGTGAAGAGCTTTCGCGCCTCACCACCTCTCCCACGTCCCCCGTCTCGACTCCCCCCGTTCCGGCTGCGGACGAGCAGACGTTGCGCAAACTGATGGGGCAATTACGCGATCGGCTGCACGTCACCGGCGTCGGCCTCGGCACGGTGCAACTGCTCCTGGATACCGGCAATACCGACGAAGCCAGGGAAGTGCTGAGTCGAATCCGCGACGACTTGCAGCTGCTGCGCCGCGGTGTGGAGGGCGAACTGGACGAGACGCCGCCCGAACCGCCCGCCCGGCCGTGCAAGCCGCGCAAGGCGCTGCTGGTTGAGGACGATCGTTACCAGCGTGACCTGTTGGCGGGCTTCTTGCGTATGGCCGGGTTGGAAGTGGACACGGCGGGAGATGGCTCCGACGCCCTGGACTACCTGCGCTCGCAACCTCGGCCCGACGTGGTTCTCATGGACATGGGATTGCCGCGCTGCGACGGCGCGACGACCGTGCGGCATATCCGCCGCGACCCCTCCTATGCCGGACTGCGGATTTACGCGGTAACGGGCAGCGCCCCCGGCGACTTCGACCTCGATCGCGGTCCCGCCGGCATTGATCGCTGGTTCCAGAAACCCCTTGATCCCTCCGCGCTGTTGCACGATCTGAAAAAGGAGTTGGATGATTCCCTCTGTTGCGTTTGATCGCCGCACCCCACCAATCCGCAGAGCAGGCAAAGGTAACTCCTTCTCTTTCTTGCCCTGCGGACTCGTGACAAAAAGAACGAGGGCAAGTTGACAGCTTGGAGGAGAGCGCTTAGCCTGGTATGAGAGGAATTTCGCCCACCCGCCTTCCCACCTCCCGCCGAGGCTGCCGCATGAACCATTCTCCCCGCCGTTGTCCAGGCCCGATTTCTCGCCGACATTTTCTGAAGATGGGCGCTCTGACACTGAGCGGGATCGGTATGCGGGGGCTACTCCCCTTGCGGCTGGAATCGGCCGAGACAGGCAAAAATCCTGATACGTCCGTCATTCTGATCTGGCTGCCGGGTGGGCCGCCGCACATGGAAACGTATGATATGAAGCCGGACGCGCCAGCGGAATATCGCGGCGATTTTCGGCCGATCAAGACGAACGTCCCCGGCATTGATGTTTGCGAATTGCTTCCCCTGCACGCCAAGATCGCGGACAAATTCACCCTTATTCGCTCCATTGCCCATAACTTCGCCGATCACGGCGGCGGTCACAAGCGTTTCCTGACCGGCCGCGATCCGCGTTCGCCGGTCGGCTTCGTCAACGACTATCCGATGGTCGGCTCGATGGTCGCCCGAGCGCGGCAGGACTGGCAAGCCGGCGTCCCCAATTACATTGCCGGCACCGAACCCGGACGCGCTCAGATTGACGTGTACAGCTTCGGTTCCGCCTACCTTGGTCCTTCGACCCATCCATTTATGGTTGTCGGCGATCCCAGTTCGCCGATATTTGAGGTAAAAAATGTCTCGATCCCGCAACAGGCGAAGGAGCGACTCAACGAACGTCTCCGTCTGCTCGGGCGATTCGATACCATGCCCGCGCAGCTCGACAACAGCGGCACGATGGGGGCGATGGACGTTTACAAGCGAAAGGCCCTCGATCTGGCGATGCGCGACACCGCGCGTCAGGCGTTCGACTTGACGCGAGAACCGAGGAGGGTGCGCGAACACTACGGCATGCACGTCTGGGGACAGCGGGCGCTCATGGCCCGGCGACTGGTCGAGCATGGCGCCAGTTTCGTGACGATGGTAATGGAGAATCCGTTTCAATCGGGCGTAGCCTTTCCGAAGGACGGTACCTATAACTGGGACTCGCACGCGGTCAACTGTCATATCTTCAACGACGCCCGCGTCCGTTTCCCGCTCTACGATCGGGCGGTGACGGCGCTGATTGAGGATCTGCACGCGCGCGGGTTGGATAAGAAAGTATTGCTCATCGTGACGGGAGAGTTTGGCCGGACGCCGCGCATCAGCTATGCGGAAGGAACGCAAACGAAGGTGAAACAGCCCGGACGCGATCATTGGCCGCAGGCCATGTCGGTCCTGGTTACCGGCGGCGGCATGAAGACCGGCCAGGTCGTCGGTTCGACAAACGCTCGCGGCGAACATCCCAAGGATCGACCGCTGACGCCCAATGATCTATGGGCGACCATGTTTCATCATCTGGGTATTGACTATCAGAACACGTCGTTCCTCGACCATAGCGGCCGGCCCATGCCCATCCTGCCTTACGGCGAACCGATCGCCGAGTTGTTGTAGGCGCGTGCGCGCTGAGGGTGTTACGAATCAAGTCGGCTCTCCAATGATTTTGGCACGTTAACTGCTCAGCTTCCTCGCCAGCGTGCCGGACGGTATCGTCGCGCTTTCAACATCTCCCGATCTTGTTACTCCCCCTTGGAGGGTCCGATGTCACTCGACTCGCTGCACAATCTGTATGTCAACGAACTGAAGGATCTGTACAACGCCGAGAATCAACTGGTCAAGGCACTGCCGAAAATGGCGAAGGCGGCTTCTGCCCCGGAACTCAAGGCCGCCTTCGAGGAACACCTGGAAGTCACCGAGGGCCATGTCGAGCGGCTCGAAACGATCTTCGAGAAACTCAACGTCAGTCCCAAGGGCAAGAAATGCAAAGCGATGGAAGGATTGATCGAGGAAGGCAAGGAAGTTATGCAAGAGGATGGCACGCCGAGCGTGCTAGACGCGGCCCTAATCGCCGCGGCGCAACGAGTGGAACACTACGAGATGGCCGGCTACGGCTGCGTCCGCACGTTCGCCCACCGATTGGGATACACGGACGCGGCCGAGTTGCTCCAGCAGACACTTGAGGAAGAAGCGGAGGCGGACGAGAAACTTACCCAGTTAGCCGAGACAGTAATCAACGTGGAAGCCGAGGAAGAAGACGGCGAAGAGGCGAAAGCGAAACCGAAGAAGACCGCGACGAAGAAAGCAGCCGGGCACGGGGCGAAAAAGAAGTGATGCCTTCGCGCCGGAGATGCTATCCGGGAAGTCTTCTCGTCCAGGAGAGGGAGCAGCGTCTCCAATCCCGCCACGACGCGGCGGGATTGGAGACGACAGGGCATTGTCTCTTAACCGGATGATTTCTATCTGTTTTGCTCACAAGGAGGTAGTATGACGGATCGGTTCAGCCGGCGTTTCCGTGTTCGCCATTATGAATTGGATCTCTTCGGCCACGTCAACGATGTGGTCCTCGTCCGCTATATGCAGGAGGCCGCGATTGAGGCTTCCACGGCTCTGGGTTTCAGCCCGGAATGGTATCGAGAACACGGAGTCGGCTGGGTGGTGCGGCGGCTGTCGGTTCGCTATTTCGCCCCTGTTACTTATGGTGACGAAGTCCATATTTCCACCTGGATTTCCGGCGTGCGCGGCGTGCGTTCGACGCGCGAATACGACGTGACGCGGAGCCGCGACGGCGTGCCGGTGGCGCGGGGTCGGGCCGAGTGGGTCTTCATGGAAGCCGCATCGGGACAGCCGATCCGCGTTCCCGATGAATGGGCTGCCCCCTACGCTACGAAGGACAAGTTGGAGGACATCGGCGTCCGCCTCGACAATCCGCGGCCGACCCAGGATGCCGCGCGGCATACGAGCCGGCGTCGCGTTCAGTTCCACGAGTTGGATGTGGTCCAGCATGTCAACCATGCCGTGTACTTGCAGTGGGCCGGCCAAGCATGCTTCGACGCCCTGCGTGCCGTCGGCCATCCTCCCGAGAAAGCGCCCCAGGAGGGGTGGATGGTGTTCCCCGCAGGCCATGAAATCCAATACTTCGCGCCGGCGCTAGAGAACGACAACATTGAGATTGTGAGTTGGGTTTGCGAACAGAGTGATACCGGCGTGGCGTGGACGCATGAGATATTCAGCGCCGATACGCATAAACTGCTGGCCCGCGATTATTCTCCGATGATCTTCGCCAGTCCAGAGCGTCAGCCCATAACGCCGCCTCAGCAGATCATTGAGGATGTCCTCGTTGGTCCAAGAGAGGCTCGCTAAGAGGCACGAACATTTTTGCCAGCCCGCAGCGCCAGCAAGGGATTCCCTTGCTGGCGCTGCGGGCTGGCAATTCATTGATTTAGCGTCTCTAATCAAGCCGCTTGCGACTTTTTCTCCGCACTATCTCCCTTGGATGCATCGCCTGCGATCTCGACCCCCAAGGACTCCGCCAGACAGAGAATTTCACAGCTCATCGCTTCGCGGAAATGCACTTCGTCAGCGGGTGTATCGGATAAGAAGGACAGATTTATTCCCATTTCGATTCCCTTATCGGTAATCTGCTGGATATGAATCTGCGTCTTGTCCCGAACGACGAGCGGTTGCTCCGTCAACCAACCGCGAAGCCGGTCGCGGAACTCAAGAAGGCGCGGCAGTGGGACGTTCGGACTCAGGACGACCGTGCTGCTAAAACCACGATGGAAACGGGAACCCATGTTGTCGATCGACGAGGCGGCGATGACGGCGTTGGGCACCGTAATCAGAGAATCTTCGGTGTTGCGCAGCCGGGTGGACCGAAAGCCGACCTGAACCACGACGCCCTCTTTGCCGCCGACGCTGATGCGGTCGCCGATCTTGAAGGCGCGCTCGCCAATCAAGAGCAGCGTTCCGAAATAACTCTTTAAGGCGTCCTGAGCCGCCAGCGAAGCCGCCAGGCCGGCCACGCCCAAGCCGGTCAGGAAACGGCCCAGCAAGTCGAATTCACCGACTTGATAGATCATGTAAATGGCCACGACCAGCAGCACGGCGGCCTTGCCCAGACGCATCGATACCGGCACGATCATGTCGCCGAGGCTGCGGTGCGGCCGCAGTAATTCGGCGTTGGTGTAAATGCCCATCGATAGATCCATGAGCCGCAGCCCCAGCCAACCGAGCAGGCCCGCCAGGAGGAACTTTTCGACGCCGAACACGGGATTGGCGACGGCGATGTGCAAGTCGAGCCCTTCCAGCAGCACAAAGAGCGTCCATACGGTCGTCAATATCGTCAACGGTCGAAGCGACGAGGCCACGAAGCTGGCCGACAGCGCCGACCCGCTGCGCCGCAACAGCCAGGCGACAATGCGAGTGACGCCGGCCATCACCACGCGGGCGCCCGCCCAACTGGTCACGATAGCCAGAATCAATCCCAGCCATTGGAAGAGGTCCAACGGCCCCACTTTCATCTGAATCCAGGCGGGCAACCGCAGCCGCAGCCACGCGCCCGGCGTCTCCCAGAAGCGCGGCACGACGGCATTCGCCGTGCCATCGCCGCTTTGCCCTTCGAGAGACTGATCCATCACGGCCAGGAACATCGGTTCGATATACTTCACCGTTTCCGGGGTGAACTGCCATTGCCCCTTATTCGGCTCCTCCGTCTTGCGATCCAAAACGACACGCCCCAATTCACCACGGTACAACACGTAGCGCGGCCCCTCCGCGTTATCGGGGATTTCCTGAACGTAGATGTGGCCGATCCGGTCGAGTACATACTGGAGCTTGAACGCCAGGACCGGACCTAGCTCATCCTGAGCGCTGACGCGAATCGCGCTCAGATTCAGGCAGCGCGCGGCCTGGGTGAAATTGCGCCGGCGCGCGGCGGTCTGAAAGGTAATGACCGTGTCGCGTGGGCTATCCAGTTGGGAGCCGCCTCCTTGTTCGGGCCGATTTTTGCCGGCCAACTTGTCGAACATCTCCGGGATGCGCGCGATGGTGCCCTCGCTGAAGGACCAACTGCCGTCATGCTGGCGAACAATCTCGACGCGAATACCCTGTGCTTCGCCGAGAATCTGCGGCGGCGCGTTCCAGTCATCGGGCATGGCGCGGAGATCGATCGTCAACTTGCGCAGCACCGCATCCAGCTTGGCGGCCAATTTGCCGCCCAAGGCCGCGCGGTCGGCGAGCGGGACATTATCCAGGTCGAGATATTCCAGCGCGTCGGCCAGCCGAGCATCATCAGTGTCAGCGCCGTCCATGGTGCGGAAGAAACCCTGGAGCAACGCGCGCGGCGAGCCAAGGTGGGCCGGCACGTCTTCGGGGCGTTTCTGCACGGTGGACTTACCCTGCGCTTGCAATCCGGGGATGACCAATCCCAGATGCACGTAGCGCGGATCGGGTTCGGCCGTCTGCAAGGCCGCGTACAGACGCGGGATATTCCGAACCGTCTGTCGCGTGAACAGCCAGGCATCTTTTCCATCGGGCTGCCGGATGCGTTCCAGGGCGACTCGGCCGTTCTTGCTGGCGCGCCAGGTGTAGGGCGGCCCATCGGGGCGCTGGGGCACTTCTTGACGAAACATGAACCCAAGACGTTGTATGACGCAGGCGAGTTGCTGAGCCAGGATTGGCCCTTCGCGCCGGCGTTGCTCAGCGCTCAGCGCGCTGAGATCGAGGGCGCGAGTCGCCGCGTAGAAATCGTTGCGAGCCGTGTCCGAGATGAATTGCCGCAGCGTTGCGCGCGGATCGGTGAACCCTTCGCGCAGGGCTGTCAGATCCACGTTGCGCTGCCGGCGCTCGCCCGCGGCGCGGCGCATCGCGGGCACCCGGTTCAGCGTTTCCGCGTCGAATCTCCAGCCGCCGTCCTCGCCTCGTTGCAGGGCAAGCTTGAATCCATCCGCATCGTGCAGCACGACGCGGACACCGGCTCCCTCGTCGGGCACATCGCTTAGCGGCAGGGCGAGACTTTGCAGAACATATTCGAGATCGAGAGCCAGCATGGCTGCGTCTTCAAGAGCGGGGCGGGGTCTCAGGCCGTCAAGGTCCAGACAAGCCACTGCATCGTCGATCATCTGAGGGAAGAGGTCGCAGAGAAGGACGCCGAAATAGAGACTTTTAATTGTCTCGCGCGGGGAACGCAGTTTGTCCGTCATCGGCCGGGCCTGTTGGGGAGAGCGCAGCCGATCCGCCAGCGGGATTTCCTTGGGCTTTTGTTTGAGTGCCGCCGGGGGTGCGGGAGAGGCGACCGGCTTGGGTGGCTGAGCGCGAGCCGGACCGACGGGAGTACCACAACCGACGAGGAGCAAGAGAATGCAGGAACACGGTTTGATCGCGCGAGACATAGGTTTATGCATGGGAGATTCGCCGAACGGCACAAAGGAGAAGAGATTTAACGGTTTTCCTAACAAAATCCTGCCAGCCCGCAGCGCCAGCAAGGGAAGGACTTACCCTTGCTGGCGCTGCGGGCTGGCAAGCAAGGATTTTGTCTAACGGATTTCCCAACCTGCCGCAAGGCGAGCTGCCGGGGGTATTTCGCCGCATTCGCACGAAACGGCCCTTGACGGAGATCGACTGGAATGTTATTTTACCACTTAGTTATTTAACCTTATGGTATACAACAATGCCAGCCGATGATCTCAGCACCACCTTCGCGGCCCTCGCCGATCCGACGCGGCGAGCGATTCTCGCGCGACTAACCTTGGGAGAAACGTCGGTGACGGAATTGGCGAAGCCGTTCGAGATGACCCTGCCAGCCATCTCAAAGCACCTCAAGGTGTTGGAAGGGGCAGGGCTGATTCGGCGTGGGCGCAAAGCGCAATGGCGGCCCTGTCGCCTTCAGGCTGGCCCCTTGAAGAATGCCTCCAACTGGATCGAGCAATATCGCCGCTTCTGGGAGGAGAGTCTCGATCGATTGGGCGATTACTTGAACGAGTTGCGAACCAAGGAGAAACCAGATGGTGAACAAGAGTGATGCCACGGCCGCTCGACCCGAACGCGAGGTCATCCTCACACGCGTTTACGATGCACCGCGCGAACGGGTGTTCAAAGCGTGGACGGATGCCAAGCAGCTGGCACAGTGGTGGGGGCCGCACTACTTCACGAACCCTGTCTGCGAATTGGACGTGAGGCCGGGCGGCACCCTTCGGATCGTCATGCGCGGCCCCGATGGCGTCGATTATCCGATGAAGGGCATCTTCCGCGAGATCGTCGAACCCGAGCGGCTTGTGTTCACCAACATCGTGATAGACCAGGCGGGCAATCATCTCGCCGAAGGACTAACGATCGTCACCTTCGCCGAACACGACGGAAAAACAAAGCTCACCGTGCAAACGCACATGGTCGTTTTGGTTCCCGAAGCCGCCCCCATGCTGGAAGGGATGGAGGCGGGCTGGACGCAGAGCCTGGAGCGCCTTGAGGAACGGGTGACGAATACCGCCGAGCAGGAATTCACCTTCACGCGTGTCTTCGACGCGCCGCGCGATCTCGTTTTCAAGGCGTGGACCGAGGCCGAGCGCTTGACGCACTGGTGGGGGCCGAAGGGCTGCTCGATACAAGTCCGCAAACTCGATCTTCGCCCAGGCGGTATCTTTCTCTACTCCATGCGCGTGCCCGATGGCCGCGAGATGTGGGGCAAATTTGTTTACCGCGAAATCGCCGCGCCGGAGCGACTCGTTTTCGTCGTGTCCTTCACGGATGAGGCGGGCAACCCCGTTCGGCATCCCATGAGTCCCACCTGGCCGTTGGAAGTGCTGTCAACTTTGACGTTCGCCGAGCATGAAGGCCGGACAACGCTCACCATGCAGGCGATCCCGCTTCATGCGTCCGAGTTGGAGCGCGAGACTTTCGAGGCCGGGCACGAATCCATGCGGATGGGCTGGGGCGGAAGCCTGGACCAACTCGCCGAATATCTGCCGCAGGCATGAGACACTATCTTTTGGCCAGCCCGCAGCCTCAACAAGGGAGTGTCCTTTGCTGGCGCTGCGGGCTGGCAATTCATGCGATTCGTGCCTACCAAGCTTGATTGTCTACCAAGTCTGGACTACAAACAGAAACCAACTTGAGGTGCAATTGGCGAATCGGACTTGACGATCAAGCCCAATTCGGCCAGCATCGCATCGCGAATTGGGCTACGTCTTGCAGTTGAGCGCGTGTGACTCCGCTGGCCGCTTGGACGGAAAGCCCCCAAATTACCGTGATAATGTAGCAAGCGAGTTGGGCGGCATCGACGCTCGCCGGCAGATCGGCCGTTGTGATCGCCTGCTCAAATCGACGACGGACGGCCGCCTCGGCTGCTGCCCGACGCAGGTTTAGTTCCTTGCGGATAGGGGCGGCGGCCGGCCCCGTGGCGAGCGCTCCCTGCACGAGCAGGCAGCCATCGGGATGACGCGGATTCATGGCCATGTCGATGGCACCGGAAAAAAGTTTCTCGGCCACGCGGCGGGTGGTGGGTTCTTGCAAAGCCATCGGCAGGTAGGAGGCCGGCTTTTGAAGATACCGATCAAGTGCCTTGCGAAACAACATCTCCTTGTTGCCGAAAGCGGCGTACAAACTGGGCATGTTGATGCCCATCGCTTTGGTGAGGGCCGCCAGCGAAGTGCCTTCGTAACCGTGCCGCCAAAAGAGCAGCAGCGCCGCATCGAGCGCTTTCTGAATGTCGAATTCACGCGGACGTCCTTTCGGCATCGACCGCCTCCTCAATTATTTAGCAATTGCTATTCTATTCACCTTGACGGGCGGCTGCAAGTCTTATATATTTAGCGATCGCTACATAATTAGCCCTTGGTGTTCCGAGCGTGGTGCGTTCGCCACAATCACTCCAACCCGCGAGAAGGAGATCCCATGCAGGTCCAACCTTACTTAAACTTCGATGGCCGTTGCGAGGAAGCGGTCGAGTTTTATCGCCGCACGCTCGGCGCTGAGGTGACGATGCTCATGCGTTTCAAGGACAGTCCCGAGCCTTGTGACTCCGGCATGGTCCCGCCCAGCTCCGAGAACAAGGTGATGCATACCAGTTTCCGCATCGGCGAAACCACGATACTGGCTTCCGACTGTGGATGCCAGGGACGGCCCAGTTTCCAGGGCATTTCACTATCGCTCACGGTGCCGGATGAGACCAAGGCCGAGCGGCTATTCGCTGCTCTGGGCGACGGGGGACAGGTGCAGATGCCGTTGACCAAGACCTTCTTTTCCCCACGCTTCGGCATGGTCGCCGACCGCTTCGGCGTGTCCTGGATGATCTACGTGGCAAAGTAAGAATGGGCGGACAAACCGAATGAATTGCCAGCCCGCAGCGCCAGCAAGGGAATGTCCCTTGCTGGCGCTGCGGGCTGGCAAAAAGTTAGTGTCTCTCAAAGGGGAACTCAACAAGGAGGAAGGGATGAGCGGAGTACGGGTTCTGGTGGGTACGCGCAAAGGCGCGTTCGTGCTGACCTCAGACGGCAAGCGCGAACGGTGGGATGTTAGCGGTCCCCACTTTGGCGGCTGGGAAATTTATCATGTGAAAGGTTCGCCCGTCGATCCGAATCGGCTGTATGCGTCGCAATCCAGCGGTTGGTTCGGGCAGTTGATCCAGCGCTCCAACGACGGCGGCAAGACGTGGGAGCCAGTGGATAACAAGTTTGTGTACGACGGCGTTCCCGGTACGCACCAGTGGTACGACGGTACGCCGCACCCCTGGGAGTTCAAGCGTGTCTGGCATCTGGAACCCTCGCTGACCGATCCGGATACCGTCTACGCCGGGGTGGAGGACGCAGCCCTGTTCCGCTCGACCGATGGCGGGCAATCGTGGCACGAACTCCCCGGATTGCGCGGTCACGGCTCCGGGCCGCGTTGGCAGCCGGGCGCCGGCGGCATGTGTTTACACACGATTCTGCTCGATCCGAGCGATCCGGAGCGAATCTTCATCGCCATCTCGGCGGCGGGCGCCTTCCGCACCGACGACGGCGGCAAGACATGGCGGCCGATCAACCGCGGATTGAAGTCCCAATATATTCCCGACCCAAACGCCGAGGTCGGCCACTGCGTTCATCGCATCGCCATGCACCGTTCGCGTCCGGGGGTGCTGTTCATGCAGAAACACTGGGACGTCATGCGCAGCGACGACGCCGGCGATTCGTGGCACGAGGTCAGCGGCAACTTGCCGACCGACTTCGGCTTCGTGATCGATGTTCACGCGCACGAGCCGGAAACCATCTACGTTGTGCCGATCAAGAGCGACTCGGAACACTATCCGCTTGAGGGCAAATTGCGCGTCTACCGCAGCCGCACGGGGGGACACGAATGGGAAGCCCTCTCGAAAGGCCTGCCTGAGCGCGATTGCTACGTCAATGTGTTGCGCGATGCGATGGCCATCGATTCGCTCGATTCGTGCGGCGTGTATTTCGGCACCACCGGCGGACAGGTCTACGCCTCGGCTGATGCGGGTGATAACTGGAGGCCGATTGTCCGCGATCTACCGGCCGTGGTATCCGTTGAGGTGCAAACGCTGCCATGATTCGAGTCGTACTGCCGCACCATCTGCGGACGCTGGCGCACATTGTTGGTGAAGTGAAGCTAGTCGTCGAGGGGCGAGCGACACAGCGCTCGGTTCTCGACGCGCTGGAGGCTCGCTATCCGACGCTGCGCGGCACAATCCGCGACCACGTCACTCAGCAACGCCGCGCGTTCGTGCGTTTCTTCGCCTGCGAAGAGGATCTGTCCCATGAGCCGCCGGACGCCCCTCTGCCCGGTGCCGTCGCATTGGGGGCAGAACCCTTTTTCGTCGTGGGGGCGATTGCCGGCGGCTGAGAAACCCGAAATTTTTGCCAGCCCGCAGCGCCAGCAAGGGACACTCCCTTGCTGACGCTGCGGGCTGGCAAAGACTCCCTTGCTGACGCTGCGGGCTGGCAATTCCTTGCTTTTCACTCCCCCTTGGGGATGCTCTTGTACTCGGCGCGCATTTCGGATGTGGCAGGATAGATGCGCGGCGGGCCAGGATGGCCGGCTTTGGGATAGTCAGCGGGAGGGGACTGCAACTGGGGCGGATAGCCCGGCGAGGGTGGCGTCGGTACCACCTTGAAATGACGCTCGCCGTTCTTTTCTTCAATCTGCAAGGGGAGCAGATAGGAACCCGGTCCGGTCCAGTCCAACGGCGGTTTCTGGGTAATTTCCATCGGATCGGGCAGAGGCTGACATTGATCAATGTTACTGACTTTGATCTTGTCGCCGACCTTCACGGGCGGATTGTCTTTGGGATAGAGTACTTCTTCCACAAGGACATCCTCGCCCTGAACATTGTCCACGCGAGCCACGACATCGAGCATGGATACGAGGATTTGCGGGCGTGACACAGTCACGGCCCGGCCCTCGAACGCGCCGCGCAGACCGTCGGGAGTGTGCGGCCGGCACAGCACGAGAAAGCCTAGATAAACCAGCCAGCCGACGAAGAGCGCGATCGTCACAAGCAGGCGTCCCACGGTGGGCTTCATGAGCCTTCCTCCACTTCTTCCTTGAAGTCGATGCGAAAATCGCGCACGAGTACCTGATCGAGATCGTACACGTCGCGGAAGTGTTCGCGGGTATCCTCGGCGGTCTTGCTCATGAGATTGGCCTCGACGAGATTGAAGACAATCTCGCCAAAGTCGGCCGTGTGATCGATGCCCCACATATGCAAGACGGTGCGAGCCATCAGGCCATACTCGCGCAAAGCCAAGTCGCGGATGCCGTCCAGCAGTTGGGGGCCGCTGACATGATAATCCTGTTCACCGGCCCCTTCCTGCGGCGGCACGCGGCCCAGCATTCGCTGCGTGTGCGCCAGCGCGGCGAAGACAAACTCATACGCCTCATACGTGTAACGCGGATCGCGCCGAACCATGTCATCGAGTTTCGGATGATGCATCGTCATATCCATCAAGAGAAATCCGAAATCCGAAATCCGAAATCCGAAAGAAATCCCAAACAAACTCGCTTGTGCTTTCTGATTTTCTTTTTCCGCATTTGGATTTCTTTCGGATTTCGGATTTCGGATTTATTTTCCCAGTCGTGTGAGAACCTCTCCTGCGGCCACGGGGAGACGCCGGCCATCCTCGAACTCGACCAGCAGGCGGCGTGCCAACACTTCCTGGGCCAGCACGCGCCCCTGTCCCTTCTGCGTCAAGATGCGGCTGCCGATCGGCGGCAGCGCTCCCTGGAACTCTTCATACACGTCTTGCTCAAAACGCAGACAGCACTTGAGCCGCCCGCAGCGGCCGGAGATTTTCGACGGATCGAGGGTGGATTTTTGCAGCTTGGCCATGCGCATCGACACCGGCGGCATGGCGACCATATGCGTGTTGCAGCAGACCGGCTTGCCGCAGTCGCCGTAATCGGCCAGCAACTTCGCCTCGTCGCGCACGCCGATTTGACGCATCTCGATGCGTGTCTGATACTCGCGAGCCAAATCCTTGACTAGATCGCGGAAATCGACGCGCTTCTCGGCCAGGAAGTAAAAGACAATCCGCTCGCCGCCGAACAGGTGTTCGACATCCACCAGTTCCATCTGCAAATGTCGCTGCTGCACGAAACGGATGCACGTCTCCAACTCGCTTTCCTCAAGCGCGCGCAACCGTTCGCGCTCGGCGCGGTCCTGCTCGGCCAAGATGCGAACGATCCGGCCGCGCGTCGGTTCGCCAATCAACTCAACGGCCTGCGGTGTGGAGGGACACAGCACCTGCCCCACTTCGAGACCGCGGTCGGTGCGGACGACAACTTCTTGACCGCGCGCATAGGTTTCGCTCTCGGGATCGAACTCACCCAAGAAGCGCATGGCACCGTGTCGCACGATCCAGGAAGACGCCATAATTACCTCGGCCAACAAATTCAAACACACCTGCCCTACGCGCCCCATTCTAATGGACGCGGGCGGGAAGGAAAGAGCATTCAGAACAAGATCCACCCCGTCAACCGCATCGGGGCATGCCAAATTATTTTCGTGCGGATAAAGAAAAAGAGGATCAAGGATTGGTTTGCTCTGCTCTACTAAAGGAGGGGATGGGCGAACGGCCGGCTGATGCGCCAATGCCAATTATCACCGTGGAGATCCATCGATGATTCAGCCCGCGATATTCGCCGCCATTGAGGAAAGAAGCGTGCCGCAACGGCGGCGCGGCTTCACGCTGATCGAATTGTTGGTGGTGATCGCCATCATTGCCGTATTGCTGGCGTTGCTGCTGCCGGCGGTGCAGAAAGTGCGCGAGGCCGCCAGTCGCATGAAGTGTCAGAACAATCTCAAGCAATTCGGTCTGGCGCTGCACGGCTTCCATGACGCCAACGGCTACCTGCCGGCCGGTATGGTCACCGAGCAGAACATTCAGGATTCCTACCACACCGGCTTCACCTACCTGCTGCCATACCTCGAACAGGACAACATCCACCGCCTCTATCACTACGACAAGTCGTGGTACGACGCGGACAATTACACGGCGGTCGAGCAGCAAGCGGCGATCTTCTTCTGTCCCAGCAACCGCGCCAGCGGTAACATCGACTTGACGCCGTTCATTCAGCAGTGGAACGCTCCCATGCCGCCCTACGTTGGTGCCAGCGATTACGTTCTGTGCAAGGGAGCGCGGGCGCAGATCGACGTTACTCCGGCGAATATCCCCCTGGCGGCTCGTGGCCTGTTCAACATCAGCCAGGCCGACTGGTCGGTCTCGAACAGCGGACAGATGCAATGGGCGGCGACGCCGCAGTTTCGCGTGCGCTTGACGGACGTAACCGATGGCTTATCATCCACATTTGCGCTCGGTGAAGCAGCCGGCGGCACTTCTTACTACGTGGTCGCCGACATCAACAATCTCAATCAGCCCGCGACCGAGCCGTTCATCAACGGCCCGGCAGTGATGGATCAAGCTTGGGGCGTCGCCAGCCTGGGAGATACGCAACACCCCTGGTACGCGGGCATCTTTGGCGTGACGGCTCAGTGGGGTTTGTCTCCCGATCCGATGGACGAGCCGATGAACCGCCGGCCCGGTATGCCGTCGATCATTGGCCTGAGTTCTAACCGGCAAGATCACGAACTGTTTCAGGACCGCATCAGCGGTTTCCGCAGCATGCACGGCGGCGGTTGCAACTTCCTGTACACCGACGGCAGCGTCCACTTCATCCCCCAAGCGATCGAGCCGGCCGTGTATCGCGCCCTGTCCACCTACGCGGGTGGCGAAGTGATTTCTGCTTCGGACTTCTGAGGCGGGAGAAAGCGAGGAGCCATGCACCGCGGATCGATGCACCTGATATTGCTGGCGCTGTTGTTGGGTTGCAGCCGAAAGCCGCCTTATGAGGGGCGAAGTGTCGCCGAATTGGAACGCATGTTGGATGATCCCAACTCGACGGTACAAGTTCAGGGAGCGTTCGGTCTCGGGAAACACGGCGAGGAGGCTCGCCCGGCGATCCCCGCTTTGATCCGCGCGCTCCAGTCGTCGAACGCTCTCGTGCGCCAGCAGTCCGCGATGGCGCTCGGGCAGATCGGTACAGTGGAGGAAGGGGTTGTGCCGGCGCTCACGGCAGCCTTGCACGACCCGGAATGGACGGTTCGTCGCCAGGCGACTGTGGCGTTGGGGCAGATTGGGCCGCTGGCCCGCTCCGCGGAGGCGGAATTGCGCCACTGCCAGAGCGATCCCCATACGCTGGTCCGCAAGGCCGCCAAGGAAGCACTCGATAAAATCAAGGAAAGGCCGACTCGAGCAGGACGTTGAGAGATCTTCTCTCACTCATCCTTGCGAAAAACGGGTTTTTCCTTCTTCGGCAGCTTGAGTTTCGCAGGCAGGCTCGGCAGCAATTTCTTGGCCTTTTCGTCGTCCATTTTGTCGCCATTAAAGAAGGTCCATGTCTTGCCTTTGTCACTGGAGATGCCCAGAAGGAACGATTTGACCGTGATCGTGCCTGTCGGGATCTTCATTTCCAGCGTCATGGGCAGGAGAGCGAACAGATGGCTGTCACTGGGTGCCAGCTGTAAAACATCGCCGACCTTGACCGAGCGAAACGTAACACCTTTGGACTTCATCTCTTTGGAACTGGCTTCGAGCTTGGCGATCATCTTATCGCGGCCGCCCAGCGATTCGACCACCTTGGGATAGGTGAGGTCGGCGAGCTTGCCGAAGTCGCCCTTCAGAGTGGCCTGGAGAACTTCCTCGGCCTTGGCCTTGGCCACCTGTTCAGGCTTGGTATCCGTCGCGACGGAGCAGGGAATCCACAGGCCGAGTACAACCAGCGAGCTAGCGAATGGACTTTTCATGGAATGCCCTTCGTTCATGACGGATTCTTCCGCTACGATGCCGGGCCGTTGTGGGGGGTGCCGGAAGTCTGCAATTCTTCGACGCGAACAATGTGGAACAGCGACAAGTGTTCCGTACGTTCCACCACTCCCGTGGTCGGGTTCGGCGCTATACCAATGACCGCGCGCGACTGGAGGACAATTACCAAGTCGGGATGGCGAATGTCATAGGTCTGGCCATCGGTCATGTGAAGGCGCAGCGGCACGAAGGGACGGACACGCAGCAGTTGCATAAATTCTTCCGCTCTCATGGCTACTCCTCGGTCGCTTGCGGCTTAGCCTCCGCGCAATGCTAAGCCGCAAGCGGCATCCTCAATGATTGAACTGGAACGCCTTGGCGTTGATGAGCGCCCAGGCGAGGTCCTGCGCGCCGGGCAAGCGCTTATCCACCGGCGTCGGGTGCTCGGCGGCGAGTTGACGCAGACGCGGCAGTTCCGCATCCATTGACCGATGGTAGTTCGTCAGTTCCGCCTTTTGCTGTGGCGTGCGCTGGGCCGGCTCCGTGGCGAGGATTTTCACGATCGCTTCCGGCGGTCCCTTCCGTGACAACGGCGTCTTGCTCGTCGTCACCGAGAGACGGAAACGGCCGATGTTGTGTTCCTTGCCGGTAAACTTCTGCACCAGCGCGATCGTCAGGTTCAGTCCATTGGGTGCGGCGAGAGGCGTCTTCAACTCGAAGGTGGCGGTGTGGGCTTTGCCGAACTGCGGCGAAATCGCCCAGCCGGTCGCCGGCTTGCCGTCGATGGCGGCGGCCGCCGAGAACGTCGCCTGCG
This sequence comes from Gemmataceae bacterium, assembly GCA_035553375.1. Taxonomy (GTDB): domain Bacteria; phylum Planctomycetota; class Planctomycetia; order Gemmatales; family Gemmataceae; genus JAJPHU01. Next base: position 30,516 of record DATNCY010000277.1, read on the forward strand.
CGAACGTCGCCTCCGCATTTTGCAGAACGACCTTTTGCGGCGGCTTCTTCTCGCCGACCGCGTTAGACGTGACCTGGAACTCGTTGAGGACAAAGTTGCCGTTGGGCGCACGGCCTGGCCCCTTGACCGGCAAACTCGGATCGGGCAGCACTTCCAGACGAATGCCCGTGATGCCGTTCAACTTCGTGTGGACCTTAACGGTGTACGTCTCCGGCGACGGATTTTTGCCGCTGGCCAAAATCGAGCCGTCCGTCTGTTTGGTCAGCGTCGCGCCGCCCTTGGAGATGGCGCTGACGATTTCCAAAGGTGTCCATGTCGGCGGCACCGTATTCTTGAGGCCAGCCTCCCATTGCGCTTGCTGAGCATCGAGAGCTTTCTCGCGCGCGGCCAGGGCGTTCTGATGCTGCTTGGCCTCGGCGACGAGCGCCGGGTAGTCCCCTTCGCCGTTCTTGAGTGTCAGCAGACCGGCTTGCAATTCCGCCTTTGTCGGCAGACGGCCCAAGAACGCGAGATACAACTCCTCGATCACCTTGCCGTCATCCTTCTCGGTCGCCACCAGTTTGGACAAACGGTTGGTGGGATCGCTGATGGCGTTACCGACGACGGGACCGTTCACCAGATTGAGTACGGAGCCGAGCATCATGGTTGAGGAACGCTCGCATTCGCACGCGCTCTCGCGGGCCGGCTTGCCGAACTGCACGAAGAAACCGCCCGGCACATCCGCCGAGGAATCGAGCATCTGCGCCGCCCGCGCGCCCGCCGGCAGACCCGGCAGACGGCTTAGCGAGCCGGTGGCGCGATGGATGGCGTCGTACAACACTTCCGCCGGCAGGCGACGCGCCAGCGCGTGCGAGTAATTGGTCTCGTCATCGCGGTTGAAGGCGTTGGTTTGCATCGATTGTTGATAAACGCGCGATTTGCAGATCGTCTTGAGCATGTGCTGGACGTTGAAACCGCTCTCGACGAAATCATCGGTTAGGGCGTCGAGCAAGGCCGGGTTCGTCGGCGGATTGCCGGCGCGAACATCATCGACCGGCTCGATGATGCCGGTGCCAAGCAAATAGCTCCACAGACGATTGACGTAGCCGCGCGCGAAATACGGATTCTCCTTCGACGTGATCCAGTGAGCTATCTGCACGCGCCGCGATGCCGTGGACGGCGCCAGATCCTTGTGCATATAAGGGAGGGTCGGTTTGGCCACTTGGCCGGTGCGGATGTGCGTCTCCTCGCCGGCGTTCTGATCGGCGATGACCTCGACGAGCGGCACCGCGCCCACGACGTTTGTACCGCCGATTCTCTGCCCCTTGAACTTGGGATCTTCCTTGCGAGCCACCTGCGCGAAAAAGGCGGCCGTCTGATAATACTGGTCCTGCGTCCAGCGCTCGAACGGATGATCGTGACACTTGTTGCAGTTGAAGCGCACGGCGAGGAATAGCTGCGTCGTGTTCTCCATGACCGCGTCGGCGTCGCGCAGAATCTTGAAATAGCTGGCGGCCGGGTTCTCCATGTTCGAGCCGCTGGCCGTCAGAATGTCGTAGACGAATTTGTCGTAGGGCTTGTTGCTCGTCATGGCCTGCCGGATGTAGTTGCGGAAGGCTGTGGCACCCTTTTCGCCGATGAACTTGCGATTGACCTGCAACAAGTCGGCCCATTTGTTGGTCCATTGCTCGATGAACTCAGGGCTGCCGACGAGCTTGTCCACCAAGGCGTCGCGCTTGGCGCGGCTGTCGCGCGGATCGACCAAGAAGGCGCGAATCTCCTTCGGTTCGGGCGGCAAGCCGGTCAGGTCGAGATAGACGCGGCGAATGAATTCCGCATCGGTGCATAGCGCGCTGGGCAGAATCTTCATTTGCCGCAGCTTGGCATCGACGAGCTTGTCGATGTAGCCATATTCCGGCACATCCTTCCACTGATAGCCCTTGCGATCGCCCATGATAACGAGGACGGCGGCGGCGTAAGCGCCCTCGTAGCGGGCCAAAATGGTCGTCTCGCCGCGGCGCACGGCCGTCACGGTGCCGGCCCGATCGACCGTCGCCACCTCGGTATTGCTGCTGACCAGGAACGCCTCCACGCTGACATCGCGCGTACTGCCATCGGTGTACGTAGCCTGCACGGCGATTTGCTGTTTCATGCCCGGCAACGGGATCACGGCGCTGCGCGGATGTACGGTGATGCTGGCGACACGCGGACTATTGAGATCGAGTTTGACGCCGTCGGCGATCCAGCTGCGAAATAGTTCGTAATACGGCTCGCCGGGTTGCGTCAGCACGCCGCCGACATGGGCCACCGTGCCGGTGCATTTGAGCAGCATCAGGCTCGTATCGGGGGCGGCGCGGTTGAAACGCCGGCCCTTGAGATCGTCCGTCAGCGAACGGTGATCGAAAAGCGGATCATAGCCGCGCAGCGACAATTTGAAGCCGTTTCTACCTTTTTGGGCGCCGTGACAGGTTCCGGCGTTACAGCCCATGCGCGACATGGTCGGCATCACGTCGCGCACGAAGCTGACGTTGACCTTATCCTTCTGCCCCTTCACTTCGATCGGCAGCGTCAAGGTCTGTCCTTGCAGACTGATCTTGAGGACGCCGCTACCGTTGGCAATCGGTCGCACAACGCCGGTGGCGTTGACGCGTGCCAGCTGCGCCGGCGTTTCGATCTTGGCCAAGCGCGTCACGTCGAGCTGTTCGCCGCTGGCGAGATGGCCGGTCAGCAAAAGCTGGCGATACTCGAAGGGTGTCTTCAGTTCGATGCGCGACGGATGCGCTTCGAGTTTGACGATCTTGGCGTCGGGCGGCAGTTTTTCGGTGGGATCGGCAGACGCTGCCGAGACGAACAAGCCGAGTGTCACAGCGGCAATGATGTATCGAATCATGGCGGTCCTCATGGGGTATGATCGCGGACGTATGTTCTTTTGTTTCACCGGCGGCGAGCGGGGCCGCGTTAGCGCCCCGAGAGAAGCACTCGGGGCGCTAACGCGGCCCCGCTCGCCGCTGGTGAGAATCACCGAGCCTGCGCCGTCTTGACCAACGGCACGGGGACAAATTCCTTGACGACTTTACCTGTTTTCGCATCGCTGAGGCGCACCACGCCATCGAAGCCGGCGGAGGCGACCTGCGTACCATCGGGACGGAACGACACCGAATAAATCGGCCCGATACCCTCCAACTTCGATACGACCTTGCCGTCCGCAGTCTGGTAGACGCGCAGTTCGCCCTTGCCGTCGAGACTGCTGCCGGCCGCGAACAAACTGCCGTCGGCGCTGAACGCCAATGCGTAAACCAGGCCGGGCATCTTCGCGTATTCGCGGACCTTGTTGGCGTCATCGCCGATGACGCGCTTGGTGGTGCGGTGCATCTTGTACAGACGCGGCACACCGTCATCACCGCCGATGAGCAACTCGTCGTAGAATTTCTCGGTCTGGTCGGTGCCGACCGCGGTGTTCTTGACCTTGACATCGCTCTTCTTGGGATTGCGTGCCACGGCCAGCAGACCGCCCTTGAGAACTCCCGGCGTGATACTGGTGACATTATCGATGAAACGCTGCGTTGCCACTTCGGTCAGCTTCATCGAGCGATCGCGGCTGATGGATACCAGATACGTCGAGTCCTTGGAAAACACGGTGCCGAGTACCCAATCGCTGTGCGCGCCCTGAAAAAGTACCTGTTTGCCGGTGGTGCTGTCGATGGCGCGCACCGTGTTATCGGCCGCGCCGAAGGCGAGCTTGCTGCCGTCATGCGACCAGCTGACGCCGTAGACCGTATCGAAGGTGATGGGCACCGACAGCTTGAGCTTGCGTTTGGCCACGTCCCAGACCTGAATCTCACCGAAGCGCCCCGGCGAACCGCCGGCGACCGCGAGCGATTTGCCATCGGGTGAAAACGCGATCGACTCGATTCGCTCCGACAGGCCAACGAGCCGGCCCGCCAACCCGGAACCATCGCCCTTGTGCAACAGGACTTCGTGATAGCCGGAGACGGCGAGCAAACTGCCGTCGGGCGAATAGGTGACGCAACTCAGATCGGGCGACACCGTGTAAACGGGCGGATGCCCGGCATCAATGACGTGTTCTTGCGTCTTGGGCGTATCGTTCTTGGCGCCGGCCGCGATCCACTTTTTGATGATCTCGACATCGGGGGCGGGCAGCGGATCCTTGCCCTTGGGCATGGCCGGCTTCTTGCCGGCTTGGGGCAGAATTTGCTCGACGATCATGCTCTGTTCGGGATGTCCGGGCACAACGCCGGCCTGCTCGTGATCGCCCTTTTTGAGCAGATCGGCGAAGCTGGTCATGACGTAGCCGCCCTGCGGCTTGGCCGGCTGATGGCAGCCTTGGCAATGCTGCTGAAAGATACGGCGAACGTCTTTGTAGTAGCTGACCTCGCTCGGTTCCTTCTTATCGGGCGGCTCGGCGGCGCTACCGAACGAGGCGGACAGTGCCAGCAATCCGCCGGCGAGAAAGAGATAACGACCCAGATTCATGCGCGATACCTCAGCAAGCGCTTGGGGATGGAGGGATTGCCGCTTGCGGCTTGTGTAAAACCGTCCGCGGATTTCCTTCACACGGAAGGCAGCGTGGCGGGTTGTAGTAAACTCTACCGAACATCTTCGCAGATGCGCAAGTGAGGTTCAAGGATTTTCATGTCCGGAAGGAGAGTTTTTTCGGAGAGAATGCCTCACCAATGCAGAATGCAGAATGCAGAATGCAGAATGCAGAATGCAGAATGCAGAATGCAGAATGAAAGAAAGTTGTCTTTCATTCTGCATTCTGCATTCCGAGTCTTGAAGCTACGGGGTATTATCCGGCTCGCCCTGGCAATCGGTGATGATAACCTCCGGGTGCCGGACCTCTGGCTTCGGAACGATGGGCGGCGGACTGACGCGCAGAACAAATGGCTTGGCCGGTTGAGGCGCGGGAGCCGTGAGAGGAGCAGCCGGCGAGAGTGTCTGTGTATTGTGGATAATGTTCGGCATTGTCGGACTGTACCGGATGGATGAGGCCGGCGGCGGAACAGAGGGAGCGACCGACGGCTGCCGCACCGTGCGAATGATGGGCAACGGATCCGCTGGCGCTTGCGCGACAACCGGAGGAGACGCCGGTGTTTGCGCGACGGCTCGGGGAGGCGGCGCAGTGTTGATACGGGTTGGCGTCGGTGGATGATTCGGGAAGGATGGAGGCGGCAGTGTTCGCGGCCGAGCCGGCGGAGGCGGTGGGGTCATGACAACGGCGGGAGGTGCCGGCGCGCGCGGCTCAATTGAGGGAGCCGGAGGAACATGGGTGATGCCCGGCGGTAGGGGCGATGGCGCGTTGGCCAAGACGTTCAGAAACGCCTGCGGTTGCTTCAGCGTCGGATCGAGTTGGAGCGCGTGCTGGAGAGCGGTTCGGGCTTCGGTCGCGCGCCCTTGTTTGGCCAGCAAGACACCGAGATTCGAGTACGCCTCGGCAGGCCGAAGCACGCGGGCAAATGCCTGATAGCTCTCCTCCGGACGCCCCTGTTTCGCCAGCACCTGGCCAAGATTGATCCAGGCTCGATGGCAGTTGGGATCGACCGCGATGGCGTTTTGCAACCAGGTCTCCGCCGTGGACAGATGATCGTGGCGATAATGGAAATAGCCCAGATCGTTGAGCAACTCGGCGTCGCCGGGCTGCTCCTGCTGCGCACGCAGGTACTCCGCTTCGGCTTGCCGCGGATCGCCTTGCAGATCGTAGAGGACGGCCAGGCGGCGCGATACCGATCTCATCTGAGGATCGTGCTTCCGCGCATTCTCATACTGGCGAATGGCCTCGGCCGCGTAGCCTTTTTTCTCCAACGCCTCGGCAGTCGTCAGACACAACTGAGCGGCCTGGCTGGGCGTTAACTCGCTCGAAGCGCTGCCGCCGGCCGGGGGCGGACACTGGACGGTGGTTGTCACCGGCCTGCCCAGCCGACCGTTTGCACAGCCGAGCGACGCCAGCAGTCCCAACATCATCGCCGGTAGTGTGTGGCCGTAACGGCAACTCATCGCGTCTCCTTCCAGGCAAGCCTCGTCGCTCCTACCTTCGGCACCGCAGTGTGGGGCACTCGCTCCGCGAGTGCCGGTCCCCTCACGGAGCGAGAGGACTACACTAACGCCTTGTCGCTCCGTGCCGTGCATCGCCGGCATAACCCTGCGGCCCAATCAAATACAGTGCGTCGCCTTGCGGCAGCAGCGTTTTGCGACTGCGCAGATAGAGTTCGATATCCGCCGCGTTGAAGGGGCTGGCAACGGGACTACCGGCGCGGTAGTCCGGGGTCGATGGCCGAATCAGTAGCGGAGAAATCAGTACCACCAACTCTTGATCGGACGGCGGATTGTCGGCGGAGACGAAGCCCGCGTTCCGAGGTGGTTGTCCCTGTGAACCGCGAATCAACCCGGCCACCGCCAGCGTCTCGCCCTCGCGCAACTCGACGGTAGACTCAAAATTGCGAACCTTCAGCCCCGGTATCGCCGCGGCACCCACTTGGGCGGCTGTGCGCGGGTCCATGCCGCTGACATCGGCCTGAACCATCAGGCGGATGCGATCCGTGTCGGCGACGACCGGCTGCACGCTTAATTTCACGCCGTACGATCGGAACGCGACTCCCTGCACCGCTCCCGAAGCCGAGGGACTCACGACCGGCACCGCGAATTCGCCGCCCACCTGAAAGCGAGCCGTCTGCCCGTTCACCGTGGTCAGCGTCGGCTCGGCCAACGATTGCGCATAATGGAGATCTTGTAACGACCGTAATGCTTGAGCGATCCAACCGTTGTCCACGAGGGTCGAGGAACCCTCCTTGGCTCCCGCACGGTTGCTGAAGATCGTCGCCTGTTTGTCGCCGATGCCGAAGTCGAGTCCGAGACTCCGCGCGGCCGATCGGTTCACCTCGGCGACAACGATACGCAGCATGATTTGCTGCTCGCCGGGAATGCGCAGCAGGTTGATGACGCGCGGCCCGCCGGCGTGGGCGTAGTTATCGAGCGTCGCTTGCAGCGACGGCGACGCGACAGGATTTGGTTCATTCGTTTTGGGGGCCGGCCGTCCCGGCTGAGCGCCCGGCGCATTCTGGCGAGCGATGTCCAGGATATGCGTCGCGTCGAAGATGTTGCGTGCGTTGCCGGACACCACGAGGGTATCGCCAGCCCGCTTCAGGTGGACGTTGCTACCCGGAAAGGTCCGGTTAATCTCGCGTTCCAGGGTGTCGTAGATCGTTTCCACCTCTTGCTTGTCGGCCGGGTTGGGCAGGACGCGGATGACATAGTGAACGATTCGATACAGGGTAGCGTTCGTGGTATCGGGCAGCCACACGTCGAGGAAGGCGGTGCCTGGCTTTTTGCCGATCAGATACCATTGATGGTCCTTGTGCGGCACTTCCTTGAGCGTGGCAACGGGATCCTTTTCGTCCACCGTCAGGGCGATGCGCTGGGGCACGTCCGGGAAGCTCAAAACGCGCGGCTGGCCGATAATGATTTCGAGTATGGTATCCGCAGCCGACCGAGGCTTGACGCCGACGGCAGGGGGCGGATTGAGAAGCGAAGCAGTCGGAGGCGTTGCGTTGGAGACGCCTTTGCTCGGAGAATAAAACGGCAAGGTATGCGCGGGCAGCGGGATAGCGCTGGACTTGGGAGACGTCCGGATGCGCGGTAGCACTACCGGAGCCGGCTTCGCCGGTTTCTTGTCCGTATCGGGCGGAGGCAACGTGGTCGGCGGCAACTCGGTCCCTTCACTTGTCGGCGGCATGTACGGCGGCAAGAAACCCGGAGATTCCGACTCGGGCTTCGTGTCAGCGGCCGAGGGTGGAGCGGCGGGACCGCTGGCAACCACGACGCTGACCAACGCCAGCACGACCAAACAGGCACTTCGGAAAACGGGCCTAACAAACGGGCGCTTGATCCACTTGGCGAGCATCGATTGCGCCATGCCGCACGGGGTCGATCCAACGGCCATGACTGCCACCTCCTCCAGACCACACGGCGTTGCCCCACTTACCTGGGCGGAGCGCGGCGGTGAGATCGGTTGTTTCGTCCGTGCTGATAGTATCGGTGATTTCGCCTGTGCGGCTTGAGTTATGGGAGCCAATCGAAAGTGGGACGAATTGGGGAAAAGGACAATCCAGGCAACGTCTTCTCAGCCAACCAGCAGCGAACGCAAGGTCGGCCGCAACTGAGCCAGCGCCCGCGCGCGATGACTGAGAGCGTGTTTGACGCGCGGACTCAGCTCGCCGAAAGAGCGATGATACTCCGGGATGAGAAAGAGAGGATCGTAGCCGAATCCTCCAGTGCCGCGCGCATCACGGAGGATGACGCCATGACAGCGGCCCTCGACCACGGCGCGCACCTCGCCTTGCGGATCGGCGAGCGCGGCCGTGCAAACGTAGTAGGCGGCGCGGCGATCCTCGGGCAGCGGCGCCAACTCCGCCAGCAGACGCGCATTGTTAGCCGCATCGTCGCCCTGTTTGCCGGCGTAGCGCGCCGAGTATACGCCGGGCCGACCATTCAAACTCGGCACCACTAACCCGCTGTCTTCGCCTAGCACCCACTGGCCCAGATAACGAGCCAGTTCGACCGCCTTCTTACGGGCGTTGTCCACAAAAGTAGCCCCGTCCTCAACCACCTCCGGCGCGTCGGGCCAACTCGTCAGGTCGCGCAAATCCAGACCGAGATCACCGAGAATTTCGACAATTTCGTCGCGTTTCTTGCGATTGCGTGAGCCAACGACCAGCAGCGCCATGATTGCACCTCCGCGGAAACATTCGGTTGTTCTCTGTTATGGCGCGACGAGCGCGGTTCGGCAAGCCGCTTGCCCGCTTGCGTTTCGCGCGAACCGCAAGCGGATCGCCGAATTATTTGTTTGACGCGCTCCGCATATCTTGTGTACTATGTCACTGTTACACATAACAATGGTCGCCTCCGGCGCGGTTAGGAATGCACGTTCGAGACGTTTATTTATGCAGATCCCTCTTCGCCATGCGCCGGCGAATCGCGCGACGGCCCAACCCTGAGGACTCGAAGGAGCGCAGCATGGGACGTATTCGACTGAGCGTGGGTCTTGTGTGTTTGGCCCTGGCGACATCGGTTGCGCGAGCGGCACCTCCTCCGAAGGCATCGCCGCCGCCCGACGACGTGGCCACGCTGGCGGCGCGGATCGATCGACTCATCGAAACGGGCTATGTGGAGAATAGCGTCGAACCAGCGCCGCTGGCCGACGATGCCGAATTCATCCGTCGCGTCTATCTCGACCTGGCCGGACACATTCCGCGCGTCTCCGAGGTCCACAAGTTTCTCGATGACAAAGCGACCAACAAACGCCTCGCTCTCGTCGAGGAATTGCTCAAAGGGCCGCACTACGTCAATCATTTCACCAATGTCTGGCGTGCCCTGCTGTTGCCGCAAAACAACAATCAGCAGGTGCAGTTCCTGGCCGGCCAGATCGAGGGCTGGGTGCGTCCGCGCTTGCGCGATAACAAGCCGTATGACCAGATGGTGCGCGAACTGCTCACCGCGCCGGTGGTCTTCAATCGCGGCGGCATGCCTCAGCGGAATGGGACTGACTTCGGCGCGATCGCCTTCTATCAGGCCAACGAGAGCAAACCGGAGAACGTCGCCGCAGCCACCTCCCGGCTGTTCCTTGGCATCAAACTCGAATGCGCGCAGTGCCACAATCACCCGTTCGCGCGCTGGAGTCGCAAACAGTTCTGGGAATATGCCGCTTTCTTCTCCGGCATCCGCCCGCAACAAGCGCAGGCCGGCGTCTTCTCGCAAGTTCTCGACGATCCCACAAAGCGCGAAATTAAGATCCCCAATAGCGACAAAACCGTCACGGCGCACTTCCTCGATGGCAAGGAGCCGAAGTGGAAGGACGGCGCATCCACTCGCGCCACGCTGGCCGAGTGGATGACGGCGGGCGACAATCCGTTCTTCGCCAAGGCCATCGCTAACCGCCTGTGGGGGCATTTCTTCGGCCTGGGCATCATCGATCCGGTGGACGATTTCGGCGAGGCTAATCCGCCCAGTCATCCGCAACTGCTCGATGAACTGGGCCAAGCGATGGTAAAGCACAAGTTCGACATGCGGTTCATGATCCGCGCCATCACGGCCAGCCGCACGTATCAGCGCACCAGCCGCATGACCGATTCGAGCCAGGAAGATCCTCGGTTGTTCGCACGCATGCCGCTCAAGGGACTGACGGCCGAACAAATCTTCGATAGCCTGGCGCTGGCCACCGGCTACCGCGATCCGCAAGCGAATAGCGCCGGCGGATTCAATCGATTCAATGGGGCGCGGGCCGAGTTTCTCCTTAAATTCGCCAACAACAGCGACAAACGAACCGAGTATCAGACCTCGATCCTGCAAGCGCTATCGTTGATGAACGGCACATTCATCGCCAATGCCACCAGTCTCGACCGCAGCGAGACGCTGGCCGGCCTACTCGACGCGCCGTTCATGAATAATCGCCAGCGTCTCGATGCGCTTCACCTGGCGGCGCTGGGGCGGCCGATGCACGCGCGAGAGGCCGATCGTCTGCTGTCGTATGTCGAACGCGGCGGTCCCAGCGGCGACAAACGCCGTGCCCTCGCTGATGTCTTCTGGACTCTGCTCAACAGCAGCGAATTTATCTTCAATCATTAACGAACACGGCGAGCGGGGTCGCGTAAGCGCCCCGAGAACAGACACCGCTCGGGGCGCTTACGCGACCCCGCTCGCCAGACGCAAGGAGATTCTCCCCATGACGTATCCAAAATTATCTCGTCGTGACTGGCTGCGTTTGTCCGCCGCGGGCGTAATGGGCAGTTCGATGTCGGGCTGGCTGGAGACGTTGGCCGCCGACACGGCCGCCAACCCCAAACGTAAACGCGCTTGCATTCTTCTATGGATGACCGGCGGCCCCAGTCAGATGGACACCTTCGATTTGAAGCCCGGTCACGCTAACGGCGGCCCCTTCAAGGAGATCAAGACTTCCGCCCCGGATTTGCGCATCAGCGAATATCTGCCGAAACTCGCTCGCTTCGGTGATCGCCTGGCCGTCGTCCGCTCGATGAGTACCAAGGAAGGCGAACACGGCCGAGCCACCTTTCTGATGCGCACCGGCTATCAACCGACCGGGCCGATCCAATATCCGACGCTCGGCTCGCTCGTGTCGCGGGAACTCGGCGCTGAGGATGCGCCGCTGCCCAACTTCGTCAGCATCGGCCCCTATCGCTTCTTCAACGCCGCTGCCTATGGTCCCGGTTTTCTGGGACCGCAGTATGCGCCGCTCATCGTCGGCGACGGCAACCAGTTCTTCGGACAGCAAGGTCGCGGCTACGAACAAGCGCTCAAGGTGCAGGACATCGAACTGCCCGGCGGCGTCGAGCGCGTCCACGCCGACGCCCGCATCGAGTTGTTGCAAGAAATGGAGAGCGATTTTATCTCCAATCATCCAGGCATCGCCCCGCTCAGCCACAAGACTGCCTACGACCGAGCGGTCAAGCTGATGAAAACCGAGGCGAACCGGGCCTTCAACCTGGATGAGGAACCGCCGATCTTGCGTGACGCCTATGGCCGCAACTTGTTTGGCCAAGGGTGTCTGCTGGCCCGGCGACTCGTCGAACGTGGCGTGCCGTTTGTCGAAGTGACGTTGGCTCGCGTTCCCGGCAACAACGCATTCGGTTGGGACACGCATCAACAAAACTTCCAGGCAGTGCGCCGGCTCAGCGAGGTACTCGATCCGGCCTGGGGCACACTCATGGAGGATCTCAAACAACGCGGTCTGCTCGATTCAACCTTGATTGTGTGGATGGGCGAGTTTGGCCGAACGCCGAAAATCAACAACGGCAAGGGACGCGATCACTATCCTAATGCGTGGAGTACGGTGCTGGCGGGCGGCGGCATCAAGGGCGGGCAAGCGTTCGGTAAGACCAGTGCCGACGGCACCAAGGTTGAGACGCGGCCGATTGCGGTGAGCGATTTCCTGGCCACGATTTGCCTCGCCTTGGGTATCGATCCGCTCAAGCAAAATAACTCGAACGTCGGCCGGCCCATTCGCATCGCCGACAAAAACGCGCAGCCCATCAAGGAGATTGTGGCGTGAGACTTGCCACAGCCGGCTTACGTTCAGTCCCGTTTATGTTTCGCCGAGGATGCGCGAAACGTAAACGGGACTGAGCTTGCGCCATTTACCATCCGAGACTTCGTAACATGCCGATGCGACTGAACAAGCTCCTGCCGTCAACGTGGATGTTCTCCGCGTTCCTATTGGTCGCCCTTTTCCCGTGCGCGGCGCGGGCCGGCGAACCAGCGCTAAAAACGGAGAATGTTCTTATCGTCACGCTGGATGGTTTCCGTTGGCAAGAAATCTTCACCGGAGCCGACGAATCCTTTGCCAAAATGGGCGGTATTCGCGACTTTTCTGACCTCAAAAATCGCTATTGGCGTGCTTCGTCCCTTGCTCGCCGCGAGGCGCTCATGCCCTTCCTGTGGGGAACCGTCGTCAAGAAGGGGCAGTTATTCGGCAACCCCTTACGCAAAGCCCGCGTCCGCAGCACGAATGGCCTGAAGTTCTCCTATCCCGGCTACAACGAGATTTTCTGCGGTTTCGGCGATCCTCGCATCGACTCGAACGCCAAGAAGGACAATCCGAACCTGTCCGTGCTGGAATACCTCAACGGCCGACCGAGTTTGCGCGGCCGGGTTGAGGCCGTCTGCACCTGGGACGTATTCCCTTTCATCTTCCGATCGCGCAAGGGCGGTCTGCCCGTCCATGCGGGTTGGGAACCGTTCAAAGGCAAGTCGCTCACCGAGCGCGAGCGTCACCTGAATGAGTTCATGGCAATGACGCCCCGTTACTGGCCGGGCAATACCTTCGATGTATTCACGATGGGGGCGGCTCAATCGGCGTTGGAGCGCCGGCAACCGCGTGTGCTGTACATCGGCCTTGGCGAGACGGATGAGTGGGGCCACGGCCGGCGTTACGATCTCTATCTCGATGCGGCCCACAAGGCGGATCAGTTCCTGGCCCAGACCTGGCAAACGATGCAGCAATCGCCTCGGTATCGGGACAAGACAACCCTCATCGTGACGACCGACCACGGACGCGGTTCCACCCGCGCCGACTGGACCGACCACGGCAAAAACGTGCCCGGAGCGGAATTCATCTGGATCGCCGTGATGGGGCCGGACACGCCGGCGCTCGGCGAGCGCGAGAACATCGAGACGACTCAGAGCCAAGTCGCCGCCACCATTGCCAGGGCTATTGGCGAGGATTTCAACGCCGCGAGTCCAAAGGCGGCTCAACCGTTGCCCGTCTTCGGTTCCGAGAAAGTTCCCGTTCCTTGATACCGATGGACTCGAAATCGTTGGGGGCAAGGGGCACTCGCAACGCGGAAAATTCCGCACGATGTCCCGAAACAGCGATCCTGCCCCCAAGGAACTCTCCAAGGTGCCTATCCTTTTTTGCCTGGGGCGAGCGGTATGTGTAGGTGTGCCGAGTTTGCGAGGCTCACCACGCCCCTGCTGGTGAGCCTCGCAGAGCTTCGGCACACCCTACGAAATACCACCGGCGCAATAACAAGAATGCCCCAAACTCTCCGTAACTGCTTGCCCATCAGCCTCGAAATCGTGTACATTATCTTAGAGCGGGCGCGGGAATCTGATACCTCTGGACAAGCTGGCACGTTGAGGGCATAACCATAGCGGTATTTTCGACTATTCCCCAGTCCCTGAGAGGACCCGGCATGAATGCCAAGACCCTACGCAAGACTTATCGCAGCGACCTCACGGACGAGCAATGGCATCTCCTCACGCCCCTGCTGCCGCCC
>DATNCY010000278.1:0-69280 GCA_035553375.1 Gemmataceae bacterium
GTCAAAGAACCACAACCTGCCAGCGGCAGTATACTTCGAGCGTTTTTCTCTGCAAGAAGACTCGACAGCCTTCGATCCATGAATCAGCCCTTCAAACGATCCGATGTCCTTCTGGCTCCGATGGCCAGCACGGTTCGTTGGCGGGAGCGTGAGTAGTCCGCATACCCTGCACGCAACCGCTGCATAGAGGAATGAACAGCACATCGTCCTCTGGCATCAGGATCTCCGTCAACTCCCAGCGTAACTGTTCCATGCTACGCGGAGTCAGCCAGCAGCGAAAGACGGAATACTGCATTCTCTCGCCATATCCTTCCATGTGCTTCGCGGTTTTGCGTAAGCGTTTTGGATCGCGCACGTCGTAGCAGACCAGCCACCAGTGCGTCCCCTGCATTGGCATCTCCCTTTAACGAAGGCGCGAGCGTGCAAACAAATTTGGCTCGCCAGTCCACTCTTTTTCCAGCAGCCGAGCCTCCAGTTCGATCGTCCGCGCATACGACAGCGAATAGTTCAGTACCGGATGTTTCCATGATTCTTCCAACCGTGCCTCGAAAAGTCTGATCGCCTTCTTCCGGCCTGTCTCCGACAGCCATACCTTCGCCCGTGTCACGGCGAAATCCGTGTTCACATCCCACTGGCAGCGGTTCAACGAACCGATCAACGTCATGTCCCACAAGTTCACTCGAAACAACTCAAGCAAGTCCAGAATGAGCGGGTAAGCCGCGCTGCGGGGCGTATGGAAGAATCCGAGAGCTGGTTCCAGTCCCACGGCAAGCACAGCCCGCATGACGGCCGTATGCAACAGACCGTAGCCGTAACTCAGCAAGGCGTTGAATCGGTCCAGAGGCGGGCGCCGGTTGCGCGTCGTCGAACGAAGTTCGTCCGGAACCTGGTCGCCCAGCACGGCCCGTAATCCCTGGAAATAATGCACGGCCGCCTGTCCCTCTTGGCCGCGCAGACTATCGCGATCCGGTGCCGCGGGGACGGCGCGCAAGGCGTCCTGGATGGCCGTCAGGTTCGGCAGTAGATCCTGTCGCGTGTCGCTGCCGCCGCGCGTGGCTCGTAGCAGATAGCGATGCTGACCTTCGACCTTGGCGTGAACCAGCGCCTTCGCCAGACGCAAGCACGTCTCCTCATCCGTCAGCGCGCGATACTGGCGGATGCGGCGCTGTACCTGGCCGGCCGTTGGAACAATGCTGGCGGTATGGTATCCGCTGGTCGTGAGCCAGTGAACGCCGACGCCATGCTCGACGCAACGACGCAACGCCTGGGTGGTGAGTTGCGAAAAACCGTGGAGCAGAACGGTATCGACGCCGCGAATGGGGTGCTTGGTTTCAGGCTGGTCGCGCGGGCGGACCACGAGACTGTCGCCGCTGCAACCGACCTGGGCGCCCTGGGAAACGACGTGGAGGGTCGTGCCGTCGCGGTCGGGCGGAAAGAGACGGACGGGGTCGTGCTGAGGTTCGCGTTCCTGGCGAACCTCTTCCGGCAGGCAAACGGGAGCGAGAGAGCAGCGGGCGCAGAGGCGTTCGTTGTCGGCGATGGGCGGCCGTTCGACGGTTTGCCGGAGGCGGCGTGCCTCGGCAACGGCCGCCTGGAGATCGGCGCGGGCCGTGTCGTCAATGGGAACGCGAACGGTGACATTGGCGGCGTGATAACGGATGCGCCCTTCGGGAATGGCTTGTCCGAAGGCTTCTTCGAGGAGCAGGGCGTAGGCGATGATTTGCAGGCGATCAGAGGGCCAGGCGTCGGGCTGCTGACCGTTGGGGCGGCGCGGCTGTCCGCGCTTGTGTTCATAGGGGAGATAGGAGCCGTCACGCCGGCGGAGGCAATCGACCTTGCCGACGAGACCGAGCGTGGAGCTGGCGAGTTCGATATTGACGGCTTCGCCGTCCTCGTCAGCAACGAGGGCGGCGTGGAGCTGCCGGCCGGCGAAGACAGCGGCGTCGGCGACGCGGATTTCTTCGACTTCTTCGAGGTAGAAGAGTCGCGGACAGTACGCCAAGGCGTGCAGTGCCATGACGCGGACGGGCAGTTCGTTGGTGTCGATCAAGGGCAGCGCGGTCATTGAGGGCGGCTCCTTCGGGGTTTTGGGTCGGACGATGGCTGAGCAGGGGGATTGATAGTCGTCAGGCGTTCGACGGTGGCTCCGTCGTCGCCTTGAGCGTTGGGGCGAACAACGCCGATGTCGTGCGTGACATATCGGCTCGATCAATCCACACGGTGAGCCGGGTGGTTCTTGGACGGAGGGTCGCGGCGTCCGCGTCTACTCGTTCATACCAGTGGATCGGTGGCAGCGTGTCCAGAGGATCGATACGATCCGGCAGAAATGCGTTGTCTCCCAGGAACGGCAACCCGTAGCGGTCGGCCTGAAGCCCGTCCCCAAGACCTTGCAGGACGTTGGCTTCGAGGTCCGCGTTTCCGTCCACGACGATCACTGCCCGCAGCCCGACGAGAAACTCGCGCCGAACCGGCGCGATGTTGTACTTGTTGCCTTTCGCGCGTCTCATTCCGAGAACACTCGGCTTCTCGACCGCACCCTTTGGCTTCGCGTCCCCAACGGGGTAGTTGTGGAGTTGCTGGTACACGGTCGCTACTCGTGGATAACGCTCCGATTCGGGCACCTCGACCAACAACCCATGAACGTGGCGGACAGCCGCTGCCCCGAGCGCGAGCCGCACTTGAGGCAACCCTGTCAGCGTAAGCGTCGCGGGCACCGATCCCGGATGCCTTTCATCTTCCTCCCGCAAGCGGGTTTCGATCCCTGCGAGGTTCAGGAGCAGACCGTAGGCTGCGGACGGGGTCAGAAACGTGGCCGTCGGCCGATACCAACCGGCGGTGAACGTCCGGCAGACCGCGAATGGAGCCTCAACGTAGAGAATGAGCATCACTTCCCCCCGAGGAATTTGTCAGCGACGGTTTCAAGCAACCGCTGCGGGTCACGGTCGAGAGTGACACCCCGCTCGGTAAGCTTCTTCGCCTGCTTCTGAGGCATGTCCTTCACAATCTTCCCACCGATGAAAAACTCCTTGGAAGGATAATCCGGGGCGGGTTTCATTTTGGGCTGCTTCTTCGTCTCCTCACCTTCCATGACCGGCTTCCCGTCCGGGTCGAGTTCCGGAACATCGTGCAGGATGCCGTCGATCACTTCTGGGAACAAGTGGGTATGAGACTGAGCATCCATCGGATCACGGGTAATGCGGAACCCGTAAGTCTCGTATCCGGCCACAAGTCGTGGGGTGAGCCGAATGATGATGCTGGCGGGGGCCATCTCGTAGTAACTGCGTGCCTGATTGCCGGCAACGTCGGCTAATTCGCCAATGGCCTTGAGTAGCGCCCGCACCCAAACCGGCTTGGGCTTGCAATCCTCGCCACAGAGAGCAAATGGATACTGGAACGCAGTGTGCGCCGTTTCGCGGTGCAGTAGAGCCGACGATGACTTCCCGTCACCACCACCGGGCTTCCAGGGACTGTCTTTGATTTCCGGCGATTGTGTGAACACGGCGTTGAACCGATAGGCCTCCAGAGCCTTGGCCATGTTCATCCGGAGTACCGAGTCCCGCTTCATGGGGTAATTCGCCCCCTTTTCTTTACGCAGCTTATCAAGCTCCTTCTTCTTCACAGCCATGAGATAGCCGAAGAGAAAGTCGTCCGTGTACTTCTCCGGGTTGGGATATTCCATGAACTTAACGGCAAGCCCCTGCTTCTCACCTTCTTCACTCTCTTCAGACTTGCCCTTCCCGGAAACTGGATGCAGTCGCTCACGGTTGCAGAGCGTGTTAAACTCCGTCTTGTAGCCGTCACTGGCGATGATCTCGCGGAGCGCGTTCCGCATGGCCTCGGGTGAGATGATCGGGTAATCAAATCGGCCGTCGGTAATCTTCTGCATTACCCGACGGTTCAACTCCGTCTCGCCGCCATAATTAGCGGATGGGGCCGGGTATGTGAGAACAGTGGAAAATAAGTTCATTGAATGTACACTCCCTTGGGTGATTACGAGTTCGCGGACAGTGACAACAGAGTGAGAGTTTTCAGATCGTCGCGGCGATCCGCAACGGTCAGCAGATTGGCGAGTTCCAGGCGATCCGCCTCGGCGAGTCGCTGCGTGACGCTGAAGAACATCGCCGCGAAGTGATCGACGAATGCCTGATCCCGGCGAGAACGGAACTCCAGCATGAGCGACAGGGCCAGTTTCTGCTTGGCCTCGTTAAACTCGCCAGGGATGGCTTTGTAGTCCGTCTCGCCATCCGGGGTCTTGTACCTGCCCGGATCGATGCCGGTCTTCTCCTCGGTGCGGGCGAGCAGGTAGCTCCGCACGACGCGGTTCACGATGACCGCAGGCGGGGCGGTGGGGCGTGGGATGTCTGGCATATCGGCCTGCCTCTCCAGGGTTTGGGTGAACAGTTTGGTTTCGTGGCGGAACTTCTTCGCGGCATCCGTGGCGAACTGTGGTGATCCCTTCTTGTCCTCCACCTTGCGGGGTTGGCGAATGAATGTCTTAGCGTCGAACATCGAGAAGGTGCGGACAAACGGTTGATACCACTCCAAGCCGTCGAGGAGGGCGGTAAGCAGCCCACGGCGGAACAACGAGTTGCGGTAACGAGTGGATTCGTCTTTTGGGCACGCGATGGCCCGATAGCTGCTGAGGAGTCGCCGGTTCGGCCCCACTCGCCCGGCGGTCATCGTCTTGACGTTTCTCTTCTCTTTGAAAACGTGGAGATATTCGACGGCGCTGATCGAGAACCGCAATTCACCAGTTTCGACTTGCAATCCGGTGAGGACGGCAAGGTCGTCCAGGAACGCCAGCGCACTCTCGGCAGGGAGATCGATCACGGCCTGAGCTGGTCGATATCCACGGGCGTCCTTCGTCAACGATGCGAGCAACTTTGGGAATTCCCGGACGAAGTCCTTGAGGTTCGATACATCCGGCACTGCCAACGTATAGCCCACGGGATTAGTCGTAACCTGGAATTCTCCGTTCTTCTTTTCTGCCTTGAGTTGCTGTGGGGCGAATAACAGCACTGCCAAAGGCCAGAAATGGAGTAATAGGTTTTGGTGAAGATACCCCTGGCAGGGAACCATCTCAGGGTTATCTTCTTGGATTCCCAGCAACAAACTCCCGGACAGTTTCCCAGTGGATGACTGACCATTCCGATGAGCAGCGTAGTATCGCTGCAAGTCGCCCCAAGGATCTCGATCCTTCAGTCGGTATGGCAGCCCCGCGATTCGATCTTTGTATGGCTTCCAGGTTGCCGGTTGGCTGCGAGGCGCTTGAAAAATCATATCCCGCCACAGCTTGACCCACAGTTCGTCACCATCCGGTAACATATCCCGGAGGGCAGTCAACTTTGGGACTGGCGGCGCTTCCTTTGACTTCTTGTTCGGTTCCTCCGCTTCGGTTTTCTTCTTCTTGCGGCTTTCGACTTTCTTCTCCTTCACTTGACCGGGTTCGGCGTCGTACATATCGTCAAATATCTTTCCGACCAGTTTCTCCGTGAATGCTACGGTCGCCCCGGTTGCGGTCGTATCATATTTCGCTTCGTCCACGGTCAACACCTGCCTGGCCTTCAGTGATTCGATGAGGAGGATCAATCCGGCAAGCCCAGCCTTGTGGAACGCCGTCGGTAGACCGAACAAGTCGTAGATCACCTCCACAGGAGGTTCGACCGGCTTCGGTGCGTCAGTCGGTCTCGGTGTGCGCGCTTTTCCCATGCTCGTGTCCTCAACGAAGGGGCGTGTCCCAGAATCCGGTCTGCGGGTCGTAGTGCCGGTCATCGGCAACGAACAGATACGACGGCAAGCGGCCGTCGCGGGCCGGTTTTACTTTTCTCGGCACCGGCAAAATGAAGCCCGGTTGCTCGGCCTTCTCGGCGGCAAGATATGCCGTGACTTCGCCCGCCAGCACGGCCTGAACATTGAACGCTTCGATGTCGCGGAACGAATCGTCCCCGCCGAGGGCGTACGGCCCGCTCGCCAGAAAAGAGTTCAGCTTCGGGGCGTCGGCAGTTTTCGGTCCGAACTGGTCCAGGCCAGTTTCGAGGTCCGTCTGGCTGACGGCATCTTTGCCGATGAGAAACTTCAGGAAATCGTCCAGCCCCGCAAGGTCATCTTTCGTGTACACTTTCTCTTCGGCCGGCTTGTACACCAGCACCTCGCCCGGTCCCTTCTTGAGTTCGTCCTGCCCACGCCGGCACCGACCCATCCTCTGGATGAGCGACGTTATCGGGCATTCCTCGGTGACTAGCAGGTCCGCGTCGATGTCTAGGCTCATCTCGCACACCTGTGTCGTGACAGCCACGGCCGCGGGGTTGCCGGCCTTGATCGCATCGACCGTCTCCCGATGCCGGTCTACCCGGTCATTGAGCTTGAATCGGCTGTGGTAGCAAACGAGCGGAACGCCCAACCCGGCCAGTTTCGCCACGCTTGCCTGTGCCCGGCTGACCTGATTGACAACCCACAACACCCGCTTGCCATTCCGCACCGCGTTCCGAACGCGCTGCTCCGCCTCTGCCTCGCCGATCCGCGACACCCGGTATCTCGGTTCCGCCGCAGTATCAATGAGATCAGGTGGGTAGTCATCCGGTCCATACACCCGATCAACGAGAGGTTGGAGTTGGTTCCGCCGCCCCTTCTGGAGCGTTGCCGTCATGCACAATACAGGCACGTCAAACGCTTTCAGGAAACCGAGTAAGGCAGAGAACATCGCGCGGTCAAAACTGTGGACTTCGTCCACCACGATCACGCTGTCAGCGAGCAACGGCAAGAGGCAAACCGGCCCGTAGCCGTAAGCCATGAACCCGAGGAACTGATCGACCGTCGCCGAGACGATCCGCTTCGACCAGTGTTGCAGAGCGAACAACCGCGGATCGAGGTCCGCGAACTTTTTCCCCCGTCGTGGATCTTCGGCGCCGAACATGCCATCGAGGTCGTATCCCGCAGTGCCGTGCATCAGTCCTGCGAGGGCCTCAGGCGCCCACGAGACGTAATCTTTAAATCCCTCCGTCGCGGTCGCCCGGGTCGGGTATAGGAACAGCACCCGGTTGACAGGTCGGTTTTTCACCCGACCGGCGATCCACCGCCACGCGGCCAGCGTTTTTCCGGCTCCACACGGGGCGAGCAGCAGGGCGCGGTCCGGCAGCATCTCGCAGTGGTCCTGGAACTCGTTCCACTTCGACCACTTCCTCCGTTTCGTGAGGTCTTCTTTGCGCGCTTTAATCACACGCCAGATGGTGTCCGCGTCGCAGGTCGGAATCTCACTAAACTGACCTCGTATCCAATCGATCTGCCGCCCGGTTCGTGGCAACCCTGAGCCAGCCGCATCAGCGGCGATCAGAGCAGCCCTTACTGCATTGAGCATCCGCGCATCACCACCCACGTTCAACCTGCGGAGGCGACCACTCCTTAATTTGTCCCGCAGTTCGGAAGGGTCGAACGTGGCCCCATCTGTTGTGAATCCCCAATGCCTCTGCGTCGGGAACGACGGCGAACTGGTGAGGCCCAACCGTCCAGAGATCAGCGGCAAGAGTTGGTTGCGGAAGTCATCGTGATCCACACACACCCGAACTGTCTCGTCCGGGACTTCTTCCGCAAACTCCTGATCCCCAAACTTCAGGTGGTGCGACCCGACGGCGGCAAGCACCACGTCCCAATCGATGTCCACCCGTTGCCGCACCCACTCATCCACGCCCTCGGTTGCGAGCAGCAGCACACTCAGATGCTCATGCCGGAACAGCTGTGGGCCAGGACCGCCGGCCAGCACCTTCTGCATTCCGTCGTTCGCCTTGCCCCAATCATGGAACAGACATGCGGCTAATAGGTTCGCAAGGAATCCCTCCCGGTCGGCATCCGGGTCGAGTCGGAAGAAGCGTAGCCATGCTCGGCCCAGCCGGGTTGACATCTCTCGTGTTCCGAACAGCGCCGCCGCTGCATCCACAACGTCGCGGGTATGATCCACGAGCGTTTTCGGCTTGCCGTTGGGTGGGGTACTCTTCGCAAGCAGGTGGCTCATTGCATCCTCGGCCGATACGGCATAAAGAACCCACAACCGATACGGCGGCGCCCACCCAGACCCTCTTCCTGCAAACGCAGCGATTCTTCCACCGTCAGTCCGGCGATTTGCAGAGGGTAGCCAACGATGTGCCGCCCCTTGACGCGGAGAATCTGTCGCCGCGGTTCTCCCGCTCGTTTGCCTTGCTGAATCAGTGGGATACCGGGTTCGCCGGCAACGTCCATCTCATCGAGTTTCTGTCTCGCCACAGCCAGAAATCTCTCCGGCATCTTGGAGTTCTTGAATGTCACGATTTTGGCGACGAGCATTGACACGGGAACGATGGGGATAACCGTAGGGGGCCGCAAGGTGACGCTATGCTCGCCAAGTTTCAATGTGCGACCTGCTAGAGGTAAAATGACCGCGATTTGTTCCGGCGGCAAGCGAACACGCAGTCGTGAGCAGCTTATGATGCGGATCGTCCCTTTCTCGCCGCGATCACCGTTGATTGGGGAGAAGCGAACATGGGCCGTCTCATCGTGAAAGGTACGCACGGACCGCGTCAATGCCGAGTAGAGCATGTAGGCGTGATCGGTCGGGATCAATTCGCCTAAGACTGGAAAGGCGACTTCGATTTGCATGGTCGATTGCTCTCCAAGGATGCTTATCGGTATGGTGTCCGACCGGCGAAACCCAAAAATTTCATAAATCGTAACATTGAAAAGCAACTTTTCAAGCATGGTAGCTGAGCAGTGGCGCTTTCAGCGCGAACGGAAAATCACCCGCTCGCCGCCGCACCATCGCCACGGTTGTGCCATTCTCTCCCTGACGCAGGTGTTGACTTCGTCTAGCGCCGTCCGCACCGGATCATCCGCAGGGGCGACGGGGATAGTGTTACCGCCGGGTTCAGAAGGGGCTGCCTCTCCTTTCCAGGCTCTCCCTACTTTTAATTTGCCGGGAGGGGCGGAAGCGTTACACGGTTTTCGGAAAAAGTGAAATCGGAACGACTCCTGACTCCTGTTCCGCCACGTCTTCGACACGGGTAGCTGTGCCATTGCCCTGCGAGCTTAACGCGGGGCGCACTCAGCAAGCGTTCGGTTCGCGCACTTTCCAGAAGGGGAGCGGTCAGACGGGAAGGTCGAAATGGGAGCGTTGCGTCGTAGGTCTTCGTTTCCTGATGGCCTCGCACACGGGGTCGGTTCAAGTCACAGTAAATCTCGTATTGCCTCAAGGCGTGCTTGCACTTCGTTCCAGCTCGGGAACGGCCCAGAGCACAGTACGCGGCATTGCACCTCGAAGCCGGACGCGATAACCATGCGCAGCTCGACTGGCGGGAACAGGGCATCGCTCTTCGCAAAGCTCATGTCGGGCGGGGCCACATAGCTCTTCGCAAAATGCTCGCGGCTGATGCGGTCGTAGTCGGCCTTGATCGTGTCGTACTCCGCGTCGCGAAGCATCGCCAGCACTTCCGGCCGTTCCGCCAGGCAGAAAAGGTCGTAATAATGGCGGGCGTAACTGCCGATTTCCTTGCTCTCGCGTTTGAACGCCTCGACCTTGGCGTGGATGGCGAACATCTTTTCCACAAAAGTACGCCGAAAGTGAAGCAGCCGCATCTCGAACGGCCCTTCGTCCTCGGCTCCAAGGCTGATCCCGCTTTCCTGGAGGAACAGTCCCACGTAAGACTGGAGACGCACGCGGTCAGTCGGCTCCCTGCCGCTGGCAGTGCCGGCCTCAACAAACACACGGTTGCGAATCTCGCCAACGCCTGCGAACCGCTGGACATACTCGAAACGGTCGTTGCGACCGAAGCCGCCAATGGTCTGGCTTTCCTTCTCGACAAACTTCAGCCCCGGATGCTGCTCGATGGCTTGCCGAAACTTCTTCAGCTCGTGGTCAATCGCTTTCTTGCCCAGAGGCGGCGTAAATGCAGTTGGATCGAGGAAAATGTCGATGTCTTCCGAAAACCGCTGGATCAGGTTCCAACCCTTGGACAAGCTCGTGCCGCCCTTGAAGATTACTTTGTCGCCGGCGGTCTGCTCGATGACACGCAGCGCCTCCGTAACGAAATAGTCTTTTTCGATGAGCGACTCGCGCAGGCCACGCGAACGGAAGTGCTCCGCCGCGCGGATGATGGCCTGCTCGAACTCCGGGTGCTCAAATAGTTTCATGGACCTTGCGCTCCTTCGCCTGCCATTGCCGCGCGTGCTCCAGCACGGCGAGACTCCCGAAATCAAACCGGGAGAAAGGATTCAAATCCTTCTTTAATGCCGAGAGCCGCCTTGCCGGCTGACCGACCTGCTGACCGATGGCTCCGAGCATGGCGCGCACCCGCGGCGGCTCCGACGAGGAGACTTTGAGCAGACGCTCGAAACGCCCCGGCTCGCGGAAGTAGCCGAGCAGCTTTTCCGCCGTTTTCTCAGGCGACAATTCACTGCACGCGCCCCGGTTGCGAAGGAAGTCTAGGAGGGCGGCATCCGTCTCGGAAAGCGTTCGCCAGGATTCTGGCCGCCGCGTGTGGATCACGGTTTCCTTACCCACGATCAACCGTGGCAGGCTCAGGCCATCCGTCGCTACTTCCACCCGCGCCGGGTTCTGCGTCGTGAAGCCCAGCAGGTTCCCCGCTGCGATCCCAGCCGGGAAAATGCGCCGCCGGCGAACGGGCAGAGACCGAATCAGAGCGGGATTGGGCCGGCTCTCCCCGAATGCCGTCGGGCGTGGCCGGTAATACATGCCTTTGCCCAACCGTTGGATCACCCCCTGGCGGGCCAGACGGGATAAAGTTTGCGCGACCGCCATGAACGGCATCTCCGCGAAGTCCGCCAGCCGCCAGACCTGCTCGCCGCCCGCTTCGATCCGCCGACGAACGGTCTCCGCCGTGTTCTCCGCGCTAGTTCTAGTTGTCTTCCGGTTGGTCCTCATGGTAAAGATTATCGCCCAGACAGAGCCATTAGTCAAGTTTTTTTGCTGTAGAACTTGACATATGTAACGAGAGATGCCTCTCCGAAAGAGGAACCCTGAATCCACGGATAAGCAAGCATTCTTGCAAGCTTGCTGGTCCATGTGTTGTGTTTAACAGACGGACGTTTTGACAACGCTCCATCTCAGGACTATAGCTAATGCGTTTCGCTTCAAGCACATGGGGACCAACATGGTACAACGCAGACAGAAATGCTGCGGGGAAATCCACACAGACGCCAGGCATCGTGTCGCCCCGTGATTGACGAGACGCTTGAGAAAGCTAAGGTGGTGCGAGGCAGCGAGCTGGAACAGCCCAAGGCCCGCGAGCCGGATCAACCAGCCCAGGCCGACAGCCAGGAACAGCCTCGCGGACGCCAGTGGACCAGCTCGCTGGCGCAAGTCGCCAGCGAACACAGCATTCACATCGGCAATGGCCGCCATGCCCACTTCCGCCGTGACCGCCGCTTCGCCCAGGTCCAGGTGGCGTTCACCGCCCCGGAAGGCGTTGCCCCGAACCCAGGCCCGGAACTGACCGACCAGTTCAAGGAGCTGGGCTGGACATGGCGGGGAAAAGACCCCGGAAAACCGTGGGTATTCCAACTCGACACATCATCCTCGGATGATCCCACCGCTCGCGGAGACAGCCGCGACTCGCTGTACGAGCAGTTCCTGATAATCATCCAGGAATACCGTCAGAAGCACGGAATGCCCCCAACCATCGACTGGCAGAGTTTGACAGTAAGCGATACGAAGGCCCAGAACGCTGATGGCCGTTGGCTATCCAGCAGCTCCTTGACCGATCAGGCACCCAGGATATGTGAAAAACAAATCCCGCAGTCAACGGAAGAAGAAACACGGGCCGGGGGCCAGCGGCGGCGATGCTCGATGCCTTCGCCAGTGTGGGAGCGCAGCGCTTCGACCTCACCTTTACCGACGCCGCCGGCGAAAAGGTCGCCTTCCGCAGCAACCAGTCCCTCGGCCAGTTGCGGCACGCCATACCCGCCATCCTCCAGGAAGCCGCCCAGCGGCACCACAACGTCATCGTGCGCCCACGTTCCGCGAGCGCCGCATTGATCCAGCTCGACGACCTCGGCGAGGACACGGCCGAGCGGCTGCGGCCGGTATCGTTCCTGCTCCTCCGCACCAGCCCAGGCAGCTTTCAAGCGTGGGTCGCTGTGGCTGATGGCGACGCCGACTTCGCCCGGCGGCTCCGTAAAGACGCCGGGGCGGACCTGACCGTATCTGGAGCCACCCGCGTCAGCGGCAGCCTCAACTTCAAGGCAAAATACGCCCCTGCTTTCCCGTGTGTCGAGACCGCCCATACCAGCCCTGCCAAGGTGGTAACGCGGGAAGACCTGGAAGCCCTCGACATTGTGGCTCCCCTGGAGAAAACGGCATCGCCGCCGATCCCCGATACACGCCGCCGCCCAAGCGCCAGAGGATGGCCAAACTATCAGCGTTGCGTGGAGAACGCGCCGCCAGCGCGCAACGGCGACCGGCCCGACATCAGCCGGGCGGACTTCACCTTCTGCCTGCTGGCTCTGGATTGGGGATGGAGCATCGAGGAAACCGCTGCCAGACTGATGCAGGAAAGCGGAAAGGCCCAGGAGAACGGCGAAGCCTACGCCTTCCGCACGGCGCGGAACGCCGCCGCCGCGATCGAGCGGCGAGGGGGGAGGCAGCGCTGACCGACCGGCTTCGCGTCCAAGCTGGGGAACTTGACCGGCAATATCAAGCGTTTTGTTAGAGGTCGAGGTGGTCTAGTTGGAACAGATTGCCCTACTGTCACAGAATTGTCACTGTTGCGAACCCTCGCCAAAGGCTATAGGTTCATAATTATAAATTTTCATATCTGCACGGAGGCGGGACAGGGCGGTGACAACGGAGAGCGATGTTTTCTACGGCTTCGTGTTTGAAGGCCGAGACTATCCGCCGGAGCGGGTGGAACAGGCGGCGCTCGCGGTGCAGCGACAGCTCGACAGCGGCGAACTGCGCCGCGTCAACGACGCCCTGGTGGCGAGGTTGACCGAAGCCCAAAGAAGCCGCCAGGAGAAATCAAAGAGAGAACTGCTGGACGATCCCGCGATCAGCACGCTGGTCAATACGCTGGTACTGGTCAACCAGGGCTGGATCACTACCGTCATCGCCAACAACATCAAAGGCCGTCCACACCTGCGCGGCTCCTCGGCGGAGGAGTTGTTTTCCACCGCCTTGACCGGGGAGGGGCCGTCGGCGGGGTAATGAACGCCATCCTGGAGTATGATTATGACGCGTGCGGCGTCGCGGCCTTCAGTCCTTACCTGGCCAGGGCCATCACCAACGCCCTCCTGTTGACGCGCAAGCAAGATAAAATATTCCGGCGGATCGAGGCGCGGACAGGGACGCTCCGCGATCCTGACGAGGAGGGAGCAGGAAGAGGCTGGGTGGACCGCACGGCATTGCCCTCGGAAGCGTCGGCCATTAACCACGAGTTGTTGGAGGTGGTACAGCGCGTCATTGCCCATCTATCCTCGCCGCAGCAGCGCCTCACCACCGCATGGATCATCGATCATATCCTGACCACGGGAGAACTCCCCATCGCCCGCGAGGTCGCCCAGAGGCAACGACCGCCCGTGTCCCGCGAACGAGGCCGGCAGATCATGGAGGCGACCGTGGACAGCATCTGCCGGCAGATCGAAGCCGACTACCCGCAACTGGCTGAACAGGGCCTCGGCAGTTGGGAGGTATTCAAAAAAGCGTTTGCCGGGCAGAGCCGGGCCGACCCCCGCGCCCGCTCGAGTGACGGCTGCGGGGATAGCTCCGACAATGACCAAGGTGAGGAGAGGACGACCAAAGACCGCCACGGCCGCAACCGTCAAACCGCACTTCGCTGGACCTGATCGACACGGCGTTCGCAGTGGCCGAGGAATGCGGCGGCGAGCAGTTGAATCACCTGCCCAATCCTCGCCCGCAGATCGGCCAGATCGTACCGAGCCGCTACCCGAACCCGCAGGAGCGGCACACCCGCCGCAGCCAGCGCCTGATCCTTGAACTGGTCGCGTTCCCTCACTTCCGGTCTGAGATGGCTTTTGTCGTCCAGCTCGATGACCAGGAGCGGCACCGCTGTCGTCGTGGCAGCCAGCACGAAGTCGCCGTGCATCCCGCTGGCCGGCGCGCCGTATCTCCGCCACGCCTCATCAGGCACCGTCACCACGTCCATCAGCCGCACCTTGACGAACACTGCCAGACCGGACGGGACGGGACGGCTTCAAGCAGTACGCGGTAGAAGCGTTGCTCGCCGGCAGTCAACAGGGATGGACGCTTGGTGAAAGGCAGCCTCGCCGCAGGTTTGCGAAGAACGCCCACAAGGCCACGATGCCGACCAGGGCGAGCAAGCCAAGGAGCATGAAATATGGACTGTCCATGTGTGCAGCATGGCAAAAATGCTCGGCCAGAGCAAGCGGGGGGCGTTGAGCGGTCATCAGCTGATAGACAGGCTGGCGGGGATGCAGGATGATTGTCGTCTTTTATTTGCTGCAATTTTGCTGCACTTATTGCCTACCCCACCCCAACATGCCTATAATGCACATAGCGGCAGATTTCGTCGTAAGTTCATAACACAACAATGGTTTCAACGCCAAAACGCTGTCGGGCCAATGTCAGCGAAAGTCAGTGGAATCAGGTTCAGGACCTGGTTCCCTTAACGGGAGTGGAGGTTCGAGTCCTCTCTTCGGCACTGAACGGAAAAGGACTTACGGTGACGAGCCGTAAGTCCTTTTCTATTTCACCGAGGCAATCTCCACAATTGCTCCACAACTTTTTCGCTTCACATGGCTCATTTCCCTGGGTTTCCTGGCATTCCCTTTCAGTCTTTACAAGGGTCGTGCAAAAGAAGAGGCCAGGGACACGTCCCTGGCCCGCTCCTGATGCCCACCGCAGCGGTCAAGACGCACCTGGATCATGGGTCTTCTCGGCACACTTCGCCACGTTCTCCCCACTTTTCGAGAAGTTCTCCACACTTTTGGCCTGATGAACTCGATCCAGCACGACGTCGGCGATGGCTACCTCGTTGATGACGAGGTAGTGCCGCGGCATCGTCTCCAGGTGGCAGCCGAACGTGCTGGCACGTCCCGATCTCCGATTCAGGATAAATACTTACGACCATCTTTGCACAATGTTCGGTAGGACTGGCGCTCACGAAGAAAGCAGTCCCCGAAACGATTCACGCACGAACACCTTAAACTGCCCTTGACCATCGAGAGCGCGTCGCTATCCTGCCATGCTGCCTGGGATTCCTCTGGGCGATCCATGACGCCACCGGGGGTAACGGAGGTCGGCAACACATGGCAGCCGTCGGCTCATACCGCACGGCTCGGCTTGGGGCTTTGTACGCCATCCTGATACTGGCGGCCCTGCCGGGCTGCGCCAGCATTCGCGTCGATCGAACGCATCGGTCCGGCCTGTTCGCCGCCTGGCGTGCCAGCGCCGTCCGGCGCGATGAAATCTCCGCGCGCACCTTGCAGACACTACGGCAATGGGATCTGGACGCCCTCTACGCCCGCAGTCCCGACGAAACCGCCGCCAAGCTGCACGCCGAGGCGGTGGGCAATCCACAGCCGGAACTGCTGTTCGCCCTGGCCGAAATCAACTACGTTCGTGGCCGGAAGGCCGAGAAACACGACGGCGCTCGGGCCACCGCCTACTACTATTTGTGCGCCGGCTATGCCTATCACTATCTCTTCGATGAACCGCCGCGACCGGCTCCCGACATGGAGACGAGTTTGAAGCCGGTGGGCCAGCCGCCCGAACCGCAGCCCATTCGCATCGATCTGAGTTCCTCCGCCTTCGATCCGCGTTTCCGCTTGGCCTGCGAACTGTACAACGCCGGCTTGGCCAAGTGCATCGCCGCCGCCCAGCGGGTCGGCCAACTCGATCCGCGTCACGAGTTGCGGATGCCCACGCCCGACGGCAACGGTTTCACGCTCTCGGTGATCCATAACGGCTTCACCTGGAAGCCGGAGGAGTTCGGCGAACTGCTCATTTCCGCCGACTACGAAGTCGTCGGCGTGGCCAACGCCCATCGCACCTACGGCCTGGGCGTACCGCTCATCGCCACACGGGCCGCCACCCCGGACAAAGAGGACGCCGCGCGCACCTTCTATCCACGGGAGGCGAGTTTCGCGGCCACGGCTTTTTTCCGCTTCGAGGGCAGCCTGAACGATCTCGGCACCCAGCGCTGCGGGCGGCTCGAATTGTATAATCCGCTAACCACCCAAGCCATCAAGGCGGCGGGCCAACTCGTGCCGTTGGAGACCGATCTGACGACGCCGTTGGCCTACTTCCTGGCCAACAGCAAGCTCGGCGACATCACGGACATCGTCGGGTTCGTGCGCGGCGACCGCATTCGCGGTCAGACCGGCATCCGCATGCTCGCCCCGTATCAACCCGGCAAGATTCCCGTCGTTCTCGTCCACGGTTTGCTGTCGTCGCCGCTGACCTGGGCGCCGGTGATGAATGATTTGCAGGCCGATCCGATCCTGCGCGAACGCTACCAGTTCTGGTATTACTACTATCCGACCGGCGCTCCCTATCTCGCCTCGGCCGCCGAACTGCGCCGCGAGTTGGAACTGCTGCGTAAAGAGGTTGATCCTCGCCATCAGGACGCGGCGCTGGACAACATGGTCTTCGTCGGCCACAGCATGGGCGGCCTGATCTCGAAACTGATGACGTTGAGTTCCGGCGATGCCGGCGATGCCGGCGATGATTTCTGGAAATTGGTCAGCCCGGAACCATTCGACAAGATCAAAATGCCCGACAAAGCACGGGAGGAATTGCAACAGACGTTCTTCTTCCAGCGTGAGAATTGCGTGACGCGCTGCATTTTCATCGGCACGCCGCACCACGGCTCGAAACTGAGTCCGTCGCCGCTGGGTCGATTGGCAGTACATCTGGTGCAGATGCCGCACGACCTCATGAAGGCGAGCCAGGATCTGACCAAGGCCAATCCGGACTTACCGACGCTCTTGCACAATCGCCCGCTGCCGACGAGCGTCGATCTGCTCGCCCCCAACGCGCCGGCTTTGGAAAAGATGGCCGCTCGTCCGCGGCCTCCGCGCGTGCATTATCACACGATCGCCGGTCGCATTTCGACGGCCACGACGAACATCGAACGCTGGATGATCGGCGCAGGCACCGATCCGGGTGACGGCATCGTACCCTTAAAGAGCGCTCATATTGACGACGCCGATTCGGAAGTGATCGTGGAAGCCGACCATTTCCACGTCCACCATCATCCGCTGGCGATCCGGGAAGTGCAGCGCATCCTGATGGAACACTATCAGGGATTCATCCGCCAGAAGGAGTTGCAACTGATCTCCTCCGGTGCGTCGAAAAATGCTGTGCCAGCGAAGCCGTAGAACGGATCTGATCGTCCAAAAAATTCTTGTGCGCAAATGTTCCCATCGTACAATGACTGCTTGCTGCGCGGGAGAATGATTCGTATTAACTGTGACGAGGCTGCGTTTCGATGGAGAATGGAAACGGCGATCGTGGCGGACCCACGCAGCGCAAGGCTGTTCCACCGCCCGTTTGCAGGCCGCACCGGAAGCGGAAACGGATTGCGTTCGGTTGGTATGGCGGAAAGTTTTCGCATCTGGACTGGCTCCTCCCTTTGCTGCCGCCGTGTCATCACTATTGCGAACCCTTCGCCGGATCGGCGGCCGTGATGTTGAACCGCGAACCATCCCCGGTCGAGACATACAACGATCTGGATGGAGAAGTGGTCAATTTCTTCGCGGTGTTGCGTGCCGAGAAAGATCGCCTTGTCGAGGCGATTGGCCTGACACCGTTCTCGCGAGAAGAGTTTGGGCTCGCCTGTGAGATCGATGCGGAACTCGAACCGCTGGAACGGGCGCGTCGGTTCTATGTGCGAGCGCGACAGGTGCGTACCGGGCTGGCGCAAAAGGCCAGCCTGGGACGGTGGGCGAATTGCAAGCAGACGAGCCGCGCCGGCATGAGCGGAGTCGTCAGTCGATGGCTCGGAGCGGTCGAAGCCCTCCCCGATATCGCCGATCGGCTCTTGCGTGTGCAAATTGAAAACCGTCCCGCCCTTGATGTCATCCAACTCTACGATGCTCCCAAAACGCTTTTCTATTGCGATCCGCCCTATATCCACGAAACGCGGGGCGACTCAAAGGCGTACGGCTACGAGATGACGGACGAAGAACATGTCGCCTTGGCGAAGGCGTTGAATGCCGCGAAAGGCATGGTCGCCATTTCAAACTATCAGTGCGATCTCATGGATCGATTGTATCCTCCCCCGAAATGGCGGAAGGTGGTGAGCCCCGACCGGACGATTCACTCCACGAAAGGAACGCGCGCGGAGATCGTATGGACAAACTATGATCCATTCGGAAAGAAATCCTCCCAGCCCTTGCTGGAGTTTGAATGATGACGAACCCGGCAGAAATCTTGCTGCGACTCCATGAAAGGGTCACTCGGAACCTTTACGCGGCCGCCGTGAAGGAGAACGATATTCTGGCGCGGATCGACTATGTGTGCCGCTGCCTGAGCAATCGCGCGGGGGTGCGTCTCCTCATGGCGTGCATGGTGGCCAAGCTAGACAACCCGCTGGTCGATCCACGTCAGCCCTACACCGAAATCGGCGGCGATAAGTGCTTTTCCGGCCGAACCATCGACGAGCAAATCATCACCTCCTTTATCACCGCTCACAATCTTCCCTGCAATTCGACGACGGCATTTCTAACTCCCGCGTTGCGGAACATTAATCGACCGCTCACGTCAGGCGTACCACTGGTGGGACGACCGCCACAGATGTACGGTGACACCGTGAAGTTGCTTGAGGATGTGGCGGAAGGGCGCGTGAGTGCCGAGGATGTGTTGGCGGATGCCGTTCGCATTCTCGTCCTCGTCCGCGAGGAGAAAGCCGCCCGCATGTCGGCGTTGCTGGCCGACATCGCGCGGAGCAGTGGGGCACTCCCTCTCTCTTCCGAAATGATTGTCACCCTGATCGAGCAGCATTTAGCCTGTAAGAATGCCAGCAGGTTGCCGGTCTTGGTCGTCGCAGCGGCCTATCAGACCGCCGCTAATCAGCTGGGAGCGTATGCCTTGCCGCTTCAATCGCACAATGCGGCGGACGAACAGACCGGCGCGATGGGAGATGTGGAAATATGCCTCGCCAACGAAGAGCGAGTAGTCACGATTTACGAAATGAAAATGAAGGAAGTGACCATCGGTGACTTGGATCGCGCCCTCCAGAAGATCGCATCGAAAGCGCCACCGATTGACAATTACGTATTCATTACAACCGAGGTGATCGACGAGAAGGTTCAGGACTACGCGCGGACTCTCTATGAAAAATTAGCGGGAACGGAAGTGGTTGTACTCGATTGCATCGGTTTCGTTCGTCACTTCTTGCATCTGTTTCATCGAGCGCGGCTCGCGTTTTTGAACGCCTATCAAGCTCTCTTGCTCGCGGAACCGGACAGTTCAGTGCGCCAGCCGTTGAAAGAGGCTTTCTTGAGCCTTCGTCAAGCGGCTGAGTCAGATGAGTGAAACAACGAATATCCAGAGCATCCAATCCCTTGCTTGCGTTCCCAAATGAGGCTCCCAAGCTTGGCAAGCTGGCCGATTCGTCCCCGTCTCGCGGTCAGATGCGCACAAAGATCCCGCGCCGATACATCCACAAGCAGATCAACCACAGCACCAATAGCACGGCGACCGATTGCGTGATTGGCCCAAAGGTGTTGTTGACCCACACCGGATCGATTGCGATGTTGAACATCCCCATCAACGGCTTGCCGATGTAGGTCAGGCTCGGCAGGGCGAGCGATCCGAGATGAATTTGCAAGCTCGAACGAATCCAGCCCTTGAGCAGCTGAGCCATGCAGTACATGGCGATGGAGTTCATGCCCACGACAATCAGCGGAAACGCCCAGCGTTTCCAACCCTGAATATCGATGATCCAGAAGAAGCCCGCTAGCATCCAGAACGTCCAGCCGGCACTGTATAGCGCCCACGACGGTGTCCAAATACGCTTGACGATCGGACAGACGAACTCTCCCGCCAACCATCCCAGCGCCAGACACAGTGCCCCCGCAGCGACGAGCCAGCCGAGCTTGCGCCATTTGCTTTTCGGCATGCGCAGCATCTCGCCGGCCATAAGCCCCAAAAGCATGGTGGCCAAGGACGGCACGAAGTTGAGCGTTTGATAGCCGCCCTTGTTGAAGAGGAAGGGCTTGTTCGGATCGGCCGATGGGAAGAGATTGAGGAACCAGAAATCGAAAGCCGACGCCGCGTTGGTGTTCTTGTCCCAGTGCGCGAACCACCCCCTTAGCCCTTGCCAATCGTCCTTCCAGCCGACGGAATGATAATCGAAGTCCGGTCCCGGCAGCGGCCACAACCGAAACAGCAGCCAGTAACCAATCAGAATGCTGGCCAGTGCCGCAAGCTGCACACGTAGGCCACGGCCCAACAGTAGGTACAGGAAAGCGTAACCCAGACCAATTTGCGCCAGCACATTCGTG
Organism: Gemmataceae bacterium; assembly: GCA_035553375.1. Taxonomy (GTDB): domain Bacteria; phylum Planctomycetota; class Planctomycetia; order Gemmatales; family Gemmataceae; genus JAJPHU01. The sequence goes on from DATNCY010000278.1 coordinate 20,467, forward strand.
AAGACGAATTCGGTTCCCTTGCTCCAATTGGAGGTCAGGAAAATGGCCAACAGCACGAGGAAGACGGCGCGATAGAGAACGTGAACGGCGATTTTCTTTTCGGAATCGCCCTTGGCTCGCCGGCTGGCGATCGAGTACGGCATGGCCACGCCGACCATGAACATGAACGACGGTTGAATGAGATCCCACAGCGAGCAGCCGATCCACGGCACATGATCCGTGTGGAAGGCGAGGAAGCGCCAGACGGAACTATCGGGGAAGTTCTTCGCCACGGCGGGCAGCGCCAGACCGCCCGAGGCCATGAGGAGCATGATGGCTCCGCGATAGGCGTCCAGCGACACGAGCCGAGCCGGTTTTTCGTGTGGAACCGGCGCGGCCACCGGCGTTTCGTCTTGCGCCGGTTGTACCAGATGTTCGAGCGGCGGCGATTTGGTCAGAAGCGAAGTCATGGCGTGGTATCACTTAACGGGGTGGGAAGGAGCCAACCCCATTAAGATGAACACGTTCCCGGCGCGTTGTCAATCGCGTTCCTGGCGCGGCGCAGCGCCTCGACGGCGGCTTCGCGCACGCTTGGCTCGGCATCCTGAAGGAGTTCGGTCAGCGCAGGTACGGCATCGGCGGCGCGTGGGTTTTTGCCGAGTGTCAGAGCGGCGTGACGGCGGACGTTGGCATTGGGATCGTGCAATGCCTCAATCAGCCGGGGAACGGCTCGCGTGCCCATCTTGGTCAAGGCGGCGGCAGACACGGCGCGATTCTTGACATCGTCCTCGCGCAGCACCTCAATAAGAGCCGGAATGGCGGTGGCGGCGGTCGGACCGAGTTCGCCCAGCGCCGCCGCGGCATGGCGACGCACCACCGCACTTTCATCGCGCAGCGATTGAATCAGCGCATTGGCGGCCAGACGCGCCTCCGGTCCCATATCACCCAGAGCGACGACGGCGCGACGACGCACGGCCTCGCTCTCGTCTTGCAAAGCCTGAATGAGCGCGGGAATGGCCACACGCGCTTCGGCGCCGATTTCGCCCAAGGCGAGGGCGGCCATGCGGCGAACTTCCGATAAGGGATCTTTCAACGCCTCGATCAGCGCGCTCAGCGCGCCGCGAGCGCGCGGTCCCAGCGAGGCCAGGACGGTAGCGGCGTGCAACCGCTTGTAACCATCGCGGTCTTTCAGACGCTCGATCCACAGACGCAAATCCGGGTCTTCCCCGGCGCGGATTGTCGCCACGACAACATCCTCGCTCGGCGGCGCGGAAGAGGGTGAGCGGGGTCGCGTCAGCGCCCCGAGGAAGTGTCCGCGCATGCCATTTATTCATTCTAGCCTGAAATCCGCGACCATGAAGGTGGAAACATCCACGATTTCTGGCCTGGCGTTTCACGCGAAATGCCAAGCCGCGCTCCGCCGCCCGGCGAGGCTGCATGAGGAACTTATCGCTCGTTTCGACTTGGTTTCTCCTGGGGGAGAAGCCTAGAATTAAGGAAAGGAGGGACAAACCCAACGTGACTGTCGATACAACGCGCGACGAACTGACCGTCCATCTCGAACGTGCCTTTCTGGTCAGTGTGGCCCTGCCGGATCGCCCGTGGATCAGCAGTGACCCGCTGGAAGAATTACGCGGTCTGGCGACCACAGCGGGGGCCATCGTCGTTGGTGGCCTGTGTCAGCGCCGCGAGAAGATCAACCCCCACAGCTACATCGGCAAAGGCAAGCTTGAGGAACTGCAAGAGCAAGTTCTGGCCACCGACGCCGACGTGATCGTTTTCGACAACGATCTTTCGCCGGCTCAGGTTCGCAGCCTCGAAAAAGCTACCAAGCTGAAAGTACTCGACCGCAGCGAGCTAATTCTCGACATCTTCGCCACGCGGGCGCGCTCCATCGAAGCTCGTCTGCAAGTCGAACTGGCTCAGCTGGAATACGCCCTGCCCCGCCTGCGGCAGATGTGGAGCCATCTCGGTCGTATCAAGGGCGGCATCGGTCTACGCGGTCCCGGCGAAACGCAGCTGGAAGAAGATCGCCGGCTCGTCGCGCTGCGCATCCGCGACTTGAAAGCGCGTCTCGTCGAGGTGCAGGCGCGCAAGGAGCGCGAGGTGCGCAGCCGTCGCGAAGAACATACCGTCTCGCTGGTCGGCTACACCAACGCCGGCAAAAGCACGCTGATGAACGCGCTGACCGGCGCCGGCGTCTACGTCGAGGACAAGCTGTTCTCGACGCTCGACACGCGCACCCGGCAATGGCACCTCAAGGATTGGGGCCGCGTTCTGTTAAGCGATACGGTCGGTTTCATCCGCGAGTTGCCGCATCATCTCATCGCCTCGTTCAAGGCCACCCTTGAGGAAGCCCGGCAAGCGCGTCTGCTGCTGCATGTCGTGGATGCGAGCAATCCCTTCGCCGAGGAGCAGGTCAAGGCGGTTAACGCGGTACTGAAGGAACTCGGTTGCGGCGACAAGCCGACGCTGCTGGTACTCAACAAGGCCGATCGTGTCACCGATGCCTCTTTGTTGCAAGTGTTGCAGAGTCATCACCCTCGCGCCGTGGCCGTCAGCGCGGCCGGGCGACAGGGCTTGGAGGAATTGCAGGAAGCAGTGATCGAGATGCTGAGCGCCGATTTCGCCGACGCCGCCATCGAGACCGATGCCGGCAACGGCAAGGTGCTGTCCTATCTCGCCGCCCATGCCGACATCTATCGCCAGGAGTTTCACGACAACCGCGTCCATATCCGCTGTCATCTGCCGCGTCAGCTGTTGCACCATATCCAGGGGCCAGATGTGCAGGTGCGCTTTCTGGATGGCAATGGGAAATGAATCGAGTCCGACGGAAGTGTTAGAGGACGATTCTTTTCGTAAAATGAATCCGAAATCCGCTTGCCGAGGTGATCCTTATGCGTGCCGTAACTGCCACCGCTACCATACGGGCGGACCATATGCTAATGGTGCAACTTCCAGCGGACATTTCTCCAGGGGTGCATCAAGTCGTCGTTGTACTTCAGGAAACGGCTCCCGAAAACCCGCAAGAGTTTTCCTGGCCCAATTGGCAAGCACACAACGTCGGTCCAGTTGATCCATCGATGACGTTCCGCCGCGAGGACATTTATGACGACGATGGTCGCTGATCCGGTGTTCGTTGATACGAATATTCTGGTGTACGCTCGGGCAACGATGGCACCACTCCACGGCAACGCGGTAACCAAATTGCAGGATCTCGCCACGGCTGGTCATCCTCTTTGGATCAGCAGACAGATTCTGCGTGAATACCTGTCCGCCATGTCCCGCCCCGGCACCTGGACAACTCCTGTCTCCATGACGGGGCTTGTTTCCGACGTGCAAACATTTGAAAGACAACTCTTCCTTGTCGAAGATGGGGCCGCTATCACGACTCGCCTGCTCACTTTGTTAACCGCGATTCCCTGCGCCGGCAAACAAATCCACGATGCGAATATCGTTGCAACCATGTTGACACAAGGCATCCAAAACTTGTTGACTCACAACGTCGCGGATTTCAATCGTTTCGCGGCTCACATCACGGTCATTCCGTTGATCTAGCGGGCGACTCAATACTCCGCCGTGACAAAATCATAAGCCGCCAATGCCAACAACACCAGCGCACAGACGCACGACGCCAGCAGCGAGGCGACTGGTTGCCAGGCACCGCGTTCCGCCAGCGCGTGCGTGTCGATGACACGCGAAACCACATGATCGTCTTGCAACGTATTGAGTAGAAGAAGATGAAAATCGAGCGGTTTGGGCAAGAGCCAGTAGCCAAACTCGACCGAATGGCCAAGCCCCTCGGCGGCTGTTTGCAGTTCCGGCACGAGCAGGAAGGCATGCCGGCCGAAGTTCATCGCCCAGCACATCAGCCAGAATAAAATCGAGCCGAATACGCAGGCGACCGTGCTGCGCGTCGCCACCGCCAGCATAGCGGAAAAACTGAAAAAAACGGCGAAATGCACGAGCAATAAAGGAAGGCACAAAAGATAGGTTGCGTCCCATACTCCGGTGCGCAAGCCAAGGGCCAGCCAGGTGCCGCCTACAAATAAACCGTCTTGCACGGCAACGAAGGCGAGGACGCCCAGGCACTTGCCGAGGAGTAAACTCCAGCGCGGGATCGGCTTGACCAGCAGCACCGACGCCGTACTCGCTTCGAGAAACGACGGCAAAAATCCCGCCGTCCACAGCAGCGCCAGCAGCAGGCCGAACCCGTCGGCGATCCAGGCCGCCAAGTGTACTTCCAGGGTGCGCACCGCGATGGTCGTGCCCTGATCGAGAGGAATGCGCACGACACCGAAGGCGAGTTCGAGATGTCCGGGAGCGCGGGAATCATCCGCGACGATTCGCACCGTCAGACACAAGGCGACGCAGGCCAGGCTGACGGCGAGCATCAGCCAGAAGACGCCGGCGCTGCGCGATTGGCGAAAGGTATCGCGGACCAACCAGCGGATAGCGGGGAGTGTGGTGAGGGGATTCATACGGTTGTCTTCGCGTACAAGTCTTTGAGGGTTTTCTCCAATGAGCGCGGGGAGCTAGCGTCGTCGTGTGTCAGTTCAGCGAGCGGCCCAGCGTGGACGAGTCGCCCGTTGACCAGTACACCGACGCGATCGCATAGATGTTCGATTTCCGTGAGGACGTGTGAGACCAGCAGCACACTGCCGCCGCGCTCGCGTACCTCTCGTACCACCTCACGCAGCAAACGCCGGCCATTGAGGTCCAGTCCCTCCGTTGGCTCGTCGAGTACCAGCAAGCGCGGTTCGTTGAGCAATGCCTGAGCGATGCCGAGTCGTTGCAGCATGCCCTTGCTGAAGCGGGCGATCGGCTCGCGGCTGCGGTCGGCAAGGCCAACACGCTCCAGCAGTTGCGGCACGCGAGCGCGGACCACTTCGTAAGGCAACAGCGTCAGCGCCCCGTAGTATTCGAGCAGGGCTGCGGCACTCAGATAACGGGGAAAGGCGTGATTTTCATGGACATAACCGACCTGCGCCAGCGTGGAGCGGTCGGATAATGGCCGGCCAAGACGAAACACCTCGCCGCCGGTCGGTTGACATAGCGATAGCAGCAGTTTGACCAGCGTGGTCTTGCCCGCGCGGTTGGGACCGAGAAGGCCGAACACTTCACCCAATTCAATCCGCAAACTGACGTCGCGGAGCGCCTCCACGCCACGACGACGAAAGAGTCCGTCGCGGTAGATTTTCGACACCCCGACGAATCCAGCCGCAGGCAGGCTTTTTTTGCGGACGAGGGGGACATCTTGTATCTGTGCTATCATGTTCGCCAGGAGAGGTGCGTGAGGAGGGGATGCCGAGGACCCTCCTCGGCCAGCGCTGGAACTCTAGCTTACACCTCGACGGCCGGCAAATTCGCTTTCATTTGACAAAGGGAACTGCGCGTTCTAGATTTCAACAATTCTCCCATCTGGTCATAAGAATCGAGTTACACCCCAAACACTCCAAAGAAGACTTGCCCTTCGTAACTCGCTTGTGTGTGGGGAGTGTCCGCGAATGTTTCATCGTCGTCAGAAGCGTCGCGCCGTCGCCGCTGTCGAATTCGCCTTTCTCACGCCCATACTGCTGATTCTGCTGTTCGGACTATGGCAGATTGGCCGTATCGTGGAAGTGATGCAGCTGATGAACAATGCCGCCCGTGAGGGCGCACGCCTGGCATCGCAGGCGCAGATCATCAATCAGGTTGGCGCTTTCACCCAGATCCATGCCTCCAGCGGACTGCCCAATGTGCAGGACACCGTGCGCGAGTATCTCATCGGCAATGGCGTCATCAGCGCCAGCCAGGTCAATGATGTAACGGTGACATTCCAGTTCCTCGATGGCGATCTGTCGCGCACGGACCCCTATCAGGGCTTGCAGGGCGAGCGCTTCCAAATCACCGTCACCTTGCCCGTGCAGGATGTCAACTGGACGCCGTTCAGCACCAGCGGCACCCTGGTGGCGTCAACGGTGTGGGTGATCCTGGTGGACACGCCCTTCACCGTCAACACCTCGGTTCCTGGCTGGTCTCCCTGAAACGTCAGCCGTCCTCGATACAAGGAGTGGCTTCGATGGGTTTTCGCGTCAGATACGATCGTCGTCGTGGCGTCACGATAGTGGAGATGGCCTTCGTCCTCAGTTTCGCCCTGTTGTTTTTGTTCGGCATTCTTGAGTATGGCCGTTATTTGATGGTGTTGCACACGACGAACAACGCCGCGCGCGAAGGCGCGCGTTACGCCATCGTTCACACAGGCGACGGCACCACGTTGAGCCAGGTGATCGCCGTCGTCAACAGCAAAATGGCCGGCGTGGATTCGCAGATTCAGGGATGCACCGTCAACGTGTTTTCGGCCGATCCCACGGGCATCTACAACAGCAGTTCCGGCACGGCCATTTATCCGCCGACCATTCAGGCGGTGAGCGGCTCCAGTTGGAACTCGGCCAGTTTCGGCAGTCCGATCGTGGTGCAAATCACGGGAACCTATCAGCCGATCCTGCCGTCGTTTTTATTCATGAATAGCAATATGTCGATTCAGGCATCGGCGATGATGAATAGTGAAGCGAACTGAGTTTAGCCGCGACGCTTGACGTTTCGCGCGAAACGTACTCTCGCGTTCCGCTGCCCGTCGCGGCTAAACGAAAGAGGTTTCAACCATGTTACTTCATGAAAACCTGGTCCGCCGCGCTTCCGTTCTGCCGCTGGTAGCCGTTTCCTTGACGGCGTTGATGGGCATGATCGCCCTAGGCGTCGATCTGGGCATGCTGGCCGTCGCGCGCACGCAGTGCCAGAACGCGGCGGATCTCGCGGCCCTGGCCGGCACGCGCCAACTCAACGGTAACAGCACCGACAATAATCGTCCGGCCGCCCAGACGCTCGCTACCACGGCAGCCACCAACAATAGCGTTTTGTCCGTACCGCTGGTCTCCAGCCAAATCACGATGACAACCGGCGTCTACCGCTACAACGCCACCACGCAGCAGTTCGCCGCCGACTTCAGCGGCACCAAGAACGCGGGCGAATCGTGGACGGCGATGCAGGTGCAAGTCACTACCTCGCAGCCGACTTACTTCGCGCAGGTCTTCGGCATGAACCCCTTCACGGTCAGCGCGACGGCCACCGCCGTGCATCGACCGCGCGACCTTGCCATCGTACTCGACTTTTCTACCTCCATGCAGTACGGCAGCAACGTCAACATCCGCGGTGTGAATGAGCTTACCACCGACCCCACCGCTGGCTCGATGAATCCCGATCCGGCTTATCCGCAATTCGGTCCATGGTCCATCTACCCCTCGTCCGCCGTCTCGCCGGGCAACTCCAATCCCATGATGAACCTCGATGGGTACGGCGACAAGAATGGCGAGGCGCACTCACCCAGCAACCTCACCCTGGCCGGCAGCAACGGCCCGGCCATGGTCGGCGATTTCCTGTGCGACACCACCGGCAGCGGCAGCTACGTCAACGCCTTCGTCGTTGGCAATCCCACCAGCTATAGCGCCACTCTGACGCCGGTCGTCACGCCCACGCCGTCCTCGTCCTTGTACCTGGCCACCCCCGTGGACGGCGATCCTTGGCCGCTGAAAAAGGGCAAGACTACTGCCACCAATCCCAGCGATTACGCTGGCTCCGTTCAGGATTATCTTGGCACCACGGGCTTCACCACCAGCAGTCAACCCGACGGGAAGTTCGACGATGGCAAGGGAACTGCCTACGGCTACGATTACAATCCCAGCACCAACCAGACGACCACGGGTTATAACAGCACTACCGGCCAAGGGTCGGTCTTCAAGGGTTACACGATGGGGCCGGGCTATTATGGTAAGACCTTTTACATGTGGCCGCCCGACTCACGCACACCCGCCGGCTCACCAGGTGGGAGTACATACATACCGGGCGATTGGCGGCAACGCTATTTCGGCCAAAGTGACAATTCTCAGCTGTGGGATAGTTCCGGCAATTGGATTCAGAACGGCGGTACTATCAACTATACCAATGTCTTGGCTTGGCTCACGTCCGGGCCACAAACACTGCCGCCCAACTTGCAATCCGGCCGTGTTGTTTACTACAGTTCGATCCCCACCACGGTCGCGAACTACACGAGCAACCTCGACCAGCGTTTTTGGAAGGAATACATCGATTTCGTGTTCGGTTACAACTCATACAAGCAAATGAACACGCTGTATGGGCAAAGCAGTTCCAATACCTTCGGCGGCACGACTTTTGGACCTAGCGTGAAGATCACCGCTTCCAGTTCGCTCACGAAGAGTCCGCCACCGTACATGAGTTACCTCGACGCGCCGATTCATCCGCGCGCGCACTTCTGGTTTGGGCCCCTGTCGATGATGGCCTTCCTAGTCGGCAAGCCGGAGTATGGCCGTAATTGGAACCCCGGCACCAGCCATGAGGCACACGATTGGCAACTCAAGGCCGGCATTCAGTCGGCGATTCAGGACATCAAGAGCAACCATCCCAACGACCAAGCATCCTTGATCTTTTTCTCGTCGAACTCGGCCTATAACACCGCCCGCGTACCAATGGGTCAAAACTATACCTATTTGACCAACGCCCTGTGGTATCCTTACAACCTCATTAACTCCACGGATGGCAGCGTCAGCGGCACGATGCGGCCGTATGATACCAGTTTCAATGACAAGGCTCCCGGCAACATCCCCACTGCCAGCGGCGGTACCAATTCGTCGGGCGGGCTGGCGGTGGCCTACAATCAGTTCAGTTCCAACACCAGCCAGGGGTTCACCGGCCGGCGCGGCGCGGTCAAAACGGTCCTTCTGGAAACCGACGGTGTGACACATGACTATTTCACCTACACCATGAAGAATTCCGGAGCATGGAACTCCTATTTCCAGATCGGCACGAACGACCCCGGCGAAGGCGTCAACTCCGACCCGTACTCAACGTCCAAGCAGGCGACGTACACGGTGGCCAAGCAAATCACCGCCTTGACGACAGACAATGTGAACGGCCCCGGTTACTCGACGGCCCGCCAGCCGGCCCGCATTCACTGCATGGCCTTCGGCCAGCTGATTGAACCGTCCATGACCAATGACGCGACCGCTGGCCCGATGCAGCAATGCGTCCTCCAATTCCTGCTCAACATTCAGCAGGCCGGCAACACCTCGCCGACCACGGATACCATCCAGAGTTGCTGGGGTTATCCGGGCACACCGACCGCCGGCGGCGATGGCGTCACCTCCGCCAGCGGCGGCTACACTGCCGGCACGCAATCGTTCAAGCTGATCGTCGGTGGTTATCAGCAGCGCATCAACCTGATCCAACAGGCGATGGAACGCATCATGCAAAGTGGCGTGCAAATCGCCCTGATTCAGTGAACTCCACCAGCCCGCAGCGCCAGCAAGGGTAATGAGAACCCCTTGCTGGCGCTGCGGGCTGGCGAATTTTTCCCCGAGGCACAACGCATGAACTCCCCAACTTTATTGCGCTTGATCGGCTGGGTCGTGTACACGACGTTCCGCGAAGCGATGGCGTCACGCCTGTTCGCGGCGACCTCGCTGGTCACCGGCCTTTGCATCGTGTTCTGTTTAAGCATTCGCGTGACAGGCGAGCCGCCCTTGCCGCTCGAACCCGGCGAGGTGCGCATGCGCTTGCCGGCGGAGGAATATCAGCGTCTTGGTCCCAAGGGTGCCGAAGGCATGGATAGCGCCTCCAGTCAGATAAGTTTCCTCTTCGGCACCGTTCGCGTTCCCTACCGGCATTACACGGAGGACGCCGTCAGCTTCGTTCAGCTGTTACTGGCCAGCTTCGTGGCCGACACCGCTGGCGTCTTGCTGGCGCTGATCTGGACGGCAGGTTTCATACCCGGCTTCCTCGACCCGGCACGTTCGACGACGCTTCTCGCCAAGCCGACGCCACGCTATGTCCTATTGACTGGGCAGTATCTGGGTGTGCTGGCCTTCATGGCCTTACAGGCAAGCGTCTTCGTGATCGGCACCTGGCTGGCGCTGGGACTGGCGACCGGCGTTTGGACGGCGCTGTACTTGCTATGCGTTCCGGTCCTGCTGCTGCACTTCGCCGTCTTTTTCAGCGTCTCGACGTTCCTGGCCGTCCGCACGCGCAGCACGACAATCTGCCTGGTCGGGTCGCTGGCTTTCTGGCTGCTGTGTTGGTCCGTCAATCACCGCTGGCATGCCGGCGCATCCGGCGACGGTTCCGTATGGCTGGCGGCGGCTTACTGGGTGCTGCCCAAGCCGGCCGACCTCAACTGGTTGCTCTTCGATCTGTTGCACGCCGACCAGCACTTCGGCCGGCTGCTCGATTACACGGTCCTGCGTGAGCAAGGCGCAGCTCTGGCCGCGTCGATCCTAACCTCGTTGGTCTTCGCGTCCGTCCTCTTGGTGCTATCCGCGCGGCGCTTCGCGCGCACGGATTATTGATTCGTGCCGTTTAGCCGCTTGCGGCTTAGCGTGAGGCATACGCTAAGCCGCAAGCGGCTAAACGCGGAGATCATTTCGCCGGTTTATCCACCTGATCGCGCGTGATCGCCACACTGACCGCGAGGCGTTCCACTTCTTTTTGCAGCGCGGCCAGGTCGCGCGGCAGCAGACGCGCGGCGATCGTGGCCCCGCCCTTGCTCTGGCGCGTCACATAGTAATCCATCACAAACTTCTGCTTGCCCATCTCCGCCTCCAAGGCGAAATGTTCCAGGATCGGCGAGGACCGCACCGTTCGCGGCGCATCGACGCGGAGAAGACGCGCTTGTTGCTTGCTCAGCCAATCGCGTGATTCAGCCAGGAAGCGTTCGCCGGTCGCGGCGCGCGTCAGCGGGTCGAGCGTCAGCAGGATGCCGCTGCCGTCGGCACTGTCGAGCGCCACCTGCGTGCCGCGAACCCCTGCCACATGCCAGCGCCGAGCATACAGGAAACGCACGCCCAGGTCCGGGTTGTCGTACAGCAGCAGCGTATTGTCGGCATTCGGCTCCATCGCCACGCTTTTCAGGGTCGATTCGCTCAGTTCCGTCGAGCGCGTGTGCGCCTGCCGCGTCAGCACGAATCGACCTTCGATTCGGCCCACTTCCTTGCCGTCCTTGTCGAGCATGGAGTGCTTGCCGCGCAGAAACAGATAGCTCAGATGATTGGACTCCAGATCGAAATAGAAGTAGCCCTCCAGCTCTTGTCGATTGGGTCCGTCCTCGTTGGCACCGCGCACCGTGCCGCGGAACGACACGCGGGCATGACGCCGCTTCTCTAGCGTAATGAACTGATCGAGCCGGCATTCCAGCGAACCTTCCTCAATGCGTTCGAGATCGGTCAACTCCTGAATGGCCGCCTGCGTCGCGGACCAGCGATCGCCCACACGAATAGGGTGATCGGCGAGCAATCCCGTCAACGCTGGCGTGAAGACATCAGTACGAACCAGATCGATCTCGCCCCAGGTCAGCGGGCCGTCCGGCGAGAAGGGCACTTCCTTGTTTTGATGGCGTAGCAGGATGAGCCGGCGCACTTGGGGCCGCAGCGAATGTTCCTGCGGGCGATCGCCGACCGTGCGGCGGAAATCGGTGCGCCGGCACAGCCGGGCCGTCTTGCGGACTTGCCCATCCTGTGCGACATCGAGAACTCGTTCGTCATATTCGATGGCGCTGGTGCCGCGCACACTCAGCGGCTTGGGTGCGGGTTTGTCCTTCTCCGCAGGCAAGCTCAGTGTGCCGGATAGGTCCACGCGCGTATTGACGTGATACTCGTAGCCGACCGGGAATCGTTCTTGCAACCGAATTGGCTCCTCGGCGGCAAGGGAAGAGGCACAAGTTAGGCAAACAAGTCCGGCGGTGACAAGAAGAGGACACTTCCTGAGAGGTGACTGCATGGGATCTGCTCCGTGGGACGAGTCATGTACGTGCTTCTGAGCGGGGGCATTGGCCCCTTGAGTCGAACTCAGAGGGCGTTAGCCCTCCGCTCAGGAAAGGCGTCTCCTCGATTCTACCCGCCTGCGCCGCGCAGCGCGCGGCGCAACTTTGTCCCAGGGCGTGGCTTCGAGAAGGAGGGGAGAAAGTTTGCGGCTTGGGCAAGAAAAAGCGAATTGGCAACGGACTGTATTGTATTCAGTCACTCTTGCAATTTTGAACACATATACTGTAAAATTGTATAGAAAACGGGGCGGTTTGCGTTGACTCCGCGAGGACGTGTTTAGGCCGAGCGCGAGAGATCATCTGCCGAAAAGCGTGCAAGGGCAAGTACCTGCGTTGATCTCATGAAGAAATGGGCACAGACAGGCGTCTAGCATTATGGGGAATGGCCCAGCTTTTGCAATAGAGAAAGGCGCGGCCGACGAATCCGCTGGATGAGGTTGACACAAGAAAGATGTCCTGCCAGCGAATAACAGGACGGCGAGGTAGATAGCTTTTGGTGTCCAACCTGTAAAGAGGAACTTGTGGAGTGGGACGGAAGGAGATCCTTGCGATTCGGAGCAGAATACCCCGAACCCCCGAGTGGCCTAGAAGCGTCTTACCTGGGCTATCTTGAAGAGATCGGTTGGTGAATGGCACGAACTGAAACGCATTTAGACTTTCTTGGCGGTGGACACGTAACAAAAGAAGAGGGCCGCGAGACCGTTCGCGAGCCTCGGACAGGTGAGGACGACAGAAGCCGGCACCAGACGAATCCCGCGAACGCTGGCGCCTACAAGCAAGAAAGGCCGAAGCCTTGGGATGGACCCAGGCGTAAGGCCGTAAAGGAGTGGTGGCTATGAATGGCTTCAACAATCCGGCCCTGAAAGAGTTGACGGACCAACAAGTTCGTTTCACCCCGCCCGCTCGTCGGGCCGAGCAGCTGGTTCGCGCCGAACGTCTCTTGGCGGAGATCGATCCAAGCAAACGGTATCCTTATCAATTCGTCTGTTGGCGAATCACGGATTACCGTCCGCAAACGCATGCCGATCTGCTCATCGCCGGCGATGAATTGGCACACGATCTGCTGTTATTGATGCAGGCTCTTTCAGGGAAAATCCTGCCACCGGTGCCGGCCGACGAGATTCCTGAGCCGGTCGTCACGCTCGAAGAAATCAGCAAGAAGCTGAACGTCTCGACAAAGACCATTCGCCGCTGGCGCAAGCTGGGCCTGGTGGGGCAACCCATCGTGTGCAATGGCAAGCGTCAGGTGGGCTTTTTGCAATCGGTGGTCGATCGTTTCCTCATTAGTCATCCCGACCGTGTCGAGCGTGGCAGCCGCTTCTCGCAGATGAGCGACGAGGAACGGGATGAGATTTTGCGGCGCGCCCGCCGTCTGTCGCGTGTCTGTGGCGGCACGCTTACCGAAGTCAGCCGGCGAATCGCTCGCCGACTGAGTCGATCCGTCGAAACGATCCGCTACACCATCAAGAATTACGATCGCCAGCACCCGGAACAGGCTCTCTTTCCGAACCTGACCGGCCCGCTGGACGCGGTGACGAAACAGACCATTTATAGCTCTTATCGTCGAGGGATTAACGTGGACACACTGGCCAAACGATTTCAGCGCACTCGGACCTCGATGTATCGGGTAATCAATGAAGTGCGTGCGCAGCGCCTGCTGGAGCAGCCGCTCGATTACATTCCGCATCCATCCTTCGATGATGCCTCGCTTGAAACGGCCATCGCGGCTCCCATGCCGGACGCCGACGCCTATGAGGCCAAACGGCTGGCCATGCACGCGCCGAAGGATGTGCCGCCGGAGTTGGCTTCGTGCTACGAGTATCCGCTGCTGAGCAAGGAGCAGGAACAGCACCTGTTCCGCAAGATGAACTTCCTCAAGCACAAGGCGGCGAGCCTACGCAATCAACTCCGCAAGGAGGGCGGCGAGGAGAACGAGGTCGATCCGACGCGCGTTCGCAATCAGATGCTCAAGGACATTGAGGATTTGCAGCGTGAGTCCAGCGTCGTCAAGGAATTGCTCATCAACGCCAACATGCGTTTGGTGGTCAGCATCGCCAAGCGGCACGCGGCGCAAGCCGACAATTTCTTCGAGTTGGTTTCCGACGGCAATATGTCGTTGATCCGGGCCGTCGAAAAGTTCGACTTCGGTCGCGGCTTCAAGTTCAGCACCTACGCGAGTTGGGCGATCATGAAGAATTTCGCCCGCACGATCCCGGATGAGAAGCATCGCCGCGAGCGTTTCGTCACCGGCCACGAAGAGGTCTTCGAGGTCGCCCCGGACAACCGGACGGACGAACACGAAATCCTGGCCACTCACGAACGGGCGACGCACAGTGTCAATCGTCTGTTGGAATACCTGGAGCCGCGCGAGCGTGAGATCATCCGCATGCGAGCGGGCCTGGACGATCACGCCAAGGGCATGACATTGGAAGAGATCGGCCAGCAGTTCGGCATCACGAAAGAGCGTGTGCGCCAACTCAACGCGCGGGCGATGAAGAAATTGCGTTCCATCGCTGAGGAGCAGGAACTCGACATGCCGTAATGGGCCGTGGGCCGAAGGAAACGACCACTCCCTCCTCACAAGGCTCCGCATCTTGCGGAGCCTTTTTTTGTTGCACGGTAGAACATTGTGCAAAGGTGGTCGTACTCGGGACAAACCCTTACGACCACCTTTGCACAATGTTCTGAAGGGCTGGCGCTCACGAAAAGACAATACCAGAAACCATTCGCGCACCCAATGCGCGATCAAACCTTTTCACCCTGTCGAGGCGCGGAAGTGTCTCGATCCACCATCTGTTCCTCCAGCACTTCGAGCGGATGGCACGCATGCCGACCGGCTAGATCCTTGATTTGATGACGGCAAGACGTGCCCGGAGCCACGACCGTCGCGGCGGGCGCTTGTTCCAGGGCCGGCAGCAAGGCGAGGTTGGCAATTTGCACACTGAGATCATAATGCTCGCGTTCAAAACCGAACGAGCCGGCCATACCGCAGCAGCCGGTATCCAGCACGGTGACATCGAGTTCGGGCACCAAGCGCAACGCCGCGGCAGTGCCGCCCGCGCCAAGCAACGCTTTCTGATGACAATGGCCATGCAGCACGCACTTGCCGGGACGGGGCCGCAATGGCAGTTCACAGCGGTTCGTCTGAATCTGCTGAGCCAGCCAGTTATCGGCCAGGTGAGAGGACGCGGCAATCGTCTTCGTTTGCGGCCCAGGCAGCAGTTCGGTCCATTCGTCCGCCAGCGTCAGCAGGCAACTCGGTTCCAGACCGAGCAACGGCGTACCATCGGCGAGCCGTCGCGCTAGTCCGCCGACCTGCTCCTGAATTACGGCTTTGGTCCGATGCAGAAATCCCTTGCTAATCATGGGTCGGCCGCAGCAGGTCAAGTCGGCCAACTCGACCGCGTAGCCGGCGCGTTCGAGGACGCGCACGGCGGCGCGACCGATGGCCGGCTCGTTGAATGTCGTGAAGCAATCATCGAGCAGCAGCACTCGGCCGCGCGTGCCGGCCAGCGCATCCGGTTTGTGCCGGGAAAACCAGCGGCGGAAGTGATCGCGATGCAGCTCCGGCAAACTGCGACGACGATCAATGCCGACCAGTTTTTCCAGCAGCCAGCGAAGCGGACGGCGATTCTGCACAAAGTTAATCAGCGGAGCCAGCGGCGCACCCAGCCGATTCATGCGGTGGATGTTGCCCATGAAGAGATGCGAAAGAGGACGTAAACGATCCTGATAGTAGAATTGCAAAAACTCGGCCTTGAGCTTGGCGACATCGACGTTACTGGGACACTCGGCCTTGCATCCCTTGCACATCAAGCACAGATCGAGTACGTCGTAAACTTCGCGGTTGTGAGCGAGCGGTTGTTGTCCCGCCAGCGCCAAACGCAACGCATTGGCTCGGCCGCGCGTCGTGTCCTTCTCATCGCGGGTTGCGCGATACGAGGGACACATGGTGCCGCCCTCCATCTTGCGGCAAGCGCCGTTGCCATTGCACAATTCAATCGAACGCGCAAACCCCTCTTGCCGACTGTAATCGAAGAGGGTGGCCGGCTCGGACGGATGGTAACGCGGGCCGTAACGGAGATTCTCCGTCATCGGCGGCGCATGCACGATTCGGCCCGGATTGAGCAGATGTTTCGGATCGAACGCCTGCTTGACGCGGCAGAAGGCTTGATAAATGGCCGGACCGAACATCTTCTCGTTCCACTCGCTGCGTGCCAGGCCGTCGCCATGTTCGCCGCTGAGCGAACCGCCGAACTCCAGAACAAGGTCCGTCACCTCCGCCGTAATGCGGCGCATGCGTGCCACATCGCCAACGTCCTTCAAGTTCAGCACCGGGCGAATGTGCAGACAGCCGACGCTGGCGTGACCGTAGAAAGCGCCATCGGTGCCATGACGTTGCAGCAATTCACGGAAGCGCGCGGCGAATTCCGGCAGATAACGCGGCGCGACGGCCGTGTCTTCGACGAAGGTGACAGGTTTGCGATCGCCGGTCATGCCGTACAAGAGCGGCATGGCCGCGCGGCGTAGGTTCCACAACGGCTCACGCAGCGAAGGATCGAGTGCCGGTACCGACGCGGTGAGGCCGTTGACTCCCGCCAGTCGGCGCTGCAAACGCTCGACGCGGTCGGCAACCTCGGCCGCATCATCGCCGCTGAATTCGACCATAAGCACCGCTTGCGGTTGGCCCTGAATGGCCTTCATGGTGTCCTTCAGCGCCAGGTTTTTGGCCGTCAATTCCAGCAGCAGATGATCCATCAATTCCACGGCGGACGGCTGCATTTCCAGACACGGGGCCACCGCATCCATCGCTGCGCCCAGCGTGGCGAACTGCGGCACGAGCAGGCCGCGCACCTTGGGCTTGGGCAGCAATCCCAACTCCGCCTCGGTGATGACCGCCAGCGTTCCCTCGCTGCCGACGATCAACTGATGCAAACCGACCGGCTGCTGTCCGTCGTTCAATCCCGCCGAAAGAACATCGAGGTTGTAGCCGCTGACCCGTCGCAAAATACGCGGGAAACGTCGTTCAATCTCCTCGCACTCGTCGCGGACGACAGCCCGCACTTGCTGATAGATGTTACCTTCCAGCGAGCGGACAGCGCCGCGTCGTTCCCACTCGGCGGGGCTGATTGGATCGAAACGGGCAGAACTGCCATCGGCAAGGACGACACCGAGACCGCGAACGTGATCGATGGTTTTGCCGTAGACGATGGAGCGCGCGCCGGCCGAGTTGTTGCCGATCATGCCGCCGAGATTGGCGCGGCTAGCCGTCGCCACGTCCGGCCCAAACTGCAAATCATACTGATCGAGGGCGTTATTCAGGGCGTCGAGAACAACGCCCGGCTGCACCCGCGCGATGCGGCCGGTTGGATCGATGTCGAGAATGGCGTTGAGATACTTGCTGCAATCCAGCACGATGCCGGGACCGATCGATTGCCCCGATAAACTGGTACCGCCGCCGCGCGCCGTGATCGGCACTTCTGCCTCGGCCGCGATTTGCACGATGGCGACGATGTCCGCGATGCTTTTGGGAATGACAACGCCGAGCGGTTCCATCTGATAGATGCTGGCATCGGTGCTGTATAGCCGGCGTGAAGTAGGATCGAAACGCACCTCGCCGGCCAGATGCTTGCGCAGATGGCGAGCGAGGTTGTCGCGCTGAAGTTCGGTGATACTGTTCATAGTGACGCCAACCCGCACCGTTCAAGATGTTTGCATTTGTGTACATAAATCAGTCTACAAATGAGGCGTCAGTGAAGAGCGATCTCATTCGGGGCAGTCTCACATCCAGAGTGTATACAGGCTTCTCGGATGGTGCGGACCAGATCCGGCAAGTGCGGTTCAAACCAGTGGGCGTCATTGCCTGAAAAGAGCCACACGCTCCAGCGGCGAGACCTTAGACCCCACTGGCCGATCTCCACATGATTGACGGCGGCGCATTGGAAAAAGAAGTTGATTGATTGGCGCAGAAACATCTCCCATTCCGCCGGATCTTTCGCCCAGTCTCCTTGCGGCGCTCGAAATGGAGTAAGCGCCGGTAACGGTGCGTTCTGCCGTGTCTGGTTGATACGGAAGCTGATATTCTGGATCCCTTTAGCAGTATTACAGACCTCACATAGTGTCTGAAGGTTGTCCATGCCGTGCTTGCCGCCGAAATATTGGGGGGCGATGTGATCGACCTGTAACTTTCGGGTGCTTCCGCAGCAGAGACAGCGAAAGTGGTCTCGTTCTTTGACCTGTTCCTTGATGGCATCAGACGGCTCACGGTCCTCACGATTCTCGGGGTTGCTGATTCCCTTGCGGTCGTGCGCGGCGTCTTCGCCAGGGCCGGGTTTAAACAAGAGGCGGTTGACGCAGCCATCGAGAGCGGACTTGAAATGACGGATGTTATTGTACAGCACTTTCCAGTAGCGATCCGTCCGATCCAGTTCAGCCGAGAGACGTTTTATTTTTGAGCTTTCACCCCAGTCTTCAGACACACAGGTCTGCGCGATCGCGTCCAGGTCGTGTTTGTCGCGCTCCTCGAACGGGAAAAAGCGAGGGGATTGCCGGTTTTGAGCGACGTGACGGGCTAGTCCGAACAAATCGCCTCCGAGATCCGAGCCGACGTGTTCGGACTCGTTCGGAAAGAAATTGTCTTTCCACGCGCTAAGGCACATTCGGCGGGCGTCGTCGAGTTGAACGGCATCATCCTGAAATGACTCTAGTTTGTCGTTAAGCAAGGCGGCGATCAGACGCTCATACCGCTCCTTTTCATGGTCAAAGACCATGACCAACCGCCGCACAGGTTCGACTTGCTCGTCGTCGGAGCGCGCGGCCGAATATTCGGCGAGATACCACCCGGCGGGGAGGAATGTGTTGTACGGCGCTGGGTTTGTATTGTCGCCGGAATCCATCTGTGCGGACAGGCGACGCACCAGTTCGATGGAAATGAGTTGGAGGGGTGGGCGCTTCCCATAGTCGGGTGCCTCCTTGTCGTCCGCTTCATCGGGGTTGAGTGGGTCGTAAGCAGCCCAGTCAATGCGATGCGTCCAGTCGTCAATGAACGAGACGATGTACGTTTTTTCCGTCCCTCCGAACTCCTTTCCCCGGAGTCCACGACCGACCATTTGTGTTAGCAAAATGCGACTTGTGGTCTGTCGGGTGAGGAAGACGGTCTGCACTTCAGGTACGTCCGTGCCTTCGGTCAGCATACGCACGTTAATGAGGACATCAAGGCGGCCCTCCTTGAAGTCGAGGATGGCTTTGGCGTTCTCACTCGCCGCTTCGCTCGCCGTGCGACGATTGCGGACGTCCGCGCCGCTACGATCGATGGCTACGAACGAGTAGACGGCTCCCGCCCGCACATTGCGGCGGATGAATGCTTCGCGCAGATACTCGCACTGATACCAGCGGTCGGCGAAGATGATCGTTTTCCCATATCTCTCTCTGTCGCTGACGTACCGATTCACGATGGCGTCGTTCCGGTTCTGGTTCGTCGCGAGTTGCTCGATCACGTCTTCAGGGATGTCGCGGTAGGTCGTCGTCCATTTCTGGAATGCCGGTTCGTCAAACGTCGGCGCAAATTCGGTCGGAGCATCTTCCAGTACGGGGTGGGAGAGGATGCCAGCCGCCATCAAGTCTTTCGCGGGGACTTGATAGAGAATGTTTTGTGGGAACAGCCTCAGGAGCCACCCTTGTTTCCGTTCGTCGTTATAGATCGGTGTGGCTGTCAGCCCAAGGAGGAACAAGCCTGGGCAGCGATTCCGCAGATGGTCGATCAAGGTGCGGTAACTCGGCGCTGGAGCATGGTGAGCCTCGTCGAAGACGACGATCAGTTTGTCCGCTGCGGCGCTCAGAAATGCGTCGAGTTGGGGATGGCTCCTCTTATCGGCGTTCGCTGCCGTTTGCAGCGAGCAGATGACCACATCGTCGGTGGGCATGATCGAGTGAAACTGGCAGTGTTCGGGAGTTCCCGAAACCACACGAACCGTTAGCCTTTCTTTCGATCCGGCGATCAATCCGGCGAGGTCGTCGAAGTATGAAGATGCCTGTTCCAGCAAGTGGTGTGTGTGGGCGAGCCAGAGAACTTTGTATCCCTCAAACAACGGATTACTACAGATGAAGTAAAGAGCCGTGAAGGTTTTTCCACCTCCGGTCGGAAGAACCAGAATGCTCCCGCGAGGCGGAACAGGTTTGGACTTGTACCACTTCCCAAGCGCCCCGATCGCGCCGTTTTGGTGGTACGCGAGTTTTCGCTTAGGAGGATGCTGACGCCGTTCAGTCAAGTTGTAGACCGTGAAGAAAGGGTTGGGTTGAAGGTCGGCCATGTTTCTTACCCGAATGAATGCGTTCGACGCGGTTCCGGCGAGTAGGTCGGTAAAGAACGCATTGATGAGGTCGGTAATCGTAATCTGCTACGCCAACACAACAAAGAACGTCCTATCCGCCGTGCCGTCCAGCAGAAACTTTGTCCATGCCGACCACCGGCACGGCGGATTGGACGCTGTTGGACGGAACCAGTGGTGCCGCACCCGCACCATACGGCTCTTGAGGGACTCTCTATGCTAACACCACCTCAACCGCTCCGCAATTCTACGAGCCAATGATCCGACAACGCAAGCGCTACGTTCACCCCTTTCGCCTACCTCAAGAGACCAAGCCACACCGAAACGAATGGCATGGACTAAATGTTGGCGTCGGTGCGGTACAACCGGCGCGAGGCAGCATCGAAGCGCATTTCGCCCGTCAGGTGCTTGCGTCGATGAGGAGTGAGGTTATCGCGTTGAAACTGGACCCTCTATGTACTGGCAAAGCATCTTGGTGGTACAACAAGATATTCTACAGCAGCACGCGCCGGATCAGGTAAAGGTCAGCCCCATTCTGGAAATCCACATGGAGGATTCGCTGGCAACGAAGTTCCGTGCGCCGGTCGTCGAATGAATCGCTGGACGAATCGAGAGATGCACGCCATGACACATGATGAAGTTTTCATTCACTCGATCCGCGAAGCCTTCCACGACGATGTCCCGCGCCTCATCTACGCCGACTGGCTGGAGGAACACGGCCAAGCCGATCGCGCCGAGTTCATCCGCATTCAGTGCTGTCTCGCTCGACCACTGGCACCGGACGAGCGCGGCCTGACCGCGCGAGCGGAAGAGTTGCTGCGCGATCACTGGAAGGAATGGGTCATGCCGCTGTGCGAGTTGGTCGGCCCGAAGCGCGATCGCTATGGCGAGGATTGGCTGCGCGAGGAATTTCATCCCGATGCACTCGCTCATTTTCACCGCGGCTTCGTGGACAAGCTGGCCCTGGACGCGGAACGATTCGTGTCACCGGCAGGTGCGTTGCTCGCGCTGCTTCCGCTGCGCGTTCTCAAATTATGGGGTGCCGGCCATTGTGCGCGCGAATTGGCCGAATGCCCTCGCCTCGCGGGATTGCAAACCCTCGCCTTCTCGGATTATTGGGATGCCCCGTTGACCCCACACGATGCGCCGGCCCTGGCGGCATCGCCCTACTTGAGCGGCTTGACTGC
Source organism: Gemmataceae bacterium (assembly GCA_035553375.1). Classification (GTDB taxonomy): domain Bacteria; phylum Planctomycetota; class Planctomycetia; order Gemmatales; family Gemmataceae; genus JAJPHU01. Next base: position 41,826 of record DATNCY010000278.1, read on the forward strand.
TCTTCATCTGGGCTGGAACTCGCTCGCCGATGAGGGCGTCAAAGCACTGACGCGAGCGCCTTGGCTGGCGAGTCTGGTGACACTCGATCTCACCGACAACGGCATTAGCGATGCCGGCGCGCACGCTCTCGCCGACTGCCCTGCCTTTGTTCGCTTGCGCACGCTGTACCTGCGCCGCAATCCCATTTCCAGCGCCGGACGGACAGCATTGACAACTTCGCCCCATCTGTATCAGTTGGAACGTCTGGACCTCGACGTGGAAGCCTGACGGAGCGCGAAAGCCATGAACTACGAGCAAGCCTTCCTGCAAGCGATTGTCGAGAACCCCGACGACGATACGCCGCGACTGGTCTTCGCCGATTGGCTCGAAGAGCAGGGCAAATCCGTCAATGTGGCTCGGGCGGAGTTCATTCGCCTCCAGATTGAACTGGCCCGTCTACCGACGGAAGATTCACGCCGTTCGACATTGCAAGCACGAGGCCAGGCGTTACTCGACGCCCATGCCACGGTCTGGACGAGTGAATTGGGCGGCCTCGTAGACGGAGGTGAATATCGTCGTGGCTTCCTTGAAAAGGTCACCATGAGGGCCGATACATTCTTGACAAATGCGGACACTCTTTTCCGCCTGGCTCCCGTGCGGGAGATCCATTTCCATCACGCACTCACCGCGATCGGCCGCCTGGCGCAATCCGTTCATCTGGCGCGTCTGTCAGGTCTCGACCTGAGCCACAACTTACTCTCGGATGCCGCCGTGGGAATACTCGCTTATTCGCCGCATCTGCAAAGAGTGCGCACCCTCGATCTGAACAATAACGAGATTGGTACATCGGGGGTAAGGAGTCTTGTCCAATCGCCCTATCTGCACAGCCTGACCACCCTGAATCTGAGCCTCAACCGTCTGAACGCCGATACTGCCGAGCGCCTGGCTACCTCTCGTTTGCCGCAGTTAATCGAGTTGAACTTGCGGACGAACCAAGTCGGCGACAGCGGGATTCGTTGGCTCGCGTCCGCTCCGCAGCTAGCGCAAATAACGGCGTTCCGCCTGGGTTTCAACAGTATCACCCCTGCGGGCGTCAGCAGGTTGGCGAACTCGTTCTACTTGCGCAACTTGACCGCTCTCGAACTGAACTGGAACAATATCGGCGATGCGGGAGCAGTCGCGTTGGCGAGAGCCAAAGGAATGACCGCGCTGTCCTTCCTGGATCTCAGTTATGCACAACTCGGCGATGCCGGCATCACGGCCCTGGCCGACTCCTCCGCCCTACCGCGCTTGACCGCCCTGAATCTCGGTTACAATGGCATCAGTGAAACCGGCGCTCGCGCGCTGGCCGACTCGCCTCGATTTACGCAATTGACCGCGTTGAACTTGGCGGGCAATCGCATCGACCCGGCACGATTGAACGAACTGCGCCGCGATTTCCGCGGCTGCCTGGGCGGTTGAACTCCTCCGAGGACAACGGAGACGGCGACGAGAGAACGCGATGGATCACGAACGGGCATTTTTACAAGCGATCCGCGAGGAACCGCACGACGACGCGCATCGGCTGATTTACGCCGATTGGCTGGAGGAACAGGGCGGTGCGCATCGCACGGCGCGCGCCAACTTTATTCGTGCGCAGTGCCGTTTCGCCGTGCTGCCGGCCGATGATCCGATGCGCGGCGCTCTCGAAGGCGAGGCCGCCGATCTGCTGGCCGAACACGAATGCGCATGGACGCAACCGCTTCACGGTCTCGCCGAAGATTGGCAGTTCGCGCGCGGCTTCGTCGAGGCCATCACCATCAAGGGCGCGGACTTTCTGACGCATGCCGAACGCCTGTTCGCTTTTGCTCCTCTGCGAGCGGTCCATTTGCTGATTGGTCCCAAGGATATTCCTCATCTGGCCGCCTGTCCGTTCCTCCAGTTCGTGGAGACACTCGATTTTCGCCGCTGTCATCTCAACGATCGCTCGCTGCAACAACTGTTGACCTCGCCGTATCTCCAACGTCTGAGCGCCCTCGACCTCGACGGCAACGGCATCACCACGCCGGGGATACAATCGCTGGTTCATTCAAGTGTGTTCATGCACTTGCGCCGTCTCAATCTGAGTCGAAACGCGGGTGTCGGCGATAAAGCGATTCACCTGCTCGCCCGATCGCCGCATGCGGAAAGTCTCGAAGAGTTGGGACTCGCCGCGACGAACGCCACCCTTGAAGGGCTTCAGAATTTGTTTCAGTCGCCGCACTTGCCGCGTTTAACGAGCCTCAATGTCGCGCGAACGCGCTCCTGGTGGGCGCAACTCACCTCGCCGCTGCGCATCTGGGCCGACTCGAAACTGCTGAGGCAACTCCGCAATCTGGACCTCAGCGAGAACGTCCATCCGGCCTCCGTGGGCGTCCTGCTCGATTCGCTTCGCGCGCCCCATCTCCACACTCTTCATTTGCGCAGTATCGCCGCCGGCAGTTCGGAGGCGAAATTTCTGGCCAATTCTCCGCACCTGGCGAACTTGACTTTCCTCGATCTGCGGAAAAACAACCTCGGTGCCGAGGGCATGCAGATTCTCGCCGATTCGCCGCACCTGGCGTCCCTGACTCATCTGGATGTCAGCTCCAATAACATCCGCGATACGGGAGCGAAGGCGCTCGCCGCGTCGCCGCATTTTCGGCGCCTGGCTGTGCTGGATCTCGCTCGCAATGGCATCGGCGGTCCTGGCTTGCAAGCGCTCGCGGAGTCGCCCAACCTCCAACACGTCACGATGCTCAACCTCGCCGCCAACTTCATCGGCGCGGACAGCGTGCGCGCGCTGGCGGAATCCGGGCATCTGAGCCGGCTGTCCTGGCTCGACCTCAGCGATGCCTGTCTCGACGAAACCAGTGCCCGCGTCCTGGCGTCGTCGGCGAATCTGGCCCGCTTGGCCACGCTGCTGTTGCAGAAAAACCAACTCGGCGATGCCGGGGCGAAGGCGCTGGCGCAATCGCCGCATTTGCAACGATTAGCCACCCTCGATCTGAACGACAACCGCATCGGCAAGGCCGGAGCGGAGGCGCTGGCGGTCGCGCCATCCTGGCGACGGATGCGAAAACTCGATCTGCGCGGCAACGTCTTCACCGACACGCAGGAAGCGTTATTACGCGAACGATTCGCCGATGCGGTGTTGCTGTGATTGTGGCCGAGATCGAGAGAGGCAAACCATGACGCACGCCGACGCCTTCTTGCAAGACATTCTGGCGCATCCCGATGACGATACGCCGCGTCTGATCTTCGCCGACTGGCTGGAAGAGCAAGGCGATGCGGCCAGCGCCGCCCGGGCCGAATTCATCCGCGTGCAATGCGCCCTTGCCGGCGGAGAACTGCCACCGCAACGGCGAGCCGAATTGGGGCGACGCGAGAAACAGATCCTCGACGAATGGGACAAAGAGTGGGTACGTCCCATTCGGCGACTGGTAAAAAACTGGGAATTCCATCGCGGCTTCATTGAGGATGTCGGTATGCTGACCGATAGATTTCTCACGCATGCCAGCCGACTCTTCTGCCGCCTTCCCATTAAGCATCTACGTTTGTGGCCTCGTGTGTATTCCCAATCCTTTCCTCTTGTCGAGCGGATCAACATGGCGGCGGTAGCGGACAATGAGTATCTCTGCTGTCTGCGTTCTCTTGATCTCAGTGAAAATCAGTTGGAGAGCCGAGATGTGCGCGCCCTCGTCGTCTCGGAACATCTGACCCGTTTGACCGCGCTGGACCTATCGCACAATCGCATCGGCGACGGCGGCATTCGGGCTTTGGCGGGGGCACCGTTATTAGGTCAATTAGAATGCCTGGATCTGTGCGGCAATGATGTCGGCGCCGGCGGTGTACGTGTCTTGGCACACGCTCTGGAAAAGTTGGAACGCTCACCCGAAGGATTGCGGTTACAGCGACTACATCTATTTGCCCACAATCTCAGTGCTGCCGGTCAGCGTGTGATCGCCGATTCGCCGTTGCTGCGGGAACTGGTGCGCGGGTGAGTTTCCTGTCATAGTCTCAATCCAACGGCAAGTCCTGGCGTGTCGAATCATCGCCCGTCAACCGCACGGCCAACTTGCCCCCTTGCCCAGCCAACTCGATCCCGGTGCCCGGACTGCGAATCCAGCCCTGAGCCGTGGCCGATTGCTTTTTGTAGCGGCCGCGCTTGAGGACATGGATTTCCGGCGTGCGCGTGTCTCGCTCAATCACCCAGACTTCGGGAACGCTGAGATCGCGATAGAACGGCAGTTTCTCGTAGGTCTCATCGTCGGGACTGCGAATTTCGACGACGACATCGGGCGCTCCCTCGAAGTATTCGTTGCGATCGATGGCGAAGCGCTGCGGCAGGAGCAAGACGAGATCGGGAATGCGATAGCTCTTCGGCCAACCGCCGATCGCCGCTACGTTAATCTGGTGATACACTTTGGCTTGTCGGAGTGGTGCCCAGTAGAAGCGCAGATAACTCTCCAGCGCGAATTCCAAATCTTGATGATCCCGGTTCGGCATCGGCGGCATGTGCAGGACTCCCTCCCACATCTCATCCCAACGGTCGGCTCCCGTCTGCTTGCGCAACGCTTGGATGTCTGGTAGTAGTGAGGACATGACGGCTTTCATGCGATTCTCCCAATCCGTGTCTCGGTCGGTCCCCAGTTTACTCGCCATCCCGCAGCGGTGTATATGCCACTGTTTATACATGAGTTTCCAGGATGGCTCCGCAGCGGCGAAGATGCTCTTCGTATTTCACGTCGTACAGCGCCCCGCGCAAATCGACGAGGTAAAAATCGACGCCATCGAGAATCGCCCCGCGCAGGTCGGCGCAACATAGGTTCGCCTTGCGGATCTCCTCGGGCGCTTTGTAGGTCTGTTCGTCGTAGTCGTCGGTGTAGAAGCCAGTCTTGCTGCCCTCGCAGGGGATGGTGCTGCCGACCAATCCGCTGCGCGTCGAACCCATGTGGAACGAAGCGCCGCGCAGGTCGGCATCGCGCAAATCGGCACCTTCCCATTCGATGTCGGCCAATCCCGCCGCGCACAGACAGGCACCGCGAAAATTGCCTCCGAATATCGTCGAGCCGGTCAGCAGCGCGCCGTGCAGATTAGCCTTCTCGAAATCGGCGGCGAGGTTCATGTACTCCAGGTCGCAGCCAATCAATTGCGCCTCGGTGAAACGCGCTTCCTCCCAGTGCGCTTCACGCAAGCACAGGCCCGACAGGACGGCATTCTTCAAGTCGGCGCTGGAAAAATCGGCATCCGTCAGAATTGCTCGGGTGAAATCGACGCGGAACAGGATAGCTTTCCGGAAAACGGCCGCGCTCAAATTGCTGTCCACGAACCGCGTCTCCGGCAGGCAGGCCGATGTGAAGTCCGCTTGCTCCAGATTGGCGGCCGTGAAGTTCGCGGCATCGGCGCTGACGCCGGTAAGGTCGGCACCGCGAAGGTCCGCTTCCTCGGCGCTGAACTGATCCAGGCAGGCTCCCATCAGCCGAGCCTGGCGCAAGTTGACCTTGCTTGCGGTTGCGCGCATCAGGTTCGCTCGGCGCAGGTCGGCTTCCGTCAAGTCGGTTTCCCGGAGATCGGCTTGCGGCAGTTGGACGCCGGGCCAACCCACATGGCTCAAATACGCTCCGGCGAGTTGGGAAGGACAGTTACCTCTCAGGATCGCGCTTGCGCCGGCCGCATGCAGAATGCTGGCGGTCATGGCATGACTCCAGGGCGGCCCGGCGAGCAAGACGTGCAACTGCGTGAATGCCCGGTCGTCGCCGACGATCAGGCGGCCCGTAGCTTCAATGAGATCGCGCGGCAGACGCTCGGCCAGATAATCGCAGCCTGCCTCGCCGTGCAGGTCCGCGGCAATGCGCTCGGTGGCCAGCATACGCTGCATCGGCGGATGACGCAGTAGGCGAATCAGGCTCTCGGCGAAGCCCGGTCGGACGATTTCCAGAACGCCATCCGCCAGGGATAGCTCCGGCATGACGGCGACGTTCAGACAGGCGCTCCGCGCTCGTTCCAGGAGATCGGTATCCGTCAGATATTCTTGCAGATGGCAATGCAGAGCGTCGCGGACATCGGGCAGCGCATCGTCGGAGGCCAATCGATCCAGCACAATCCGCCACAGTTCCGCCAAGCCATCGAGCAGGAAGTGATCCTCGACGCGGATACGCCGCATTACGGATGCACAACGCGGTCGATGCGCCGCCAGCAGATATTCAATGAGATCGTCTTGATTCCACGGTGCCAGGCTGTAGATGGCCAAATGATCCACCGGACATGCGGCCACAGCGGTGTAAATCACCAAGCCATCCGGCATATTCACCAACGGATCGGCTTTCGGTTCATCCAGCAAGGCAATGGGGTAGTCGGAGGGCAAAGTGGCCAGGTGTCCGAGGGCCGTCGTTTTGCCCGAACCGACGCAACCTAGAATGGCGATGTTGCCGCGCGCTCCCGCTTCGACGAAGAAGCAAATTTCCTCATCGAGCAACAAAGGTATGTTGGCCGGCAGAGAAAGCACACGCGGCCGTACAGGTGCTTGTTTCGGCTCAATCATGGTTCGGCTCGTTTTGTTGGCCGCAAAGAGGTCGGCCAGAACGTCTTCTATTGTAAAGCCTGCCAAGCCAAGCACAACTTGACAGTGAACCCGTGACCCGCCATCCTCATCCTGCTAAGAAGAGAGAAGAGAGAACCCCGCGGATTGAGCGTCGCCCCTAGCAGTGAGGATTGTGTTCGCCATGACCGAACCATCGCGCTTCTTCCTGACAACCGCCATTGACTATCCCAATAGTCGGCCCCATATCGGCACCGCTTTCGAGAAGTTGGGCGCCGATGTGCAGGCGCGCTATCGCCGTATGCAAGGCTACGCGGTGTTCTTTCTCATGGGCAATGACGAGAACACCGTCAAGGTCGCCAAGCGCGCCGCCGAACTGGGCGTGGAGCCGAAACCCTACTGCGATGACATGGCCGAGCAATTTCAGGAAGTTTGGCGCGCCCTGGCAATCAGCTACGACGACTTCATTCAGACGAGCGAAGCGCGCCATCACCAGGGCTGCCAAAAATTCATTCAGAAAGTGTACGACAACGGCTATATCTACAAGGGCAATTACGAGGGCTGGTATTGCGACGGCTGCGAGAGCTTCAAGACGGAGAAGGATCTCGACGACAACCGGCGCTGTCCCATTCATCTGACACCGGCCGTGCGCCGCGTCGAGCCGTGCCACTTCTTCGCGCTGTCGAAGTTTCAGGATCGTCTCATCCGCTTCTACGAAGAGAACCCCGATTTTATCCAACCGGAGAGCCGGCGCAATGAAGTCCTCAATCTGGTACAGACCGAGCTGCGCGATGTGAATATCACGCGCTCCGGGCAGAGTTGGGGCATCCGCGTTCCCTTCGATCCGGACTTCACCATCTGGGTATGGTTCGATGCGCTACTCAACTACATCACGGCCATCGGCTATGGCACGGATGAGGCGCGCTTTCAGAAATGGTGGCCAGCCCAACTGCATGTCATCGGCAAGGACATTACGCGCTTTCACTGCGCCCAGTGGCCGGCCATGTGCATGGCCGCAGGCATCGAACCGCCGCGCCGCGTGTTCGGACACGGTTTCGTCTACGACAAGGGTGGACGGAAGATCGGCAAATCGATGGACAATGTCGTCGAGCCGATGGACCTCATCACGAAGTTCAGCGCCGAGGCATTTCGCTTCTATTTCCTGCGTGAATGCCCTTTTCCCGGCGATGGGGAGTTTAGCTGGGAGCGTTTTGTCGAAGTGTGCAACGCGGACCTAGCCAATAATCTCGGCAATCTCTACAGCCGAGTCACGCGCTTGCTGAGCCAGAATTACAACTGCCATCTGGATGACACGGCCAAGCTGGAGCCGGGCGAATTCTACACGGATACCGATGTCGAGACGATCGTCAAGCAGGTGCAGGAACACGTTGAGGCTTGCGAATACAGTCAAGCATTGCAACGCATTTGGCTCAAACTGCTCGATCCGGCCAATCAGTATCTGGAGCGAACCGAGCCGTGGAAGCTGGTCAAAACCGACAAAGCGGCGGTCAAACGTATTCTGTACGACATGGTCGAGCAGCTGCGCGGCGTGGCCATTTTGCTCAAGCCGTTCCTGCCGAGCATGGCGGAGACGATCTACACCAGTTTCAATTTCCGGCAATCGTGGGACAGCGTGCGCTATGAAGATGTCTGGTCGCATCCACGACAAACCGAAGACTTGCGGCTCGTGGCGGAGCTACCGGACGGCAAGGTGAAACCGCTATTTATGCGCATCGTTTGACATAGAGCGAACGGCCAGCGGAAGCCGGCTGATATAGGCTGGTGGAGTCTAAACCAGCCGGCTTACGCCGGCCGTTCGCCAACGATAGGACCGACATGCAAGACAAACCCGCAGTCGTACTGCTGAGCGGCGGTCTCGATTCGGCGACGGCTTTGGCCATCGCTCATCGCGAGGGCTTCCGTTGCCATGCTCTGACGATCGCCTACGGGCAGCGTCATGCCGCGGAATTGGAGGCGGCGCGCCGCGTGGCCGCGGCGCTAGGCGCGGTTGAGCAGCGTATTCTCGAACTGGATCTGCGTGCTTTCGGTGGCTCGGCCCTCACGGCCGACATTCCGGTACCGCACGATCGCTCTGCGGAAACAATGAGCGCGAACATTCCTATTACCTACGTTCCCGCTCGCAATACGGTGTTTCTCGCGCTCGCCTTGGCTTGGGCGGAAGTATTGGGGAGTTTTGACCTCTTTGTCGGCGTCAATGCAATTGACTTCAGCGGTTATCCTGATTGTCGCCCTGAGTTTGTGGCCGCGTTCGAGCAACTGGCGAACCTGGCCACGAAAGCCGGTGTGGAGAAGAAGGGATGCTTCCGCATCCATACGCCGTTGATCCAACTCTCGAAGGCCGACATCATTCGCCTTGGTGTATCGCTGGGCGTCGATTATGGGCTGACGCATAGCTGTTACGATCCGGCTCCTGATGGCGCGGCTTGTGGCCGCTGCGATTCCTGTCAGTTGCGCCGCGCTGGTTTCGAGGCGGCAGGCATCTCCGATCCGACCCACTATTTCCCTCGTTCGTGAGTTGGGTCATTTGGCGTCTTCCGGCTGGTCCGCATAGAGACTGTCTCCTAATCCCGCTGCTCAACTCCATCCGCCTCGACGCAGCAGCGCAACGCCGTCAGGAAGCGATCGGCGTCGTCGGCGGAGCGGATGTTCTCTTGCAGCGCGGCGCACGCTCCATGCACGCAGCACACCGAAGCGGCGTGTTCGCAGCGATCCATGCACTCGGTTTTGACGATACAGAGCTTGTACGGAAGACCGGCTTCCTCGACTTGCTGTTTCAACCATTTGCCGGGTGAGTCGTCGCAAACGCGACGCCAGGCTTTGCGGCAATCCTTGCCCGTGCAAAGAAACACCGTCACGGATGTCTTGCTCATCGGCGGCTCGCCTCCCTCCGAGATGTTCCCAACTCCATTCTATCCGGTGGCGGTCTTCCGATGATATTCGGAACTTAGCAACGCTGGCGGATTCCGCAGCAACTCCGGGTGAAACAGACCGAGGCGGGTGCGGCGCAGCAGGAAGTCGGCGGGCGTCAGCGCCATCTCGTGAGCGCGCTGATAGACAAACTCGGCGAGAATGTCCGGTTCATCCGGCACCACACGCCGGCCAAGCGCGGGATCAGAGTCCAGGTAATCCGCCACCTCGACGGCACGCCGGCCGTAGCGCGCAACCAGATGACGCGCCGTTTCGTCATCGAGATGACATCGGGCTGTCAGTTCTCTGATGGCCGCCGGCGCGAAGCGCTGCCACGGCTGTTCGGGCGTGCCGTCCAGCCGAAACGAGCGTGTCCGGCAGCGGCGCGACAGACCCAGGCGATGAACCACCGTATCGGTGATGACTTCGGCCATGTGTCGATAGGTCGTGTACTTGCCGCCCGCGATGGTTAGCAGGCCGGAGGGCGACGTGTGAATCTGGAACTCGCGCGATAGATCGGATGGCTCACCGGGGCGTGTGCGGATGAGTGGACGTAGGCCGGCAAACCGGCCGAGTACATCCGCTTCGCTCAGCGCCGGACTGAAGTAGTGATTGAAGCCGGCCAGCAGATAGGCGACATCGTCCGGCGTGACGGTCAGGGCGTCGGGCGAATCGTCGCAGGCGGCATCGGTGGTGCCGAGGAGCGTTTTGCCCAGCCAGGGAATGACGAAGAAAACCCGACCATCGGCGGGGTGCAGCAGCAGGAACGCGGCCGGCAAACCGCGATCCGCCGCGATCAAATGCACGCCCTTCGTCGGCCGCAACAATCGCTCGCTCTCATCGCCGGCCAAATGACGCACGGCATCGCTCCACGGCCCGGTGGCGTTCAGCACCTGCTTGGCGACGATCGAGAACTCTCGACCACTGCGATGATCGAGCGCCCGCACAGTCGATTTTTTGAAGTGGACCGCCTCGACGTAGTTGACGACGACCGCGCCGTTCAGCGCCGCTGTGCGCATCACTTCCAGACAAAGACGGGCGTCGTCCATCTGGGCGTCGAAATACTCCGCGCCGCCGCGCAGCCCCTTCGGTTGCAATCCAGGGAATTCGCGGCGCAGACGTGCCAGCGAGGTGACATGACTGCGATGGATATTGCGTGTGCCCGCCAGGATGTCATAAAGGATAAGGCCGATCCGAAATTTCCACGCCGGCACACGCGCATTCTGGTAGAAGGGCAGCACGAAGCGCAGTGGGTGGACCAGATGCGGAGCGTTGCGCAGCAAACGGCCGCGCTCGTGCAGTGCTTCGTAGACGAGGTGAAAATCGCCATGCTCCAGGTAGCGCAGACCGCCGTGAACCAGCTTCGACGAAACGCTACTGGTGCCGGAGGCGAAATCGCCCTTGTCGATCAGAGCGACGCGCAGGCCGCGCAGCACGGCATCGAGCGCCACGCCGGCGCCGGTGATGCCGCCGCCGAGAATGAGCAGATCAAAAACTCCGTCCGTGAGCGCCTCCGGCATCCGTTTCATGCACGTTCTCCCGCGCGGCCGGTTTCGTCTTCCAAGAGTCTGGCCGGAAACATCGTAATCAAACGCCGCCGATCCGCCAACCGCGACCTTCCCCACGCGATGCCGATTCGATTTTCAGACGGTTCGGTGATCTTCGAGTGGCAAGACCCCGATGGCACGTACACGGAGGCCGAGATGGATCGGCCGCTCCATGCCGAAATCATGTCGATCGAGCGGAGGAAGACCGCCAAGCACTGGGCCTTTCTCACCGAGTGAAGAATCGTCAACGACGGAGTCCTGCAACCCGCAAGGAACGAGTTTTGATTGCCCTTGACTGCCCCTCGCGGGGCCGCTAGAAAAACAACCAGTCCCTTATTCCGTAAGGTCGTGTGACAGCCTGTGGCCAGTTGGTCTCAGGCATTTTTTATGTTCGCCCAGGATCTAAAATCTCCTCATGTGGGAGGTAGGTGGAAGCCAATGCCCTGCACCTGTGTCGTCGGTCTGCAATGGGGCGACGAGGCGAAAGGGAAAATTGTCGATCTGCTCACCGACGATCACGCTTTCGTGGTTCGTTATAATGGTGGGGCCAACGCCGGCCATACCGTCGTCAGTGGCAATCAGACGTTCAAACTCTCGCTCCTTCCTACGGGAGTCTTGCGCCCCAACGTCCGCGCGGTCATCGGCAACGGTGTCGTGGTCTATCCGCCGCGTTTCCTCGAAGAAACCGCCAATCTGCGCCAGGCCGGCATCACCATTAGTGACAATCTCGTTGTCAGCGGTCACGCTCATGTCATCTTTCCCTATCACCTCGAAGAAGAACGTCTCAACGAGGGAACGAGCGGCAAAGGCATCGGCACAACCGGGCGCGGTATCGGTCCCTGCTATCAAGACAAGGTCGGCCGGCAATTCGCCGTGCGTCTTGGTGAGTTGCTCTACCCCGATCATCTGCGCGAGCGTCTCGGCCCCATTGTGGAGCGCAAAAATCGTGTTTTGCGCGCCCTCGGCGCGGATGCCGGGCAATTCGATGTCGAGACGATTTGCCGAGATTATCTCCAGTGCATGGAGCAGATTCGCCCGCATGTCATGGATACGACGCATCTCTTGCATGAAGCGGTGCGCAAAGGACAGGGCATTCTCTTTGAGGCCGCCCAGGGCAGTCTGCTCGACGTGGATCATGGCACGTATCCGTATGTGACCAGTTCCAACAGTTCGACGGCGGGCGTGTGGAGTGGTTCGGGGGTATCGGCGCGGAAACTGGATCGCGTTGTTGGCGTCATCAAGGCGTATTCCACGCGCGTCGGTCGCGGTCCCTTCCCGACCGAGTTGGATGATGGGCCGGACGGCATTGGCGAACGCATCCGGCGTACCGGCCGCGAGTATGGCACTGTCACCGGCCGGCCGCGTCGTTGCGGGTGGTTCGACGCCGTCGCCGTGCGCTATACCGCGACGCTCAACGGTGCCGATGAACTGGCCCTCATGCTTCTCGATGTACTCAGCGAGTTGGACGAAATTCGCATCGCCGTCGCCTACGAGGTGGATGGCCAACGTCTCGACCATTTCCCCGCGGATGCGTTCCTGCTTGAGCGCTGCCGTCCGGTCTACGAAACGCTGCCGGGCTGGAAAAAAGATGTGTGCGGCGCGCGCAGCCTTGCGGATCTGCCCGCCGCCGCGCGGCGCTATGTCGATCGTCTCGCCGAATTGCTCGGTCTGCCCGTAACGATCATCTCAGTAGGCCCGGATCGGACACAGACGATCTTCACAAAAGGATGAGTTTTCAGTTTTCAGTGTTCAGTATTCAGTGTTCAGTAACAACCACTGAACACTGAAAACTGAATACTGAATACTGAACACTGAAAACTGAACACTGAAAACTGAACACTGAAAACTATGATGGTGTGACCTTGCCCACCCCGTCCACGAAGTCGAAATCACCGGACGCCCTGCGGCGCTTGGCCGAGGCCGGACTGAAGCCGGAACGATTGCCGGACCATATTGCCATCATCATGGATGGTAATGGACGCTGGGCGCAACAACGCGGTCTGCCACGCATTGAGGGACATGCGCGCGGCGCGCACAGCGTTCGCGCCACCGTGGAAGAATGCTGCCGGCTGGGGATTGGCCAACTGACCCTTTACTGTCTCAGCAGCGAAAACTGGAAACGGCCGCAGACGGAACTCGATTTCCTCATGAGACTGCTTGAGCAGTATCTCATTGATGAACGCCGGGAGATTCTCGATCAAAACATCCGTTTCAGCACCATTGGCCGCCGCACGGACCTGCCGGACAACGTCCTGCGCGAGATCGATGAGAACATTCGGCTCAGTCAGGACAACACCGGCATGGCCCTCTGTTTGGCCATCAATTACGGTGGACGCACCGAATTGATCGATGCCGTGCGCGAGGTCGCGCAACAAGTGTGCGAGGGCACGCTGGCACTGGACGCCATTGATGAGGCCGTCATGAACAATGCGCTGTACACGGCGGGCATGCCCGATCCGGACTTGCTCATCCGCACGGCCGGCGAGATGCGTGTCAGTAATTTTCTGCTGTGGCAAATCTCTTACGCGGAATTGTGGGTAACGGATCGGTGTTGGCCGGACTTCGATTCGGCGACACTACACCAGGCGCTGCGCGATTACGCCGCTCGCGAACGACGGTTCGGCGGCATCCCCACGGACGACTAGCCCCGGATCGTTTCCATGCTGAAAACGCGGCTGTGGATGGGAGCCATTCTGATCGCGCTGGTGATGTGCGTTCTGCTATTCGATCCGGGACCGTACTATCCTTTTCTCTTTTTGCTGATGATCTTCCTCGCCGTGGTCGGCAGCGTGGAACTCCATCATCTCATTGGCGCCGCCCACGGTTTGTCGGCCTGGCTAAGCGGTGCTGCCGTGCTAGTCGTCTTGCTGGCTAATTGGCCGGCGCACTTGTGGCCGGAACTTCTCGGTGGCGATCCCTGGCCCATCGTCCTCGGCGCATTCACGGCGGTTGTGCTGATTGCTTTTCTCGTGGAGATGGCCGTCTTTCATCCGGCCGCGCTGGATGCAGTGTCTTCGCCAACGGGCGGCGGGGCCGTGGTGATTCGCATGGCTCTGTTGGTGTGGATGACCGCGTATCTGGGGCTATTGCCTAGCTTCCTTGCCCAACTTCGCTGGATCGACGATGCGCAAACGTATAAGCCCGTGGCCGCGCTCGCGCTGGCGATCTTCGTGCCCAAATGCTGTGATATTGGGGCGTATTTCACGGGCCGGTTGCTTGGCCGCCATCCCATGTCGCCGATACTCAGCCCGAAAAAGACGTGGGAAGGGCTGATCGGTGGACTGGTCTTGTCAGCGGTCGTCGCGGTCGCTATTAACCGCCGCCTGTCCGTGCTGCGAGGCGGCGATTGGTCCGCGGCCGGCTTCGGCTTGGCTGTGGGTGGAATCGGCGCTCTAGGAGATTTGGCGGAATCGTTAATCAAGCGCGATTGCCGGCGCAAGGACGCCTCGCAGGTTGTCCCCGGCTTCGGCGGTGTGCTTGACGTGGTCGATTCCATCGTCTTCGCTGCGCCCCTTGCCTATTGCTGGATGCGCTGGTGAGTGAACTCGTCTTGTACTTCTCGTGTCGATGGGATAACCGACCCGTAGTTCTACCCCGGACCCGAAGATGAGCGAAGTAACCATCACACTGGACAGCCGCGATGAGGCGCTGTTGCTGTTTGGCAGCCGCGACCAGTATTTGCGCGAAATCCGCACGCAACTGGGCATGCAACAGTTGGTCGGTCGCGGCGATCAGCTTTTACTCAAGGGCACCGACGAACAACTCGCCCTGGCCGAGCGCGTTTTCGGTCAGTTACGTCAGATGCTGCGCCAGCAGGGCAGTCTCTCCAGCGAGGATGTTAAGACAGTGCTTGAAGTGGTGATGCAAGGCGGCGAGCGCATCGGCACGCAGCCGCAGAAGTCCGCCGAGGGCGGCAGTCGCTTCGTTCGGCCGCGCACCGATGGTCAGGCTCGCTACGTCCGCGCCATGCGCGATCACGATTTGACCATCTGCGTAGGTCCGGCCGGCACCGGCAAGACGTTCTTGGCGGTCGGCATGGCCGTCAGTATGTTGCGTCAATCATCGGTCAAGAAAATCGTCCTGGTACGGCCGGCGGTCGAGGCGGGAGAACGTCTCGGCTTTCTGCCCGGCGACATCGCCGCCAAGGTCAATCCTTACCTGCGCCCGCTCTTCGACGCGCTCAACGACATGATGGAGTCGGAGCAGGTCAAGCGCTACATGGAAAATGACATTATTGAGATCGTTCCTCTCGCCTTTATGCGCGGCCGCACGCTCAACCAGGCCGTCATCATTCTCGACGAGGGGCAAAACACCACCGTGCCGCAGATGAAGATGTTCCTGACGCGCATGGGTAACGGCTCCAAGATCATCGTCACCGGCGACGTTACCCAGGTAGACTTGCCCAAGCAAACGCGCAGCGGCTTGACCGACGCCGTTCACCGGCTGCGCGACATCGACCGCATCGCTCTCGTCTATCTCGACGAGAACGATATTGTACGCAACCCATTAGTTCAGCAAATCCTGCGGGCCTACGAAGATGAACGGCCCCGCAAAAAAAAGGAGTAGTGGTTAGTGGTTAGTGGTTAGTGGTTAGTAAAGATAATTTCTTTACTAACCACTAACCACTAACCACTAATCACTAATCACTACGTATGTTTGGTCCCTTCAAAAAGCCTTCGCGGCTGAGCCAATGGGATGGCCGACGCCGCTCTTCGCGCAGTGACGATCCCGTCCTGCCGCAGTTATTTTGTCGTGCGGTGCTGCTCCGCCTGGGGGCGGTGCTGTTGACCGTACTCGGCGCGACGTATCTGGCGCACGACTGGGGCGGCTTGATGTCGTACCGCGTCGGCGAGGTACGGCCCTACGATTTGCGCGCCCGCGTCTACTTCGAGGTGGTGGACGAGGAAGAGACGGCGCGCAAACGCGATGAGGCTGTGCAAGCGCTGCCGGTCGAACAGCAGCGCGATCACAAAGCCTGCGAATCGGTGCGCAAGAACGTACTCCCCGTGGTCAAACCCTTCCCGCCCGGCACGCTCTTGGTCGAACGTGATTTCGCCATCACCGATAGCCAGTACGAATTGCTGCAAGCGGAGACGCACGCTTTTTGGCAGAGTCAGGGGCAGGCCCGTCTCGTCGGTCGTAGTGTGTCCATCTTCCTCGTGTTCACGCTGCTGGCGTTGCTCGTCATCCTCTACGTCATTCGCTTTCAAGAAGGATTGGCTTCGAGCCTTCATAAAATCGTCGGCGTCTGCGCTCTCGTGCTGCTGACCCTGGTGCTGGGGCTATTCCTGTGTCCGGTCTGCTGGCATGCGGTGTTGATTCCGCTGACCGTGACCGCGCTCATTCTAACCATCGCTTACAATCCGCCGTTCGCGCTGCTCATGTCGTTGAGCCTGACCCTGGCAATGATCGTCACGCTGGGCGGATCGCTGAGCGATCTCTTAGTGGCGATGGGCGGGCAGGCGACGGCCATCTTGACCTTGCGCAACGTCCGCACACGGACGCGACTCGTCGAAATTGGCGTCATCGCCGGCGTTGCCTATCTCGCCATGACGGTGGCCACGGAACTGTATTCCGGTCAGACCTGGAGTTTGATCGTGTCGGATTCGGCTTGGGCATTGGTATGGGGTACACTGGCCGGCTTCCTCGTCAGCGGTCTGTTGCCGCTGGTCGAGCGTCTGTTCGCCATTATCACCGATGTGAGTTTGCTCGAATTGGGCGATGGTTCGCATCCGCTCTTACAAGAATTGGTACGCCGCGCTCCCGGCACCTACACGCACAGCATGACGGTGGCGACCCTGGCCGAGCCGTGCGCCGAAGCCATTGGTGCCAATCCGCTGTTGGCTCGCGTCGGCAGCTATTTCCACGACATCGGCAAGATGCTCAAGCCACAGTATTTCATCGAGAATCAGACCGGCGAAAATCGTCACGATTCGCTGGAACCGGCCCTGAGTACGCTCATCATCATCGGCCACGTCAAGGATGGCGTCGCGCTCGCCGAGCAGTATCGCCTACCGCGACCCATCATCGAATTCATTCAGCAACATCATGGGACAACGCTGGTCGAGTATTTCTATCGCGAGGCGCTGCGCATCCACGAAAGCCAGTGCAATACGCCGGCGCGCATGGATGGCCAGCCGCATCCGCTCGAACCGACCTTCCGTTATCCCGGTCCGAAGCCGCAAAACCGCGAAAACGGCATTGTCATGCTGTCCGACGCGGTCGAAAGCTCTAGCCGCGCGCTGTCGGTGCCCACGCCCGGCAGCCTGCGCAAGCTCGTTCACGATTTACTGATGAAACGCCTCCTTGATGGCCAATTCGAAGAGAGCGGCTTGACGCTGACGGAACTGCACATTGTCGAGGAGACACTGTGCAAGGGACTTATCGCGCTGTATCACTCGCGGATCAAGTATCCCGAGGCGGCGACGAACGAACGACGAGCATCGTAGCGGATCGTTCAGCGCGGTTCACTTCGCGGCGTCCGCGCTCGCATGGCGGCGAGTACGTTGGCGGCGTACTCGGGATGGCGGAACCGTAAAGCAACCGTGCCGCGTCCCGGCGAATAGCGGCTCAGTTGCGCGGGGAGTCGCTTCGATGTCATGGTGCCGAGAAGGAAGCCAGTGATACCGCCCACGGCGAGAGCCGCGAGGCCAATCACGAACAGCAGCGAGCCATCGTTCCCGCCCTGACTCAGCGCCAACACAATCGCCAATCCGCAGGAGAGAACCGCGCCCACTTGCATGCCGCGCATACCGCCACGGTGCTGCCGATCGCGGATGCGCTGCTGACAGGTATCGCAGACCGGAATCGGCAGTTCCAGCGGCGAACTCGCGGACACCAGGACGCTCGTGACAGTATCCCGGCGTGAATCAATCGGGAAGTTCATCGTCCGGCTGGTGCGTTCGCCGCAATCGCAGCACTTTGGCGGAAAAACCAGGCGCGTCAGATGGGCGGTGATCCATCCGCCCGCATCGGGCGCGGCCGGGATCGAATCGGCCTCCCTCGTGTCATACGCTTCGGGCGGCGGCACGCCTTTGGGGGTTTGTCGGCCCAAACGCCGGCCAAGCTCCAGAATCAATTCACCCAACTCGCCGGCCATCACCTCGTAGCGCGCCGGCAACACGACCGTATCGGAAGCGATAAGCTGCCATTGTCTGGCCTTGACCTGCGCTCCGTGGGCGATGGGCGTATCCTCTCGGCGCAGCTCGATGAACGGCACGGATTCCGTGGCGACCGGCAGCGTCAAGCCGACGCGCGGACTATCGGCGTCCGGTACGAACGCATGGCCCTGCACATTGAAAACGCACCACGGACACCATACGGTCGTGTCACGATATTTCACTTCCACGCCATCGGGATGCAGCACGAGCGAATGGCCACGCATCATCAGCGACCACCCCAGCCACACGCCCGCACCACAAAGCAGACCAATGCCCAGCGCCAGCCGTTCGCCATCGCGCTCGCCGGTAAGGATGCACGACAAAAGAAAACCTGCGCCGGCGAGACCGAACAGCACGGCGAGGCCGTACATCTGGCGCGGCCCGATTGTCACGGGTTCCTGAGCGAGATAGGCGCGCGGATCGTGGATCAGGTCTTCGAGGTCGGGTAGGAACCGCGTCAGCGATTGTCCCACGGGCAGCACACTCATGCGCAAAACCCTTACAATGGAAGTTATTGTCTTCCTTCAGTGTGTCTGTTCCCGCGATCAAGTCAACTCCGCTATCCGCTTTCCGCTTTCCGCTTTCCGCTATCCGTTCGAATCAATAGCGGATAGCGGATAGCGGATAGCGGAAAGCGGATAGCGGAAAGCGGAAAGCGGGACTGGGAGCGCATGTTGAACACGGAACATTATTTCGCCACCTGCGGCCGGGGCATTGAGCCGGTGTTGGCTGAGGAGCTGCGCAGCCTGGGAGCATCGACGGTGGAGCAGGGACGCGGCGGCGTCCACTTCAGCGGCGATCTTGCATTGTTGTATTCGGCCAATCTCTGGCTGCGCACGGCCATTCGTGTGCTTCGGCCCATCCTGGAAGCGAACGTCACATCGCCCGATGAACTCTATGAGGCCGTGCGCACGCTCGATTGGACGCACTATCTGACGCCGGAGCATACGTTGGCCGTGGATTGCAACGTCCGCGATTCGCACATTACCCACTCGAAATATGCGGCTCTGCGTGTCAAGGACGCCATTTGCGATCAGTTCATCGAGCGCTGCGGCCGGCGGCCGAGTGTCAATGTGGATGAACCGATGGTGGGGCTGAATCTACACATTTACCGCGATAAGGCTGTGTTGAGTCTGGAAAGTTCCGGCGAATCGCTGCACAAGCGCGGCTATCGTCCAATCTTGACGCGCGCTCCGCTCAACGAAGCGCTGGCGGCGGCTCTGGTCTTGTTGACCGGCTGGCGCGGCGAACGGCCGTTCGCCGATCCGCTGTGCGGTTCCGGCACGTTGGCTATTGAGGCGGCATGGCTCGCCTTACGGCGTCCGCCCGGATTGACGCGCAAGCGTTTCGGTTTTCAGGGCTGGTTGGATTTCGATGTTCAACTGTGGACCTCGCTGCGCGATGAGGCGCGGGCGAACGTCGCGCGGGCGTTGCCGGCACCCATCGTCGCCTCGGACGTGCGCGGCGATGCCGTATCGTTTTCCATCAACAACGCTCGCGCCGCCGGCATTGGCCATTTGCTGCGTTTCGACAAGCGCGATGTGCAAGACTTCCAACCGCCGGACGGCCCGCCGGGTGTGATCCTATGCAATCCGCCCTATGGGGAACGGCTTGGCGAGGAAAAGAATCTTTTTAGTCTTTATCGTTTACTCGGTGAAGTATTCTCGCAGCGCTGCGCGGGCTGGACGGCGTTTGTGTTCACGGGCAATCCTCGATTGGCCAATGCCATTGGTTTGACCCCGGCAGCGCAAATACCCTTGTTCAATGGTAAAATCCCCTGCCGGTTGCTGAAGTTTGAATTGGCCTGAGCGCGGGAATTATTACTCGGCAAACGTCGATTATAGGAGGGCGTAAGATATGAACACCCTGGATGGACTACGAGCGGCGATGGCCGAGGTGGACACTTGCTACAAACAACGCGGCATATTTCAGGATCATTTCGGTTTCGGTCCTCGTCCGGCCTTGGTCGTCATCGATATGGCCTATGGATGGACCGATGCCGCCTACGCCGGCGGCTCGGCAAGGTTGGATGATGCCATCGGGGCCATTCAACAACTTCTTCCGGTTGCTCGCGAGAAGGGCATCCCGATCATTTACACGACTTCGCCATACAGCGACCAACTGCCGTTGAAGTCGGCCGCGGACTTCTCGCCGAATTATCGGCGCTGGGACCGGCGCGCATGCGCCATTGACGAGCGAGTTGCTCCACTGCCGGCCGAATATATTATCCTAAAAGAACACGCCAGCGCATTCGCAGGAACGCCGTTCATCGGTCATCTCGTGGCCCATCGCGTCGATACGCTGCTCATCACCGGCTGCTCGACGAGTGCCTGCGTGCGGGCGACAGCCACAGATGCCAAGAGCCTGGGACTGCGGCCCATTATCATCCGCGAAGGGGTGCAAGATCGTTCGGAGATTGCCCACGAATGGACGCTGTTCGACATTCAGGCACGTTTCGCCGACGTCGTCAGCCTGGAAGAAACGCTAACCTATCTGCGAGGAGTGCGCATCTGAATGAGTACGCTCAACAATCGCGTGGCGCTGGTGACGGGAGGCGGTCGAGGCATTGGCCGGGCCATCGCCCTAGCGCTGGCTCGCGCTGGAGCGCGAGTCGCCGTGACAGCACGCACCGCGTCGGAAGTCGAGGAAGTTGTTGCCACGATTGCGGCCGAGAAAGGACATGCGGTGGCGCTGACGGCGGATCTCGCCGATCGCCATGCGCCGCCGCGTCTGCTTCGGGATGTGGCCGCCGCGCTGGGACCGGTGGACATTCTGGTCAACAATGCCGGTGTGGGTAGCAGCAGCGATCCCAAACCCGTCGTCGAGTTTGACGATGCGTTCTGGGAACTCACCTTGATGGTGAACTTGACCGCGCCTTATCTGCTGAGCAAGGCGGTGTTGCCAGACATGCTGAAACGACGCTGGGGGCGCATCGTCAATATCGCCTCGATCAACGGCAAAACAGGCAGTTTTCACGGTGCGGCCTATGCCGCGAGCAAACACGGTCTGCTGGGATTGACGCGCACGCTGGCGCAGGAGGTGGCGCGCGACGGAATCACCGTCAACGCCATCTGTCCGGGGCCGGTGCATACGGTCATGAATGATCGCCGTCTCGCCTACGACGCCGAACGTACCGGCACGCCGTTCGAGAAAATCGAGCAATCCCTGACGCCGATTGGCCGGCGGCTCGAACCGGAAGAGATTGCGCCATTGGCGGTTTACCTGGCGAGCGAGGACGCCCGGATGGTCACCGGGCAAGCGTGGAATATCTGCGGCGGAATGCTGATGGTATGATTGCGAGAGAGAACGGCTTTCCGGAGAACTCGCATGACGACGCCCCATGAATCCGTGTTTGCGCCTCTTCTCGAACGATTTGCGGAGGCGTGGGAACGCGGCGAACGACCCAATCTCGACGATTACTTGCCGGCCGGTTCGGACAGTACGCCCATCCTGATTGAACTCGTGCGCATGGACCTGGATTTCCGCTTGAAAAGCGGCGAGGCGGCGAAACTGGAAGCGTATCTCGAACGCTATCCGCGACTGGCCGCCAAGCAAACGATTTTGCTGTCCCTACTGAACGACGAATATCAAGCTCGGCTCCAGTACGAACCCGACTTGAATGTGCTGGAATACATTCAGCGTTTCCCGCAGTTGGGCGAGCAACTTCAGCGCCAGTGGGCCACACTGCCCTTGCGCCCGGCGGTGGAGACGACACCGGGGGCGACCCCGGCGGAGCCAGCTCACCCACCCTTGGCCGCCGCGCCCGTCATCGCCGGCTATGAAATCCTCAGCGTGTTGGGCAAGGGCGGCATGGGCGTTGTCTACAAGGCTCGCCAACTAAGCCTCAAGCGTCTCGTGGCCTTGAAGATGATCCGTGCCGAAGCGGTCGAAGGGTCGGACCTGCTGACCCGTTTTCGCAAGGAAGCCGAGGCCATTGCCCGCTTGCAACATCCCCATATCGTGCAGATTCACGATATCGGCGAGTACACCGGCGAACTGGGTACACGCTGTCCGTACATGGCCCTGGAACTGGTTGAAGGCGATACCCTGGCCCACTGGTTATCTGGCCGGCAAGTACCGCCACGAACCGCAGCCGAGTTGACTCTCACACTGGCGCGGGCCGTGCAGACCGCACATCAGTACGGCATCATTCACCGCGATCTCAAACCCGCGAATATCCTGCTGGCAAGCGGGGGACATAAGCTCCCTGTTCTGGATGAAGCAACAGGGGGCTTACGCACTCCGCTCGCCGATTTAGCCCCGAAGATCGCCGATTTCGGCCTGGCCAAGCAAATCGACGAGGACGCCGGCCAGACGCAAGCGGGACAGATTCTCGGCACTCCCAATTACATGGCTCCCGAACAGGCCGAAGGGCGGACCGGCGACATCGGACCCGCAACCGACGTGTATGCGCTTGGCGCGATTCTCTACGAAATGTTGAGCGGCCGGCCACCGTTCATCGCTCCCACCTTGCACCTTACACTTGAACAGGTACGCACCCTGGAGCCGACTCCGCCGTCCCGTTTGCAGCCTCGGCTACCGCGCGATCTGGAGACAATCTGCTTGAAGTGTCTGCACAAGGAGCCAAGTCAGCGCTATCATTCCGCTCTTGCTCTCGCTCAAGATCTGGAACGATTCCTCGCTGATGAACCCATCCTGGCCCGGCGTGAAGGAATCGCCGCCCGCATGTGGCGTAAGTTGCGCCGCCAGCGCATTCTGCTCGGCGCAAGCGCCGCCGTCCTCGCGGTCGCTCTGGTCGCCGGCTATTTCTTGATGCGCTATCGGCACGTCAACCAGCTCGATCAACTGCAAAGACCGATTGTGGCCGAGTTGGACGCGATGGACGGCACGGCCGAACAACTCGACCGTCTCGATAGCCTGATTGCTCAACTGCAACCGTTGGACGCCACCAAAGCCGGCCAGTTCAGCCAAGCCGTGCCGCAACGCCTGGCTCGCTTCCTTGAGGATTACCTGCGCCGCGATATGCTGCGTCCGGCAGACAAGGAACGCATCGACACTGCGTTACTCCTGCTGGACGGCCGCGATCCGGTGGCGGCCATCCAATTACGCGACAAACGCGATAGTCGTTATCGTAATTGGGAAACCGTCTTCGATCTTCGGCCGCCTTTCGCCGGGAAGATCAGCTTGTTCGACACGCCGCAGGTGGAAGTACGCAATGCTCCCGAAGGTGGTCCTGTGTTGTCGCTCACCTCGGAAGTCGCCGCCGATGTTCCAGCAGCAACCTTCCTCACGCCTAACGGTGAAGGCGATGTGCAACTCGAAGCGATTTTTCAGGGATCGTTCGCCAAAGTGAACGCGCTCGGCCTGGTGCTTGCCGGACACGGTACGCAACAGATAGGCTTCGCCGGCGATGCGCGCGCCCTGGCGTTTGCTCCTGATAGTCGCACTTTGGCCACCGGAGGCGGCACGAGCTACGGCATCGGCCGCATTCATTTATGGGATGCGACGGCCGGCCGTCTTCGTGCCACCCTGGAAGGACATAGCGGCGCGATTGGCGCACTGACGTATGCGAGCGATGGCCGAACGCTGGCCTCCGGCGGAGCGGATGGCGAGGTGCTGTTGTGGGATGTGGCCAGCAGCAAACCGCGTCTCCGTCTATCCGGGCGTGCCGGCGGCATCATGGCTCTGGCCTTCTCTCCCGACCGCCGATTTCTCGCGGCTGCGTTTGGCGATGGTTCGACAGTTCCGGGCAAGCCCTATCCGGTGAAGGTATGGCACACCGATACCGGTGTGGAAGCGGCCACGCTGACCGGCCACCAGGGAGCCGTTTGGGTGCTGGCGTTTTCACCGGATGGCGGGCGTCTCGCTTCGGGTTCCAGCGACGGCACCGTGCGGCTGTGGGATGTGGCGAGTTGGAAAGCGTCGGCGGTGTTGCCGGCGGGCCTTTGGGTGCCGTCACTCGCCTTCGCACCGAAAGGCACCATGCTTGCCGTGGCTGCGGGCAGCAAGGTGCAACGCTGGGAACTTGACCCAGCGCCGCGGCTGGTGTCCTCCTGGGAAGGGCATGCGGCCGGCGTCTACGGAGTCGCCTATTCTCCCGATGGACAAATGCTTGTATCCGTGCATGACATGGCCTGGCTGAAAGTCTGGAACGTGGCCGATGGCCGTTTGCGATCCGAGAATCTCATTCAGGGCAGCGGTCGAGGTTCTGCCACCGTCTTCGCGCCCGATGGCTGGACCCTCGCCACATCCACCAACGGCGGCATCGTCAAAATGTGGGACGTGACCACCTGGCGCAGCCGGGCACGACTCGGCTCGCAAGGCTATGTTTTCCGGCTATCCGCCGTGGCGTCGTCGCCGGCTCCTCCGCCGGAGAACGCGCAGGCATCCAAACCTTCGCTTGAGCCGGTCTATCGCTCCGGTGGGCTTGTTCGATTGCAGATTCTGCGTGAAGGAGTGGTGGAACGCGAGGAGCAGCGGATGGTCCGTGCCGGTGCCTTTCGCCTGCGCGCACGCCGTGAAAGTGGTGAATTGCGTTTCCAGCTCAACGATCTCGATCCGCTGGTATTCCGCGATGTTTGGCCTCTCGATGCCCGCGCGGGGCGTTTCGGTGTTTTGTGGACGCCCGGCGTTGGTCTGGCTCGCCTGCACGCCACCCAGGGACCACCGGCAACGGTCGGCAGCTCGCTGGAGCAGGGCGATCATCTATACGGCAGTGGCCGCTATCTCGAAGCCGCCGAGTTTTACCAGACGCAAGCGCGAACCGTCGCCGCCGGATCGACCGGTCAGACGGTGCGGCACGAGGCCGAGTGCAAGCGCGGTCTGTGCCTACTCGCGCTCAACCAACGCCGTGAGGCCCAGACTGTCTTCAGCCGATTGGCCAACGAGGAGGGCCGTGATCCCTGGTTGTTGGTCGCTTTCTTTCAGCTATGGCTGATGCACCTGGAGAATCGTCAGAGCGACGAGGCCGGCCGCATCCTCGTGCAGATTCAGACACGCTATCCCGAAGCTCGCCAGCAGGTCGCTGCCCTCTTGCCCAGCGACATGCGCGTGAGCCTGCATCATCAACTGGAAGCGGCCGGCAGCATGCACCGGCTTGTCTTCGTCTCTCCGGGCGTGGTCGAAAGGCTCGATCAGGCGGTACTCGTTGACGGATTCCTCCACGTTTCTCTGAGCGAGCGTCTCTTCATCAAGCAGCGTCTCCTGTGGGCGTTGCGATTGACGAACAGCGAGGCGCGGGCCAAACACGTCGCCGAGGAGATCCTCCAGGACAGCGGCACCGATGCGCCGAGTCTGCTTGGCTGGCCTGAATATGGTTGGCTCATGCACCTGGCCGGCCGCGACGATCAAGTACCAGCTGAATTGGAACGCGCGTCCGCGTCTGTGCCCGTTAGCGCGGTGGTTTCCCGTGCCCGTCTGTTGCTTGAACGCTCTCGCTGGCACGCTCGCTTACGGCAGTGGCGCGAGGCAGAATCGCGGCTCGACGAACTGGCACGCATGGAGGTACACGACCGCGAAGTGTTGGCCGGCGCAACCCTCTTGCGCGGCGTGGCCCGCGAGCAACGCGGCGACGCGGACGGCGCACGGCAGGTCTGGAAGCAGGGTGCGGCACGCCTGCGGACTCCGGCGCGATCGGAATCGGCGGATGCCTACTCTCCCATGAATTGGTTGCTGCAAACGATGATCGTAACGGCGCAGAGCGGCGCGATGACGGACGCCGAGGCGGAGCGATTCAAGACCGTGTTGATCGACTCGCTTGAGGGAGTTTCCAGCGATCTCCGCCGTCTGGCCGGTCAGCACTTGCCAGCCTCCGTCCTGCGGGCGATGTGGCAGAGTGAGCAGGGGCGTGACGTGTCGCGCCGCATCGCTTGCCGCGAACTGTCGCAGCCGGAAACATTCGCGCTAACGATGCGTTTGACGGCGACGGAGATTCTTCGCCAACAGGGTTGGCCCGGCCAGACGCTGTCCCGCGAGCAGAACGATCTGGTATGGGAACTGACGGCGCATGCCTTCTCGGCTTATGGCGCGGGAAGATTCACGGCCGTCCACGCCGGTTTTCTGGCGGCGGCTCTGAAACGCAGCGAGGCCTTGTTCGCATGGACCGCAACCGAGCGCAGCCTCTCCGACGCCGTGCTGCGCGGCGACATTGCTTACGTGCTGGGATGCCGATATTTGCATGGATTCAAGCGTCCTGACGATGCGGCCTCGTTGTTTCGTCTCGCAGTGAAATTGGCCGCACCGGATTCGATGCTGCGCCGATTGGCGCAAGCGGAACTGGATCGAATAGGACGAAAATGACGGGCACCATTTTATTGTTCATCGGCGTGAAGGTGAGATACGTTCCCGTGTAGCCGCTGCGCACAGCAGAGCGTGGGTTTGACGTGAAACGTAAACTCGCGCTCCGCGGCGAAAACGCCCAACAGCCCGGCCGCATCCCGTTCACCAAGTCCTTGAGCCTGCATGCCCAGCCGTCGATGGAACCAAAACGCAAGGGTGTTGCTGCTCAGCAGGGACATCGCGCCCGGCCCCAGCAGACGCAAGAGGAAGAACGCCACGAAGAGCGTGACCAGGCCATCGGCCATCGCCGCCATACCGCAGGCCAGTCCGAGCAACAACACAGCCGCCACCGTGATTCGGCGTAAGCCGTGGCGGTCCATCAGGACGCCAACGTAAGAGAGCGGCAGCGCCGCCACGAGCGTTCCCATCATGTACGCCCCGGTCAGCTGGCTATGGGTCAAGCCTAGCCCCATGCGGAAGGACTTGTTGAAGGCGGCAATGCCGAACGTCTGACCGGGTGAAGTGGCGATTACGCCCACCACCGCCACTGGGAGCATCACCCAACCGTAGTAGAATCTCGGCTCGGCTGATTGGGCCGGCATTCCCGCCTTTTCCACGACGTTCTCTTCAGTAACTCGGTTCACGAAACCTCTCCTTGTTCGCGGGATGGTAGGCACCGTTCACTCGGCCGGGACGAACAATTCTTCACTAAAGGGCCGGAACTGGAGCATGGGATTCACCCCTTGCAGGTAACGGATATTCCAGGCATCTTCGGCCAGAATCACAACTCGGTTGCGGTGATCCAGAACGCGCAGCATCCCGTTCGGCGCGTGCAATCCGCCCAGGGCGCTGCGTTCGCCCTTGACCCAAGCCGCTGCGCCGTAGGGAAGCACGTCAATATCCACCTTGGCCCCGTACCCCCTCAGGGCAATCGCATCAAAAGCCCTTCGGATTATTCGGTGAGCCATTGACTCCGTCAAGGGCGGCCCGAACGATGCTCCAGAGATAGGAGACCCTTCTCAGGAGGAAACCGATGGCCACTATCCCACTGACGGAACTTTTTA
>DATNCY010000279.1:0-3398 GCA_035553375.1 Gemmataceae bacterium
GCGCATTCGACGGAGCGCGGTCAAGACAACCGCGAGATCGAAGGCCTCGGGGTGGCCATTCTTGCCGTTCGTGGCGGCCTTGGCGGCGGCTGCCGCCGCTTTAGGAGAGATTTTGGACGGAGCGGCCATCCCATTTTCCAGGACGGCGGTTGCCGTGGTGGACTTATCTGCGTGTTGCTTGCGGCTTTCGGTCTTCACGGGGACATCCTGGCAGGAGATATAGAGCTGAACCGCCGGAGGAGGCTTAGCGCTCCGGAAATTGTTGGACGATGTGGCGGTATTATCCGCTCTTGAAGTCTGTGTGTGCACGTGGAACGGCAAAGACCGAGAGAAGAGGGGGCCCCGCAACGATGCGTTGGACGCGGGGCGGCGACACGGAGGCCTGTTTCACGTTGGAAGATGCGATGTCTGCGGACTGCGTAAGGTTGCCCGGGCGACATGCGGAGGTACGCTGTATGTCCCTGGGGGAGCTTTCCAGCACTCGGTTTTTAAGTCTGACAATGGTGCGCTTTGTCGGTTCCCCGAGGGAGAAGGATGAACGTATGCAAAATTGTATTTGTAATCGTGCGATCGATCGGCTTATGGTTCGCCCATGACGGCCATCCCCAACTTACATGCGAATGAACCAGCAAGGGCCGCCGAACGAGTATGCGGGCGAGGTCAATTGTGAACTACGCTCCAGGGGCCACGGCGTTTCCTCCCGGCGGAATCCGCAACGCTGCACCAATGCGGCGCAGGCCGGATCCGGTCTCGAAGGTGTGTATCTAGAGTTTGCCGAAAAAGCGGGCGCCCGTTACGGGGCGCCTGACTTTTGGGCTTGTGTGCTGTTGTTGTGCTTAGGCCAGCGTGCGGATGGTGACTTGGCGATTGCTGGCTTTTGGACCGATCCGAATGGGATTTCGCAGCGCGCGGCCCATTCCTTCGAACTGAACCTCCATCCAGTCGCCGTCCTCGAGCGCGATATTGTGGCCGAAGCTCAAGGAGTGAGCACCATAGAAGTGCACATGCACCGCGCCCGGCTGCCTGTGGCCTTCAAACTTGAAGTGATGGTGTTCCAGGTTGGCGAGGCTGTGGCACATGTTGTCCTCGCCGGTGGCGATGGCCTTCGACCAGAGCGGTTTACCGCCGCGCAGGATGCGGACCTCGCCGGGAACGGCGTGGAAATCCGGGTCGATCGCAAGCTCCGGGCCAATGCTGCAGGTGCGCAACTTCGATCCTGCAAGGTTGAGATAGTTGCGCTTCTCGAACTGATGATCGGAGAACTCATTGCCCACTGTCATGCCGATGCGATATGGCGTTCCGTCTTCGGCGACGATGTAGACGCCAGCGACCTCGGCTTCTTCGCCACCATCTTCCCCGTATGAGGGCACGACCAGCGGCTCGGACGGCCCGCGCAGCACGTCCCCGTTGCCCTTATAGAACCACTCGGGCGCGACTCCGATCTCGCCTGCCTTCGGGCGGCCGCCTTCCAGACCCCAACGAAAGATGCGCATGCTATCGGTGAGGACTTCGTCGGGATTCGCCGGCGCGGCTGCGCTCTTTTTCTGGTCGGCGAGATGCATGGCCTGGCGGTCGGCCGCGCTTCCCACGTGCGTCAGCCCTGTTCCAGAGACCATCAGACGCGACGGCGCACCGGGAACGTCGATGGGTGCGAGGAGTCGCCATTCGGACGTTCCACTATAGATTTGGTTGTAGTCGAGCGTTTCGCCCTGTGCAAGGGCAGAGACCGTTTCACGGATTCCGCGGCCGCTCTTTAGGCAGCGATTGGCGAGGTCGTAGACACTCTCTACTTCGGTCAGGCAACGAAGGCGTGGCTCTTCCACGGCCGCGACGCGGCGCGACTTGTTGTTGGCAATTTGAACAAGATGAAGCATTGGTCCTCTTTACTCAATGATCTTGAAGCGTTTCAGCGATTCTTCATTGACGGTAAGGCCGAGCCCCGGCGTGTTGTCGTCGAGATCGATGTAACCGTCTACTGCTTCGGGCTCACCGTCGAAGATGTACCAGAACAATTCGTTCCCGACTTCGACCTCAACTTTGGGGAAGAACTCCGCCATGGGCGAGTTGAGGCTGGCCATGACGACGTGGAAGTTATGCATCTGGCCGGCGTGCGGAATCACCGGCACCTGAAACGCTTCGGCCATGGCGCAAATTTTACGGGCCTGGCTGATACCGCCGACGCGGTTGGTGTCGAACTGGATGTAGTCAAGCGCATTCGCTTCGAGCAACTCGCGGAAGCCGAAGATCGTGAACTCGTGCTCACCGCCCGAGATTGGAATGCGGCCGGCGGCCTTCAGTTCGCGATAACCGCGCGTGTCGTCCGGAATGACCGGCTCCTCAAGCCAGCGTAGATGGAACGGTTCCAACAGGGGAAGCATGCGTTTGGCATAGTCCAGGGTCCAGCCCATGTACGCGTCGGCCATGAGGTCGATGCCGTCGCCGACGACTTCGCGCACAGTGCGGACCAGTTCGATGTTGCGCTGCATGCCTTCGGCCCCATCGACTGGGCCCCAGCCGAAGCGCAGCTTCATCGCTTTGTAGCCCTGGTCGAGATATTTTTGCGCTTCCTGCCGGAGTTGATCGAGCGGAAGGCTGTAAAGACGGCTTGCGTAGACGGGAATTTTCTTTTTCGTGCGGCCTCCGAGCAGACGGAAGACGGGCTGCTTTGCGGATTTGCCGAGGAGATCCCAAAGTGCGATGTCGACGGCGCTGATGGCCGTCATACCGATGCCTTTGCGTCCGAAGGCCATGGTACGGCGGTACATCTGCTGCCAGAGGAATTCGATGTCCCAGGGGTCCGCGCCGAGGAGCACGGGCTTGAGGTACTGATCGATGCAGGCCTCGGTGACGAGCGGCGCGAGCGCGGCGTTGCCGAGGCCGACGAGACCATTGTCGGTAAAGATTTCGACCAGCACCCATCCATGGAAGGCGAAGTTACCCATGGAGGCTTCGCGAAACATGACGAGGTCCATCGGGTTGGTGCAGAAGTGCGGAGGCAGCGGGACGGTTTTGCCTTCCCATTGAACGACTCGAGTGCGGACTTCGGTGATCTTCATGAGGGACTCACAGTGGGTAGCAGGTCAGTGTCGCGGAGCGGCTGGATACTTCCGCCCAGGAGCAGGATTGCGGCGAAACCGATCAGGTGAAAGGTTCCGACGATAAGAAACAGCGTAGCGTATCCGAAACCGTGGGTGAGCAGAAAGCCTGCGATAACGCCGAAGATGGCCCCGCCGATGGCTCCGCCAAAGCCGATCATGCCGGCGACAGATCCGACGGCGGAGAGCGGGAAGATGTCGGCGGGCAACGTCATTATGAGGCCGGACCACGACTGCTGGCAGAAGAAGGCGATGCTGAACAGCGCGAGCGCCCATGCGACCGGCACATGCGGCACCAGAATT
>DATNCY010000280.1:0-2247 GCA_035553375.1 Gemmataceae bacterium
CCCGCCGGGAAGTCTTCCAGTTCGGCCTCGTCAATATGCAGTTGATCGGACACTGCCAGCAAGAATGGCTCCGTCACATGCTGGCGCAGACGGGCCAGATGTTGTTCCGCGCTGGAACGCCGCCAAAAGCCGAGTACCTCGAACAGAACCTTGCGCCCGCTCGCCCGGTGGATCAAGCGAAAATCCGGCACCCAGAAGCCGGCGTTGCCGAGTGGAAAGACCTCCGTTTCTTCGAGGATGTCCCAGTCGGTGATGCGCTTGCGGAACAGTTCGACGAACAAAGCCAATTCGGGCGGAACGTAAGTGCCGGTGTCGGCGTAGTGTGACACCAGGTTGTCACTCGGCGTCACCAGGAAGGTTTTCGGTTTGCGTTGGGTGCCCCAGCTTAGTTCGGCGCGGACCTCGAAATCGCGGCACAGCAGCACGGCGGGCAGAAACAAGGCCAGTTGCAAACCGTATTTCTGTGTGGCCGAGAACAGACTGAGCGGCCCATCCAGGTGCAGACGATAACTGGTTTCGCCGATCTTCTCCATCTCGCAAATGAGTCGATGAAACTTGACGCGGCGCAGTAGTTGGCGATAGCGCTGCGGCGGTTCGTTGCGGATGGTGACGTGCAGCCGCGTGCAGCGATACAGCACGCCTTGAGCCAGGGCCACGTTGTAACGCTGCAACAGACGCTCGGCGCTGATGTCCTTGAAATGCACCAAACGCTGCTCGGTCTTGAGATCGGCGAACAATCCCTGTTCGACGACTTCCGGCGTCAGGTTCAGTTCATCGGCCGCCTGGCGCAACACGGCGTCGCGGTCGAAGGACGCCAGCGCGGTACTCGGATCTTCCGTGGCGTCAAGGGGAGCGGTTCGCTGCCGCGCCGCCGTGCGGAAGACGACGGCGCGGATCGCCTCCGGCGGATGGCCGGACACAACCTCAAATTCACAACGATCCTCAAGCAGCTTGGCCAGCCCTTGATGGACAATTTGACTGGGATCGTCGCCGAATAGTTCGCTTTGTTCTTCTTCCAGTTCGCCGCGCGTCCGACCTTCTTGACCGCGAAACAGGGCCAGTAAGCGTTCGGCGACCTCGCCCCAGGTCGGATCGTTCACGTCGAGGTAACGCGGAATGATACGATCGCGCGCGTAGCGAACCGCGACCATCTTGCCGGTGAGCATGGCGAACCGTCCCTCAAACTTGGAGTCTGTCGGGAAAGCCCCTCTCCCCTGTACTCGGGGGAGAGGGGAGTGGGTGAATGCGAGACGATCATTTCTCCTTCATCGGCAGTTTCCATTCCTCATCGAAGAAACCCGCCGTTGCCACCTTGCCCGGCAGACGCGACGACGGCGGAGTACGCACATCGATCACGGCGAAATCCGGCAGTTTCGGCACCTGTCGCGCATTATTGAGATAGTCATACTCGCGGAAGGTGAAACCGCTGTTGAGTACCACGTAGCGTTTCGGATTGAGGGGATTGGGATAGATCAACACCGGCACATGATGCTCGGCGGAGAACGTCTCGTCGTTCAAGCGCACTTGCTGCGCGTCCCAGCGCACCGGCAGCTTGTCGGCGATCTTCGCCAGCACCTTGTTACTACTCGGATCGCCCCACAGCACAAGATTATGCTCGGCGATGTCGGCGTCCGTGATGGCAGAATCATCCTTGATGCGGGCCTCGCCACGGAACTGTTTGCGCCAGTGGTCGAGCGCGTGTTTCATCTCGGTGGTCGCCCAGGCACCCACCTTATCGTTAAGCGGCTTGCCGGTCGGCTTGACCATCAGGAAGCTGTCCAGGAAGGCATCGTCAATCGGTCCTTGCAAACCATGTTGCTTACGCGGCTCGCTGTTCTCGACCTTCTCGACCGCCTCCCAAACCTTATCTTTCTTGCGGAGGTGTACGATCCAAGAGCGATCCGACAGCACTTGCGGCACGCCCTTGATTTCCTCCTCGTCGATGACGATCTGCGGCTTCTCGATCGCCTCGACCGGACACGAGCCGGGTTCAAAGGTCAGCGTCAGGGCCGATACGTTTTTCGTCTCGATGGTCACGCCTTCGGCGCTCAGCACGGCGTCCACATCGGCCCGCGACCAATGCTTATCCAGGCCATCGATTCTCAGCCAGCGCATTTGGTTGTAGCGCAGCGTCCAGGTGGTAAACAGCACATGCAGCGGCACCGGGTCGCGGCCGTGCTTGGCGATGCTGTCAATGCGGCGGTTCAACTCTGCCTTGGTTTTCTTCTCGTAGGAATGGCCCGTTTT
>DATNCY010000281.1:0-2454 GCA_035553375.1 Gemmataceae bacterium
TACGGCCGGCCCGTGGTCGATGGCGCAAACGTCTACCTCTCTTCGTATTCCGGCGGCGTCTTCGCCCTCACGAAGAAGGACGGGCACGTCGTCTGGCAGATGAAGTCCGAAATCTCCGGCAACGTCAGCGGCGGAGTCGCGGTTTCGTCGAAGCTCCTCGCCTTGGCACCACCGACGGCCATCTCTACGTCGTCAACAAGTCCGACCACACCACCGCCAATAACTGGCCAACGAGCGGCCTTACCGTCGATGGCGGAATCTGGGCAGCGCCAATCTTCTCCGCTGATGGCCAAACCCTGTACGTCGCCACCATGTCCGGCAACCTCAAAGCCTATAACGTGGCCGACCACTCGGAGGCATGGACGTTCCACGCTTCGGGTGCCATCGCTGATATGGCCTTGCTCGATTCGACACATTTGTTCGTACCCAGCCTCAATCACCACGCCTACGTGCTCGACCCCACCCAGCAGGGCAAGGTCACGACAGACTTCGCCGCTCGCGACTGGATTTGGACCACGCCCGCGTACAAGGACGGCATCGCCTACTTCGGCGATTTCTCGGGTTATGTGTACGCGCTGGACCTCAGTGGCCCGGCCGGACACCTGAAGTGGGAATCTAAGGTCTCGACGAAGGGCTCGCGCATCTTCTCTGCCCCGGCACTCGTTGGCGGCCTGCTTGTCGTGGCGGACCGCGAGCCGGCCGTGCATTTCGTCGACCCCGCGACCGGCCAGGTGAAGAACACTGTCCCGCTGCTCACATCCACCGTCCGGGCGGATGTCACAGCCGAGGGCAATTATGCGTACGTGAGCACGACCAACGGCCACCTCTTCCGCGCCGACCCGTCTCAGCTCAAAGTTGCTGAAGTGACGGTTGGAGGGCGGCCATGAGCGAAATCCTGAACCTGTTCACGCTCATCATCTTCAACCCGATGATCAACTTCCTCTTGCTGTTGAACATCGTCCTGTTCAACAGTTTCGGGCTCGCGATCATCGCCTTCACCATCATCATCCGGCTCGTGACGTTCCCCGCGACGCTGCGGCAGCTGCATTCCACGCGAGCGATGCAAACGATCCAGCCCCGAATCGCGGAAATCAACAAGAAGTTCAGTGACCCGAAGCGGCGCCAGGAAGAGATCATGAAGGTCTACCGGGAATCCGGGGTGAACCCCCTCGGATGTCTCGGCCCGATGGTGCTGCAGTTCCCCATCCTTATCGCCCTGTACGACGCCGTGCGGCTCGCACTGGCGACCTCCCCGGAGGCCCTGGAGCGGCTTTCGGGGCATCTTTATGCATGGGGGCCGATTCAACAATCTGTCCCGCTCCAGGACCACTTCATTGGGATGGACCTTCGCACCGGCAACCTGCTGATGGTCGTCCTCGTAGGTGTGACCACGTGGGCGCAAACGGCGACCACCGTCACCAGCGCCGCCACGACCGATCAACAACGCACCCAGCAACAGATGATGACCTACATGATGCCCTTGTTGTTCGCGTTCTTCGCGCTCAACTTCCCCGCTGGCGTCAGCCTCTACTGGGTTGTGAACTCGATCGTCGGCATCGCTTTCAACATCGGCGTGTATGGGTTCCCGCGCTTGGGGATCGAACCCATTTTCAAGCCGAAGCCTCCCAAACAAGCAAAACTCGCTACGGAGGCCGCGAGTGCCGGCTCGCTCGCCGCCGCGACCCAACCCGCTCAGGAATTGAGGACCACCAATGGACCAAGCCGAAGCAAGCGGCAAAACCGTCGAAGACGCCCTTAGAAGCGCCCTCAATAGACTCGGCGCAAGCCGGGAGGAAGTCGAAATCGTCATCCTCGACGAAGGCAAGCGCGGCTTCCTTGGTCGCGGTGGCCGCGACGCAATGGTGCGTGTCGAACGCATCCCCGGCAGCCAGCCTGGCCCCACAGCGGCACAGCGCCCGCCCGATACGCGCATCCCCCGTGGCAGCCAACGCGGCCCGCGGGAAGGCGCACCCCGCGAATCCGGCGAGGCAAGGCAACGTGGCGGACAACGCGACCGCGGTGACCGCGGTGACCGCGGCGGCCGTTCCGGCAGCTCGGGCGGGCGGACTTCCACCCGCGCAGGGTTCGATGCTGCCGTGCCAAAACTCACCGACGCAGACTTCCTGCGAGCACCGAACGGTGAAGGTTCGCCCCCGCCGCCCGAAGCCGCGGGAACAGGCGCCGGCGACCGCTCATCGGGCCGCAATGGGCGGCCACAAAATCGTGGCGGACGACGAGACGAACCCCGCCCGGGACGGCATGACCGCCCCGACCGGCCTCGCGGAGAACGCCGTCACCGCGACGACGAACCGGCCATCACCGCCGACATTAACGCTCCCGAGGTTGATTTCGCCGCTCAAACGGTGTACGACATCCTCCGCATCCTCGAAATCGATGCCGAACTGTCGATCCGCGAGCCGCTGACCGCTGGCGATGGCCTCGGCGCGGTGCTTG
>DATNCY010000282.1:0-34476 GCA_035553375.1 Gemmataceae bacterium
CCTAGCGAAGGAGAACACCATGACCGAGAAGCAAGGCCTCGCGCCCGATGATGTGTCGTCGGCTCCCGAATCGGGCACCGTTTGTGACGATACCAGCGGCAACAAACCATCGGATCGAGGTTACGATCCCGGACAATGCGCCTCACCCACCGACCACCCGGACAAGGACGATCCCTCAATCGCCAGCGAGGAGCGCTGAAAGGATCTAGCCAGCCCGCAGCGCCAGCAAGGGAATTCGTTCCCTTGTTGGCGCTGCGGGCTGGCTAAATTCTCGGAGAGGTTGCCAGCAATTTTTGTAGGACGGCGGGATCGGCGGGCTTGGTGAGATGGGCGTCAAATCCCGCTTCCTCCGCCTGGCGACGATCTTCGTCCTGGCCGTAGCCGGTCAAGGCCACCAAGAAAACCGTTTCCGTTCCCGTCTGCTTGCGAAGGCGGCGCGCCACCTCATAGCCATCCATGCGAGGAAGGCCAATATCGAGCAGCACGACATCGGGCCGAAACGTCTCTGCTATCCGCAAGGCGGTCGGTCCATCGTGAGCGGCGTGAACTTCATGTTCCCCGGCGCGCAGAACCAGAGCCAAACTTTCCGCGGCATCCACGTTGTCATCCACCACCAAGATACGCCGCGATGCAGAGGTTTCGTGCTTACACGGCAGCCTCTCTTCCTCGTTGGTCGGGAAACGCGATCTTGACTCCTGGAGAGGCAGACTTATGACAAACTCGCTTCCCTTGTTCGGCCCCTCACTGGATGCCTCGACTGTGCCGCCGTGCATCTCGACCAAACTTTTGACCAGGGTTAGGCCAATACCCAGGCCGCCCTCCGAACGTGCCAGCGAACGGTCGCCCTGCGTGAACAGGTCGAAGACATGCGGCAATAGATCGGTAGGAATACCCATACCGTTATCCTTTACCGACAGCACCGCTTCCGCTCTCTCCCGCTTGACGGTCAGCCCGATGCGTCCTCCCTCCTCCGTGTACTTGGCCGCGTTATTGAGCAGGTTGCTGATGACCTGAGCCAGGCGCGTGGTATCCGCCTCAAGCCGCAGCGATTCCGGCGGCAGCGTGATGGTCAACTCGTGCCGCCGCGCGTCGATGAGGGGGCGGCTGGTCTCGACCGCCCGCGCCAGGATGGCGGCCAACTCCACCGACTCTTTACGCAACTTGATCTTCCCCGATGTGATGCGCGATACGTCGAGTAGATCGTCCACCAAGCGGGCGAGATGTTTCACTTGCCGTTCGATCATCTCCTGAGCGCGTTGCAGATTCGGATCGACGGGGCCGAGCAATTGCATGATTTGCACGGCGTTGCGGATAGGAGCGAGCGGATTGCGCAATTCGTGAGCGAGCATGGCCAGGAACTCATCCTTACGGCGATCGGATTGTTTGAGCGCCGCCTCCATCTCGATGCGGTCGGTGATGTCGGTGTTGGTGCCGAACCAGCGGACGATCTGCTCGCGCTCGTCGCGCACCGGCAGGGCGCGCGACAGGTGCCAGCGCATTGCTCCATCGTGCCGGCGCAGCGGGAAGGTGTCCTCCCACGGCTCGCCGCTGGCGATGTGAGCCTGGAACTTCTCCAACACTCTCGGTAGTTCGGCGGGGTCATGGACCGACTGCCACCCCCAGCCCTCCATTTGCTCCGCCGCCGTGCCGGTGTAGTCGTACCAGCGTTTGTTGTACCAGAAGACGCCGCCGTCCGGCCGTGCCATCCATGCCAATTGCGGAATCGAGTCGGCCAGCGTGCGGAACTGCTCCTCGCTTTCGCGCAGAGCCTCGATCGCTCGCCGACGCTCGGTGATGTCGCGGAAATTGACGACGATGGCCTCAACGGCTGGTTCGGCAAGCAGGTTCGTGCCGACGCACTCCACCCAGCGCCAGGAGCCGTCCTTGTGCAGCACGCGCAGGTCGGCCGTCACCGGCGCTCCGGGCGTCCGAACCAGTTCGGCCAACCGCAGGCCGATGCGTTCTTGATCGTCGGGATGGACAATCTCGAAACCGCTGCGTCCGAGAAACTCATCGGGTTCGTAGCCCAACACACGACGGGCGGAAGGACTGGTGTACCGCACGATCCCATCCGCACCGACGAGCGTTACGGCATCGGAACTTTGTTCGGTGAGCGCGCGAAAGCGCGCATTCTCTTCGGCTAACTTCCGCTCGAACGCGCGGCGTTCCATCTGCCGAAGTTGCTCCGCCTGCCATTTGACCTGTTCGGTCTTCTGGAACAGTTCGATGAAGCCGGCGACCTTGGCGCGCAGCACCACCGGCACCAACGGCTTCACCAGATAATCCACGGCTCCCAGGGCGTACGCCTCCTCCATGGGCAAACGGCCACTCTCGAAGGCCGTCAGGAAGACGATGGGGGTATGCCGTGAGCGTTGTCGGCCGCGAATCAGCTTGGCCGTCTCAAAGCCGTCCATGCCGTCCATCTGCACATCGAGGAGGATGAGGGCGAAATCTTGATCGAGTACCAGACGCAGAGCTTCCTGGCCGGAACGTGCATCAACTAGGGTATGGCCCAGGTCTTCGAGGATGACTCGCAGAGCCAGGAGATTGCCGGGATGGTCGTCCACCAGTAAAATGTTCGCCCGCAGCGTGGGTGGTTCGTTCGGGGAGAGGGAGGAAAGATAGTTCAGCATGGCCATCCGCTCTCTTCTCCCGTCGGATCCGTCCTAATTTGTCTGATGGACTTCTTCGAGCGGCATGGCGCAAGCCATCCTGGCATGAAGAAAAGTCATCGTGACAACGCTGTTTTATTCTACTTTACTCGCCTAGCGTTGGCATCCGCGAAAAGCGCTGGGTCAGGAAGTGGTGTAACGGCTTACATTGTCATCCACGACCGAGGACGGCATGATCGCGCTGCAACCGCTGGGCGACCAGGCTGTGTTGGCCTCGTTCACCGCCGAGAGCGAAGCCTTTCACTGGGCTGCTGTCGTGCGCCGTCTCGCGCCGCCCTGGCTCCTTGATGTCGTCCAAGCCTACAGCAGTGTCG
This sequence comes from Gemmataceae bacterium, assembly GCA_035553375.1. Taxonomy (GTDB): domain Bacteria; phylum Planctomycetota; class Planctomycetia; order Gemmatales; family Gemmataceae; genus JAJPHU01. The sequence continues at coordinate 2,987 of DATNCY010000282.1, forward strand.
CGGTCTACTTCGATCTCGATCAAATCCGGTTCACGGCCGCCGCGCAGGCTCTCGACGGCATCCTGCGCGGAGCGGTCGCCGACGGGATCATTGCTACCCGTCTGCATTCGATCCCTTGCTGTTACGAGTTTCAACTCGATCTGCCGCGCGTCGCCCAGGCGACGAAGTTGACGGAGGACGAGGTTATCCGATTGCATCTCGACATCGAATACACGGTCTATGCCATTGGTTTCTGCCCTGGTTTTCCCTACCTTGGCTATCTTCCCAATCCTCTCTGTGGCGTACCGCGCCTGACCGCGCCGCGTCTGCGCGTCGAGGCGGGCAGCGTCGGCCTGACCGGGCGGCAGACAGGCATCTACACGGAAGCGCGACCGGGCGGCTGGAACCTCATTGGCCGCACGCCCCTGGAGTTGGTTCACGTCGCCGACGGCTACTTTCCGCTGCGCACCGGCGATCGTGTGCGCTTCGCGCGCATCGACGAGACAGCCTTCCGGCAGTTGCAAGGACGGCGATTGTGAGGCACCTCTAATCGAATGGAACTCGAACTGCTGGACGCGATCGAACAGCCAACATGAAAAAGGGCCGGCACTCTTCGGAGTACCGGCCTTTTTATTTTCGCCCTGGCAAGATGGAATTATGGCTTGTCCTTCTGCTTTTTTACCTCGTCCTCGATCATTTGTTTCAACTCGTCCTCGTGTTTCGCGACGCGGTTGGTACCCAGCTGCATGCATCTGCCCAGCAGCGCGGGGCTTTTCTCGACCAACTTTTTGCCGGCCGGTGTCTTGTAGAAGGTCACAATCTGCCGCAGTTCTTCCTCGGTGAACTCCTCGGTGTAGATCTTGATGAGGTCTTCCTTGAGCGCCGCGTAGCTGATGTGCTTGGCGAAGAACTTTCGCATCACTCCTTTGTAGGGCACCAGGGCCGGTTGCGCCTTGATCTGCATGGTCAGCGTCTGATCCATGGCGTTTTCCATCTGCTTATCGATGCTCATCGCCTTGAACAATTCCTCGGCGGCTTGGCGGTGCGTCTGCTCATCCGCACGCACCAAGGAAGCAGGGGCCGTCAGCAGAACGACGAAGGCGGCGAGACAACAGATTCTCATGATAATATCCTCGCGAACGAAGACAGCCGCCGGAGAGAGGCTGCCGACAAGGGGTTGATTCCGGTCTCGACGACCGGCGCTCGCTTATCCTACCCGCTAAGCAAATCCACGCAAATAGATAATGATTGCCTGACCCATCGAAGCCCCCCCTAGGCAGCCCTCTTCTCCGGCCTTATACTTGCGCGCACTTCGCCGATCGTCCGCGTTCCCATTTAAGAGGTGATCCATGCACCGCTGGCGTTTGCTTTTCATCGTGGCCGTGACCGCTCCGGCCATCACTCCTCTGCATGCCGAACCGTTGCCGGATACGAAACCGCTCATGCACGAGGGTGATCTTGCCGCCCAGATGGTCGAGGGCATCGACAAGTATCTGATGCGTGAACTGGCCGCATCGGTTAAGAAACGCAAGGAACACTGGAAGCCGGACTTTTCCTCAGCGGAAGCGTACACGAAATCGGTGCAGCCCAACCGCGAACGGTTGAAGAAAATCCTCGGCGTCGTGGACAAGCGCGTGCCGTTCACCGGCTTCGAGTCGGTCGGCACAATCGACCAACCGGCGCTAGTGGCCGAGACGGATAGCTATAAGGTGTTCGCCGTGCGTTGGCCGGTGTTGCCCGGCGTGGATGGCGAGGGCTTGCTATTGGAACCGAAGGGTAAGGTCTTGACTCAGGTGATTGTTCTGCCAGATGCGGATACGACGCCGGAAGTTCTCGCCGGCATGAAGGGAATTACCGCCAGTCCCATCGCCCAAGGACTCGCGGAGAGTGGTTGCCGCGTTCTTGTGCCGGTGCTGATTGATCGCGCGGATACATGGTCGGGCAATCCAAAATTGGGGCGTCTGACGAATCAGCCGCATCGCGAGTTCGTCTACCGCATGACCTTTGAGATGGGCCGGCATCTTATCGGCTATGAGGTGCAGAAGGTACTGGCAGCGGTGGATGGCTTCTGCCGGGAGAAGGATCATCCCCTCGTGGGTGTGCTTGGCAAGGGTGAAGGCGGCTCGATCGCACTCTATAGCGCTGCGCTGGACGAACGCATTGCCGCCACCGTCGTGAGCGGCTATTTCGGTCCGCGTGAGGGTGTCTGGCAGGAACCGATTTACCGCAACGTATTCGGCCTACTGCGTGAGTTCGGCGATGCGGAAGTCGCTCATCTCATCTTGCCGCGCACGTTGATCGTCGAGGCGAGTCAACTCGGCGGGAACGTATCCGGTCCACCGGCACCGCGGCCAGGCCGTGGCGGCGCGGCCCCCGGCCGCTTGACCTCGGACCGTGCCGACAAGGCTCGCCCGGAAGTCGAGCGCGCCGCCCTCCGTCTGGGCGATGTCACGATTCGTCCGCCCCTGTTCGAGACATTTCTTTTCGGAGAAGGCAAAACACTCAACCTTTTCCTTGGGGCACTCAACAAGGAGGCCCGTCTTAAGGGCCGATGGGACAAGGCACCCGCCGACCGCCGCAAGAATTTCGATCCCGCTGTGCGCCAGAAACGCCAGTTTGATCAACTCGTCGCCTTCACGCAGCAAGTGATGCGCGACTCCGAGCGCTATCGCCAGCAACACTTCTGGAACAAACTCGACACGTCTTCCGTGGAGAAATATCAAAAATCCTGCGAACCCTTCCGCAAACAACTCGCCGAGAAGGTCATCGGCAAACTGCCCGCGCCTAAACTGCCGATGAATCCACAATCGCGGCCCATCTACGACGAGCCGAAGTGGAAAGGCTACGAGGTGACGCTCGATCTCTATCCCGATGTGTTCGCCTACGGCATTTTGCTGTTGCCCAAGGATCTGAAGCCGGGTGAGAAACGCCCGGTCGTCGTCTGCCAGCACGGACTGGAAGGCCGGCCGACCGACGTGTGCAATCCCAAGGAGCGGACGAAATACTACAATTCGTTCGGCGCTCAGCTTGCCGATCTCGGCTACATCGTTTACGCACCGCAGAATCCGTACATCGGCCACGACAAGTTCCGCGTCCTCCAGCGCAAGGCCAACCCCCTTGGACTATCGCTATTCTCCTTCATTGTCCGTCAGCACGAGCGCACGCTCGATTGGCTCGCCACGCTGCCCAACGTCGATTCAAAGCGCCTGGCGTTCTATGGCCTGTCCTACGGTGGCAAAACGGCCATGCGTGTCCCGGCGCTGTTGCCGCGCTACTGTCTGTCCATTTGTTCCGGCGATTTCAACGAATGGATACGCAAGAATGTGTCCCTCGATTATCCGAGCAGTTATATGTTCAGCCCGGAATATGAAATGCCGGAGTTCAATCTCGGCCACACCTTCAACTATGCGGAAATGGCCGCGCTGATTGCGCCGCGGCCGTTCATGGTCGAACGCGGCCACAACGACGGCGTCGGCATTGATGAATGGATCGCCTACGAATACGCCAAGGTGCGCCGTTTGTACAGCCGCCTGAAGATACCCCAGCGCACGGAAATCGAATTCTTCGCCGGCGGTCACGAGATTCACAGTCAGGGCACGTTTCGCTTTTTGCGGAAACATCTGCAATGGCCAAAGTGAGTCACTCGCTAAGTGGCTGTCACCGCATGCGGTTAATGCCGCTTGCGGCTTAGCGTATCCCAGCGCTAAGCCGCAAGCGGCTCATCGGTGAGAGCCGCCGACAAACGGCGTCAAAAACGGCAGGTGTTTCCAGGAACCCGGTGGCTCCGGGCGCATGCCGAATAGCGCCGGCTGCGTATCGCGCGAGTCTGCCTTCAGATAGACGCCAGGCAGATGCACGAATGCGCCAGCAACGAGCGTTGCCAACAGTAGGCGACGCCCCCACATCAGGCGACGAAGAGCCGCGAGCGAAGGAAGACAAAGGAGAGCGAAAAAGGGTATGATATCGACCGCGAGGCGCGATCCCCAGCACTGGCCACCCCACCAGCAATACCACGAGGCGATTAATACCAGATTCGGCACGATGACCGCGAGGCAGAGCCAGTGCCAACCGCGCGGCAACTCGACCGGCGAGATTTGCAATCGCCGGCGCACACGCGGTACAACGAGTGCGAGGCCCAGCAAAATCCACGGTTGATACACGAGCAGACCGTGATCGGGACTAACAAATAAAGGAAGGAGGGTGTCGCGCCAGCGTCCGGTGAAAAACGCCAGTTGGCCGATCGTGGGGCCGAAACATCTGCCGTAAGTCGCGTGGTAATACCATGCCCACGGAGCATAAGTTAGGATGCCGGCCAGACCAACGAGGACAGCGCGGCGCGGCGTCCGAAGCAGGAGCCAGACACCAAAGGACGCGATGAACACGGCCGAAGACAGCCGGCAAGCGAACATCATCGCCAGGGAGATGCCTTGAAGCACCACGCCGGCCGCCGTGGGACGCCGCCAGGTGCGGAACTCAATCAGCAGCGCCAACAGCATCCAGAATAGGACGCCGCCGTGCTGCCAGAGCGCTTGACCCACCGTGCTGCACAAGCCCGATCCCGTGGCCAGGAGCAGCGTCATCAGGGCCGCCGAGTGCGCATCCACCCGATGCAGTGCCAGCAAAAAGAATAGACCCAAACACGCCGCCGCCAGCCAGGAAGCGACACCTTTTTCCATGCGATCCTGCACGCCGCCCTCTTGCAGATCGGCACCCAGCAGGCGGGCCAGCAATGCCGACGGCAGCGCGAAAACGGCCATGCCGCTGTGGTAGAACGAATGAACGCCGGTCGGCGTCCGTAGGCAGAAGTACGGCAGATCCATCGCCGGCGGGATGTGATAGACGGGCGCATACACCGGGACGAAAGCGGTGAGATCCGTGGTACCGTCGCGCACCAGGGCGGAAGCAATCAGCGTGATCGGTTTGGAATCGCCGGTCATCAGCGGCCGGCCTTGCGACAAGAAAAACAACCCGGCCGGCAGGAACACCAGCAACCCCGTCGCCCGCCACGGCAGCCGATGCGGATTCGCCGCGAATCCCTCAATGCTCGCCCAGGAAAATCGCAACTGAGATAGCACACGCTGGCGATAGGAAGAAGAGAGGCCAAAGCGCAGCGCGGGGAGGACCATCGCCACAAACACCCACACGTAGGCGGGGCCGTGGCAGCGGCCGAACTGCACGACGGAAACGACGGTCAACGCCGCTTGCAGGCCGTCAAGCCAGTCGAAGGACAGAGCGCGTGGCCAACGGGCCGCGCGAACCGCCACGGTCTGCATTGCGTTCATGATCGCTTCCGTGCGACTTGACTCGTTACAATTCAGGGACGGGCTGAATAGACCGGCCCTGCTCATCATAAAACGCTTCGTGAAGCAAGAAGACTTGTCGAGCTTTGAAGCCTAGTCTCTGAAGTTGCCGGCTCAATTGGTGATAAGCATGACGATCCAGCCGCCGCGCCAGCAGCGCCTGGAAATGGCGCGGACACAGTTCCATCTCCACCGGCTCCGCCGAATGCAGGGGATAGGTGAGATAGCGAACCGTGCCCAATTGCTGGCACACCACGCAGCGATGCTTTTCCGTGCGCACGATCAGCGGCTCGCCTTCACCTTGCGCGAGAGACTCTTGACAGTCCGGACACACCGCTAGGCTGGCAAGGCGGTCCCAGGGGCAGCCGGTCGCCTGACATCGGCTACAAGGTGCCTCCGCCGCGAACGCCTCCTTCACCACGCGGAGTCCGTCCATCGGTTGTCCCTCTCGCAAACATCCCCGACACGCCACTTCAAGGAAATCGGCTATCCATAGGCTGCTTCTTTACTTTTTTCATCCGGCGTGCGCCGGCTGGTTTTTGCCCCGCACCAGCCGGCGCACGCCAGCCGTTTGCCTTTAGGAGCGCTGTAAGTTGGCTTGAGCAGGATACGTCATCCCCGTTAACAAAAGTTTACACTTGCACCATTCGACCAGCGCCGTTTTTCACAATCGCTTTTTTAGGATACTCGATGCAAGTTATTTTATCAGCTGGTTTTAAGTCGCATTTTGTTAAAATAATCTCCGAGTCAGATGCCTCTTCTCTCCAAGAAGATTTTCTGGCATGTTTAATGCTCTTCAGTGTGCTGTCTTACGTTGATGGGCAACGCAAGCGACGCTCGATCCTGCTACTTCATTGGTCCTGAAATAATCTCGCGCTGAGAACGGCTCGCTCAAAACAGCAAGCCGGTTCTTTCCTTCCGGGGTATACCATGCAATCCACCATTCGACCCGCTCTGCAATCCTTGCGCACCTTGCCGACGCTGCATCAAGTCTCGGAATCCTGGGGCCGTCTGGAACTCAAACTGGAAACCGAGGACACCCGTTACTGGATCACCACGGAAGGCGTCCCCCAGAAAATCAGCGGCACGCCCATCAATTACGTCATCGATTACGTCACCGTCGAAAAACTCTCCGACGACGGCAACTGGGATTTGAAGGCCGTCTACAGTCCCGATGCCTGGAAGTTGTCGCAGGCGTTCGATTATTGTCAGATTCTCTATCAGGAATTGAACCGCATCAACGCGGCGCTGGAAACCGACTTTAGTTGGGAACTCGTCAAGGAACGCGAGAGCTTGCAGTCCGAACTGGAGTTAGCCAACAAGATCATCTTTGAACTTTCGGATAAGGTTCGTGCCCGCTGTTAATCATCTCAAGCCATCCTTCTCCCTTCCGTTTCGCGGTTCCAACGAGCCACGATGCGCGACAGACCGGATCGTCGCGAGCGCAGGTCGCCCAAGCCTGTACTCATGGCGATCCGGTCTGTATACTTTCCTAGGTAAATCCATGCGAGAAGACGTCTCGGGTCTCATATTGGGACCGTATTCGGTAGGTCCGGCGAGCCGAGCCGGACTTTGACATCCTAGTGCCGCTCGGCTCGCGGCACCTACCAAGTAGGTCCGGCGAGCCGAGCCGGACTTGAAGTGCCGCTCGGCTCGCGGCACCTACCAAGTAGGTCCGGCGAGCCGAGCCGGACTTTGACATCTTAGTGCCGCTCGGCTCGCGGCACCTACCGCGAATCGGGAATATCGGAAGCATCGAAAAGGCCCTGTGGCGGAACGGCATACGCGCCTGGCTTAGGACCAGGTGCCCTAACGGGCGTGAGGGTTCGAGTCCCTCCGGGGCCAATCTTATAATCTCCCGCTGGTGATCCATCCTCATGCAGTCTGCTTTGACATCTCATTCTATTCCCTTGCCCTTGCTCATCACCGGCATTTCCGGCGTGGCCGGCTACAACGCCCTGCCGTATTTCCTGGGCCGGCATCCCGGACAGGTCATCGGCATTCGTCCGACGCAAACGTGGCAACTGGTCGGCGATGGCATCGTTCCCCTGGACACTCAGGACCGCGATGCACTCTTCGAGTTATTCCGCGTCCATCGCTTCCGCGCCGTCCTCAATTGCACCGGCAATTGTGCCTTGAAGTCGTGCGAACTCGATCCGGCAATGGCGAATCGTACCAACGTCGTGAGCGCTATCAACATCGTGGCCGCGGCCCGCGCCTTCGATGCGCGGCTCGTGCATCTGTCGTCAGACCTTGTTTTTTCGGGGATCGGCGCGGGCGGGTATGTCGAGACGGATGCAGTCGATCCGGTGACGGTGTACGGGCGCACGATGGCGGAAGGCGAGCAGGCGATTTTGAATGCTGACCCGCAAGCAACGATCCTGCGTATCTCGCTGCCGATGGGCCCGAGTTTCAATCGCCACGCCGGGGCCATCGACTGGATTCAGTCCCGTTTCCGTAACGGCAGGCCGGCGACGTTGTACTTCGACGAGGTGCGTTCTTGCACCTACACCGACGATCTCAATCGGGTCTTCGAGTTGTTTCTGGCCAGCGGGCAGGCGGGCATTTTTCACGCGGGCGGCCCTCGGCATTTGACGCTTTATCAGATCGCTCAAATCGTCAATCGAGTGGGCGGCTACGATCCGCATTTGCTGCGTGGTTGTCCGCGTCATGATGCCGGCCCCATGCCGCCGCGTGCCGGCAATGTCAGCATGAACAGCGACAAGCTGCTAGCCGCACTGGGACATAATCCGTTTCAGCCGTGGCCGGTCGGCGACGAGTTGGTGCCGCTCGATCCTCGTTGGCACTATCATCGGCCCCGCGAGGAGCCTGGCTCAGTCGATTGGTTGGCGGCGCGATTGTATCGCTATCCCCCACCGGGACGGTGCGCTATTTAAGGAATGCCGCGATTGATTTGAAGATACTCCTCCGGTTTCGCCGATGGCACCTCATAGGCGACGGACACCGCTTCCGCCGCCAGCAGGGACGCGGCGACGGCACAGAGCAGACATTTCTGCCAGGGAGCGAGCAAGCGTATCCCCGGTATCAATCCCAGAACACCCATCAGAGTTGCCGCGGCGAGCAGAGCGAAACTCAGCGTGGGCGGCGGTTCGTAATCGTAGAAGTAGCTCCGCAGCCACAGGCCCGGCAGAAGCACCATGATAGGAGCGGTCGCCATGATAATGGGCGGCCAGCATACGCTTCGCATCAGGATCGGCAGAAATGCCGCCGCGAGCGTGCCGGCCAGTTGCGTCAGCGTGACACTATGGCCACGATAGAGTACGCCGACCGTACCCGTTGACACGATGAGCAGGATCAGCGGCAGCGTCGTGCCGGGCAGACGCCGAGCCGTGAACCCCAAGATCACCCAGAAGAATAGACCTGCCATTCCCAACCCGGCGATCCAGGATGCGAGTACGCCTCCACTGGCTTCTTTGCGAAGCGACGGCGGCAACACAAACCATACCAGCACCAACCAGAAGATGGCTCGCAGCGTCCCAAGCAGCCAGCCCAGACAAGATCGCCAACTTCTGAGAATGCTGAGCGCAACGGCGACGAAGGTGAGATAGAACAAGCGATCCGCCACTTCGCGCGGAGGAAAGGAACGCCAGCCCTCGACACCAATCTGGCCGGCAGCGCAGCCAAGCCCGAGAGCCAGCGCGATCGACCAGGCACCACCTGTCCGCGATGGTCTCGCACGCCGCACCAAGGGCCAACTCACGAGCAAGACGGCAGCACTCGCGAGGGCTGGTAGTGCGACTCCATACCACAGCATCAAGGAGAGCAAGGAAGAACTGCCTACGTCAAGAGGACGAGCCTGAAGCGCCAGCGACAAGTTGAGCAAACCCGTCGCTGGCGCTCCAGGCTCGTAAGGAAAATTACTGAATCCCTTCGATCGCCACGATGATGCGTACCTCATCGCTGATGGCTGGGACAAGGCCCTTCATGCCGAAATCGCTGCGGTTAATGGTGAACGTGGTTTCCCAGCCGGTGCGCGGCTTGCCGCTTTTCAGATCCCTGACCGTGCCGATGCGTTCGAGCTTGACCGTCACCGGCTTGGTGACGCCGTGGATCGTTAAATCGCCGGTCACTTCGTAGTTCTTCTCATCGCTGGCCTTCATGCGCGTGGCCTTGAAGGTCATGGTGGGGAATTCCTTGGCATTGAAAAAGTCCGGTCCCTTGAGATGCTTGTCGCGGTCGCCGTTGGCCGAATCGATGCTGTCGATCTTGACCTCCATCTCCAACTTGCAGTCCGCTGGGTTCTTGTCGTCGAAGGCGAACGATCCCGAATACTGGTTGAATCGGCCGTAAATATGACCGGCGTTCAAATGCTTGACGCGAAACAGCATCGACGAATGAACGGGATCGACGGTGAATGTGTCGGCCGCTCGCGCCGTCGATGCGCTGGCCAGAAGACTCAGACCAGCGGAGAGAACGGACCACACGAGGAAATTACACGAACGCATGAAGGACTCCTTTCGCCAATGAAGTAGATACTTCTCAAGAGACAGGTTGCTCGTTAGACGCACCATGACTCGGCTCTATTCACAGATGCCAAGTCGCGTCCCCACTCGCGTAATCAGTTTACCGATTGCCAATCGAGGCGGCAGTCCAGAAACTAATTCTGGTGTCGCGGACGAATTCGGAACCCTTGCTGTGTTACGCGCATGAAATACGTCATCATCATCCCGGACGGCTGTGCCGATGACCCGCAGGAATCGCTGGGCGGCAAAACGCCGTTGCAAGCGGCCCACAAACCGCACATGGACCGCATTGCCCAGCAAGGCGTCGTTGGCCGGGCGAACAATGTGCCGCGACCACTGACGCCGGCCAGCGACGTGGCCACGCTGAGTTTGTTCGGCTACGACCCGCTGGCCGTCTACACCGGCCGCGCGCCGCTGGAGACGGCGGCGATGGGCATTCCTCTGGGGCCCGACGATTGGGCCATTCGCTGCAATCTCGTCCACGTCGAAAACGAGTGCATGCGCGATTTCACCTCCGGCCACATCACCAGCGAGGAGGGCCGGCCGCTCATCGAGGCGTTGCAATCAACTCTTGGCGGCGGACCGCTCGAATTTCATCCCGGCGTCAGTTATCGCAACATCCTCGTCTATCGTGCCACGGCCGCTACACCGGCTCCGTTCGCGGATGAAACGAAAACGCAACCGCCGCACGATGTCCCGGATCGGCCCATTGTCGATCATTTGCCCAAAGGACCGGGAAGCGATCTGTTAAGGAGCTTAATGGAACGCAGCAGGTCTATTTTGCACGATCATGCAGTGAATCAAACGCGGCGTGCCAAGGGCAAACGGGATGCGACGCAGATTTGGCTATGGGGGCAGGGGCGCGCGCCGCACTTGCGGCCGTTTGTCGAGATACACAACAAGCGCGGAGCCATCATCAGCGCCGTCGATCTGGTGCGCGGCGTCGGCGTCCTACTCGGCTGGCAGCGCATCGACGTGGCCGGCGCGACCGGCTATCTTGATACCGACTACGCCGCCAAGGGCCGCGCCGCCATCGCCGCGCTGCCGCAATACGATCTTGTTTGCGTCCACGTCGAAGCGCCGGATGAGGCATCGCACGAAGGCCGGGCCGATGCCAAGGTGAAAGCGCTCGAAGAAATCGATCGCCACATTGTCGGGCCACTGCTCGAAGCGCTACCGGCGCACGGCGATTGGCGCATCCTCGTCTCTCCCGATCATCGCACAACGCTCCAGACCCGCGCGCACGCCTACGGCATGGTGCCGTTCGCCTTCGCCGGCACGGGAGTCACACCGAAGGGGCAGGCGTCTTACGATGAAGCTATTGCGGATAAAAGCGATCTGGTATTCGAGAAGGGACACGATTTGATGCGGCGGTTTCTGGGATGAGCGAGCTTTCCGAGGTATTCTGTATTTCCAGTCCGCGATGGGTCGCCTCAATCCGTGTATCCCCGTGACTTGGTGGGAGGCGGCTCATCGCCCCGGCGGAGCGTCTGTTTGGCCGCCCGCCGCACACTGCGGACTATCTTCTGGAGCAGCGTGCTGCCGTACTTTGTGTGCATGCCGCTCCGACAGCGCCGGCAGCTGCACCCTTTCAAATGATTGCCCATATGGATTTGGCTCCTCATACTGGCTCACCAGGGAGCGCAAAAACTCGTCGAAAGGAGCCTTGTCGCGACAAAGCTCCCCGCGCTCGTGGCATCGATCCGCAGTTAGCTATGACGTTTCCGGTACTTGGCGGCAGCGCGGCGAAACGCCTCATTTGCCGCAGGCGGGTTATCCAGCATTGCCAAGAAGCGGTCGCGGTCCCGATCCGACAGTGGTGTGACCGCTTCTTCCGCGAAGCGATACTCGTCTTCCGGCACGACCTGGGCCTTGCGGATGCGCAATTCCGTGTCGCTGACCTGTTCGATGATGACGGTGGCATTAGCGAAAGCGGCTGGCAGACTGATGCGAGCCTTCTTATCGGCGATGCGAATCACTGGGGGCATACCATCACCTCCTTCCGTCTTTATCTCATTTCGATCCTAGTCGAAAAAGGGGAAGTGGTCGAGCGGGATCATCCCACTATCGGTCAACCTCCAAGCGCTCAAAGAAATCGATCGCCACATTCTTAGCGCGGAAGATTGGCGTCACACCCGCCAAGATCGATCTAGCATCGCTGGCAAGGTCGGTATAGATTTAGCCGTAGTGGCCGGCGTCGTTGTCGGTCGAGAAGTATCTGCTGATGTCCCTCCGCTGCCATTCCCTGATGGAAGAGAATCTGACATTTGCTCAAGCCTGGTTGGATTTCGTGCCGCCCGATCCCGCCCATTACCTTGAGAGCTTCATCCACTGTTACCGGCGCGGGGCACGCTCGGTTCGTATCGAACCCGCGAACCCGACAAGCATTTCCGTGGCTCGTCTGATCGCCGACACCTACGGAGTGGGCGTCCGCGTCAACAGCCCGACGACTCCCGCGGACTGCCTGATTCTTCTCGACACGGATGCCGACATCTTGTCCGCCCGGTTGCACGCGCTGATCGATTCCCCCTGCCAGATCGTCGCGCCGATCACGAGCCGCTATTATCAAAATCAGTCCTACTTCCTGTTGACCATGCCCAAGGCGGGCACGCATCTCCTCTATGAGTTGATGCGTTCTTTCCACATCGACGACGGCGGGCCAGCGCCGCCGACTCGCGCGGGTCATTACCATTCTCTGGTCCACGGCCACACGCATACGACCGCCATCCGCTTCTTCGAGGAGTTGGCCAACTACCCGCGGGGCGGCGCCGATCACCCCTTCTTCGCGCACCCGGCTCTGTTCATCTATCGCAACCCGATGGACGTTGTCGTCTCGGAGACCTTCTACCTGACCCGCAAAGAGAAGACGCCGCTGGCGCATTACTACACCACGTTCTCCGACCACGAGCGCTGCCAGTCCTTGATCGCCGCCGACCCGATTATCGGCTGCATCCGCGACCGCGTTCGGGCCTACGTCGCCTGGCCGCGCCTGGCCAACGTCATCCCGGTTAGTTTCGAGGAGTTGATCGGTCGCAAAGGCGGCGGCTCTGATGAGGTCCAGCAGCGGACTATTTGGTCGCTTCAGTTAAAGCTTCATGTGTCGGGCAGTCCGCGGGAACACGGCGAGAAACTCTTCAACCCCGGTAGCTGGACCTTCCGGCAGGGAACCATCAACAGCCACCGAGAATTCTTCCGCGCCGAGCATTACGAGGCGTTCCGTTGTCTGAACCAGGATTTCATGCGTGAGTTGGGTTACGACATGGAGGATTCCTTTGAAGCCGGCTACTTGCCGCGCTTCGTGGAGGCATATCGTCATCGCCCCTTGCAACTGCAAACCGCCTCCTCCTGAGCCGCTCGGCGCGTTCCAATCCTTTCTCCTTCTTTGGCACAGCGGATCGAGCTGCGTCGGGAAAAGACACGATTTGATGCGACGATTCCTGGGGTAAACGATCCTTGACGCGAAGGACTGCTATTGCATTCGACGGGTGACGTCGCCGAACAAACCAGTTCAACAGCCGGCTCGCGCAGAAGAACACGACTCACCACGATTCGTCTGGCCGATCTACTACAGCGTTTTATCGGCGTTGTTCTCTTGCCATCGATACCGCCAGAACCCTTTGGAATCCCATATCTTTAGCCGAGACCAGCCTTCGGGTAACGGCTTGCTTCGTGGCCAGCTAACGAACTGACCATCAAGGTACTTGGCGGCAATCCCCCGTACCGGCTTCAGAACCGGCTTCAGAGCCGTATCGGATGGGTCCTCGAACTCTCGGTAGAGTTCACTCAGGGATGCCACCTCGCCTTCACCTTGCCACGAAGCCCTATCCAGTGCCTCATCAAACGAGGCACCCCGATGGAACTCCGAAACCGCTGGATGGCAGTCGTTGGTGATGATGCAATCGCCAGCCCCGATTAATTCGCAGAATCGCTTGATGGCAGCCAGCATCACGCGCTGCCACTCTCCCTCGGTCACAAAGAAGATCCAGCGCAGGGTGTGGTACACCCAAATAGAATCCCGGCCGAACGTCAGCGAGAAGTCCGACGGCAGATCCAAGCAAAACTCCAACGAGGGGAGAATGGGTCTGTGCGGCAGTCGCTGCTCGTAATCGGTGACGAGCCGCCAATAAGCGCGCTGGCCGCCGTACTTCGCGAAGGCGAAATCCTTGCGGAGGCCATAAGTCACAACCTCCGCGAATGCTGCATCCTCCTCGCTGTGTTCCAATCGACTGATCGCATGGAGGACATCGGCGTTCGGGCCGTCGTATCGAATCAGCGCTGTGAAATCGAGTCCCATCGCATCTTTCGCCAAACTTGTTCTTCGCGCACTCGTGCTTACGCCACCAATTCAATCTCGCGGGTTACTTGCCTTCCAAGACCGCTTCGTCCGAAACTTGCCGATGATGTGGACCCACTCCTCCATTCTCTTGCGTCGCCGGGAGCTTTCCTCCAGGCTCTTCGAGCTTGGGACGGTCGGGGCAAGGTTTCGCGGGCGTTCCGGGCGGTACAGGGATCGCGTTGACCACGAACGATTGCACGGGCAAAAGGCCAACTGTCACCAGTTCCGGCGTCGGGTCTGGTCGCTTAGGTTCCATCTTTCTTATCTCCTTCCAGTCGTCGTAGCGGACGGCGTCACTTCTTCGGCGGCGCGCCCGGTGCCGGCGGCTGATATTGCAGCAAGCGTTCGCCCGTCAGCCGCGCATTCGGACGCAAGCTGCCAAGTACCACCGCCAGGCTGCTTTTCAGCGGCAATGCGAGGTTCGGCTGCGCGTACAGAGCATTGACCACGCGAACCTGATCGCGGGTCAACAACGGACTGAACTCTTGAATGCTGCGCACCAGCGCATTGGCCGCCGCCACACGCACGGCTGCCGGCCGCTTGGCGTCGGCCAGCACATTGGCCAACACCGTCTGCGCATCCTCGCTCTTCAAGCGACTCGCCACCTCCATCGCGGCGATTTGACCTTCGGGCGTCAGTTTGCTCGGCGCACGTAGCGCGGCCAGAACGGTCGAACCGGCCGGCACCACGTCGTAGCCGGACACTTCGCCACGAGCGAGGCGGGCGAGATTTTTGATCGAGCGCTCCGCATAGGCTTTCATTTCCGCCGCCGATAGCGTTGGATTGGCCGGATCGCTCAGACGCGCTTGGATGAGCGGCTGCAACGCTTTCGTATCAATGGCGAAGGGTGCCGGCACAACCGTGATGGTCGGCCAATGGGCCGTGTAACGCCGCACGGCTTCCTCACGCCGCGCCGAAGCGGTCAGCAGGATCGGCAACTGACGGGCGTAAGTGTCGGCGCGGAGTTGGCCCAACAGCGGAGCCAACCCCGGCATCGGCAGTTCTTCCTCGAAGAGCAACAGCGCGATGTCGGACGCCTGACCGAGACGCTGCATCATCTCGCGGCCGGTGGCGGCTTTGATGGGTTCGTAGCCGGCAGCGGCGACGGCAGCGGCCACGGCATTACGCACGTCTTCATTGAAATAGCCAATGAGTACCTTGGCGGGCGCACGCACAACCGGCTCGGCGGCGACGGCGCGACGGAACACCTCGACGACGCGCGTGGTCGCCAGGCTGGTTGCCGAATTGGGGATGCGCAGCAACGCCTCAGCCGCCGCCATCTGCACGCGCCGATCGGGATAATACAACGCACGCACCAGCGGCGGTTGACGCCGGCCCATCGGCCGAACGGCCCGCACTTCCTCACGTTCACCCAAGTCACGCACCGCGCCGAGAATCACCGGTACGCGATGCTCCTGCATAGCCCGTTCCAGCACCGCGTTCACGAGGCTCGCCTGCACGGTGCCGAGCAAGCCGTGTACCTCCGGCGCAGCACGCTCCAGCGTTTGATCCAGCCCCGCCTTCGATTGGGTTTTATCGAGAACCAGGCTGAGTAACACCATTTGAGCCGGTCCATACGCCGGATCGAGCAGTAACGCTTGACTGGCGAAACGCAAACCGTAGTATTCCTCGGCTTTATCAGCGGAGATCGTCGCCGCGCCCGGCCAGCCTTCGACGACACGCCCATCCGTCCAGCGCCAGACCGTGACCGCCGCCGGATTGGCGAACTTGACTTGATGCAGATAGTAGCGCTCGGCCTGATGGGTCAATTCAACCCTGGCCGGCGGCAGTTTGCCGGCGGGAATTTGCAGAAAATAAGATAGTGCCGCCGTCGCCTGCTGGCGCACCTCGTCGGACTCCGATGGCGACGCGGCCAGGAACCACAGATACGGCACCACCTGGGGCACATAGCGCTTCCGGAAGATGCGGATGAGATCGACCTTGAGCATCGCATCCTTGCTGTCGAGCGCGGCGATCATCGGTTCGATGGTATCCGGTCCCAATCGGCGCAGCGCATCGAGCAGAGGAACACGATCGGCAGGATCAGCTCGCCCCAGCGCATCAATCAAGTAGGGCACGACCACAGCCCCCGACTTGGCCAGTTCTTTCAGCGCGTAGGCGCTCTCTTCCGGGCTGGCGTTCAAGTTCTTGATGAATGCCTGGATGCGAACCGGATCGCCGCGGACTTTTTTGACCGCCTCCGTCACGCGCTTGATGAGTTGCTCGACGTTGTTGACCGCTTCCTTGTTGACTTTGGGATCATCCGACCATTTGGGGATATTGCGCAGACGCAGGAAGGCGGCGACGCCCACTTCGTCGGCCAACTTCACCAGATCGGCATCGCTCGGTTTGTAGTTGATCCAGTTACGCAGATGAACGGCGGCCAGATCGAATTTGCCGACATCAATCTCGAATTGCAGGGCGTTCCAATACTCGGCCGTGTTGGTCGGCTTCTTAAAAAATCGTCGATAATCCTCCTCTTCCTTGTCCGCTACTCGTGGGGCGGGTGGTGCTTGTTTCGGTGCCTGCGCCGTGGCCTGCGCCAGAAACACGATCCCCACGAACAACGCCAGGCTGACATGCCAGAGATGGGAACGCATGACGGGGCCTCTTTTGGAATTGATAGCACATAGCCCCCGGCTTGCCGGGGGGATGTTTTCCCCCGCAAGCCAGGGGCTATATGTACACGGACGTTTCACGCTTCAAGTTCGGGACGAACCAGATCTTCGTAAGTTTCGCGGCGGCGAATCAGCCGATGCCGTCCGCCCTCAACCAGCACCTCGGCGGCACGCGGGCGGCTGTTGTAATTGGAACTCATGCTCATGCCGTAAGCGCCGGCGCTGAATGTAACCAACACGTCGCCGCGCTTCAGGGCTGGCAGACGCCGATCCTTGGCCAGAAAATCTCCCGATTCGCACACGGGACCGACTACATCCTGCTTGATCGTATTGGGAATGTCCCCTTCGTAATCGTCCGGCGGAGCGGGCAGACCATCCGGCGGCTCGGCCGGCCAGAGGCGATGAAACGAATCGTATAATGTCGGACGAATAAGATCGTTCATGGCGGCATCTTGAATGAGGAAGTGCTTGCCGCCCGATTCCTTGGTGAACAGCACGCGGCTGACCAGCACGCCAGCGTTGCCGACAATGAAACGCCCCGGTTCGAGAACCAATCGGCATTGGGCCTTTTGCACGGCCGGCACGATAACGTCCGCGAACGCCTGGGCCGGCTGCGCTTCCTGCTTGCGGTAATGGATGCCGAAGCCGCCGCCCATGTTCAAGACGCTGATGGGATGCCCCTGCTCGCGCAAGCGCTCGATGAGCGTCAACCCCTTGACCAGTCCTTCCTGATACGGCTTCGTGCTGAGGATGGGCGAGCCGAGGTGCATATGCAGGCCGATGACGCGGACGTGCGGATTGCCGGCGACGCCCTGAGCCACGTCGAGAATGGTATCGATGTCGAGTCCGAACTTGACGCCCTTGACGCTGGTATCGGTTTTGGCGTGCGTCTTGGGCGGCAGATCGGGATTGACGCGCAGGGCGACCGGTGCGACGGTGCCAGCACCGCGAGCGACTTCCGCGAGGTTGTGCAGTTCCGCCTCGCTCTCGACATTGAACAGGAAGACATTGTTTTCCAGGGCATAGCGAATCTCCGGGTCCGTCTTACCTACCCCTGCGAAAACAATCTGCTCGCCGCGTCCGCCAGCATTGAGGGCGCGAAACAATTCACCGCCGCTTGTCACGTCGAAGCCGGAGCCGGCCTCGCGCATCACGCGGCAAAGATGCAAATTGCCGTTGGTCTTGATGCTGTAACAAATCAGCGGATCGACCGCGGCAAAGGCTTTTTGCACTTGGCCAAGATGATGCAAGAGCGTCGCCTTGCTGTAGACGAATAGCGGCGTGCCATAGAGGTCGGCCAACTGGCGAATAGGCACGTCCTCACAATGGAGGATGCGATTGCGATAGTGAAAATGGTCCATAACAATTCAACGCTTTCCCATTGCGGTAATCGACCGACCAACGGCGGTCTTTTTCGTGAACGCCAGCCCTTCAGGGCTTGAAATTGCCGAACGATGCACACGACCAATAGCGCTCTTTATTCGTTAGCCCAGCCCTTCAGGGCTGGGAATTGCCGTGCGATGCGCACCGGATTTTGCCGCTTTAGCGGCTCTCTGCGGGCTTTAGCCCGCGTCTGCTTACATATCCGCCAAGATTTCCAACACCCGCGAAAGTTTGCGTTCCTGATGGAGACGCTCTTGGTTGTCGATATAGCGGGCCACCTTCTCGACTTCCTCCTCCCGCAAGCTCAGGACCGCATAGCCTTCCTGCCATTTTAATCGGAACTTCGGGTTCGCCTCGCGGTTGAAGCGATAGCACGATGCCCCTTTGACCTGCCCGATAAAATCGGAAACCAGTAAGTTAGGCGTCAAGCGAACGAGCAAGTGCATGTGATCGGCCACGCAATTTTGGCGAATCAGAATGCCGCCGCGCTGGGCGATCTCCTCAGCCTGAATGCGCAACAATTCCGGCCGCGCCTCGGCGACCAACAACGGCTCACGTTCATGGGTGGCCCAGATAAAATGATAGTACAACTGATGAAACACATGCGACATGAGAGGATCTCCACACGAGCGCGGGCTGAAAGCCCGCACGGAGCCGCTGAAGCGGCAAAATCATGGGATACCCCTCTTCTCCGTCCCAGCCCTGAAGGGCTGGGCTACCAAAAATACCCACAAGAACTACTTCCGCACGTCCGTGAGAGGTTCTTGTGGAGACAACCTTCGTCGCCAAAGATCGATTTGTTTTGCCACCTCCGCCGGTGCCGTGGAGCCGGCGCTCTTGAACGAGGCCAGGGCGTTGGCGACTCCTAACACCTTGTATACCCCAGCGCTGAGACCGGGGCGCACACTTTCGTAGACATCAACCGGCAATTCGGCCAGCCGGCAACGGCGTTCTTCACACAGGCGCACCAGTTTGCCAACCGCCTCATGCGCCGCCCGCATTGGTACCCCCTGAGCGATGCAGTATTCCATCAATGTCGTGGCGTCGAGATAGCCATCCTCCAGGCGAGACGCGATTACGTCGGCCCGGAATCGGCTCTCGCGCACCAGGGCGGCGGCCAACTCCAGCGAGGCCGATACCGTGTCGTGGGCGTCGAACAGGGCGGCCTTGTCCTCCTGCAAATCTCGATTGTACGCCAATGGCAAACCCTTCACCAGTATTAGCAACTGTTGCAAATCCGCCACCACCCGCGCCGATTTACCACGAATCAATTCCAGGACATCCGGGTTCTTCTTGTGCGGCATGATGCTCGATCCGGTACAGAAGGCGTCCGGCAGATCGAGAAAGCCGAACTCCGTCGTCGTCCATAGCACCCACTCCTCGGCCCAACCACTCAGGTGCAGCGCGATGACGGACAGATCGAAGACAAATTCGAGCAGGAAATCGCGGTCACTGGACACGTCGAGGCTGTTGGCTGCCACGCTGTCAAATCCGAGTTGACGACGCACGCTATCGCGGTCGATGGGGAGGGATGTACCGGCAAGCGCGGCCGCGCCGAGCGATAACACATTAACGCGCTTGCGGCAATCCGCCAGCCGTTCGCGGTCGCGCTGATACTTCTCGACGTAGGCGAGAAAGTAGTGCGCCGCCAGCACCGGCTGGGCACGCTGCATGTGCGTGTAGCCGGGCAATACCAGTTCCCGATCGCGCTCAGCTGAGGCGAGCAGGGCGCTTTGCAACTCGCGTAACCGGCCATCGAGCGCATCCACCGCGTCGCGCACCCACAGCTTGACATCGGTGACAACTTGATCGTTGCGGCTGCGGCCGGTGTGCAGTTTGCGGCCCACATCGCCCAGACGCTCGATCAAGGCGCGTTCAATGTGCGTGTGAATGTCTTCGAGTTGGACGGAGAACGCGAAGTCGCCGCGCTCGATGTCGCCGGCAATGGCGTCGAGCGCGGTCACGATAGCCTCGGCTTCGCCGGCGCCGAGCAAGCCAACCTCGGCGAGCATGCGGGCATGGGCCTGGCTAGCGATGACATCATGGCGATAGAGACGGCGGTCGATGCTGATGGATTCGGTGAACGCCTCGACGCGGTTGTCCGTGTCGCCGCTGAAGCGACCTCCCCAGGTTTTCTGACTCATGGTGATTGCTCTCTGTCCCCTTGACGCGCGGAGTCTTTGTAAGCTCATGCTACGGGCGCGGCGCGGGGCGAGCAACGGGCAGCGAGACGGCATCAGGCTTCCGGCTCAATCCCCAGGGCGCGTAACTGAGCCGCGAGGCGTTCGGCACGCCGGGATGCTTCTTCACTTTGTTGTTGCGCTTGGGCGGCCTGCTGTTGCGCTTGGGCGGCCTGTTGTTGCGCTTGGGCAGCCTGCTGTTGCGCTTGCTCTTTGTCGCGTTCCTCCTGGTCGCGCTGAGCGATCACTTCCAGATAAGAGAGGAAACGCCGGCCGTCGGCACCGAAGATTTGCAATTCGGGACCGCTCATGTCAAAGCGGATGCCCAGACGCGGGCTAACCCAGCCATCCATTTGAGAAATTTCCACGAGTTGCTCGCCCTGGCGTTGCCAACCTGTCAGTTCCACATCTGGAGGATCGGGATCGTAGACGTAGTATTCCTCGACGCCGTAGCGCTGGTAGAACTCGAATTTGTCGCCCATCGCCGCGGCTCGATTGCTGGGGGAGAGTATCTCGAAGACGACTTGGGGCGCAATGTTGTTTTCGAGCCACTGCATGTACGAGCGGCGATCCTCACGCGGCCGACCGAGTGCAACCATCACGTCGGGTGCCTTGACGATCTCCGGATGGCCCTCGACGGGATACCAAAACAGATCGCCGGCCACAAAGACATTGGGATCGTGGCCGTACTGAGCGTCCAGTCCGCCCTGGATGGTGACAATCCAACGATACTGTAGCGTATTGTCGGCCATGGGCAGACCATCCGTTTCAGGGTACATAGGGTACATGTTCTGGATAAAACGGATCGGTATATTCATGTTCGCCGCCCTCCTTACGTGGGGGATTGTTGACTGTAGGATAATCCGCGCTTTGTGGTGAGTAAAGCCGAGTAGGCGCGTTACGGGATCACTGCTGACTCCGATTTCCTCGATAAACGCCGGTCAGAGGCCCGATAGCGAGAACGGCGACGAGCAGTAGCAACCTCGTTTCGTTGAAGAACAATCCTTGCACCACAGGACCAATCCAGTACCAGCCCAGCCACACCGGCGTGAGAGCCAGCACCAGCCAAACACTGTACGCTACCTGTCGCCTTCGCAGCGTCGCCCAGATCCATCCCAGAACCAGACCCAGCAGACCGGCGACGACAATCGGTTGCCAGCCCAGGAAAGCGCCGGCAATCATCATCAGGCTAATTTCGCCCCAACCGATCGCCGTCCGCCGAACTCTCACGTTGAGCGTGAGTCGCGCTAATCCCATGAGGATCGCGCCGGCGATACCCCCGGCCAGTCCTGTCACCAATCCTAATTTCCAGCTGCCCGGCGGCAACCAGTCCGGCAATGGTCCCCAAACCGGCCACAAATACAATCCGGCTCGCGGCGTAACCCCGCCCATCCACCAAGGACTATCCGTGGGCATGGCCCCGACACGCGGCCCCCACGCATACGGCTTGGTTTCGCGCCCAAGATAGATCCCATCCTCGGAATGAGATGAGACAGCTTGCTCGACCGGATCGGGCCACGGCCAGGGAAACAGAAGGGCCGCTACCAGTCCCACCAGGACGCCCAAGCGTGTCACCGATGCGGGCAGTTTCTGTTGCTCCCAGAGGCACATCGTCGCCACGATCAGGAAGCAACTCAGAAGAGCATGGACCGCGAATAGAAGGAACGGCGGCGAGGGAAGCCGGGCGGTAAGGAGATATTCGTAACCGTTGTCGTACCAGGACCAAGCGTGAAAATGGTGGATATTCCAGCCGATTTCCAGGTGAAAGAGCAACACGAAGACGAGGCCGGTGAGCAACTCAATCCAGAAATAGCGCATCGAAAACGGCGTGCCGCACTGACGGCAGCGGCCGCGCAGCAGCCAATAGCTGAGCAGCGGCAGATTGTCGCGCATACGGATGGGGGTGTGGCAGTGGCCGCAGCAGGAGGCGGGACGAATCAGGCTGCGGCCCTGGGGCAGACGGACGATGCAGACGTTGAGAAAACTGCCCACGGCGCTGCCTAACAGGAACAGCATGGTGAGCAGAAACGCGATCCACATGACGACGAGCATGTCGTCACTGTAGGCGAGAGTTACAGGGGTCGCAAGTCCGGCGCGGCTTGTGGCCGGGCCGGCGAACCCGTAGAATCGCGTTTAATCTCCCGCCATCCCTCGAAGCGGCGTCGAACGCCCTCACTGGAAAGGCCCCGCGATGATTCGGGTCGAGAACGTGACGCGCTGTTTCCCGATCGCGGGCGGGACCGAGGTGCGGGCCGTCGATGGCGTTTCCTTCCAGGTCGGTGCGGGCGAGGTGTTCGGTCTGCTCGGTCCCAACGGTGCCGGCAAAACCACCACGCTGCGCATCATCCTCGGCATGCTGCGGCCCAACTCCGGCCAGGCGAGCATCGGCGGTTGGTGCGCCGCCACATCACCCGACGAGGTGAAACGGCAAGTCGGTCTCGTCTCCTCCAGCGCCGCCCTTTACCAACATCTGAGCGTTCGAGAAATGCTCTTGTTCTGCGCCGATCTCTATCAGGTGCCGCCTGACGCGGCTCGCGCCGAACTGCAACGCCTCGCCGGATTGCTGGGTTTCGCGGAGATTCTCGACCGCCGCTGCGCCACCCTCAGCACCGGGCAGCGTCAGCGCGTCCACTTCGCCCGCGCCCTGATTCATCGGCCGCCGGTGCTGCTGCTTGATGAACCAACGGCCGGACTCGATGTGCTGGGCAGCCAGGTCGTCGCCGAATTCATCGCCCATGTGCGTTCCGAAGGCAAGGCCGTGTTGCTGACCACGCACCAACTCGATGAAGCCGAACGCCTGTGCGATCGCTTCGGTCTGCTGCATCGCGGCCGACTCGTCAGTTCCGGCACGCTGACCGAATTGCGCGCGGCCACCGGCTGCCAGACACTGGTCGAGATGTTCCTCAAACTCGCCGGGACGGTGCCAGCCTTGAAAACGACAACGCCGAAGTCTCTGAGGATGAGCGAGGACATCCAGTCATGAGGACTCCCTTCTTGCCGCCCCATGTAGGTTTGCTGCGCCGACTGGCACGCAAGGAACTCAGCGAGATTCTCCGCGATCGCCGAACGATCCTCACGCTGGTACTGATGCCGCTGCTGCTGTATCCGCTGCTGGCCGTCGCTTTTCGGACATTTCTGTTGAGCGGTACAACTTCGCCAGGACCGACGATTTACCGGATCGGCGTTCATTCGGGCGAGGAAGGCGAGTCGATTCAGCGCTATCTGCTCATGGGACAGGACGCCACCGAGCAGCGCCAGGCGCGAACGACGAACGATTCGACCCAACAACCAGCCCCCGAGTTGCGATGGCTGGACGCCGAGGATCTCGAAAACGCCGTGCTTGGCAATCTCGTTGACGTAGGCATTCAGCCACGGCCGCCTGGTCCTTTTGATGAGCGTGTGCGTCATGGCGAGGTGGTGGACTGGGAATTGCTCTACCGCGACGACTCCTTTTCGGGACGGGACGCGGCCCGCTATCTGGAGAGCGTCTGCCTGGCCGCGAACACACGCCTGCTTACTGCCCGGCTGTATCGGCGAGTCTCGCCGGAGAGGGAGACGCCGGTGCGTCCGCGACCGATCGCTCTGCCCAACCCTCAGCCGCGAAAATCCACGCTGCTGTCGGGGTTGGTGCCGCTCATCCTCATCCTGATGACGATCACCGGCGCTGTGTATCCGGCCATCGACGTGACGGCCGGCGAACGCGAGCGTGGCACGCTGGAAATTCTGGTCGCGGCACCGGTGCCGCGTCTGAGTGTGCTGTTCGCCAAGTATGTCGCCGTGTTCACCGTGGCCATGCTGACGGCCCTGGTCAACCTCGGCACGATGACTGCCACGTTGTATCTCAGCGGCGTGGGCGAGGTGCTGTTCGGCGCGGAGGGGCTGTCGCCGCTGGTGTTCGTACAGGTGCTGGCCTTGCTGCTGTTATTCGCGGCATTCTTCTCGGCCGTGTTGCTGGCGCTGACCAGTTTCGCGCGCAGTTTCAAGGAAGCGCAAGCCTACCTCGTGCCGCTCATGTTGTTGGCTCTCATGCCGGGCGTTCTCAGCCTCCTGCCGGGTCTACAACTGCAAGGACCGTTGGCGATTACTCCGCTCCTCAATATCGCGTTACTCACCCGTGATCTGCTGGAAGGCAGCGCCCGCCCGGTGATCGCCATCGTCGTGGTGGCGGCGACCCTGTTGTATGCGCTGGCGGCGCTAGGAGTGGCGGCGCGCGTCTTCGGTGCCGAGGCCGTGCTGTATAGTCAGTCGGGCGGCTGGACCGACCTGTTCCGCCGCCCGCCCGGAGAACGTACCGCGGCCACGCCATCGTCGGCCCTGCTGTGTGTGGCCTTACTATTTCCCTCATCGTTCGTGATTCACGGACTGCTGGTTCGGCTCGGCGACCAATCGATCGGCGAGGCGCTCGTTGGGATGGCGCTGGCCAACGTGCTGCTGTTTGGTGGTTACCCGCTGGTAGCGGTCTGGTGGGGGCGCGTCCGCTTGTCGTCGGGGCTACGACTGACGCGGCCGAGTGTGCCGGCGTGCCTGGCGGCGGTCCTCCTTGGACTGTGCCTGTGGCCGTGGGCGCACGAGATTGCCCTGGCACTACGGAATGTGGGAATCGCCAGTTTGCGCGGCGAACACCTGGACCGCGTGCAGGGGATGCTGAAGCAGTGGGAGCTGTTATCGCCGTTGTTTTTGTTGCTCGTGATCGCCGTGCTGCCGGCCGTGCTGGAAGAACTCTTCTTCCGCGGCTATCTCTTCAGTGCCTTGCTCGGCGTCCTACGTCCTTGGCCCACCATCCTGATAGCGGCGGCACTGTTCGCGCTGTTTCACCTGATCCTCGCGGGCGTGCTGGCCGTCGAGCGTTTCCTGCCCAGTCTGCTACTGGGCATTGTCCTCGGTTGGGTATGCTGGAAGACGGGCAGCCTGTGGCCGGGCATGCTGCTGCACGCGCTAAACAATGGATGCGTGGTGCTATTGGGATATTATCAATCGCGTTTGGTTGAATCAGGCTGGCTGGCATCGGGACAAGAACACTTACCCATCACATGGTTGACGATCGCCGCGCTCGGTAGCGTCGTTGGCATCCTATGGATGGGACGAATGGGACCAGGCCGCTACGACAAACCCACGGCGTAAACAGGAAATTATTTTGGCGTTGATCCTTCGCGTTTGGAAGGGAATCGGCGCGCGGCCGGATTCAACGCATATCTCTCCTCAACCACCTCGACACCCCAGCGCGGGCTGGATTTCTCCTGGACTTTCTCAAAACCGAACGACCGATACAGTTTGTCCATCGCATTCCGGCCGCGAATCGACCAAAGGAACACGTATTCATACGCGCAGTGTTCACAAAACGCGACTGCTTCGCCAAGCAGTCTCTCGTCCACCCCCAATCCCTGGGCCGACGGATCGACCAGGAACCAGCGTAACTGAGCATCTTTGGGAGATAAGCCGACAATCGCCAGGCAGCCGACGAATTGGCGACCGCATTCCGCGATCCACAGCCGACCGCGGTCATCGTGCGCTTGCGCGAACGCCGCCACGCCATTGGCGACATAAGCCTCATACGTCGGATCGAAGCCGCATTCATGGGCGTAGAAAGTTCCATGCAGATGGACGATGTTTCCCAGGTCGCCCGGTTGGAGATCGTGGCGCAGAGTGAAATCGGTAATCGAATCGGCAGGTGAAGGGTGTGTTGGTTTCATCGGTAAGGGAACTCCTTATCGTCTTCATCTGGATAGAGACACGAAGACGATGGCTTGTTCCAGGGAGAGCGGAAAGTCTGTTACAATATCGACGATTCACCGAACGAGAGGAGCCTGAACATGGCCACGGTCGCGACTCCGATGACAACGGAAGAAATGCTGGCTATGCCGGACAACGGCATGGAGCGTTGGTTGATCGCTGGAAAACTAAGGGAACGTCATCCGGCGAAACGAAACTCCTTCCAAAATCCCATGCGGAACCGTTTCTACAGCCGCATAATGGCCTGCGTTACAACGGAACTCGAACTTTGGCTCCGCCAACAGCCTGCGCCGCGCGGCCAGGTTCTGTGCGGCGAAGCCGGCTGCCGATTGCGACACGAACCGGATACGACCGTCGGCATCGATGTCGTGTACGTGTCGGCCGATGTCGTCATCCAGCAGACGGGCGAAACCAGCCTGATTGATGGCGTGCCGACGTTGGCCGTCGAGATTCTCTCGCCCAACGATACCGTCGAGGAAATCCACGAAAAGACGACCACGTACCGAGTCGCGGGAGTACCGCTAGTCTGGGTACTCGATCCGTACAACCGGACGGTGATGGTGCATCGACCCGATGCCGAACCGGAAATGTTCAACAGCCATCACGAATTGTCCGGCGAGCCGCATCTGCCGGGCTTCCGCGTGCCGGTCGCCCGATTGTTCGAGTGAGCGCTTGCCGCACGTCAGACAAGGATCAATCGCGCTTCGCTTCGCGGATCGAGAAGAGGACAGGCACCTCGGCCCGAAACCCGAGATCCTGCGTGCCCTGACCGACATCGAACTGAAACGTGGCCTCGCGTTTGCCGGCCTCGCGCGGCGTCAGACGAAGCAGACGATACTCCAATCGACGGCCGCTGAGCTTCGCGCCGAACGGTGCATCCACAACCAGAACCGCTCGCAGCCAACGATCTTCGCCGCGCTCGCCGGCGCGGGTAATCTCCGGGCCGCGCAGACGCAGTTGATGTGTGACGCCGCCGTCATTGTGGATTTTGAGGAGAACTATTGTCTCTTCATTTTGACGCAGCTTGGCGATAGCCGGGCCGCGCATCGCCTTGACGCGGCTTTCGGGATTGATGCTCACGGCAAGCAAGCAGTGCGGGTCGAGAAGTTTTTGCACGGCGCGAACGGCCGCGTTCGGATCGTCCGCCTTCTTCGCAAGCAGCTGTTGCAAGGCGCGAACCGTCTCCGCGGGTAGGGGTGGGGTTACCCCGCCCTTACCGTCGCCCTTGTCGATCATCTTCATCAGCTGACGGCAGTGGTTGCGCAAAGGCTCCCATTCGACCTCTTCGACGATCGGCAGCGTTGTCTGCGCAGGAACGGACAGCGCGACGCAAAGAATCAGTAGGAGAGAAACGAGGAATACACGGTGCATGTTGGCAACCCGGGGGCGATTCTTCCAGTCGTAACGTCCGGCGATGTTTCACATCGATATTCTACACGTTTTTCTCCGCGCCGGGGCCAGTAGACGGTTGACCGATTCCGGCCGTTGCCTTACAGTGAATGAACTTCTCTGAAAATCGCCTGGAACCGTTCGGGACAGGAGGAACAGTCTTCCGTGCAGAAAAAAGGCAAAGAGTCGGTCCGAGTTCGGCGCTGGCTCATCCCCGGAGCAGTGCTGCTCCTTATGCCGCTCATGCTGCTGGTGTGGTTCTGCAATCGCGAACCCGCTTACACGCAGCTAAAGTACGGCGAACTCATTCAAATCCTCAACGCCAGCCGGCATGGCCATAGCGTCACCTTGCAAAAGGTGCAAGTCAATCGCGGCGACATTCGCGGTGAAATCGTCACCTCCGATCGCGCCTCCGGCGAGAGCGTCAACGGCAAACATTCGCGGATCATCTCCTTCCGTACTCCGCGCATCGGTCTCGAAGAAGATGCGGGCTTGCACGCTCTGCTCAAGGAGGCCGTCGGCGCCGGCTTTCAGGGTGCCGAAGAAGAGTCCGCTCTTAAGGCTCTCGGCGGCAGTCTGCTGTCGATCCTGTTCCTTGCTTCGCTCGGCATCGGCCTGGTGCTGATGATTCGCTGGATGATGGGCGGCGGCTCACCGCTGAGCTTCGGGCGCAGCAAGGCCAAGGTGTGCGCGGAGAAAGACCTTGATGTCACGTTTCAGGATGTAGCCGGCATCGAAGAAGCGGTCGCCGAGTTGCGCGAGGTGGTGGACTTCCTCAAGACGCCGGAGAAATATCAAGCGCTGGGCGGGCGCATTCCCAAGGGCGTGTTGCTCGTTGGCCCACCGGGGACCGGCAAGACGCTGCTGGCTCGCGCCGTGGCGGGTGAGGCGGCAGTGCCGTTCTTCAGTCTCAGTGGCAGCGACTTCGTCGAGATGTTCGTCGGTGTAGGCGCGGCGCGGGTGCGCGATCTGTTCACGCAAGCTGAGAGCCGGGCGCCGTGCATCATCTTCATCGACGAATTGGACGCCCTGGGCAAGACGCGCTCGGGCATGGCCGTTGGCGGACACGACGAGCGCGAGCAGACGCTGAATCAGCTGCTGGTCGAGATGGATGGCTTCGCGTCCAATCGCGGCGTCATCATCATGGCAGCGACGAACCGGCCTGAGACGCTCGACGCGGCGCTGATGCGTCCCGGCCGCTTCGACCGCACCGTCGTGGTCGATCGGCCCGACATCGTGGGCCGCGAGGCTATCCTGAAGGTTCATTCCCGCAATGTGCGTTTGGGGCCGGATGTCGATCTGCGCCGGGTGGCCGGTCTGACGCCGGGATCGGTCGGCGCGGACCTGGCCAACATCGTCAACGAGGCGGCGCTGATGGGCGCTCGCAACGGCAAGGATGTGGTCGGCATGGCCGAGTTGGAGGAGGCCGTCGAGCGCGGGGCCGTCGGTCTGGAACGCAAGAGCCGTATCATGCACGCCGACGAGAAACAGCGTGTGGCCTATCACGAAGCCGGTCATGCGCTCGTGGCCTGCTCCTTGCCGAATACCTCGCCGGTTCACAAAATCTCCATCATCCCGCGCGGCGTCGGCGCGCTGGGCTATGTGCTGAGCCGGCCCGAAGAGGATCGCTATCTCGTCACGCAGTCCGAGTTGGAGAGTCAGATTAAGGTCGCGCTGGGCGGCACGCTGGCCGAGGAATTGGTATTCCGCGAAATCTCCAACGGCGCGACGAGCGATCTGGAGCAGGCCAGCCGCATCGCGCGGGCGATGGTCAAGGAATTCGGCATGAGCCGGCTGGGGCGCGTCAACTTCCACGGACGTTCGGGACCGGGCTTCCTCAGCGGTTCGTCCACCGAAAGCGAACGCAACTACAGCGAACGCACGGCCCGCGAAATCGATGTAGAAGTGCGGAACATCCTGCAAGACGCAACCGAGGCCGTGCGGGAAGTATTGCTATCACGCCGCGCCGTGCTGGAAGCCATTGCTCAGCGGTTGATGGAGAAGGAAGTCATGGACCGCACGGAGTTAGTGCAGCTGCTTGAGCAGCACATCCCGGGACCGCGTTTGGTGCCCGGTTCGGAGGCGCTGCACGAACCGCCTGCGCCGCCGGAAGTCGCGGACCTCAACGGCGGTCCTTGTGTCGTCGCCGAAGGTTAATTACCGCTATCCGCTATCCGCTATCCGCCAGAACCAGCGGATAGCGGATAGCAGATAGCGGATAGCGGATAGGGAACTCAACATCATGCGTGTATTGAATCGTCCGCATCTGAAACTGCGCGAAGAGTTCTTCCACGTCGAGCGCATCACGCGGACGCTGCCGGAGCGTCCGCCGAAACGACCGCATCGCATCATCGCCGTGATGCCGGCTTACAACGCCGAGCGCACCCTGGCCTCGACGTTGGCCGACATGCCGGCCGGCTGCGTCGATGAGGTCATTCTCGTGGACGACGGCAGCACGGATCGCACGGTCGAAGTGGCCCGCGAGATGGGGCTGACCGTGATCGTCCATCCCGAAAACCGCGGCTACGGCGGCAATCAGAAGACGTGTTATCGCGAAGCGCTGGCACGCGGGGCCGACATTGTCGTCATGATCCACCCGGATTATCAGTACGACAGCGGCGTCATTCCGCACGCGGCCGGCATCATCGAGATGGGCATTTGCGATGTGGTGCTGGGCAATCGCATCCGTTCGCGTCAAGAGGCGATGGCGGGCGGCATGCCCGTTTATAAATACATCAGCAATCGTTTCCTGACCACGGTGGAGAACTTCGGCCTGGGACAAAATCTCGGCGATTTCCACAGTGGTTTCCGCGTCTACAGCCGGGCCGTGCTGGAGCGCATTCCCTTCGAGAAGAACTCCGACGACTTCGTGTTCGACACGCAGTTTCTCGTGCAGGCGGTACGTTTCGGTTTCCGCCTCGGCGACATCCCCGTGCCGGTACGCTACTTCGACGAGGCCAGCAGTATCAATTTCCGCCGCAGTCTAAAGTACGGCATCAGCACGCTGGGCGTGGTGGGGCAGTTTTGGCTCGACCGCCTCGGCATCCGCCGCTCGCCGCTGTTCGGGCCAAAATAAGAGAACCACGAAATCCGAAGCGGAGCCGCAACGAGCAGACGGGATCATCGGGCGGGAAAGATCAATGCTCGTTTTGCCAGCCTGAGAACAACGGTTCCGGACACTTTAGATTCTCCCAGGAGGCGAAGCGATTGCATTAGGCGGTTCGAGAGGAGCGGTATTGCCCTAGGGTTGCGTTGCAGCGGCGAGCTGCGGGAGCGGGTGGCATCATGGAAGGTTGTTGCGAATGGGCCAAGCTAGGCATGAAGGGATTTTGTGGCGCAACCATCGGCTTGCTCTCTGGGGGAACCATCGCGGGAGTGATCTCTATTGCCATCGGGATTGCTATACAAACGGTCGATGGCGATGCAGAGAATTTCACGTCCACAGAAGCATACATGTTTGGCATTTCTGCCATTGTCTGGAGCTTCGTGGGCATGGCAATGTTTGCGGCCCCAGGCTGTATGGTCGCAGGGGCAGTAGCCGCACTCTGTAGGCCGATGTTATGTAGGCTGACAGCAGGATTTGCTGGCGGATTATTGCCCACAGCGTTTCTGTCCTATCATCTGTGGCTTTGTGATGATGTTCCACGTAATTGGCCTGACTGGCCGTACAATTTTCTGACGATAGGCGGGGGATCGCTTGTAGGCACCTTGGTGGCAGGCGCTGTAGTTTCATGGCGCAACCAGACGGCCTTTCCCTCTCAAAAATAGCCCCGTACAGGTTTGGGCAGCGTTAACTCCGGCGATGTCTACACCCTACCATTGCAAGTCAGCAGTGCCGTCAGTTCTTCGGGAATCTACTCCTGGAGCGTGGAGGTCAAGGCGGTCAGAAAAGGCATCAGGAACCTTTTAAGATCGCAAAAGGTTCTTGGTACCTTTTTGGTCTTTTTTCAAGGCGGAAGAATAATTCCGCAAGTTGTTTGGAAAGGCCAAGTAGAAAGAGGTGCGGCATGGAGCTTGAAGGCGTGGTTCATAATGGTGTCATCGTGCCGGACGATGCAACGGCGTTGGCTGAGGAAAAGGAAAAGGTGTCA
>DATNCY010000283.1:0-46020 GCA_035553375.1 Gemmataceae bacterium
CATTGTTGGCCGGCTTGTGGTCTGTGTTGCAAACGCTGCACCTGCTGGAACATTATGACCCTCAAGAGTTACGCCAGCTACTTCGGACTGCTTTGCATCCGCCTCACCCTCCAAACGCACCGCCAAGCGATGTGTAGATACTAATGACTCGGGGGAGAGGGGTAGGGGGTGAGGGGGGAAGTCTCGCCCCCTCACCCCCGAGTACAGGGGAGAGGGGAGCAAGAGGTTTAGCGCGCGGTGGCCGCCCATTTTTCTTTCATGAAGCGCAGCCCTTGCGTGTAGACTTCCTCGGCGGCGGGAAACAGGTCGCGCCACACCTTCGTGGCAGCGGCCAGGTCCGGCAGCGCACGGCCAAACGATTCGATCACCAACCAGCCGTCGTACCCCACATGCCGCAGGGCGCGGAACGTCTCATCCCAGGCGACATGGCCGGTGCCCGGCGTACCGCGATCATTTTCGCTGATATGCACATGGATGAAACTATCGGCGATGCTCGTGATGGTCGGGCCGATGTGTTTCTCCTCGATGTTGGCGTGGAACGTGTCGTACATCATGCGGAAGTGCGGATGATCGACGGCCTTGACCAACGCGCGGGCATCGGCGGCGGTTGTCAGGAAATAGCACTCGAAGCGATTGAGATACTCAACGGCGAGCATGACCTTCGCTTTCTTGGCTTCCTCGGCGGCCTGGCGCAGCACTTCGACGGCTCGCTTTTTCTCGTCGGCCGTCGGGCCGGTGCCGGAGAAGACGCCGAGCGGCGAGTGATACGGTCCACACAGATTCTCGCCGCCGAGCGTGGCCGTCATCTCGATGGCCCATTTCAAATGATCCAGTCCCGCCTGGCGCAGCCCCGGATCGGGACTGATCGGATTGGCCTCCGGCGTGGCACAACATACGGTGTTGCAACCCAGACCGTGGTTATCCAGCTCCTTGCGGATGCTCTTGTAATGGGCGGCATCCCCCGCGAAGAGGGGCAGTTCAACGCCGTCGTAGCCGACTTGCTTGAGCTTGGCGAACAGCGGAAAATGTTCCTCGGTAACGTGCGTGGTCCACAGAAGCAGATTCATGCCGGTTTTCATGGGTGTGCGTCTCCGTTGTGCGAAAGTTGGCGCGCGGGCTGAATGTCGAGTATTGTCCGCCCAGCGTCTCCGCTTGGCAAGCGTGCATTTGGGTATTATCAATCAACAGGCGATTTCCCTGTTTGGAGATAACTTGTGTCCCCACTCTCATCTTTCGCAGCTGCCGACCCGCCGGAAGTGCGTTGCTTTCTCGATGCCATCGTTGAGGCCGGCGGCGAATTATCGCTGCGGCTCATTCTGGCCGATTGGCTGGAGGAACACAACCGACTAGACGAGGCCGAACTGCTTCGCTTGCACACGGCGCTGGTCACGACATGCTGTGAACCCGATGAACACCCCGAGCGTGTGCGGCAACAAGCGCGAGTGGTCGAGTTGCTCACCGCCGGTGTGCGGCCGTGCGTGCCGCGTCGGACGGTCGTGCTGGCCGAGAACGTGGACATGACGTTCGCCTGGATTCCGCCCGGCACGTTTCTAATGGGCAGCCCACCTGAGGAGGCGGAGCGCGTTGACAACGAAACGCAGCACCGCGTCACGCTGACGCACGGTTTTCACCTGGGCATCCATCCCGTGACGCAGGCGCAGTGGCAGGCCGTGATGGGCGATAATCCCAGTAATTTCAAGGGCAACGACCGCCCCGTGGAGCAAGTTTCGTGGGACGACTGCCAGGCGTTCTGCACCAAGCTAGGCCAACTTGCGGGCAAGCGGTTCCGCCTGCCCACCGAGGCCGAGTGGGAATACGCTTGCCGCGCGGGAACCACAACGCCTTTCTATTTCGGCGAGACGATCGGCACGGACCAGGTCAACTACGACGGCAACCATACCTACGGCCGGGGCAAGAAGGGCGTCTACCGCCGGCAGACGACGCCGGTGGGCAGTTTCCCGGCCAACGCCTGGGGGCTATTCGACATGCACGGCAATGTCGTGGAGTGGTGCCAGGATTGGTATGGCCCGTATTCACAAGGAGATATTAAAGACTCTCGAAGTATTAATAATGGTGACTTTCGCGTGCTACACGGCGGCTCCTGGCGCAGTCGTCCGGACTGGTGCCGCGCTGCCTACCGCAACAGGAGCGCGCCTGGCGACCGCTTCAGCTTCCTCGGCTGCCGGGTGGTCTTGTGCCTGGACTAATTTACCCTTTGCCCTTTGTTCTTTTAGCCTTTTTCCCTTTCCGGCCTCTCCGACAAGGTACGCGAGCAGACTAAGGCGTGGTTGGCCACCAACGGCCCCAGCGTGGTAGCCATGTGGCGGGATCGCGGACGGACCTGCCTGCAATGCAGCGATTGGGAAGAAACCGCTGGAATCACGACCGGTCCAGAGAGTAGAATGATCGGGCCTTTCGTTCGCTTGGGAAGGACATGCCAATAATCATCGCGAGGGATCTACGATGGCCAAGGCGAAAGATGCCGGCAGCGTCTATCAATTGAAGATCACGCTGCGGGGCATCAGGCCTCCGGTCTGGCGTCGCGTGCAGGTCAAGGATTGCACGTTGTTCGAGTTGCAAAACATTATTCATACCTGCATGGGCTGGTTTGGCGGGCACATGCACGCCTTCGAGATCGGCGGCGAAGAATACGGTGAACCGGACCCGAATGGGATGTTGGAGATGAGGGACGAAACCGAGGTCAAGTTGAGTCAAGTTGTGACCAGCGGGATCAAGAAGTTCATCTATACCTACGACTTTGGCGATGATTGGAGACACGTCATCGAAGTGGAGAAGACGCTGCCGGCGGAACCGGGCGTTCGCTATCCGCGCTGCATCACCGGCAAGCGGGCCTGCCCGCCGGAGGACTGCGGCGGATCGTGGGGATACGGCAACTTCCTGAAGACGATCCAGGATCCGAAACATCCCGAACACGAGGAAATGATGGAGTGGATCGGCCGCACCTTCGATCCCGAGCAATTCGACATTGAGACGGTCAACAAGAAACTCCATTGATCGGATGCAGGACCGTGGAAACAATCAACGCCCGGTCGATTTTCAGTCCCGCAACCGGCTTCATTCAGCGCGGCGGGTTCGACTGGACATGCAACCCGTATGTCGGATGCAGCTTTGGTTGCGTCTACTGCTACGCCATGTTTCTGCCGCAGAATCGCCGGCCGCGCGAGGATTGGGGCAAATGGTTTCAAGCGAAGATCAACGCCCTGGAGTTGGCCCGCAAGCACGCACCGAAGATCGCGGGAAAAGCCGTCTATCTGTCCAGTGTCACCGACCCTTACTTGCCCGCCGAACGCGGCCTGCGTTTGACACGCAACATCTTGGAGGAGTTGGTTGCCTATCAGCCGCGTCTGCTGATTCAAACGCGCGGCCCGCTGGTGGTGCGCGATCTCGACGTGTTGGCACGCTTTCGTTCGATACGGGTGAATATGTCGATTCCGACTGACAGCGAGGAAGTACGGCGTGCGTTTGAGCCGAAAGCGCCGCCGTTGGAGCGGCGCTGGCAGGCGCTGGAGGAAGTGAAGGCGGCGGGCGTGGCGACCGGCATTTGCGTGACGCCGATGTTGCCGTTGGAAAATGCCGAGACGTTCGTGCGGCGCATTGTTGAGTTCGCGGCGGATGTGGTCGTCACGCAACACTTCCACGATTCCGGCGGCGGTTTCGGGGCGGACACGGGCGAAGCCGCTCGCCTGCTACTGGCCGAGCGACGATGGACGGAAGACGACTACCGGCGCTGTGTTGAATTGTTAAGACGGCAGCGGCGGGTTTACGAGGGTGAGGCCGGCTTCTTTCCTCCGCCCGCCCAGCCCGCGCATGGCACCCCGGACGAATCAGCCGAATAGATCAGCGACCCGACAGGTGAATCCGGGCAAAATATCTTCGCCTGATAGAGAGTCGGCCTCCTCAAACGTGCGTCCCAAATCGGAAGAGCGATACACGGTGGCAATGCGTAACTCAGGGTCCACCAACCAAACCAGACGAACGCCATGCTTGAGGTAGTGCCTTAGCTTCTCCTGCACGCGTGAATGGCTATCGCTGGGCGATATGACCTCGACAGCCAAATCCGGCGGTACCTCGAAATAGCCTTCGGGGACTTCCGAGACACGCTGACTATTCCAAAAAGCGACATCCGGACCTCGAACCGAATCGGGGTTCCTTTCGGAGATGAAACCGGCATCGTTGCAGGTGACATGTCCCAGATTTTGGGCATCGACAAAGTTGCCCACCAACCGAGCGACTTTCGCGCAACAGACGCCGTGACGTCCTTTCGGCGGCGGCATGGTGATAATAACTCCCCGCAGTAACTCCTGTTGGGAACCGTCCTCCGGGTTGGGCATCCGGAAGAACTCCTCGGCCGTAATCAACTTCTGCGTGGTTGGCGTCATGCGATATCCTTATCCTTGTTTGTTATCTTCCCTCGTTTCAAGAGCCGACGGAAGAAGTCCCCGAACCGCTCGCCACGGTGAAGAATTCCGTCACGGGGACACTGAAGCCCGGCAGCACATCCTCTCCGGAAAGAGTCGCCCCCTCATGGAGTAATCGCCCCTCCTCAGGCGAACGGTACACCGTCACGGTGCGCTCCTCGGGATCGACTACCCAGACAATACGCACTCCAGCCCACAGATATTCTCGTACTTTCTCAAAGATTTTTTTACGATTCTGACGCGGTGAGAGAACCTCGACACAGAGATCGGCGACGGCATCGGGGTATCCCGCCGGCTCCACGTCCAACGGGATCTTAGCGACGCTCCAGAAGGCAACATCCGGCCCGCGAACCGTATCGGGGCCGTGTTCGGTCACGACGCCGGTCTCCGGTACGACGTGTCCAAGGCGAAGAGGTTCGACGTGTTTATCCAGGATTTTAGCTATCCTAAAATTAACTTTTCCATGTCGGAATCCCGGCATCCCCATGGTGACAATCACTCCACGAACCAGTTCTTGCCGAGAACCATCCGCAGGTTCGGGCATTCGGAAAAATTCCTCGGCCGTAACCAACTTCTGCGTTGCGGTTGTCATGCGATTTCCTTATCCCTGGCCCACGTTCACCCACTTGCCATTTTTCGCCGATTCCAAAATCGCGTCCAGCACGAGTTGCGTGCGGTAGGCGTCGCGGAAGTCCGGCATGGCCGGTTGGCCCGTTTCCAAACTCTTGAGGAAGTCGGCCACCTGATGCACGAAACTATGTTCGTAACCAATCTGCAAGCCCGGCACCCACCAATTGCCCATGTAGGGATGATCGCTATCGCTGACGTGGATCGAGTGCCAGCCGCGCACGATGCCTTGATCGCGGTGATCGAAGTATTGCAGACGATGAAGATCGTGCAAATCCCAGAAAATCGAGGCGTTTTCGCCGTTGATCTCGAACGTGTACAGCGCCTTGTGGCCGCGCGCGTAGCGCGTGGACTCGAACGAGGCCAGCGAGCCGTTATGGAAACGTCCCATGAAAATGGCCGCGTCGTCGATGCCGACCTTCTCGACCTTGCCCGTCAGATTGTGCTTGCGTTCCTTGACGAATGTCTCGGTCATGGCGCTGACGGTATCGAGATTGCCGTTGAGCCAAAGCGCGGTGTCGATGCAGTGGGCCAGCAAATCGCCGGTGACGCCGCTGCCGGCGGCGGCTACATCCAAACGCCACAAGGCCGCGCCGCCTTGCGGCAGTTCGGGATTGATGGTCCAGTCTTGCAAAAACTTGGCGCGATAGTGGAAGATGCGCCCGAGCCGTCCCTCGTCGATGAGTTGCTTGGCCAGCATCACGGCGGGCACACGGCGATAGTTGTACCACACCATGTTCGGCACTTTGGCCTTCTCGACCGCTTCGATCATTTTCAGCCCTTCGGGGCCGGTCATTGACAGCGGCTTCTCACACAGAATCATCTTGCCCGCCTTGGCCGCGGCGATGGCGATTTCGGCGTGCGTGTTATTCGGCGTGCAGATGTCAATTACATCAATATCTTTGCGTTCGATCAGCTTACGCCAATCGGTTTCGACCGATTCGTAGCCCCATGTTTCGGCGAACGCCTTGGCCTTGTCCGCACTACGGGCGCAGACAGCCTTGAGAATAGGACGATATTGCAGATCGAAAAAGTGATTAACCTTGGCATAGGCGTTCGAGTGGGCCTTGCCCATGAAGCCATAGCCGATCATGCCGAGGTTCAACGGTTTGGTCATGTTGGAGATCCTTCGAGATTATTTGGGTTTGCTTCGAGATTGGAGGGCGAAGTGTTCGTAGACTTCCTTCGCCATGCGGGCGCACAACACATTACCGGCATTGTCCGTTTGCCAGCGATGATCCTTGTTGCCTGTTGTCAGCACACACAACGCGACGACGCCGCCGGGCGTGCTGATGAGTCCGGCGTCGGTGCGGGTATCGCTCGTCGAACCGTCTTTATGGATCACCACTACACCCGATGGCAGCAATCGCTTGAACTTATCCTTGTCGGCGTTCTTGGCCAGATGATTGAGGATAGCTTGCTTGAGGGCCGGCCGGCAGCGTTCGCCGACCTGCAATTCCTCCAGCAAACGCACCATCTCGCGGGCCGTGGTCGAGCCAAGTCCATAACGGCGTGTACGGGCCGGATCGACGGAGGTTGTCGAACCGCGATACACCTTGGCGTTGATCTTGGTATTGGGAAAGCCCCATGCCTCCATGCGCTTGTTGACGGACTTGATACCGACGCGATCGAGGACAAGGTTCGTCGCCGTGTTATCCGAAAAGGCGATCATCAGCCGCACGGCGTCGCGCAGGGAGATATTTGCTCCATCGCTGAAATGCTCGGTGAGAATGCCGCTGCCGGGCACCTTGTCGGCGGCGCGCAGCGTGACGCGATCGGTCAGCTTGAGTTTGTCTTCCTGTGCTTGCAGATATACCTCGATCAAAACCGCGATTTTGATGAGGCTGGCCGTCGACATGACCTCATCGGCGTTCAGGTAATAGCTCGCGCCGGTCTCCAGGTTTTTGACGGCGATGGCAACCTTGCCTTTGTGGGCTTTGGCCAGGGGCGCGAGGCGCGTTTCCAGTCCGCTTTCGGCGGTTGGATCGGCGGCCAACAGACTGCCGAGAAGTACGGCGATCAACATGCGCGGTCCTCTCAAAAGAAATTCAGTCAACGCTGGCGCTTCGTGCGGGCGAAGAGTTGCTTGAGCGGCAAGCGGAAGCCCGGCAGCACCGCACCGCCGTCGAGGCTACCCGTCTTGCCGATGCGCTGCACGTCTTCCGGTGAAGTGTAAGACTTCGCGGTCTGCGTCTTGGGATCGACCTCCCATACCAACTCCACCCCGGCCAAAAAGTAATCGCGCCGTTTGCGCTCCATCTCGGCTTTGGTATTGCCGGGACTCAGCACCTCGACGGCGAGATTGGGAGCAACGCTGGCAATAGCCTCTTTTGGCAACTCATCGTCTGGCAGGCGTTCCCAAGAAATGAAGGAAACGTCCGGAATCCGCACCTGACCTGGAAACAATCGCAGCGTTCCATCAGCCCCTAACACAAGGCCGAGTTTTTCCTCTTCGACAAAGTTCCCTAACAGCCGGCCGAGGATAGTCGCCAGCAACGCTTCTGGGGTGCCCACTGTTTTCTCCACAAGCACACCATCAACCAATTCGCACAAACGCCGCTCCGGTCCCTCACGCAAGGCGAGGACATCTTTTTCGGTGGCCGCGCCAGGCGGCGCTTCCATGCGGATACGCTCCAGCGGAACGTCGCCGAGTTGATGGAGTAAAGCGGCGAAGTTTGATAACTTCGGACGTTTGACCGTCGTGGCAGCCATCGGTTTTCCCTTCCGATAGGGGAACGAAATCACGCGCCGTATTTCTTGCGCATCTTTTCGAGAAATTGCTTGCTGTCGGCGGTCACGTCCCACGCCTTGGGCCAGAAGCACAGATCGACGCACCACCAATCATTGGGCACGCCAGCCTCGTTGAGTGCCGGCAACAGCTTATCGAAATCGAGCGCCCCGGTGCCGAATGGATTATGCGTACTCGTCTGATGCTCATTGAGCGAGCCATCCGAGTCGATCAAATGAACGTGGGTTATCTTGCCCTTGAGTTTTTGCAGCATCTCCATCGCGCCGCCGGGCAAAGTTTCTTTCGTGCCCGTCTGATTGGCACCAACGGCGGCGCACATGTGGGCGTGGCAGGTGTCGTAGAGGACGCC
Organism: Gemmataceae bacterium; assembly: GCA_035553375.1. Taxonomy (GTDB): domain Bacteria; phylum Planctomycetota; class Planctomycetia; order Gemmatales; family Gemmataceae; genus JAJPHU01. Next base: position 8,165 of record DATNCY010000283.1, read on the forward strand.
GAAATTCGTATTGCCCTTGCTCCGCACGCCCTCGACGATTTGCAGCACTTCCGACGGTTTGTTAAACAGGAAGCCCGGCTCAAACTCGAAGGTGATGTTCATACCGTGGTCGGCCGCGATTTTGCTGCATTTATCCCAGACATTGATGAGCCGCTCCATGCCGAGTTTAGGCTCCATCTTCGTGGTCTGGAAGAAATCCGGCGGCTCGACGGTATCGACGCGGATGGTCTTGATGCCCAGATCAGAGGCGAAGACGGTGTAACCAAGGAACGCCGACACATAGGGAATGGGGTTTTCATCAAGGATCGACGGTCCCGGCTTCTTGAAACTCCACAGGTCCACGGCGATGCCGGAAAACTCCAATCCGTGGTCGGCGACTTCCTTCTTCAGCGCCAGCCGTGACGCCCGCGTCGGATGAGACAGCGGCGTGGGGTGCAGGCCAAAGCTGCCCAATTCGACGCCGTCGTAGCCGAGGTGCTGCAATTTGTGCAGAATTTCGTGGAAGTCGTTAGTCGGCTTCTCCTGGTTGAAGATGTACGCCCAGCTGCCGATCGAAAGTTTCTTCTTCATGGTTGCTCCTTTTCGCCGCGATCCGCGATCCGCTGTCCGCTATACGCCAAAGACAAAAACAGATCGCGGATCGTGGCCATTTCGAGCCTTATCATACGGAGCGATGGCATTGACGGCTGAAAAATGCGGTTGGGGTCGAGCGGTTTCGTGTTACAATGTCGCCGTTGCATGGGAGCGAGTATGGGACTCGCCCCGACATCCACGGCATTCTCCTATCTCCATGATGAGAGCCTCCATGAGTAAGCGAAGCGTCCCCGTCCCTGTGCTGATTGGCGTGCTGTTGGCGGCCGGCTCCAATGTACGAGCCGAGGATCTGGGCAGCCGGCGAATCAGTTGGGAGCCGCGCGTACCGGTGGGCAAGTGTCTGTCACCGGCCGGTAGCTTGCTGGTCAACGAACGACCAGGCCAACCGTGGCAGACCATCAGCGACAAGGAAGATGTTTTAACTAGCGATTTGTTGCTTGCTCTTCCAGGTATGCGGGCCAACATCATTACGCAGCCGAAAGCCGTCGAGTTGACGCTGGGCGGCAATTGGCCGAAATGGACGGAGTTTTCGGGATTGGAAAGCGCTGTCATCCTGCACGATAGCCGGTCGTTCGATCTGGACTTCACGCTCCAGCGCGGCCGCGTGACCGTCACCAACCGCCAGGAAAAAGGATCGGCTCTGGTTTGGCTGCGCATCGACGGGGCCGCATTCCAGTTGAGGTTGTCCCAACCTGGGGACGCGGTGTGCCTGGGCCTGTACGGTTTCTGGCCGCGCGGCGTGTCCTTCACCGTCACGCCCAAGCCGCAGGATGCGCCGGCGCGGACGCTCACTTTCTTCGTCATCAAGGGACAGGTGGATCTGAAGACCGGCGGCACGCAGCATGTACTGTCGGCGCCGCCTGGTTCGGCCTATTTCCACTGGGACAATATCCGCGGCGCGGACGAGGGATCGCGCAATCCACCGCGCTTGCCCAAGTGGGCCGATCCCGCCGCCAAGACACCGCCGGAAGCGAAGGTGGTCATCGAAGTGATCGAGACGTATCGGACGCAGGCAAAGGACAAAGAGCCGCGCACGGTGCTTTACGATTTGCTGGCTGCTGCGGAAACCGAGCGCGATAAAGATCGGGCGAAAGCGATGGACGAGTTCGCCGTCCTCAGCCTCGCGGCCATCAACGACATCGATCGCGTCATGCAAGCGCTGGCGGATCCCAAGCAGGCCGAGGCGCGGAAGTCCGCCGTTATCGCTCTGCGGCACTGGATCGGCAACGCGACGGGACACGATCAACGACTGTATCAATTCCTCCTCGATCACTTGCATTATTCTCGACCACAGGCATCCACGGTGTTGCAGTTGTTGCACAGCGCCTTTCCGATCGCGGAGCCGGACACTTATGAGACGCTCATCGCTTATCTGCGGCACGACAACCTGGCCATCCGCGAGTTGGCCTGGTGGCACCTGTCACGCTTGGTGCCGGAGGAAGTGATGATCCCCTACGATCCCGCCGGCTCCGACGCCGAACGCGCCAAGGCGTATGCCGCCTGGAAGAAACTCGTTCCCAACGGCAGCCTGCCGACGAAGAAAAAATTGAAAAAGTAGTGAACCGGCGGAGGACGGCTTCCTCAGCGGGCGATCGCGAAGCTTTCCATTTGCACAATGCCCCGCGCTGGTTACCATGTCAGAGGATTCGCGGACGAACAACTCCTTGACGCAAGGCAGAGGTGCAATCATGTTGCAGTTTGAAGGAGAGAAGGGACCGAAGACCTGCGATGGCCTGACACGGCGGGACTTCCTGCGTGTCGGCGCGGTTGGAGCCGGCAGCGTCGCCTTGTCGCTGACCGATCTGCATGCGAATGCGGCCAAGAAGGATATTAATTGTGTCCTTCTCTTCCTCGTCGGCGGTCCCAGTCAGCTCGATACCTGGGATCTGAAACCGAATGCGCCCGATACCATTCGCGGCCCGTTTCGCCCCATCCAGACGGACGTGGCCGGCATTCAGATCAGTGAGCATTTTCCGCTGATGGCCCAGCGCACGCGGCATTACGCCATCGTTCGCTCGGTCCATCACGAAGAAGCACCCATCCACGAAACCGGTCAGCAGATGATGCAGACCGGCCATCTCTTTCGCGGCGGTCGAGAGTATCCACACTATGGTTCGGTGTTGTCGCATGTGCGCGGCCCGCGTGTCGAGGGTATGCCGCCTTATGTCGTGCTGCCGGCACCGCTGGGCAACACCGGCGTCAGCGTCGAACACGGCCAGGGGGCCGGCGGTTTCGGCGCGGCCCACGAACCGTTTGTCCTGCATGCCGATCCGGCGCAACTGGCGCACGGTAAAGCGATGCTCGACGCCGTGGACGGTGCCCATCGTGCCTTCGACGCTGACTCCGCCCATCCTCCGGCCTTCAGCCAACTCTTCGCCACCCGTGCCAAGAAAGCGTTCGACCTCATCAGCGAAAAGGACGAACTGCGTTCGCGCTATGGACGGAACACTTTCGGCCAATCGTGTTTGCTGGCCCGACGGTTGATCGAACACGGCGTTCGCCTGGCGACGGTCAATATGTTCGACACGGTATTCAACGAAATCACCTGGGACTGTCACGCCGACGGCGGCGCGCTGGCGACGACGCTCGACGATTATCGCGACACACTATGTCCGATGTTCGATCGCGCTTACACGGCCCTGTTGGATGACCTCGCCGAGCGCGGCCTGCTGGAGAGTACGCTGGTGGTGGCGATGGGTGAGTTTGGCCGCACGCCGCAGCTGAATCCGCGCGGCGGCCGCGATCATTGGCCGGGCGTGTGGTCGATGCTGTTCGCCGGCGGCGGTGTGCGCGGCGGCCAGGTCGTCGGTTCGTCCGACCGTCTCGGCGCGGAACCGCGTGACCGTCCGGTGACGCCGGCTGACGTGGCGGCCACGATTTATCGCCTCCTCGGCATCAATGGCCGGTTAACGATGCCCGGACCGGATAATCAACCCATGCCGATTATCACGGCCGCGCCGATTGAGGAGTTACTGCGCGGCTGACGGCCTCGATGCTTTTTTTGACAGACTCAATCAGGGAGCTAGGCTTGCTCCTGTGAGGATCGGCCACGATGGGAGGCCGACCTTGCACCCAAGCACCTTCCTGATGAGTTGGTTTTTCCCATGATTTCCTTTTTACTCGCGGGTATCGTCGAACGATTCCGAAGACGCGGCTGGATTCCTTCCTCACGTACCTGTAGCGGATTCGCCGCCCCGCCGAGTCTGGAAGCACTGGAAGATCGCTGTCTGCTGTCCGCCACGACGACGGTGCCCGCATTGGCGGATATTCCCCCAACGGTCGGGCTGTTGAATGTATTGATGACAGCGCAACCCAAGGGAAATCCCAGCGTGATCTTCCTGGGCGACTCCATTAACGGCGATTTCGCTTATGGTCCGGGCGCTGCGGTCTGGGAGGCGTTTCTGGCTCCCGTCGGAGCAGCCGATTATGCCATCACGGGGCAGACCACGCAAACCCTGCTTTATCAGTTCTCTCGGGGGCAATTAAACGGCATCGGTCCGGCGGTCGTCGTTCTCGACATCGGCGCCAATAATCTCTTGTCAGGCGATACGCCGCAGGCGACCGCTGCCGGTATTCTCGCCGATGTGACCGTGATCCATCAGTATCTGCCCCAGGCACAAGTTCTGGTTCTCGGCGTTCTGCCCGGCGGCGCCAACGCCGACGATCCCTATCGCATCGCGGGGGCGCAAACGGATACGCTCGTCAGTCAGATGCTGGCCGGCGACGCCCACGCCACGTTCGTGGATACCTCCGCGCTCTTTCTGCAAGCGGACGGCACCATTTCTAACAGCATGCTGTACGATTACATTCATCCGACTACACTCGGTTATTTTGAACTGACTCTCGCCCTTCTGCCGGATATTCAGCAGGCGGTTCTAACGACTGTACCGTCCACCGTGCAGGTCATGTCCGTGTTCCCCGCATGAGGCGAGATGCTGCTTCTTTCCGGGCCGCTTGCGGCTTAGCGTGCGGAAAGCGCTAAGCCGCAAGCGCCGAACCCGAAGTTATTTGTCCTCCTTCGGGGCGTGATTGTGTTCCGGGATGGGCGGCTTCTTGCCGTACTTGGCCTCGTAGCGGGCGGCGTATTTGGCCTCCAAACTGGGATCGCAGATGAAGCATTGCGACTTGGCGCGGTCGTGCTTCTCGCACCAGTCGCCCTTCTTCTTGAACGCGGCGGCAACCTTGGCGCTGCACATGCTGCATTCTGCTTCGGGGACGCCGTGTTCGTCGCACCACCAACCACTGTGATCGTGAACCTTCTTGTTGCCGTCGTTCGCGGCAACCTGACCGGGTTTCTCCTTTGGCGTGGTCCCCATATCCTTCGATTGGCTGTTCTTGTTCTCCGTCTGGCCGCAGCCGCCGAGAACGGTCGCGCTAGCGACAACGAGTGAGAACAGAATAGCGCTGCGCCACGATTTACACTTCATGTTTCCTCCTCAAGCATGTGCTTGTTCTGGAATTCTCGCCGAGGCTCCCACGGTCCCGTTCCGTGAATCCGCCTCGCCTTCTGTTGCCTCTTCTCCTCCGTGTTCACCAAAGAGCCAGACCAGCTGCCCGGCGCGGAGGCCGAGCCAGCGAGTCAGCACCCATTGTCCCGTCCTCGCTGCCGAATCGAAGAAAACGTACAGCACGCGAATCACCAGCAACGACATGACCATCGCACTGAGAACGCCGCCGATGACGACGGTAGCCAGCGGTCGCTGCACCTCCGCGCCCATCCCCGTACTGAAAGCCATCGGCAGAAATCCCAGGCTGGCCACCAGTGTCGTCATCAACACCGGCCGCAGGCGCGTCACGGCGGCTTGCCGCACAGCCTCATCGCGCGGCAGGCCCTTCTCGCGCAAATGGCGAATGTACGAGACGAGGATCATATCATCGAGTACCGCCACGCCCGACATGGCGATGAAGCCGATCGCGGCGGAGATGGAGAACGGCATATCGCGTAGCCATAGCGCGATGATGCCGCCGACCCAACCAAGCGGCACGCCGGTGAAGACACGCACGGCATCCACCAGATTGTGATAAGTCAGGTAAAGCAGCACGAAAATGAGGACGACGGCCAAGGGCACCACGATCAGCAGCCGATTACGGGCGTTCTCGTAATGCTCGAACTGGCCGCCCCATTCGATATGGTAGCGTCCCGGCGGCAGTTGCACTTCTTCCTTGATTTTCCGCTGCGCCTCGGCCACGAAGCTGCCCATATCGCGGCCGCGGATGTTGCTCGTCACGGTGATGCGCCGCTGACCCCATTCGCGCGTAATCGTGGACGGCCCCTCGATGACTTCCACCGTTGCTAGGCGCGATAAAGGAATGCGTTCGCCGGAAGGCGTTGCCAGCAGCATCGAGCCAATGGCGGCCGGACTCTTACGCAATCCCTCCGGCAACCGCACGACCAGTGGGAAACGCAGCTGGCCTTCCACCACTTCGCCCAGTGGCTTGCTACCGATTGACTCCACCAAATCCAGCACGGCGGAAGCAGGCACGCCATAGCGAGCAATCTCATCTTGCTTGATGTGGATTTGCAACACCGGCTGGCCGGTCACTTGCTCCGTGTTCACGTCGGCATTGCCGGCGATGGTCCGCAATACCCGCTCAATCTTCTCGGCCTTGGTTTTCAGGACGTTGAGATCATCGCCAAAAAGTTTAACGGCCACGTCGGAGCGCACGCCGGAAATCATCTCGTTGATGCGTAGCTCAATGGGCTGCGAGAAGGAAATCTTCTGCCCCGGTAGTTCGCGGACGAGCTTTTCCATTCGTTCGGTCAACTCCGCCTGAGTGCGTGCCTTCGTCCACTGGTCGCGCGTCTTGAGGGTAATGAATACATCTGTCAATTCCACCCCCATCGGATCGGTGGCAATCTCGGCAGTGCCGATCCGGCTCCAGACGTGCGCGACCTCGTCGGGAAACTCGGCGAGAATGGCCTTCTCCAATTGCGTATTGTTGCGGATGGATTCATCCAGGTCGGTGCCCGCCAATCGCACGATGTTCATGCAAATGGCCCCTTCCGAGAGACGCGGCACGAACTCGGAGCCGAGATTAGGGGCAATGATGCCGAAGGCAAACACGAGTACGCACGAGGCGAAGCCGACGACGACAATCTTGTGATTCATGCACAGCCGCAAGATCGGATTGTGGATGCGATGCGCCAGACGCATCAGCAGCGGCTCGCGCTCGGCGATGCGTTTGGGCAACAGGAGACTGGCCAGCACCGGCATGAGCGTCAGCGAGAGAACCATCGAACCCGCCAGCGCGAAGAGGACCGTCAACGCCATTGGACGGAACAACTTCCCTTCGATTCCCTCCAGGGTCAGGATCGGTAGGTAAACGATCATGATGATAAGTTCGCCGAACAGCGTGGGCCGGCGTACCTCGACGGCGGCATCACGAATGACCGCCAGATGGTTGCGCCGCCGTGCGTCACCCCCCTCACCCTGCCCTCTCCCCCCAGAGGGGGGAGAGGGTAAGGGTGAGGGGGGGTGGGCGAGATGGCGAACGCAATTCTCGACCATGACGACGGAGCTATCGACCACCATGCCGAAATCAATGGCCCCCAGGCTAAGGAGGCTGGCCGCGATGCTGAAACGCAGCATGCCGGAGAAAGCGAACAACATCGACAACGGAATGGCCACGGCCACGATGCTCGCCGCACGCAGATTGCCCAGGAAGAGGAATAAGACGGCGACGACTAACAACCCGCCCTCGAACAGGTTTTTGCGGACGGTCTCGATGACATGATTCACCAGTTCCGTGCGGTCGTAAACGGTTTCGACTTTCACCATCGGCCGGCCGTGGATGTCCTTGGGCAGCGTGTCCTTGATCGCTTCCAACTTGTTTTTCATCGCCCAGGTGACTTGATGGCTATTCTCGCCCATGAGCATGAAGCCCAGCCCCAAAACGACTTCGCCTTTGCCATCCGCCGTGACCGCCCCGCGGCGAATCTCATGGCCAATCTGCACGTCGGCCACATCGCCCACCTTGATGGGCACGCCGTCCTTGGCCGTCACCACAATCTCTTGAATCTGCTTCACATCCACCGTGCGCCCCAGACCGTGGACGAGGAGCATTTGACTGTTTTGGCGGATGTTGCCGCCGCCGACATTGCGATTGTTCTTTCGCACGGCCGCGATGACTTCATCGAAAGTAAGGCCGTGCTTCAAGAGGCGATCGGGGTCGATGCGTACCTGATATTGTTTCTCGTAGCCGCCCCAGCTGTTGACCTCAGCGGTTCCCTTGACCGTCCGCATTTTCGGCTTGATGACCCAATCGTGGATGGTACGTAATTCCGTCAAATCGTTGCCCTGGCCGGTCACGACATAATGGAACACTTCACCGAGTCCGGTGGCCACCGGACCCATTTTCGGGCGTTCGATTCCCGCCGGCAACTCGATGGAAGTGAGACGTTCGTTGACGATTTGACGGGCAAAATAAATATCGGTGCCGTCCTCGAACGTCACCACCACTTGCGATAAGCCGAATTTGGAAACAGAGCGTAGTTGCTCGATGTGGGGCATGTTGCCAAGCACTTGCTCAATGGGGAAGGTGATGCGTTGCTCGACTTCCTCCGGTGCCAGCGCCGGCGCGACGGTGTTGATCTGTACCTGCACGGGCGTCGTGTCGGGGAAGGCGTCGATGTCGAGATAACGCAGGGACACGACACCAAGGGCGGCAAAGGCGGCCGCTCCCAGGAGAACCAGGAAACGATGCCGCAGTGAAACGTCGATGATCCAGTTCAGCACGGCCGAAATCTCCTGAAGCTCGCCTTATGAACCACCTACTGTTCGTCGCTTGCGGCTTAGCCGCGCGTACGCTCACCTGCAAACGGCGAATCTCTTGAACAGCCCGACCGGGCTGCTAATGGCCGCAGCCTCAGCCTTCGCCCATGTTATTTTTCAACAATTCCGACCTCATAATTCCACTACCTTCCGTGGCGATAATTTCCCCCGGCAGCACTCCGGCGATGATTTCGGTATATTTATCGTCCCTGGCACCCGGTCGAATGGTGCGCGTGTGGAAGACTTTGAGGCCGTTGGCGTCTGGAAAATTCTTGTCTTGCACGAAGACGACGAAGCAATCGCCCTCCCAGTGGACGGCTTCGTTGGGCACGATAATGGCATCCTTTTCTTCCCGCAGCACAACGCGACCATTGCCGAAGCTGTTGGCGCGCAATCGTCCTTGCGGGTTGGCCAGGTCAGCCCGCACCCTCACCGTACGTGTCTTCTCATCCACGGCCGTGCTGATCCAGCTAACGGTTCCCGTTACTTCCATCGGACTGCCGTTCGTGCGGAAGCGAACAGGTTGGCCAAGATTCAGCAGTCCCGCATCCTCTTGGCGGACGTTGAGCGTCAGCCACATTTGCCGAACATCGGCCACGACAAGCAAAACCTTCGTGGTGTCCACCACCTCTTCGGCGACGACATTGCGATCAACCACCACCCCATCGAGAGGAGCCTTGATCGGCAATAGGTTGGCGGTCGTCGTCTTGGGGTTCAGCGTTTGCCGTAGAGAAGTGGGCAAGCCCAGGAATTGAACCTGTGTGGCCAGTTGCGACGCCGGCAGATTTTTCAAGTCATCGGCGTCCACCGGCAGGCCGAGATTCACGAGCGCTTGCTGAGCGCTTAGCAGGTGAATATGCGCTTCATCGAGAGCCGTCTCCGCCTCGCGAATCCGCTGGCCGGCCACCGCGCCGGACACGTCGCGCAGACTCTGGTAAGTCCGGGTTTTCAAGCGAAATTGCGCCACCGCTTGCAAAAACTCCGCCTTGGCTCGACCGACCTCCAGCGTCTCCACCAGGGCAACGACTTCACCTTGTTTCACCGCGTCACCGACCTTCTTGTCCACGCGCCAGACCGTGCCGGGAACGCGGCTGGACAGCCGCGCCACGCGCGTCGGATCGTAGGTTACTTCTCCGTTGGCGCTGACGCACTCGACCATCGGTGCCGGGCTGCGCCATACCGAATCGGTCTTGATACCGGCGCGAGCGAACGCTTCCTCCGAGGCGAACTGAATGCGGCGCAAGTGGAGCTTGCACCCCCTGTTGTTCTTCGGTCGTGGCATCAGGGCCAAAGCGCGGGCGGCTCGCTCCAGATCGGCGACGGCCACTTGCGGCGTATGCTTCAACTGAGCGACATCGGGATGTTCGAGAGGACAATTCGGGACACCGTGCTTGTCGCACCAGCCGTAATCCTTGGACTTGGGCATCAGGTCCGGATTGCATTCGACGCATTCCGACTCCGGGACGGCATGCGCCCCGCACCAGTCGTCTTTGTCAATGTTCCGATTGGCGATCAAGGCCGAGAACTTGGGCAAAGTCCATCCGGTGTGATGGCCCCAGTAGGCCAACCCGCCCAGTGCAGCTAGGACGAGCGCCGTTGGGATGGCATCAACCACCCACGCGCCGAAACTGGCTCGCCGTGCGCCGGCATTGTTCGCGGCGCTGACAGGGAGCGGTTGTCGCTCCGATTCGTTTCGTTCCAGAACATTCGTCGTGTGCAAACTCGCGCTCATCGCCACCCTCCGTTTGGGGCATTTCGATAGGTCGCTGGACCGCGGAATGAAAATATGTTCAACGACAAGAACGCATGTTCCCATCAGCCCGCAGCGCAAGTGAGGAGGTATGAAATCCCCGTCACCGGCGTTTTGGCGCTCGTGGTTCGTTCTGATAGCGTTTTCGGAACAAGCGCAAAGAAGATGCGGCTAGATGCGTGGCGGACGGATCAATTTACCGTGGAAAGGCGGGAGATAAACGAGAGGACCATCACAAAGGTACGCACCCACACAGGCGATTGCCTCAGGAGTGGGAACCGACGGAGCGTTCAACGGCACCTTGGCGATATTGCAGAAGGCGCAGCCGCCTGGACAGGGGCAGGAAGGATGGGGAGATTCGTGGTTCCCACACGGGCAAGGCAAATGGCTGCTGGCCGTCTGAGGATCGACGCCGAATGCAGCCTCATCCTGATGTTGGTCACCATCATGTTCGCAGTCGCAAGACGCGGCTTCGCCGTGGGAGCAAGAAGTTTCCTCGACGCAACAATGGGTGTGGGCCAGGCAAGGATGCGCGATCGCCATACCATCGGCGGCGAGAAACGCCGTCAAGGTGATCCAGGCAATCAAACGCGCCCGCTTATGCCGCATGAGGAAGAATCGCCTCTTGTCCGTTGCCCTGAAAAAGAATAACGCACTTACCTACCCACAAGATACCTTACGATCATCGGTCATTTCCCGCAACCGCAATCACTTTTCAACGAGATTGACTGGATGCCTCTCACGATTTTGGCGAACGGCCGGCGTAAGCCGGCTGGTGTAGGCTATACCAGCCGGCTTACGCCGGCCGTTCGCCTGGAAACGCCAAAATCAAGAGGGGCACCCGATAGACTTGCCGCCGTAATACTCTGGACGAACCTTCACGGCAAGAATAGGAATTCCCTGCCACTGAATCGCCGCCATTACGAGGCCGCACGAGTCCTCGGGAGAACCACCGTATGACCCTCCGTATCATCCGCCGCGCCTTGCTCAGCGTAAGCGACAAGACCGGCCTCGTCGATCTCGCCCGCAGTCTCGCCGCTTTCAACGTCGAACTAATTTCCACCGGAGGCACGCGCAAGACATTGGCCGACGCGGGGCTGACGGTGCGCGACATTTCCGAAGTGACCGGCGTTCCCGAAATGCTCGATGGCCGAGTCAAGACGCTGCATCCGCGCATTCACGGCGGCATTCTCGGCATCCGCGACAACCCTGAACACGTCGCCACCATGCGCACACATGGCATTGAGCCGATTGACCTCGTTGTCTGCAATCTCTATCCGTTCGAGGCGACGGTCGCCCGGCCCGGCGCGACGCATGAGGAAATCGTTGAGAATATCGACATTGGCGGGCCGTCGATGGTGCGTTCGGCGGCGAAGAACTATCACGATGTGGCCATTGTCACCAGTCCGAATCAGTATGCCGCCGTCATGGAGGAACTGAAGCAAAACAACGGCGGCTTGTCTCTGGCAACCCGTGAGCATCTCGCCGGCGCAGCCTTCGCGCGCACGGCTGCTTACGATCGCGCCATCGGCGCGTATTTCGCCGGCCGTACCCCCCTCACCCTCCCCTCTCCCGCCCAGGGGGGAGAGGGTAAGGAGGGGGAAACATTTCCCGCGTCCCTGGAAGTGCGACTGGAGCGCCGGCAGACGTTGCGTTACGGCGAGAACCCGCATCAATCGGCCGCGTTCTACGTCGAATCGGGCACCCTTCCCGCCTGCATCGCCAGCGCGGAAGTGCTACACGGCAAGGAACTGTCCTTCAACAACATTTTCGATCTCGATAGTGCCTTCAATCTTGTCCGCGAGTTTGGCGAGCCGGCTGCGGTAGTCATCAAGCACAATAATCCGTGTGGGGCCGCCGTCGCCGGCACGCTGGTTGAGGCGTTTCGCAAGGCTTACGAAGGCGATCCGCTGAGTGCATACGGCGGCGTTCTCGGTTTCAATCAGGAGGTCGATGAGGCGACGGCCATGCAGATTAGCGAGCCGAATCGCTTCGTCGAGTGCATCATCGCACCGGGTTACACGGACGCCGCGTTTCAGGTATTGACGACGCGGCCAAGCTGGAAAAAGAGCGTGCGACTTTTGCGCACGGGGCCGCTTGACGTTCGCCAACGTGCGGCGGGTTTCGATTATCGCCGGGTTGATGGCGGATTGCTCGTGCAGGCGCGTGACCGGGGCAGCGACGATTTCGGTCAACTAAGGGTCGTGACGAAGCGCGCACCTACTGAAGAGGAAATGCACGATTTGCGTTTCACCTGGCTGGTGTGCAAGCACGTCAAGAGTAACGCGATTGTGTTGGGCAAGGGTGGGATGGTCGCCGGCGTCGGTGCCGGACAGATGAGCCGAGTGGACTCGGTACATATGGCCGTGCGCAAGGCCGGCGAGCGCAGCAAGGGCGCGGTTTTGGCCTCCGATGCGTTCTTTCCCTTCCGCGACAATGTCGATGAGGCCGCTCGCGCCGGCGTCACGGCCGTCATCCAGCCCGGCGGTTCGATGCGCGATGCCGACTCGATCCAGGCGTGCGACGAGCATGGTCTAGCGATGGTGTTCACCGGCATTCGTCACTTTCGTCATTGATCGCCGAAAAGCTGCTTCAGCACGGCTGGCAACGATAGGTGAGGTTTCGCCTCGCTCACTCCTGACGACGAGGCGAGTTGTTCCGCGAGAATCCTCCCGCGATACTCATAGCCCAGCGCCTCGGCCACGGGAGCGACTTGTTCCTCGAACTCCGCAACTTCGAGCGCGTTCCAGTCGGTGAGCTTCCGGGGAAGGTTGGGTCCGGCGTTGAGGCGGGCCTGTATGAGTTCGGCGAACGTACCGGCGTCGATCCGCGAGCGCCAGCCCATGAAGTCGGCAACTTCCTGATAACGCTGAAAATCGAGATATTCCAGCCGTTCGATGCGGCAGTGCGACGTAGGCAAACGGCTGAATTGCTTGAGGATGGCACGGTTGCGGGCCTGCCAGAACCAGGACAGTCGGCCAATCTGTGTCAGCTGTGTCCAGCGTTCAAACTCGATGCCGTGTGGGATATTCCTGCCCAGAAAATGACGTGGTTCTTCTCCTTCGCGGTAACTCGGCGGCAGGCTGGAGTCCTTGCGGGCACAGGGTTTCACGAACCAGCCGCGCACCGCGAACGAGGCGACGGTATCCTCCGGCCGCCGGACCAGCAGCAAGAAGCGGGCGCGAAATCGCGTGAAGAGTTCTTCCAGCGAATGCGATAGGAGGGCACTACACTCGAAGGAGAAACGATGCTCCGCCAAATCGCGGCGGATGGCCTCTTCCCGGTCGAGAAGGAACCCTTCCGAATCGATGGCGATGCCGTGCCACTTGCAGAACATGTGGAAGGTCGCTCCCAGGCGGAGCCGTTCGTGCGAAGCAGCGACCTCCGGTTCACGGCCGGCAAGTTCGGCCAGGAAGGTGGTGCCGCAGCGCCCGGTGCCAACGCAAAAACCGACTCGCCCATCGAATTCGCTGTCCGCTTCTCGAATCATCGGTTCACCCTCTATCGCGCACATCCAGAACAGCCAGCCGCTTGCCCAGGGGAGAATCGGCCAGCGCCGTGATGGCCGGCTTGCTGATTTTGTTGTCATGCAACCACAAAGCAAGTAGATTCTTGAGGTGTTTCGACTTTCTCAGAGCCTGGGCCGCTTGATCCCGCAGTCCATTATGAGCGAGGTTCACCTCCAGCAAGCCAGCCGAAGCGGGAGACTCCGCCAGATGCGCGGCCCCCTCATCGCCGAGATCGTTATCGACCATTAGCAGCGTGTGAAGGAATGACGGCTTCATTTCGAGCAGCCTGTACATCCCCTCGGGACCGAAACTATTATTGTTCACATTCAGTCGCCGTAAACTGCCGAGAAACGGTGCATAAATCAACCAGCGAGCGCCGGACAAGCGTATCTCGCACCGGTCCAACTCCAACACCTTCAATTCATTGAGGCACGAAGCAGGGGCCAGGTCCGACGCGCCGATGTCTCCAATCAGGTTGTCGCCGAGATCCAGCACGTCCAATTGCAGTTCCGGCCGTGCGGAGCCGAATTCTTTCATCGCCTGGGCATCGAGTCCGTTGGCGCGGAGCGTCAATTCCTTCAAGCCGCCAACATGCGGTGAAGTCAGCAGCGCACGCAGCCCGCGGCGTCTCACGTTGTGCCCTGATAAGGTCAGTACGCGCAGCCGCGCCATTCCCGGCCATGTCGCCAGTGTCGCCAAGTCCGTCGCCTCGATGACGGGATCCTCGCGGTAGCGATCGTAGCGACCGTAACTGCGCGTACGGCCGTAACTCCCTGTTTCGGACAGGTCAAGTTCCTCCAGAGAATTCAGGGCCACGGCATCGAACAGGGCGCTGATGCCACCATTGCCGATAGAGTTCAACGGCGTGTGCAATGCGGTCAAGTTTCGCAGATGCGGGGAAGCAACCAGCCGGCGAAACCCCTCCGCACCCAGGTGGCAATTACTGATTCGCAGCGTGCGGAGCGTTGACAGCAACGACGCATCGGCGAGTTGTCCAACTTCATGGCGGTCAATGCGGGTATTCTCGATGACCAATTCCCGCAATCCGGCCAGCGGCGCGATGCTCGCAATGTCTTCGTTCCGACGGGGACCGCGTATCGACATCGCTTCGAGGGGTGTCGCTGCCCAGCAGGCGTTGGCATGCTCTCGAAGGACCACGAAATCGGAAAACGCCGCCGTCGCCATGAAACCGCGACGAAATTCCTCCCAGTTAATCCCGTCAATGGTGGGCAATTCTCCCTTCCATTTTTGCCCATGCTGAGCGATCAACGCCTTCTCGCGCAATCGCAATCCGACCTGGCGCGCATCCCATTTCGGCAGGCGAGTGCGCTCAATCTGCACGCGGATGAACTCGGCACGGGCGCTATCGCCTTGCTCCTCCTCCAGCCAGTCGGCGAAGATGAGCCGTGGCGTGTCATCGTCGGGATGAGCGAGAATGTCTTCGAGAAAAACTCGTGCCTTGTTAACGCTCATGGCAAGCGCTCCAAAATGGGGTGTAATCGCTCAGCAATTTCCCTGACGAGATACCCAAAATACCCCGGTGGCTTCTATCTCTTCACGTCTGGAATCATCCAATTATCCAGGGAACCAACCATGCAGATGCTTGTTTTGAAGCGAGGCGGGTCAGGGTCAGAATGGGATGTCCTCATCGTCCGCGTTCGGTACAGCCGAATGCTTGCCCAGCGGAGATACCACCGGGACAGCCAGGCGCTTGCCGAGCGGAGATTCAGCCAGGGCAACCAGAGCCGCCGTGCTGATCGGATTATTGTGTAGCGGTAGGATCAGCAAATTTCGCAAGTGCTTCGACTTCGCCAGGGTCTCGGCCGCCTCATCTTCCAGTTCGTTCCAGGCGAGGTTCACTTCCATCAGTGTGTCCGAAGCAGGAGATTTCGCCAGATAGGATATTCCCTCATCACCCAGATTGTTGTCGCCCATCAGGAGTGTGTGTAGTTCTTGCGGTTTCTTTTTGAGAAGGGCATGCAGCCCTTCCGGGCCGAAAAGGTTCTCGTTCACATTTAGCCGCCGCAAGCTGCCGAGAAACGGTGCGTTGGCCAGGCGGCGAGCGCCTGCTAACTCGATTTCACATCGATTCAGTTCCAATACTTTCAGTTCGCGGAGGCAAGGAGCGCTCGCCAGTTCCGCCATTCCGAGGTTGCCGAGCAGGTTCATGCCGAGATCAAGAACATCCAACTGTAGTTCGGGATGAGCCGCACTGAACTCCTGTATCGCCGAACCAAAGAAGCCGTTTTCACGGAGAACCAGTTCCTTCAAGCCGGTCGCACGCGATGAACGAAGCAATGCACGCACCCCCCCTTGTCCCACATCGTTGCCCGACAGCTTCAAGGAGCGCAGCCGAGTCATTCCCGGCCATCCTGCTAGCGCCGTCAGGCCGACCTCTTCCATGATGGGATCCTCACCGTAACGGCCGTACCCTCCCACTTCGGACAGGTCAAGCTCCTCCAGAGAATCCAGGGCCACGGCGTCGAACAGGGCGCTGACGCCTCCATTACCGATGAAGTTCAACGGCGTGCGCAATGCGGTCAAATTTCGCAGATGCGCAGAGGCAACCAGCCGGCGAAATCCCTCCGTTCCCAGATGGCAATTCGAGATATTCAACGTGCGGAGCGTTGACAGCAACGGCGCATCGGCGAACTGTCCAACTTCGCGGCCATCCATACGGCTATTTTCGATGGATAGTTCCCGCAATCCCGCCAGCGGTGCGATGCTGGCAATGGCTTCGCGGCGGCGAGGACCGCGTATCGACATCGCTTCGAGAGGCGCTGCCGCCCAGCAAGCGCTGGCGTTGGCCTGGAATACCGCGAAACTGGAAAATGTTGCCTTCCCCACGAAACCACGGCGGAATTCCCCCCAGGTGACTCCCTTGATACGCGGCAGGTTCTCCCGCCATTTTTGTCCATGCTGAGCGATCAACGCCTTCTCGCGCAATCGCAGGCGAACTTGGCGCGCATCCCATTTCGGCAAGCGTGTGCGCTCAATCTGCACGCGGATGAACTCGGCACGGGCGCTATCACCCTGCTCCTCCTCTAGCCAGTCGGCGAAGATGAGCCGTGGCGTGTCATCGTCGGGATGAGCGAGGATGTCTTCGAGAAAAGCTCGTGCCTTGTTGACGCTCATGGCAAGCGCTCCAAAATGGGATGTAATCGCTCGGCAACCTCCGCGACGACTCGCGCAAGCTTTCCTGACACCACCTGTCGGCTCACTTCGAGAACTCAATCATCGTCGAGGACGGCCAGACGTTTGCCCAGTGGGGAGTCAACTAAGTCCACCGTGGCCGCATTGCCGATCAAATTGTCATTGAGCCGCAGGATGAGCAGGTTTCGCAAATGCTTCGACTTCGCCAGCGCTTGCGCCGTAGCATTTCCCAGAGCGTTGTCAGCAAGATTCACTTCCAGCAGGGTGTCCGAAGCAGGAGAATCCGCCAGATGCAACACGCCCACATCGCCGAGATCGTTGTTAGCCAGCAGAAGCGTGTGCAGTTCTTGCGGCTTCTTTTTGAGAAGGGCACGCAGCCCTTCTGGGCCGAAAAGGTTCTCGTTCACATTCAGTTGCCGCAAGCTGCCAAGAAACGGTGCCTTGGCCAAGCGTCGAGCGCCGGCCAACCCCATCTCGCATCGGTCCAGTTCCAATACTTTCAATTCGCGCAGGCACGGAGCGCTCGCCAATTCTGCCGCTCCTTCGTCGCTAA
Organism: Gemmataceae bacterium; assembly: GCA_035553375.1. GTDB lineage: Bacteria > Planctomycetota > Planctomycetia > Gemmatales > Gemmataceae > JAJPHU01. Next base: position 25,496 of record DATNCY010000283.1, read on the forward strand.
GCAGGTTCCCGCCCAGATTAAGAATGTCCAGTTGCAAGTCGGGATGAGCGACACGGAACTCCCGCATCCCCGAACCATTGAACCCATTTTCACGGAGAACCAGTTCCTTCAAGCCGGTCGCGCGCGGCGAACGAAGCAGCGCACGCAGTCCGCCTCGTCCCACGGCGTTGCCCGATAGCGTCAGCGAACGCATCCGTGTCATTCCCGGCCATCCGGCTAGCGCCGTCAGACCATCCTCAAGCACGAGGGGATCTTCGCCGTAGCGGCCGTAGCTCCCTGCTTCGGATAGGTCAAGCTCCTCCAGGGAAGTCAGAGAATCGGCATCGAACAGAGCGCTGACACCTCCATTGCCGATGGAATTCGACGGCACGCGCAGCGCCTTCAAGTTCCACAGGTATGCGGAGGTAACCAGCTGGCGAAATCCTTCAACTCCCAAGCTGCCATTAGAGATGTTTAGTATGCGGAGCGTTGCCAGCAAGGATGCCTCGGCAAGCCGGTCAATCTCGGGCCGATTAGCAAAGCGGTCGCTGATGGACAGTTCACGTAGTCCGGCGATCAGTCCGATATTATCAATGGATTCGCTCTTGCGGGGCCAGCGTATCGAAATCGCCTCAATCGGTGTCGCGGCCCAACAGGCGTTCGCATTCTCTCGGAGGGCCGCGAAGCTGGTAAACTTCGCTGTCGCCATGAAGCCGCGACGAAACCCCTCCCAGGCAATTCCCTTGATACGGGGCAATTCCCCTTTCCACGTTCGCCCATGCTGCTCGATCAAGGCATCCTCGCGCAATCGCAATCCAACCTGGCGTGCATCCCATTTCGGCAGGCGGGTGCGCTCAATCTGCACGCGGATGAACTCGGCACGAACACTATCGCCTTGCTCCTCCTCCAGCCAGTCGGCGAAGATGAGGCGTGGCGTATCATCGTCGGGATGAGCGAGGATGTCTTCGAGAAAAGCTCGTGCCTTGTTGACGCTCATGGCAAGCGCTCCAAAATGGGGTGTAATCGCTCGGCAACCTCCGCGACGACCCGCGCAAGGTTTCCCGGCACCTGTTGTTCTCGGGATTCCTTGACGAAGTCCTGCCAGCGTGCCGCCGACATTTTCATGGTCCACCACGAATCGCGGGTGAAGAGAGTGCGGGCGTCGGCTGTCGTGTTTCCCCGGCTGGTGAAGGAAGCGGCAATCGCTTCCGGCAGATCAGCGTGGTTCATCGGCACATGGTCCAGGAGCAAGCGAATATCGTTCAAATCCTTGGGACGCCAATGCTGTCTCCCCATGTGCAGCAGGGCATGCAGCTTTCGCCCCACAATCGTCTCGGGCCGGCACATCCAAAGGCGCGCGGTCAGCCCGCGCCCAAGCATCGGATACTCGCCGAGTTTCGGCACCGGCACCAGCGGCTCGCCAAAGGTTATATCCACACTGACATCGTCCTCAACTCCATCGACTTCCCCGCTGGCGAACAGTCGCACGCCGGGAAAGTCGGTGTTCAGCCAGATGCCTTCAACGCGAAACCTCTCGGTGTCGAAAATCACGCCGTCGTCAACGCCCCGATCCGCCAGCAGCGGGAGGAACCGCCGAGCCGTATCTTCCACGTTGAACGGCAAAGTGGACACAAGGTCGAGATCGGCCGCCGGGCGGATATAAGGCCGGAACCAGAGCCGCATGAGCATGCCACCCCGGAGGATATAATGGTCGGCATCCGGCAGCCGCGCAAGGCGGAGCAGCATCCCCTCAAGGAGGTGGTAATGGAGCGTTTCTTCGATGGATTGTTTACTCCCGTTCATGTGTTGTAGTGTAGTCAGCCATAGACTGGCTGGTCCAGGTCGGCAGGGAATCCGCTTTGCGCCAACCACGCTTGCAATGGCTGGGCGGGATGCGAGAATACCCTGAAAGATGTTGCGTAGGAGAACCGTCATGCAACCGTCTATCACCGCGAACACTCTGCCAGCCGATTACACGGGCTACCCAAGCAGTCAGGATGCCTCGGTCAACTGGGACAGGCCGGCCGATGTGGGCCGCATCGAGGCCCGCTACGTTCGCCGGAACCAGGATTACTTCGTGGTCTATCTATCCTCGCAAACAGGCTGCGATCAAGGTTGTCGCATGTGTCACCTGACGGCCACCGGACAAACTCGCCTGCGCGACGTGACTCACGAGGAATTTATCGAACAGGCCGAGACGGTACTCGATTACTATCGCCGTGAGGCACCGCCTACGCGGGCGGTTCATTTCAATTTCATGGCACGCGGCGAGCCGTTGGCCAATCCGGTTTTGCTGGCGCATGCCGACGAACTGCTCGGTGAACTGGCCCAGCGAGCCGTGGCCCTACGACTTCGGCCGCGCTACTTGCTCTCGACCATCTTTCCCAGACAACTGGGCGACCGCCTTTTGGAAGACACCTTTCTCATCCATCACCCTGAGATTTACTATTCGCTCTACAGCATGAGCGAGCGTTTCCGCCGTCGTTGGCTGCCGAAAGCGCTTCCGGTCAAGGAGGCACTGGATCGGCTCGTTTCGTGGCAGCGAAGCACTTACAAGGTCTGCAAAATCCACTATGCGTTCATCGCGGGAGAGAATGACAGCGAAGCCGACGTTCATGCCATTTGCGATGCCCTGGAAAGCAGGCGGTTGATGGTCCACGTCAACATCGTTCGCTACAACCCGCATGATCCTCGCCGACACGGAATCGAGTCGTCTGAGGAAGTCATCCAGCGGAATGCGAAGATCTATCAGTCGCGCTTACCCTATGCTCGGGTCCGCATCATTCCGCGAGTCGGTTATGATGTACACGCTTCCTGTGGCATGTTCTTCGCGCCGGAAGGGCCGGCACTGGAGCAACTCAAGATGCGAATGGATTAGGTCCACCACCGAGAACGCATCTACGCGGATCGGCTCTTGGTCCTTGACAGGTGCCCTCCATTTGGCGACGCTCTACGAAGCGTCGCTAAACGCCTGTAACCGAATGGCGAACGGCCGGCGTAAGTCGGCTGGTACGGGCCAAAAACCAGCCGGCTTACGCCGGCCGTTCGCCCAGAAAGTTAGTGCCTCCAGGCGGTCACACCCAATGATGAACATCATGACAAACAAACCCACTCTTGTGCTGCTATTCTTTGCCAGTTTCCTTCCCTCCACAAAGGCCCGCAGCGAAGAAAAACCATTGCCTCAGCCGTGGGACTATGTGGCAGCGATGAAAAAGACGGCCGACAAATTTCACGGTCGGCCTGGCGTGGTGCTGCACATCGGCGACTCGATCACCTATGCGAATCCCTACAGTCAGTGGCCGCGCGCCGGCGCGGGCAAGACGGCGGAAGACAAGGCCATCCTTAAATGGATGCACATGGGTGCCGACAACGATACCGATGGTTGGTGGCTGGCGCGCTTCGATCATCCCGACGGCGGACGTTCCTACACAGCCTGCGGCGGCATCCGCATCAATGAGATGCTCGCCGGCGGTAAGCAACATATGCCGCCGCTCGCCAAGCTGCTCGACACCTACAAACCGCAAATGGTCGTCCTCATGCTCGGCACCAATGACGCTTCGGCTCAGCGAACCGTCAACGCCTACGAAACCGATATGGCCAAGGCAGTCGATCTCATGCTTGAACGCGGCATCATCCCCATCGTGTCTACGATTCCGCCGCATCACGGACAGCCGCAGAGGGCGAAAGACTATAACGAGGCGCTGCGAAAACTGGCGAAGAAGCGAGCGATTCCGCTCATCGATTACGAGAAAGAGATTCTCAAACGCCGGCCGGAGGACTGGAACGGTACGCTGTTGGGAAAGAACGATGTTCACCCCACGCCCGGCGTAAACGGCACGATGGCCAACTCTGCGCCGACGGCGGAGAATCTGCGCAACAGCGGCTATTTGCTGCGCGGCTGGCTGTCCGTTCAGAAGATAGCTGAGGTCAAGCGCACGGTATTCGATGACCGGCCGGCCCCCGCGCCGGAGAAGCGGAAAAAGACCACGCCAACCTCGGCACCGCCGACAGTTCGCAAGCCGACCGGCGACGCCGTGCGTGTGCCGGTGACGCGCGATACCTGGTTCTCGAACGTCGGCAAGGAGGCCGATTGCAACCTCGGCGGCGCATCGCAACTCAAGCTGAAATCGCACCAGGAAATGAGCCTCATTGACATCGATCCGAAAGCGCTACGCGGTCGCGTCATTCAGGGCGCGACGCTGCATCTACACCATGTGGGCGAAAAGACTCCGCCTTTGCGACGGATCACCGTCGGCAGTTTCGGCAGCGAATGGGTCGAAGGCACCTCGCCGCGCTACGCGCCGCAGAAAGGCAGTTCGACGCATAATCATCAGCGTCATCCCGATGTGCCGTGGACCGTGGTAGGCAGCGATTTGTGCAGCGTCATGCTTGGCGAGGGCGGAACGCTCTGGCGGATGGCCGATGCTTTTCCACCAGACGCGCGCGGTTGGCAGCGCGTGGCGGTGGATCCCGCTGTCGTCGCTGCGCGCGTGGCCGGGATCAGTCACGGTTTCTTGCTGTTCGATGACACTGGCTCCGAGTGGACCCGTGACGGTGATAAATTTACCTTCCGCCTTTTCCCCAATCGCTTTGCTCACAGCCGCGAATCCGGGGCGAAGACGGCTCCTTATCTCACCGTCTTTCTGGGAGCGGAGGATAAACAGCCGCCGGCGGCTCCGATGAATCTGCGGTCGGAAGTCAAGGAATTGCCGGCGGGCGAGGCGTGGGTTTCCTGGACCACGCCAGCGGACGAAGGAACGGCCGGGACGGTGGGGTTCTTTGTCACCGTGGACGGCAAGGAAGTACCGCGCTACCTCATCCCGATAGCCGGCAAACACGGCGAGCGCGTGCTGATGCACCTGCGTGATCTTCGGCTGAAACCCGGCATCGAGGTGGCTATCAGCGTCCGCGCCGTCGATGGCGCCGGCAACGTCGGACCTACGGCCACGGCCAAGGTGCGCGTGTCCGACAAGACCGCCGCGCCGTTGCCCGGTGTGTCGCCAAAGCCATTTTTGGAACAAGCGCCAATGCCGCGTCTGGGCGAAACGGAGATTGCGATTCTCGATGAACTGGACAAAGTGCATCCGGTTGCGAGCAAAATGATCCCGCAACAGCCGGACGGCTACCTTGCCGCTAATCATCTGTGGAGCGCCAAAGATAAACGCATCCGCCTGCACGCGGCTCGCAATGAATTCATCGCTTTTCAGGTGCTGCTGCGCGGCAATATCAAGGGCGTTCGCCCCAAACTGACGTTCCAGGGTGAGGGCGGCGATAAGATCCAGGTTGCCTGGGGGAATTATCACCATGTCAACTCGAAAAAGGGGCCATTGCCTGATCCCATCGTTCCTCTGTCCGGCACTCTAAGCGTACCTGCAAACGGCGAGAATATCGAAGGGCAAAAGAGCGCCAGCCTTCACGCCGAGATTTACGTGCCGCACAAGGTCAAGGCCGGCGACTACAAGGGCCGACTCACGCTCGAAGCCGGCGAGCAGACGCTCGCTCTCGATGTATCGCTGCGCGTGTGGGATTTCACCTTGCCGGACTATCTGAGCTTTCTGCCGGAGATGAACTGCTACGGGCTGCCGGGCAACGAACGCGATTACTATCGTCTGGCGCACCGGCATCGCACGTTTCTCAACCGGGTGCCGTATTCGCATAACGGTTCGGTCCATGATGGCTGCGCCCCCGGTTGGGATGGCCGCAAGCTCGACTGGTCCGCATGGGATCGCCGTTTCGGTCCCTACTTCGATGGCTCCGCGTTCGCCGACCTGCCGCGCCGCAGTGTGCCGATTGAGGGGTTCTATCTGCCGATGTTCGAGAACTGGCCCACGCCGATGGCCGGCAATTACAACGGCTCCTACTGGGCCGATCAAGCGTTTCCGGCCAGCTATCGCCGTAATTTCGTGGAAGTGTCCCGGCAGATGACCGAGCATTTCCAGGCCAAGAACTGGCACGACTCGCTTTTCCATGTGTTTTTTAATGGCAAGGTCGATTTCAAACGCAACGGTTGGTCGCGCGGTACGTCGCCGTGGCTGCTCGATGAGCCAGCCAGTTTTCAGGATTTCTGGGCGCTGCACTATTTCGGCGAGGCGTTTCACGAGGGCCGCAATCAAGCGCCCGGTCAGGCCAAGCTGGTGTTTCGCTGCGACATTTCCCGACCGCAATGGCAGCGCGATACTCTGGATGGCCTGCTCGATTACAACGTCGTCGGCGGCGCGATGCGGCACTATCCTCGTCTCGTGTTCGATCGCAAAATAGCCAACGGCGAGTTGGTCGTCGAATACGGCGGTAGCAACGCCATTGAGGAAGGTAACATGCAGGCCGTTGGCTGGTCGCTCGACTCGTGGGCGCTGGGCAGCGATGGCGTTTTGCCGTGGCAGACGGTCGGCAACGGCAATTCATGGCGACGCGCCGATTCACTCTCTCTGTTCTATCCCGGCCGCAATGCCAAGGAGCGCGAGCCAATTCCCTCGATCCGCCTGAAAGCGTTTCGTCGAGGCCAGCAAGATGTGGAATATCTGACGCTGCTGGGACAAGTCAAAGGCGAGCCGCGTTGGGCGCTGGGTCAGCGTGTGCGTGAGGCGCTGCGATTGGCGGGTGAACGCAAGGGCACCGGCTTCGCCGGTGAGGATGCCGGCGTCATCCACTTCGCCCAACTCAAGCCGCAAGACGTGTGGGCGCTGCGCGTGCGCGTCGGGAAAGTTCTCTCGGACGCGGCACCGGCTCCGAAACGGCGGCTGATTGAACTGCGCACACCAACACGCCACCCCGAAAAATTGTCCCCTCGCTATGTCTCTATTGGTGAAGTGCCGCCGTCGAAGGAAGCGACTTCGGGCACGGAGAAGGAAAGCGATTCCCAGGCGCAAGCGAATCCCGCGCCGGCTGCTGCTTCGCTCGAACAGCGGTTTTCAACGCAGGTGCAGCCGTTCCTCAATCGCTACTGCTTATCGTGTCACGGTCCCAAAAAGCCGAAAGCCTCTCTCGATCTCAGTCGCGATTCGACGCTGACGGCGATGGCGAAGAATGCGCGTTCGTGGGGGATGGTACTCGAACGTCTGCAAGCGCAAGAGATGCCCCCGGAAGAGGCGTCGCGCCAGCCCAAGGCCAGCGAGCGGGCCGCGATGATCGGCTGGATTCGCCAGATGCGCGAGCGGGAAGCGAATCGAAACGCCGGCGATCCGGGCACGGTCCTGGCTCGTCGCCTGAGCAATGCCGAGTTCGATTACACAATCCGCGATCTGACCGGCGTGGACATTCGGCCAACCCGCGAATTTCCGGTCGATCCGGCCAACGAAGCGGGTTTTGACAATTCGGGCGAATCCCTCGCCATGTCGCCGGCGTTGCTCAAAAAATACCTGGCGGCCGCGCGACGGATCGCCGACCATGTTGTCCTCAAACCGGAGGGATTCGTCTTCGCGCCGCATCCCGTTGTCACCGACACCGACCGCGATAAGTATTGCGTTCATCGCATTATCGATTTCTACGAGCATCACAAGGTTGATGTCGCCGACTATTTTTTCGCCGCCTGGAAGTATCGCCATCGCGCTGCGCTCGGCCAGCCCGATGCGGCGATGAATCGTATCGCGACGGAGGCGGGTTTGAGCGCGAAGTATCTGGCAATGATTTGGTCTATCCTGGCCGAAGGCGAGATGAAATCGGGGCCGCTCGCGGTGGTGCGGAAAATGTGGCGTGAGCTACCGGGGCCGGACAAAACAACCGAGACGCGGCCGGGTTGCGAACGGATGCGCGATGTGGTTTTGCGTCTGCGCCGGCAGCTCAAACCCAAAATCGTCAAGCTGCACACCAAGGGAATTTCCGCCGGCAGTCAGCCGTTCGTTTTGGGAATGAATCGCCAACTGGCGAGCCAGCACAGAATCTATTCAGGAGTAGTATTATCTGATTTACGGAAGATGGCCGATCAACTCACGAATGCGGACGCGGGCTTGGCGAAGTTATTTGAGGCGAAGGAAACCGGCGCGGAGAACGAACGGCGATTGCGGAAGGAGCTTGAGCGATTCTGTGAGGTCTTTCCTGATACTTTTTTCGTCTCTGATCGTGGCCCGTATTTCGACCCCAAGGGGGCCGGGAAGGGACGGCCGCTCACGGCCGGCTTTCATCTCATGCACGGCTACTTTCGCGACGATCAACCCCTCTGCGAATTGATTCTCGATGAACCGCAACGACGCCAACTCGACACGTTATGGCACGAGTTAAATTTCGTCACGCGGACGCCGATGCGGCAATACAAGGATTTCATCTTCTTCGAGCGTGCCGAACCGCCGCGCTTTCTGCGCGAAGCCGAGTTCGATTTCGCGCGTTCCGAGGACAAAGACGCCGCTTCCGAGGCAAAGATGGATCGCCTGGCCAAAGCGTATCGGGCCAAGGCACGCCAAGCCGGTGCTAATGATGCGGCGTTGGAGGCGATCGAAACCTATTTCGCGAGCATCTCGACGGACATTCGCCGGGTGGAACGCGACCGCCTGACCGCTGAACCAAGTCATCTCACGGCCCTCGTGCAGTTCGCCGAGCGAGCCTATCGCCGGCCTCTGTCGAAGGCCGAGCGCGAGGAGATACGGACCTTTTATCGCACCCTCCGCCGCAAGGACGAGTTGGGACATGACGAGGCGCTGCGCGATACTCTTGTTACGGTGCTGCTGTCTCCTCATTTCTGCTACCGCTTTGATCTCGCGGCCGAGGGCACGGCCATACGGCCGCTCTCGGATTATGCCCTGGCCAGCCGGTTGAGCTATTTCCTGTGGTCGAGCATGCCCGATGCCGAATTGCTGGCCCACGCCGCGGCGGGAGACTTGCATCAACCGGAGGTATTGAAGGCTCAGTCGCGGCGTATGCTGCGCGATTCGCGCGTGCGCGGATTGGCCACCGAGTTCGGCGGCAACTGGCTCGATTTCCGCCGTTTTGAAGAACACAACAGCGTTGATCGTCAACGGTTCCCGACTTTCACCAATGAATTGCGTCAGGCGATGTTTGAAGAACCGATCCGCTATTTTCTCGACATGGCCCAGCGGAATCGCTCTATCCTCGATCTGGTGTACGGAAACGATACCTTCGTCAATCGACCGCTCGCGCAGCATTATGGCATGCCCAAGCCGGCGAAGGAATCTGACGGATGGGTCCATGTCGCCGATGCGCGGCGCTATGGCCGTGGCGGGGTGCTGCCGATGGCGGTTTTCCTCACCAAAAACGCGCCGGGGCTGCGCACCAGCCCTGTCAAGCGCGGTTACTGGGTTGTTCGCCGATTGCTGGGCGAGACAATTCCGCCCCCACCGCCGACCGTTCCCGAACTGCCAAAGGATGAGGCGAAATTGGGGGAATTGACGCTGCCGCAAGTTCTCGCGCGGCATCGCGCCGACAAGAATTGCGCTGTTTGCCACCGCCGTTTCGATTCGGTCGGCTTGGTCTTTGAAGGCTTTGGGCCGATCGGCGAACGCCGCGAGAAAGACCTGGGAGGCCATCCGGTTCAGACCGCCGCGACCTTCCCCGACGGCAGCGATCATACTGGACTTCCGGGCTTACGCGAGTATTTGCGCGAGAAACGGCAGGACGATTTTGTCGATAACCTGTGTAGCAAGCTCTTCTCGTACGCCCTGGGGCGCGGTCTGCTGCTTTCGGATAAGAAAGCGCTCGACGCGATGCGGAGCCGGCTGGCGTCCGATGGCTATTCGTTCGGCAGCCTGGTTGAAGGGATCGTCACGAGTCGGCAGTTTTTGACCAAGAGGGGACGCGACGATCCGCGCGAACCGTAAAACGCGATCCTTGAATCAGCGACGTTTGGTGGATGATAGATCGATCTGCCTTGACGGATGAAGCGCGATTGCACAGGCTAAGCCAGTAACAGGTTGAGTAGGTGCCGCGAGCCGAGCGGCACTTGTGAAGGCAAAGTCCGGCTCGGCTCGCCGGACCTACGGCCAGTAGGTGCCGCGAGCCGAGCGGCACTGGCAGTCCGGCTCGGCTCGCCGGACCTACAGATAGGTGCCGCGAGCCGAGCCGGACTGGCAGTCCGGCTCGGCTCGCCGGACCTACGAGTGCGGGCCACAATCAGGAGACGGGAGGGATCATGGCCGATTTCACGCCGTATCAGCAAAAGATCATCAAACGCTATTACAACAACCAGGACACGCTTCAACTCCAGCGTCTGGCGGAGTTGGTCGGCGAATTGTACCTGAGTACGGGCAAGAAACGGCAAGGAGTATGGGCGCGAATTATCTCCGCCATGCAAAAGCTGGGCGTGCCGCAATCGCGCATTGATCATCTACAGCAGCAAGATAAGCCGGAACTGGTCGCGCAAGTCGTCAAGGAGTTGAATCAATAAATCCGAAATCCCAAACTCGAAATCCGAAAGAAAATCGAAAGAAGAAATCCAAAAAACCCAAACCGTTTCTCGTCGCGTTTGGGCATTTCGGATTTTGAACTTGGAGTTTCTTTCGGATTTCGAGTTTCGAGTTTCGGATTTTGTTAAGCGGCTGCTTCACGATCCATTTGCAAGACGATGCCGCGTGTCGAGGCGCGGATGAAAGCGACCATCTGGGCAACCTCGGCCACATCTCCCAGGTCACGCTCGATCTGGCTCAGCGCGGCCGGAATCAGCATATGACTGCGATAGAGCAGGTGAAAGGCGCGGCGAACCGCGTCGATGTGCGCCGTGGGAACGCCGGCGCGACGCATGCCGACGACGTTGACGCCGACGACACAGTTGATGCGCTGCTGGATGATGAACGGCGGAATGTCCTTGGTCGCGGCCGACACGCCGCTAAGCAGCGCCAATCGACCAACGCGAACGAACTGATGCAAGGCGCAATTGCCCGACAAATAGACGTTGTTCTCCAAGGTGGCATGCCCGCCCATCAATGCACCGTTGGCGAGGATGCAGTGATCGCCGATCCGGCAATCGTGGGCCACATGGGCATTGGCCATCAAGAAGTTATGACTGCCAATGCGTGTCTCCCATGTGTTGGTCGTGCCGCGATGGATGGTCACATGTTCGCGGATGATATTGTGATCGCCAATCACCAGGCGCGTCGGCTCGCCGGCATAGTGAATGTGCTGCGGTCGTTCGCCGAGTACGGCACCGCTGTAAACAGTATTATGACAACCCATTGTCATCGGGCCGATGAGTTGGACGCCCGGCCGCAGCACGCAGCCGGGACCGACGCGAACCTCTCCTTCAATGACCACATGAGGATCGACCTGGACGTCCTCGCCCAGGTCGGCTTCCGGCGCGATCACGGCCGTGGGATGAATGCGAGCGGACTGTGCAATCGGCATGGCGGCACCCGGTCCGGAGAAAACAAGGAAACCCCTCGGAGAAGACGAGCGGATGCGGCGGCATGGATTCGGTAACGAAGCTCGACTCTATTCCGGCAACCCATCAGCTTGGGACGCCTCCTCTATAAGCGTTCCGTCCAAGCGATGCCAGAGCAGTTTTGTCGTGGCGCTGCGATGGGGAATTAACGAGCTAATTTAGGCAACAGAAGATGATTTTTTACCAGCCCGCAGCGCCAGCAAGGGGAACTTTCGTCCCTTGCTGGCGCTGCGGGCTGATAAGCTATGTCACTCGCCGCACACTTCCTCAAGCACGTCCTCGGAGACGTAGATGGGCACGCTGGCGGTGACGGCCAGGGCGATGGCGTCGCTGGGCCGGCAATCGACATCGACCATTTCGCCGTTGAGCCGGATACGCAGCTTGGCGTAGTAGGTGTGATCGCGTAATTCGCTGATGTAAATATCGCGCAGTTCGCCGCCCATGTTCTCGACGACGGCGGCAACGAGATCGTGCGTCAGGGGACGCGGCGAAGGCAGGTGTTTAACACGGCGGTCGATGCTGGTGGCCTCGAAGATACCGATCATGATGGAGAAACTGCGATCGCCTTCCACCTCCTTGAGCATGATGACCTGCTGTTCGTGGATTTCGCTGATGATGATGCGCTTCAGCTCCATCTGGACCGGCACGGTAGCCTCACTTTCACCTGACGAGGTTTGCTCTCTCAGCGGCGCAGGCGTTCATTCAGGAACCCGTTCCGTATCGATCGTTTGCCGCCGAGGAAGACTAGCCGCATTATAAAGGGAGCGAACGAAGACGGTCAAGGAAGAGCAGTCGTAGTCAGGAATCAGGGATCAGGAGTCAGGGATCAGGAGACAGGAGTCAGGAGTCAGGGCGCAGTTCGCTGACTCCTGACTCCTGACTCCTGATCCCTGACTCCTGCATTGCGACTGATTCCTGCATTGCGACTGATGCCTGACGGTGACTGTTTCAGTTGCTCACGCCTTCAAGGGGGCGTATAGTTAGGAAGACAGTCCCTTCGACGGAGAAAGGCTGGCAAAATGGCGCGGACGCGTTAGGATTGATCGCGGGCGGCCGATGCTGGATGATCCTGGCTGGCCCAATCAATCCCGCGATACTACGAGGTGGCCATGGCCCTGACGTTGAATATCGGCAAATGCACATTGTTGGGCAATTACCGCGAAAACAATGAAGATTCCATCGACGTCAAGCCGTTCCCGGACATGACCGTATGTCTGGTGGCCGACGGCATGGGCGGACAGGCGGCCGGCGAGGTCGCCAGCAAGCGAGCCATCGAGATCGTGCCCCGCGAACTCAAGAAATATCTCAGCGGCGCCGTCAGCAATGACGAAACCAAAACCATCATTCGCCGCTCCATCGTTCAGGCCAACGAAGAAATCATGGCCATGGCCGCCCTCGACCGCGAACTGAAGAACATGGGCACAACCATTGTCGTGTCCGTGTGGCGCAAGGGCAGCTCGATCCTCTATGTGGCCGGCATGGGCGACAGTCGGGTTTATCAGATTCACGGTAAGAAGATCGAGCAGCTGACCGTCGATCACTCCATTGCGCAGGCGCTCGTGGAAGCCAAGACCATCTCTGCCGCCGAGGCGCGGGTCCATCGCTATCGCAATGTGCTGTGGAAATATCTCGGCTCGCCTGAGGTTGGCGAGGGACCGGATGTGAAGGTCGTGCAGATTCAGGCCGGCGATCGTTTTCTACTCTGCACCGATGGGCTGAGCGGCGTCGTTTCCGATGAACAATTGCTCGACTTCATGGCGCAGAAGGAAAACGTGCAGGAATGCGCCGATGGTCTGGGGCAGCTGGCCCTCGATTCCGGCTCGCGCGATAACATTTCCTGCATCGTCGTTGATGTCGTCGAAGTCAAGTAACGTGCTACGGTTTGCCCGAAGTGTGTGCGCGAGGACGCGGGCAGTTCAGGTAAAAATGGGCCAACTGGCACACCGTTGGACTGGGATCGGTGCGGGCCATCTGATCGATGCGATCGCTCAAATCGACGAAGGATTGCTGCGTCATGGCACGCATGGCGGCGACGCGAACCGAGGGCGACGGATCGTGACTGAGACGACGCAGCCAAAGCCCCGGATCGAGTTCGGTTGAGCCGCGCAGACGATCGAGAACTTGCAAGCGAGTCGCCGGCTGAGGATCGGTCAGAAGTCGGCCCAATTCGAGATATTCCGGGCGCAGACCACGGCCCCCCAACGCCGCTTCGCAGAGGTGGCGCACCTCGGGATCGGGATCGTGCAAGCAAGGTAAGAGTTGGTCATCGTGAATCACGCCGCGCGCCGGGCCGACGGTCAACAGCGCGGCGCGGCGGACGAGCGGTGATTCATCGTTGAGAAGCACAACCACTTGTTCCAGCAAGTCTGCCATGCCCGGATGCAGCGTCAGACGAATGGCGCGCAAGCGATTTTCCACCGTGCTGCTGTGCAGGGCAGCGCGGATCAAATCTTGACCGGGACGCAACACTTCACTGCCGTCGGGCTGACTCAGGAGAATGCCACACAATTCCAGGGCGCTGGTTTGCACCTCGGCATCGGCCGTGCCAGCTGCCTCGCCCACCAGACGCGAACAGGCGGAGACGAGCTTGCCGGTATTGCCGCCGCCTGAGTTGGTGAACCAGCCGACCGCAAGATTCAATGCTTGCCGCTGTCCCGCCGGGCTGAACCGCGTGAACTCGCGGGCCAGCCGCAAAGCGAGATCCACGGTGCGTGCATCTCCACTGCCCCAGCCGTGCGTCATTCGTTCGAGGACCGCGCGAGCGTTGTCGCAAACCTGTGCATCTGGCCGCGTCAGGCAGTTGAACAATCCGGGAATGGCTGTCTCGCCCAGATTCGCCACCCGTTCGACCCAGCGCTCGCGCTTGTCGGGCGTCGCGCGGGTCAGATTGTGGAGGTAAAACCAGGACAACAAGGTCGATCGTTCCCTCCAGGCCACGGCGGCGCAGCCCAGAACGAAGACGATCAACAGTCCGCCGAGGAACTTCCTGCTCCAAACACCGCGTCCTGCCATGACCTCTCCTCGCTCGCCAGCCCGCAGCGCCAGCATGGGTTTCCTTGCTGGCGCTGCGGGCTGGCAAGACGGGATTGCCAGCCCGCAGCGCCAGCAAGGGATTGCCTTGCTGGTTGGAATGCCCTGGACAATTCCAGGGAGCGGGATTATAGCCCTGGAGCGTGCGCGGGAACAAGGGCACTCCCGCAACGGAAATCGCGGCAAAATCCTTCATGCCGGCGCGATCGGTATTCGATGATAATTGCGTGTGCGCGCCAGGAGTCGTTTGAAGATCCGCATCGATCGCGAGGTGGCTGATGGGATGCCGTCGCAAGGCGTTGGGATGGTTGTTGATGATGGGGTGCGCGGCCGGGGCGCAAGCCCAATCGACCGGCGGGACGCCGGTTCCACTGAATAGTCCTCCGCATGTCTCGATGTCTCGTCCGGTTGCTCCGTCGCAAGGTTTCGTTGCCGCTCCAGTGCCGCTGGAAGAGTTGGCGCCGCCGATGCGCGAGCGCGTTCGCGCGGTCCTCGAACATCCGACGCTATCCTCACGCGGGCCGCTCGAAGCCTTCCATTGCCGGCCGGCCCTGTATTATTGGCTGCTCGACCATCCCGATCAGGCGGTGAAGTTGTGGCGCGGCCTGGGAGCCAAGTGTACCGACATTCAATCCTACGGCGAAGGCAATTTCACCTGGAAGGATGCGCAGAATGGCGAAGTCCACTGGCAGACGATTCTACGCACGCCTCGTCAACGGGTCTGGTACGCGGAGGGCAAAGTGAAGCCCAGCCTCATGCTGCCGTCGGTGCCGATCCGCGCCGTCGTGGTCCTCAATCATCAGGAAGGCACGGATGGCGGCGGCAAAACGGCGATACGGCATCAGATGGATCTGATTCTGCACACCGACAGCCGGGCCGTCAATCTGGTGACGCGCTTGTTTGGCGCTTCGGCCCCGCGCATGGCCGAGGAGTACGTCGGCCAAATGGAGATGTTTTTTGGCGCTCTGGCCTGGTATTTAACCGAGCATCCGGATAAGGCAGCGCCTTTGTTCGAGGAACTGAAACGATCGGCTGGCCCCATCGCTCCCCGCGGTGCCGCGACGCCACCGCCGGCGCGGACGATTTCGCGAGGTAATGGATAGCGTGGGCCGTCCTTACCAGCCCGCAGCGCCAGCAAGGGACTCCCTTGCTGGCGCTGCGGGCTGGCAGCAAAGTGGAGGAGGAGAGCGATGACTCAGACTCTGCCTGCGCCCGAGGTCGTGCGTTGTTACTTCGACACGACATTTGAGCCGCATCTGCCGGCCATGTCGCTGCGCTGGGACGCGGACGATTCGGAGGACGCGGAGCGTGTCTGGGAATTGCCCGAAGGCGTGCGTTTTCGTGGACCGGCTCCGGCGCATTTCGGCATCCGCATTCAGCGCCAGGCGGCCGACTCCTACGCCGTGCGTCTGTTGTGGGATCGCACTTGCCTAACCTGGCTGGACCTGACGCGCGACCAACTTCTGGCCAGCGATCTCGATGCCATGCTGTCCGCGCTGGGAACCGACTTGTGGTATCTGCTCGACCAGCCCATTCCGCATCCCGAGCGCACACCGCCACGAGCTGCCTAAGTGAAAGAATCCGAAATCCTCACCCACTGCGCGGGAAATCCTCACCCGCTGCGCGGGAAATCCGAAATCCGAAATCCGAAATCCGAAATCCGAAATCCGAAAGAAATCTCAAACCAGAATACCCAATATTGAAACCGTTCGCTGCCCTGTTTTCGATTTTGGATTTCGTTTTTGAGATTTCTTTCGGATTTCGAGTTTCGGATTTCGGATTTCCCGCGCAGCGGGTGAGGATTTTGGATTTCGTTTTTGAGATTTCTTTCGGATTTCGTGCTTCGGATTTCGGATTTTCTATGATGCCAGTATGGAAAAGCCGCCTTTGAACTACAAGTCCGCAGGGTTGGATCTCGATGTGTACGAGCAGACCCTCGCCGGCATGGTGCCGTATCTGCGTCGCACGCATACGCCGCGCGTCCTTGATGGCTTCGGCGGTTTCGCCAGTCTGTTCAGCCTCGATTACAACACCCGCCTGTTCGCGCGCAACTATCGCCATCCCGTACTCGTTTCTTCCACCGATGGCGTCGGCAGCAAACTCAAAATCGCTTCGCTGATGGGCAAACACGACACGGTCGGCATCGATCTGGTGGCGATGTCGGTTAACGATTGTCTGTGTACCGGCGGCGAACCGCTGATGTTCCTCGATTACCTGGCGATGCCGAAAGACGATCCGGCCCTGACGCGCGATCTCATCAAGGGCATCAGCGATGGCTGCATGGAAGCGGATTGCGCGCTTGTCGGCGGCGAGACGGCCATTCTGCCGGACTTTTATCAGTCGGGCGATTACGACATGGCCGGCTTCTGCGTCGGCGTCGTCGAACGCGATCACATCATCAACGGCCGGGGCATTCAGGTTGGCGACGTGGTACTCGGCCTCGCCAGTACCGGCCTGCACTCTAACGGCTACAGCCTGGCGCGAAAAATCGTGTTCGACCACGCCGGTCTGAAGGCGAGCGACTTCGTACCCGAACTGGGCCGAACCGTCGGCGAAGAACTGCTCGAACCAACGCGCATTTACGTGCGGTCGATCAAGAATATCCTTCGCCATTATCCGGTGAAGCGCCGCGTCATCCGTGGCCTGGCGCACATCACCGGCGAAGGATTGGAAGGCAACGTCCCGCGCGTGTTGCCGCCGAATCGACGAGTGTTTATCCGCAAGGGAAGCTGGGACGTGCCGCCGGTATTCGGCTGGTTACAGCGTCTGGGCGGCATTGACGAAGGGGAGATGTTCCGCGTTTTCAACATGGGCATCGGTTTCGTCGTCATCGTCGGCCGTTACTACGCCGAGAGCATTCAACGGCAATTGCAAGAGGATCGCGTGCGAACCTTCGTCATCGGCGAGGTGCGCGAAGGCGAGCCGGCCGTCGAATTCGTGACGTGATCGTTCGCCCTTCACTTCCCAGACAACTCCGTATCCCTCTCGTCTCCAAGCACAACAGAGACAATGCGCATTGCCTCCATGTGCTGGCGCGTCTATACAAGTAGAGTGCTAGCCAGCCTACGACACCAGCAAGGGAAGTCTCTTGCTGGCACTGCGGACTGGCGAGAAAGTTCCGAAAGGAGAAGAGATCATGCAAACTCGACCGCGCACCAAGGCCAACCGCAAATCTCGTTATAGCCGTTGTCCCAAGTGTCAGAAGCAAGTCCGCCTGCATCAGGTGCGTTGCCGTACCTGCCATCAAAAGCTCAAGCTCAAGTAGCGATGGCCGGATGCCCGGAGTTGGCCGCGACCGGGTTGCGCAAATGGGTTCTTGCGTTGGACGGGCGGCTACGCCATAATCAGCCATTGGGCTGCCCGTCATCCCTGGAAGAGGGCCGCTGTGCCATGGCGACGCCTGATGGACCTGTAGACGACATTTTTTTGCCGGGCGGTCGTCTGCGTCTGGATTGCTTAACCGACGAGGCCATTCGCGCCGTGCGCGAATCGCTGCGGCTGGCCCGCGAAACGCGCTGGGATAGTGTTCGCAGTCCGCACGTCTTCATGGGACTGCTCGCCGTGCCCGACGCCAGCGTCCGTAACTGGGGCGAACGCCTGCAAGCTGACCTGACCAAACTGCTCGGTCAGTTTCAGGAGTTGTTTCATCAGGAAGAGGGCGAGGAAGAAGCCGTCCTCGCTCTAAACCGCGAATTTCTCTCCGATAACGTCATCCGCCTGCTGCGCGAAGCCCACAATCGAGCCGTCGATCACCATCGGTCCAAAATCACCCCGATGGATCTGCTCATCAGCCTGTTGACCGCCTCCAACAGCATCGTCGCCGAGTGCTTCGAGCGCATCGGCGTGACGGCGGCCAAGCTGACCGAACTGGCGGTCATCGCCGAACACAATGGCCGCGACAACGAACGCGGCGAGAAAGCCAAGAAGTAAACGGTGTCTTTGCCAGCCCGCAGCGCCAGCAAGGGACATTCCCTTGCTGGCGCTGCGGGCTGGCAAAGACACCGTTTCAAGAAACATTTCAACATTCGCATCGACTTCGGAATAGATAAGAGAGAGTCGGTCTCGATTTCGAGCGGGGCGATGGCGCGCCCGCCTCTCACAGAGGAGCCTCCTATGCGACGAACCTTGATAGGGAGCGTGACGGCAGCCGCCGCGCTCATCGCGGCCTTGTTCCTGTTTCGCTCGTCCTCCACGACCGCCGAGCCGAACAAACTTCCTCCCAAGGATGCGCCAGCGGTCCAGGTGACGCAATTACCCATCGGTCAAGTGGTGCTGTTTTCCAGCGGCGTCGGCTATTTTCAGCGTGAGGGCACCGTCGAAGGCAACGCCCGCGTCGATCTGTCGTTTCCTGTCACCGACATCAACGACCTGCTTAAATCAATGGTCCTGCGCGACCTCGACGGCGGACACATTTCCACCGTCTCCTACGATTCCAATGCGCCCATTGAGCGCACGCTGAAAAGTTTCGCCGTCAACCTGACGACGAATCCGACCTTTTCTCAGATTCTCAATCAGGCACGCGGCGAGAAGGTGGAAGTGGTGTTGCAGCAAACCAATGCCACCCAGCCGGGCACATTGACGGGCACACTCATCGGCTGCGAGAAGCAGAAGCAGGCCGTCGGCGGCAAAGACACCATCGAAGTCGAACTGCTCAATATGTGGTGCGCTGACGGCATGCGCAGCCTGAAGATGCCGGAAGTGCAGCGCGTACGCTTCCTCAATCCGATTCTCGATAGCGAATTCAAGAAAGCGCTGGAAACGCTGGCGTTATCCCATGACACGCAGAAAAAATCGGTGAGTGTCAACTTTGTCGGCGAGGGCAAACGCGAGGTGCGCGTCAGCTACGTGGTCGAAAACCCCATCTGGAAGACCAGCTATCGGCTCGTGCTGGGCAAGCAGAACAAGGACAAGAAACCATTTTTGCAAGGCTGGGCGGTGGTGGAGAATCCGACGGATGAGGATTGGAAGGATGTACGCATGGCGCTCGTTTCGGGACGGCCGATCTCCTTCCAGATGGATCTGTATCAGCCATTGTACGTGACGCGCCCCGTCGTCGAGATGGAGCTATTCGCCTCACTGCGGCCCGTCGCCTACAGTGGTGGCCTAAACCACAACCTGGATCGCGCCGGAAAACAGGCTGTTCGGGGCTTTACCGTTAACGACATTAATGGCTCGTACGTTCCTCCCGCAAAGACTCCACCACCAGGTTTCGGAGGCCCAGGACGTGGGAAGTCTGGGGCTTCTATGAACACCTACACCGAACAAAAGGAGCGTGATTCCTCCGATCTGGTTCTGGATAAAAGCGGCGTATCATCCGCGGCATCGGCGGCGAAGTTGGGCGACTTCTTCCAGTATGCCATCGACAAGCCGGTCAACCTGGCACGGCAGAAATCGGCGTTGTTGCCCATCATCAACAAGGACGTGGAAGGCACGCGCGTTTCCATCTACAACGAACGCACGCAAGCCAAGTTCCCACTCTTGGGACTGAAGTTCAAAAACACTTCCGGTCTGCATCTGATGCAAGGACCGATCACTGTCTTTGAAGGCTCCAACTATGCCGGCGATGCACGCATCCTCGACCTGCAACCCAACGAGGAACGGCTGATTTCCTACGCCATCGATCTGGGAACCGAAGTCAATCCCGTGCCGAGTACCGACAATGGACGATTGACGCAGGTGAAGGCGGTCAAGGGCATCCTGCACACCACGACCAAACTGCGTGAGTCGAAGACCTACACCATCAAGAATCGCAACGATCAGGAACGACTCGTCCTCGTCGAGCATCCCGTGCGCAACGACTTCACGCTCGTTTCCACGGCCAAACCCGCCGAGACAGCCAGCGATTTCTATCGTTTCCAGGTCAAGGTCATGCCCGGCAAGACGGCAACGCAAACCGTCACGGAAGAGCGGATCATCAATTCTAACGTGCAATTGACGAACCTTGATGACAACAGCATCCGTCACTTCATCAGCCAGACCGTGACCAGCGACAAAGTGAAAGCGGGGCTGAATAAGGCGATGGAATTGCGTTGGACGTTGGAGAAGACCAAGCGTGAGATCGCGGAGTTGCAGCGTCAGCTGGATACGATTCGCACGGATCAGCCGCGTTTGCGTGCCAATTTGAAAGAATTGCCGCAGACTTCGGATGCGTTCAAGCGCATTGTCACGAAGTTCAATGAGCAGGAGACGCAGATCG
>DATNCY010000284.1:0-9227 GCA_035553375.1 Gemmataceae bacterium
CGACATCTGGATCATCCCGGTCGATGGTTCCCGCAAGCCAGCCAATGTGTCGCGCCATCCTTACAACGACGGCAACCCGGTATGGTCGCCGGATGGCCGGCTCATCGCCTTCACCGGCCGGCGCGGACTGAATGAAGTGGACATTCATTATGTCTGGCTTCGCGCCGAGGATGAGGAGAAGGGCGGCCGAGGACGCACATTGGCTAAAGCGATGGAGAAGATCGATAAAGTGCGCAATCCTCCTCCACGTCGGGGAACGGGCGACAAGCCGGCTACCCCTGGACATGCCAAGACGCCGGAGGTGGTCATCGACTTCGACAAGATTTACGAACGTGTCCGGCGCATCACGATCCCGGATTCAATCGAAAGCGGTCTGTTCTGGTCGCCGGACTCGAAGAAGTTGGCTTTCACGGGCGCCGTCGGCGGACAGCGTGGTACGTACAGCGTGGATATTCCCGACGATCTCAAGCCGAAATCGCTGACCGCACAGACCGGCACGCAGGCGCGCTGGCTGAAACAGGGCAATCAAATCGTGTGGCTATCGAAGGGTCTGCCGGCCAGTTTCACACCGGGGGCGGTATCTTCCTCGCCAGCGACGGCAGGGTCAACGTCTCGCCGATCAACCGGCGAATCCACCGCCCCCGGCGGCTATTCCTTCCAGGCGCTCCAACGTGTCGATCTGAGCCAGCGCAACCGGGCGGCCTTCGATTTATGCTGGCGCACCATGCGCGATCACTGGTACGACGACCGCCTCGGCAACCGCGACTGGCCGGCAATTCGCCGCAAATACACCGATATGGCCGCGCAGGCTCCCGATTCCGAGGCGTTCACTACGGTTGTGCAGCTAATGCTCGGTGAACTGAACGGCTCGCATCTCGGCTTTTACGCCCCCGGCACAGCGCGCTTCGCGCGTTTCGCTCCGCCGGCGGCGGAGCCTCCTTCCGCGAAATGGTCCGAGACGACCGCGCATCTGGGCGTGCGTTTCCAGCCGGATTTTCCGGGACCAGGATTGAAGGTTCGCGATGTGCTGCCGCGCGGCCCCGCCGACTACAAGAAAAGCCAGCTCAAAGCCGGCGAAATAATCGTGCAGATCGACGATACCCCGGTCGATCCGAACATGGATTTGACGCGTGTCCTCAACGGCCCGCTGGCGCGCGACGTGCATCTGCGCGTGCGCGGGGCGGACGGCAAGGAACGCGATGTGACGCTACGGCCCATCTCGTACAAGCAAGTTCAACCGCTGCTGTATCAGGCATGGATGGAGGACAATCGGCGGAAGGTGGAACTCGCCTCGAAGGGCACGCTCGGCTATCTGCACATTAGCGCGATGGACGCTGTCAGTTTCCTCAAGTTTGAGGAACAGCTATTCGCCGTCGGCGCGGGCAAGGATGGCCTGGTGATCGATGTGCGTGAGAACGGCGGCGGCAACACGACCGATCATTTGCTGACGGCGTTGACGCAGCCGGTCCACGCCATCACGGTGCCGCGCGGCGGCGAAGCGGGTTATCCGCATGATCGCAAAATCTATGCCACCTGGAACAAGCCGATTGTAGTGCTGTGCAATCAAAACAGCTTCAGCAACGCCGAGATTTTCAGCCATGCCATCAAGACGCTGAAGCGCGGCCGGCTCGTCGGTGTGCCCACCGCAGGCGGCGTCATCAGCACCGGAGCCGCGCGCATCATGGATGTGGGTTTTATCCGCGTACCCTTCCGCGGCTGGTTTCTAGCTCATAACGGAGAGGATATGGAGCTTAATGGCGCGATCCCCGATCCTATCATTTGGCCAAAACCGGGTGAGATGCCCCGCGGCGTCGATAGGCAGTTGACGAAAGCGATTGAAGTACTGCAAGATGATGTACGCAGATGGCGAACGCAGCCGCGACCGGCGTTGCGCAAGGCGTCGAAGCGACCGGCGAAAGGGCTGATCGAGACGAAACCGACGCCCGGTGCGTCCCGGAGACGCTGATCTGCTGCGGTGGCCCGGTTGGTGCCATCCGAGCGGGGGTATGCGACGATGAGGTGCTGTCACAGGTTGAGGCATTCGCCGACCTCGGCGACATCCTCGCGGAGGAGTTGGGCGATCTCGGCAACGAAGATTTCGTCTGAACAGGCAGGAACGTCAAAAATTCGCTGGAATAGACCGGCGACGGGAATGAGGGTTCGAGCTTCAGCACCCTTCCCGCGTGGGTTGTGAGGGACGAGCTATGAGCGCCCCGCAAGGCCAAGCCGTTGGTGGCAGCTGTCTGGGCGGTGTCGTCGATCTGATCGTAGGTATTCTCCTTGGTGGGCTTATTGGTAGCGGTAGCCACAGTGACCTTCCTAAGAACGGTCCCATCGATCCGAAGCCGATTGATGGCTGTCTAGGATTTTTCGGTATGGTCCTTGGCGCGGGCATCGGTGGCGTGGTCGGTGCGCTCGGTGGGTCCATTCTCGGTGCAGGGCTTGCTACGCGCTCGCAAAAAGTTGCGTCGGACACCGTAGCGGATCGGCGCGTGGCGCAAGTGATGGACTCACAGCCATCGACCCCGGAGGCAAGCGAAACGGAATTGGCCCGGCTCAAGGCAAGGATCGCCGAATTGGAAGAGAAGACGCGAAACAACGATCCGCCGTAGAGATTCAGAGAATATTCCAGGCTTCTGGGTCGAAACCGTTTATGGAGCGTAAGGGGCGCCAACCCAATGGCGCAGCCCTCCCGCGTGAGCGGGGGGAGTGGCTGCATTCTCCCCCCGCTTACGCGGGAGGCTCGCTTACGCAGGAGGCTCGCTTACGCATCTCGACGGTGAACTGGCCTTCCTTTGACGTAATGGTTTTCCAGGCCGTTTGTGCCGAAACGGGTGCCGGCGCCAATGGCAGCACCATGAGGGAAGCCAAAGCCAAAACGCGCAGCATATCGATCCTCCGAGCAAAGAAGAGTTCAGACAAGAATCCACAGCAATGTGGGTATCGGAAAGACGCCGTTACGCTACAACGTCCCCAACCACGACGACCGTCCTCAATCTTTTCGGTCGCGCCGAGTCCGCGTCGCCGGTGCCTTTCAGGTTGAACATGCTCGACGCGGCGTAGCGTGCCCGCCAAGGTGCGGATACATGGTAATAATCTTCCAGGGCGGCGGAACTGAATTTGTAATCGTGCGAATCGCGCCCCTTGGTGAAGATCCGACTCGTAGTCGTGTTCGGCGGGGTTGCCGTCTCGGCCGCGGTCGAGCCACGGCACGATCTAAGCAACTATTCGGTGGGGTGACATTCCGAAAAAATCGCCAGGCGCGTGATATCCGAGCTAGTTCCGGTGCCTGATACGATAAGGGCTGGCTGCCCTTGGCCAGCCAACCTGTCCGACTGTCATTGTGGCTCACGCCATGGCCACGGGCCGGATGCTGGGCGTGATCGTTTGACGAAGGAGAGAGTCACATGCGGCATCAGCACATGGGCGCTGTGGCACTCACCGCCGCGCCAAAGGAACCGAATACCTGGGTTGCGGTGACGCTCCTCGGCCTAATCACCCTGCTCTTGGGAGGTGCCTACGCGGCCCTGGGAGGCTGCCTCATCCTTGCCGGGGCCGGCTGGTTCGGGCAGCCTGGTGGCGACCCGTGGGTACAAATTATTGCTCTCGGTGGGATCGTCCCGGCCATGATTATTCTGCTCGGTATCGCTTTCCTGGCGCAGGGTCTCCTGGGGTTGCTAGCAGGCTTGTGGGTTCTGTTACGCAAACAGTCGGGCCGTATCTTGACTTTCATCCTTGGCGTACTGGCCATCCTGTTGGGCCTGGCTTGGGTGAGTGGGGGGGATGCGACCGATATCGCCCTTGGAGTGGCCCAGGTTCTGTACGGCATCCTGGCCTTGGTCATCCTGATCCGCAAGGGCGCGGAATTCTCCCGGCCTCCAGCCTGAGCGAACCAAACGGTGAGTGCTTGGTCTAGCAGGGTGGTTGGTTCGGCCCTCGTCGTTCTGTCACGGAATTCTCTTGGTGAGGTATCCGATCATGCGATCCATGTGGATGTTCCTTGCTGTTGCTATTGTGCCGGCGCTCATGGCGGGGGAGCCAGAGCCGCAACTGAAGCTGCTCGCTACCCTGGAAGGAGCGCGCCCCAGCGCCTACTCGACCATTGCCTTCAGCCCGGACGGCAAGATTCTGGCCACCAGCGATCACAAATATGCCCGTATTGACCGTGAAGGTACGGATCAACCGGGACATTCCCTCATCAAATTGTGGGACGTGGACAAGCGCCAGGTGATCGCCACCCTGCGGGGACACAACGATGCCGTTCTTTGCATGGTCTTCAGCCGCGACGGCAAGACACTGGTCTCCGTCACTGACAGTGGGAGAGAGGTCAAATTGTGGAACGTGGCCACAGGAAAAGAAAAGCCCCCATTCAAGCGCGATCCGAAGTGGTCCTTTCTGGCGCTCAGCCCCGATGGCAGGACTATCGCCTTCGCGAACGACGAGAACCATACCCTGATCCTGTGGGACTTGTCCACGGGGAAAGAAAAGGTCTCCACGGCGAAAGAGAAGGTCTCCCTCAAGGGCTTTTCGAGCTTGATAGGGTCCGTTGCAATTAGTCCCGACGGCACGCTCTGGGCTGCGGGGGGCGGGCACTATGGGTCGGAAGGTCTACCGGGAGACGGGGAAGTGAAACTGTGGGAAGCGGCCACGGGGAGCGAACGAGCCACCCTCAAAGGTCACGTCAAGCTCAAGGTATCGCTCCAACAACTGTCGTATTTGCACAAGGCCGAAGGAGTGCCGAAACGCGTGTTGCTGAAAATCGCCGCCTTGAATGGAATGGAGTTTCAGACCGAGGAGGAAGTTGACAGGCAGCTTACCAAGGCTCTTGAGAAGATACTCGACAAGGACCAACGCGAGAAATACTTGAAGGTCTTGCTGAGGCAAATCGGGACAACCTATCACGAGGGCCCCGAAGTGGTACGGTCTGTGGCCTTCAGCCCGGATGGCAAGACCCTGGCTTCCGGAAGCGTATATGGCTCCGTCCTCCTCTGGGACGTAAAAAGCGGCAAGCGGACGGCAACGCTGCAGAGATTCAATCCCAATGGCAGAGAAGTAGACATCAATCCCTGCTTCTGCGTGGCCTTCAGCCCTGATGGAAATACCCTGGTCGCTGGGACGTTGCGCGGCATCAAGGTCTGGGACGTGAAAAGCCGCCAGAATGTTGTGGCCTTCAGCGACCCCTTGGCCACCGTCTGGTCGGTGGCCTTCAGCTCAGACGGCAAGACCGTGGCCTCGGCGGGGAGCAAGGGGGTAATTGGTCGACGGGATCGGCGAGAGCTTGATCCAACCCTCAGACTGTGGGAGTGGATCCCCTGCAAGAAGGCGGACAAGTGATCTGAAGCATAGGAACGCGGATGCGGCGGATGACGCGGATCAGACAAAAGTCTGATCCGCGTCATCCGCCGCATCCGCGTTCCTATGCTTTAGGACTTCGCCAGCGCAGCCTGAGTACGGCGAATCAGATTGTTATCCGCATCGCCGGTGCCTTTCAGGTTGAACATGCTCGACGCGGCATAGCGCGCCCGCCACGGTGCGGTGACATGGTAATAATCTTCCAGGGCGGCGGAACTGAATTTGTAATCGTGCGAATCGCGCCCCTTGGTGAAGATCAGCCGCTCGGCCGCCGTCACCACGGTCGGGAAACGCTGTTTCTCGCCGTCCATCAGGGCCAGCGTCTTGCGAGCCGCCAGCATCTTGTCCTTACTCACGTCGGCGAAAATCTCCTCAATCGCCGCCTGCGGATCGCCCTTGACCTCGGCTTTTTCGAGCTTATCGATCTTCACGTCAGCGAGTTTGCCGCGCCCCGTCATGGCTTGCCGGAACATCGGCAGAAACGCCGCCGCTTGCAGCATCAACAGCCGCCGCGTCTCATCGCTGGCGCTGGTCTGGTAGCCGTAGTGCAGGGCATTCGTCGAGGTGACGCAGTGGATGCCGATGATGCCCGGCTGACGCATGATGAGTTCGCCAGCTGTTAGGAACAGACCGTCCCAAATGGAATCGGGGTGAATGCCCTTCTTGAGCAGTTCCACGACCTTACCGCTGCCCTCGGACGGATTGGCGGTGCGCAGCGTGGCCAGCAGATCGGCGGCGGCCTCCGCCGATACGCGCCGCCGCTGTTTCCACAGCGGCCCGATTTCGGCAAGGCGTTTGTGGTTGTCGCGGAAGGGGCGATCCACGGCGAAGTCATTCTCGGCGGGATTGCCGTCGCGACCACGGTCGAGGAGAGCGTAAGCCAGCGAACGCACCACCGGCTCGGCGTGACGCCAGCCGATCGCCTGCAAGGTGCGCCACGAGTTGGCCGAGTAAATCGCCTTGTGGCAGATGTCGCGGAAATCGCGGCAACCGTAACGCCAGAACAATTCGTAGACTTCATCGGCGCTGGCCGTGCGCGCCAGCGCCGTGATGGCGCGGTCGGCACCTTCCTCGTCCCAATCGTCCATCGCCTCAATGAAGCGCTGCTTGGCCCGATGTGGAGCCGGCAGCTTGCTCTCCTCGACGGGCGACATGCGCCAATCGCCCTCTTTTTTGTTTGTGGCTTGCGAGGATTTGAAATTGTCGATGGCCCAGAATAACGGCAGCCAGCGTTCTTTGTCCGGAGCGCGCAGGCTGGCGAGATGGGCCGAGTTGATGACCAGCACGGCATGGAACTTGAAACCGACCGGGCGCGGTTGGATGCCGCGCACGCCGGCCAGGAACACGGCGCTGAGCAATTGTTCGTAACTGGCACCCGTGTGAATTTCGGCGGCGATCTTTTCGAGCAGTTTGTCGCGTTGCGTGTCCTCAATGAGACGGACGAGCGGTTCGATCTCGGAGCTGAGGGGAACGAGCTTGCGTGCGGCCTTGTCTTCGGCGGCCGGAGCAGGCAGTCCGTTGAGGAAACTGAAGTCGCCCAGTGCGGCGACGGTGCCCGCAGTCAGCGAGCGGGTTACAAAGCGTCGGCGATTGATCGGCTCGAACATGACGGGGCTCCTTCGTCAGAGAGAAGCGGCACGGCCTGCTGTTCAGCCAGGGCCTTCTGCTTGAGACCACGATAGATCAGGAAGCCGACCACACCGAGCAAGAGATAGGGCATTCCCACCATCAAATAGATACTATGATTGTAAGCGCGGGCCTCGCGGAGTGGATCGTCGTCTTCCTCCGAACCGGAGGAACCAATCGCTTCCTGTCAGGAAGGGCAGGCGTACACCGAACGCGGCAGCGCCAGCAGTGTGACAAGCAACAACAACCCAAGAATCCAAGCAATCGCGCGCATCTCATTCTCCTCTTCCTCGCTATTGTAGTCCGCGCTCACGTCTAAGGGTAGAGGCGATAGAGCATCAAGTAGACGACTGTCCTCCACCTTTTGAAACATCGAACTGCCATGGTGACGAGATGAGTGTTGGCGGTGTTTTTTTGCAAGATCATTGCAACCGTTCCTCCGAGGGATTACATTACTGCTGAATCTGTAGCCGATGTCCCTGGTGGCATCAATCTGAGGTAGATCGGATTGAGCAGCCTCAACGTCAACGAACGGGCGGATAATGCCGGCGGAACGAGCGGACGAAGCGCTCCGCCGAACGCACCAGGAGACCGACGCTTTCATCCCCATCATTCTCCAGGAACACCTGTTATGCCTTTCCTTCTGGCGTGCCCCGAGTGCAAGAAACAACTGAGAGTCCCCGATGCGGTGGACGGCAAACGAATTAAGTGTCCCCATTGCGCTACCGTGTTCTTGGCCGGCAAACCGGCTCTCGATCCGGCAGCCGCAGCTGTTTCGGCGGAACCGATGGCTGTCGCGTCGCCTCCCGTGGTCGCACCGGCCCCCATGCCTGCTCGCGGCGAGGGAACGATTTCGGCAGAGACACCATCGGCTTCTCCTTCCCGCGAAGCAGTCTCAAAGAAGAAATCGCCAGCGCAGGGCGTTAGCGTATTGGGGATTATCTCGCTGGTCCTGGGGATCCTCGGGTCCATCATCGGTCTCATTCCGTGTATTGGCATGTTCGTGGGTGGCCCCGTTGCCGGTATCGGACTGCTGCTGGGCGTGATCGGTTTGATCGTCTCGCTGAAGGGCAAACAGAGCGGTGTCGGCTTTCCCATCGCGGGATCGGCCGTCAGTCTGCTGGGCTTAGGCATCGCCGGCTTTTGGTTGGCGATCACCACGCTCTGGGTCAAAAACGCTGGCGAGGAAGTCAAGGCCCAGTCGGCAATGATGGCACAGGAAAGGCAGGCGATCCGCGAAGGCCCGGCCGTCAAGGTGACGGCATCAGCGCTGTACAAGGAATACAACGCCAACGCTCTCGCTGCGGATGGCAAGTACAACGGCAAAGTGCTGGAGGTGACCGGGCAGGTAGAGCGTGTCGATGATGCGGGTTTCACCGCGACGGTTGAATTGAAGACGGAACAGGAGGGCGAGACGGTCGATTGTGAGTTCGCCCTGGCTCAAAAGACCGAACTCGCGGCCTTGAAGCCTGGAGCGCAGGTAACGATCCGCGGCAAAGGAACGGGGCGAGACGGCGACTCGCCGACGCTTGGAAAATGCGTCCTCATGAAATAGCCCGCTCCCAGCGACGCAAACAGTCGCTCCGGCGAAACCGAAAGTAGTCGGGTTGCCTGCCGTGGTTGCATCGGCTGCTGTCAATCTCGACGACCACCGCTAGCAGCGTTTGGGCCAGCATTACCATGATGGTGCCGGCATCGACATTGCCGAACGGTTTATTCGTGTCGTACTCGTGGGTTTGTTTGAGGAGGAACCACTGTGCGTTCGCATCATCGGCTGATTCTCTTTGCTACCCTCGGGCTCTGGGTGCCGTCAATGCTGGTCGGCTGCCGAGATAAAGTCTTGACCGGAGGATCTCCGCCAACTTCGGGTGGTGTGGAGGTGCCTCGCAAAAATGGCACCCCGCCGACGCCCCAGAATCAATCGACTCCCTCTCGGCTTCCAGCGAAACCGGATTTTTCGCTTACCGCCGAAGCCTTCTACAACGAGGTTGTCGATAAGCTCGCCACCGCGAGTAAAAAGTACGATGGTCGGGTCGTTGAGCTAACCGGCAAGATAGCCTCCATCGGGCGAAACGCACTCGATCCGAATGAACCTCCGGTTATTACCCTAGACTGTGGTCCTCAACAGGGTGTCTTTTGCGCGACTGTCGATAAGCAGCCGTGGCTTAAATGCGTGCCTGGTCAAACGGTGAAGATCAGCGGTAAGGTGAGCGGTTCGCTGTTGTTCGCTGCAGTGTCGATGCAAAACT
>DATNCY010000285.1:0-9295 GCA_035553375.1 Gemmataceae bacterium
AACTGCGGCCGTTGGCTCCGACGTAATCGCGGCCGAGGATGGTCTGCGCAACTGGCGCGGTACCAGGCGTCAGCGTGCGGACACGGACGTAGAACAGCGGGGCCGAACCGCCGACGGAAGCGGCCTTCCAGTCGGCGGGCGGATCAAAGGTGATCTGCCCAGACTTCGTCAGCCCCGCCGTCGTATCAGTGAGGGTGGTGAGCGGCGCCCAAGCGGTCGGGTTGCCGGAGGCGTCCACGGCCGTGGCGTATTCCAGACCGCCCGACCAGCCCGCACTCGCTCCGGAAGCCAGCTGGATGTTGATTTCGCGGAACTTGTCGGGATAACCGATATACACCGACTGCCCCGTCCCGCCGAAGGCAACGCTGGAATTATGGGCCTGCCAGCTGCGATCGGTCAGCGTGGTGCCACCGACGTAGACGCCCCAGAACCAGTTGACCGGTTGCGTCGATCCGCCGGCTCCCGCGAACGGCGTCGCCTGCGTCACATGGTAGAACGCCTCCTCCCGCGAGTAGCCGTGGGCGTCGGCGTAGCTGAGCCAGTCGGTGAGCAAACTCTTGTAGACGCTGGACACATTGGTGTAGAGCAACTGCGGCGTGTTCGGGGCGACGGCTTCGATTTGGCTGAGATAAGCAGGCGTGTCCTCAATGACGAGATCCACGCTGTTTTGCAACAGCGCGAGGTCGGACGGATCCAACTGGGCCGAGCCGCCGTTGTAGGCTAGATCGGTGAGGCGAATATTGGTGGAATGCTGGGGAATGGTTGGCACGGGCAGGGGCGAGAAATCGTTCTGCGTCGTGAACGTCGCCGATGTTTGGCCGATGTTCTGGGCGGTATCGTAAACCTTGACCATCAAGGTATGCGACCCATTGGCGACCGCGGTAGTGTCAAAATTCCAGGTGTAAGGCGCGGTGGTGTCCACGGCGCGCAGCACATTATCCACGTAGAATTCGACGCGGCTGATGCCGGCGTTATCCGTGGCGCTGACTTGCACCGGCGTCACACCCGTCACGGTGCTACCGGCCGCCGGAGCCTTAATCGTCACAACCGGAGGCTGACTGTCGAGCGTTACCTCGCCGTAGGAGAAGTCATCGAAGTTGACCTTGCCGGTATAGCTCGGCAGCCTTCCTAGGCCCACTTCGCCGCCGGTCGTGATAGCGGTATCGGTCAGGTTCAGCGCCCAGGCCTGGCCGGATTGCCATTGCCCGGAGCCATTGAGGTATTGCCCCGTATCGCTGCGCTGCACCTGCGCTCGCAGATTATTGCCGTTGGCGAACAGCGTCACGGTGGCCCATTGGTTGGCGAACCAATTGGCCGACTTGACTTCGCCGAGCGTGGTTGTGCTGCCGTTCTGGACGCGCAAGAGTTTCAGATTGAGTCCTTGTGTCACGGAGACGGCGTAGTAGCTGGGCGTGGTGGTGTCGAGGCCGGTGCCGCGTGCGAGGACTTCGGCGGGAATGGGGCTGTTGAAGTAGACGGCCGCGTTCACCTGCACATTGGCCGGTTGGGCGCTATTGACCCACGAGCGCGCCTCCAGGCCGCTGGCGGTGGGCGAATTGACCACCAGCGAGTTTGGCGGACTGGCGGCCGGCGAAGACGAAACCGCGAAGGCGTTCGTCCCGGTGCTGCTCCACTGTGACCAGCCGACCGGCAGCGTGCCCGTTGGCGTCGTGTCGAACGATTGAATCGTTCCCAGAGAGGTCGCGGGAGCCAAGCGCGGTTCCAATTCTTCGAGCCAAAGGGATACAGGGCGCAATCGTTTGTTCGTTTTCATCTCAACGCTCCGAAGTTGCACATTTATCGCGTTCATTACCTGTTGCGCCGTCTCTTCTCGATTTGTCGCCCCAGGAAAAGTTAGAACCAATTGCTTCCTTGCATCCAGCTTCTATTTTGGGCAATCTGAGCGGCTTGGAACAACTCGGCTTATCTGACAAATTGAATAAAAGTGTCAGAGGGAGAAGCAAAAAACGGTCTCCGCGAAAAAAACGATATAAGTCGCATAAAAAGGATTAACCCACCTTCGCGGGACCATTTGTGAGGTTTTTTTCACGCCCAACTCCTATCTACAAGCCTTGGTTTTCGATTTGTAATTTTCTTTTTTCGATTTCTTTCGGATTTCGGATTTCGGATTTCGGGTTTCTTCTGTAGAGTGTTGTTTCGCGCTCGCAGGAAGCGAGCGTCGTTCCGACACGAAGGGATGCGCTATGGTCGGCAGCAAACAGACGCGGCGATACGCGGCGACGGGAATAATGGGCATACTCCTGACGGGCTGCGTCGGCCTGGGGGATACGCTGTCGAGCGGGGTGGATGCGACCTCGGCTCGGCCACGACCACGGCAGATTGCCGAGGCGGCTACGCCGGACCTGCGCATCCCGGCGGATGCGGTCGCTCAGGCTCCCGACATCCCTTTGGTGCCGTTGCCCTCTTTCGCACGACCAACCTCGTCTCCGGCAGCTCCCTCTTCGCGTCCGCCGGTTGTACGTTCGGCCAATCCGTCGGTTCCACCCGCCAGCGCGGCACCTCCGACCGCTGCGCCGCAGACAACGCCGCCAGCCGCCGCGCCGCAGACAACGCCGGTGCCGGCCGCGACGCCAACGGAGACGCCGCCACACACGGCGCGGCAACTGCTCCAACAAGCCGCCGCCCGCTGTTCCACTCTCGATTCGTACATCGTTCGTCTAACCCGTCGCGAGCATCTCAAGGACAAAGCGCAGCCGGAAGAAACCCTGCTTTTCAAGTTCCGCAAGAAGCCGTTCAGCGTCCATTTCAAGTGGCTCGGCGACGCGGCCAAGGGACGCGAAGTGGTGTACGTCAAGGGCCGGTTCGACAACAAGATTCACACGAAGGTGGCGGCTGGCGACTCCATGCTCTTGCCGGCCGGCGCTCGCTTGTCTCTGTCCCCCGACAATCCCCTGGTTCGTTCGGCCAGCCGTCATCCCATCACCGACGCGGGCATCTGCCATTGCGTCGAAACCCTCACCACGCAACTCGACGCCCAGGAACGCGGCGATCGGCGCTGGGGCACGCTGACCGCCATCGCTCCGCAGCGCCGGGCCGAGTATCCCAAACCCGTCGAGACGATCGAGCGCATCATCCCGCCCGGCGTCGAGCCGGAATTGCCGCGCGGCGGACGGCGGTTGATGTGTTTCGACCCTGATTGGCAGCTGCCGATGCTCGTTGTCACCTTCGACGACAAGGACCGTGAAGTCGAATACTATCGCTACGATCGCATGCAAACGCCCGTGAACCTCGACGACGACGACTTCAATCCCGATAAGCTCTGGGCCGCGCCGCGGACAAAACCCGCGCCGGGCGGTGCGGCCAAACGATGATTTCCTTCCTGTCACAATGACAGGGAAGTAAGACAGTCTGGCAGGTTAGCGAAGATTTGTCGTCGTGCGGATGACCAAGACTTGATTTCCGCGCGGACGAATGTTCTACTGAGAAAAGCAGTTAGATCGTCCGGCCTGGTATCCCGGCGATGGCGGTACGGCGTTTGCTCACTAACAGGGTGGCTCCGTGGGAGCGAATCCTCCCGTGGTCGTGCCGCCGGCCACACTCAGGGCACGAGGAACGGCCAGAGAGGTACGCGGCATGAAGGCAACACCTGAAGCACACGATTATTCGATCCTCATCGCCGACGACGACACCAATTGCCGGCAAGCTTTGCGGGACATCATGGAACCCGAAGGCTTCCACACGTTGCTGGCATCTTCGGGCGAAGAGGCGCTCGATATTGTCCGCGCGTCGGATGTGCATTTGGTCCTGTTGGATATGTACATGCCGACGTTGACCGGATTGGAGACTTTGCAATTGGTGCGGCAGATTAAGACCATGCTGCCGGCCATTTTGATAACCGGCGACGCCGATGAGAGCCTGATACGGCAGGCGTGCCAGATGCGCTTTTACAGCGTCATCCCCAAGCCAGTCAGTAAGAATGTGGTGCTGTACACCGTGCTGCGAGCCTTGTCGTGCGTTTACGGCAGACGCTAGAGCGCGGTCGGCTGGACAGCAATTGATTGTTTCACCTTGAAGGAGCATAGCAGCATGGCAGTCGTACCGCTCAATGACAAGATCGTTGTCAAACGACTCGAAGCGGAAGCGAAAACGGCCGGTGGCATCGTTCTGCCGGACTCGGCCAAGGAAAAGCCCAAGCAGGGCAAGGTGTTGAGCCTCGGCGACGGCAAGCGTCTGGACAACGGCCAACGCGCCGCCTTCCAGGTCAAGGAAGGCGATCGCGTCCTGTTCAGTTCCTACGCCGGCAACGAGGTCACGGTTGACGGCGAGGAATTACTCATCATGACCGAGGATGACATCCTCGCCGTGGTCGATTAACAAACGAATCGCCGTGAAGAGAGCCGCTTGCGGCTTAGCGAATCCACGCTAAGTCGCAAGCGGCTCCTTTTTTGCGCGTGCTGGTCGGGCTACAATAACGCGGGCCGCGCAGTGCGTGTCCAGCGCTGGCGAAATCGCATCCATACGCAGAGCCTTCATTTTGATAATCGCCGTGCGAATTGGCTCTCTGGCTGCCGGCATTCGGTTTGCTTTGAAGGCGGCGGTTCCCGAAACGCTTCTCGTTTGGAGACGGTTCGATGAAGACTCGATCGCTGGTTCTCGCAAGTCTCGCTCTGGCCGGTCTGATGGCGTTATCCCTCTCGGCCGCGAATGCGGCGAAGGGAGGGCCAGACCCTAAGCAGTGGAATGATACGGTGGATAAGGCTACCGCCTATCTACGCAAAAGCCAGAACAAGGACGGCAGCTGGGGTAAGAACGAACAGGCGAAAGTCGGCACAACCGGCGTCGTCCTGACGGGATTGCTTCAGGCCGGCAAGGTCGGGCCGGACGATCCGATGGTGGAGAGCGGTCTCAAATACATCGAATCGCTCATCAATCCCAAAGAGCGCCACATCGCCGGCCAGAACCCGCGCGTGCAGCTGAAAAATTACGTCACCTGCGTCAATGTCTTGGCGCTGGTCAGCGCCAAGCGCGACACCTACAAGGCGGTCATCGCCGACGCCGCCAAGTTCCTGCGCACGCTGCAATGGGATGAAGGCGAAGGTAAAAATCCCGGCGATGATTTCTACGGCGGGGCCGGTTACGACAGCAAATCGCGGCCTGATCTATCCAATACGCAGTTCTTCCTCGAAGCGCTGGTGGCGGCCGGTATCCCCAAGGACGATCCGGCCTTCAAGAAGGCGGCCGTCTTTGTCAGCCGTTGTCAGAACAAACCGGGTGAAAACGACAATCGAAAATGGGCCGGCAAGATCGACGACGGCAGTTTCATCTACAGCGCCGCGGCGGGCGGGCAGACCAAGACGCAAGACAAACCCAACGCCGACGGCGGTTTGCCCGGTTACGGCAGTATGACCTACGCCGGTATCAAAAGTCTGATTTATTGCGGCGTCTCCAAGGACGATCCGCGCATCAAGAAAGCCTACGAGTGGATTCGCAAAAACTACACGGTGGACACCAATCCCGGCATGCCCGAGGTGCGCGGTCAGTGGGGACTGTATTATTACTATCACACGATGGCCAAGTGTCTCGATACGCTCAGTGTCGATGAGATCGAAGACGCCGGCGGCAAGAAACACGATTGGCGTGCCGACATTACCGCCGCACTCGTTAAGCGACAGCGCGACGACGGCAGTTGGCTCGGCGTGAAACACTGGATGGAAGACGATCCCATTCTTGTCACCGGCTACGCGCTCATGGCGCTGAGCCATTGCAAGGCGAAGAAATAGAAATTAACCACAGAGGCACAGAGAAAACAAAACGAAAGGCGAAATGCCATGCGTGTTCTCTCTTTTTTGTTTTCTCTGTGCCTCTGTGTCTCTGTGGTTAACTCTGTTTTCGCTCATCCGGTGCCGAAAGAAAATCATGATCGCATCATCGAAGTGAAACTGAAACCTGATGCGGTGGTGGTGGAATATCATCTGGAAGTGGATGAATATCGAGCCGTGCGCGATCTGCCGAGGGAGGACATTGAGCGCATCGGCAGTCGCGCGGCGATCCCGCGCGTGTTCATCGCGTACATGGCACCGATCCTCCGCGACAATTTGTTCGCGCAACTCGATGGCGATAAACTCACCTTCATCGGCGACGGTAAACGCGATGAAGCGGTGACGGATCATCTGCGCTGCAACTTCACGTTCACGGCTGCCTGGACGCCGGTGCCCGGCCGACCGCACACGTTCGCGTTTCAAGAAGCGAACTACGATCTGGAGGATTTCAATCGCCTTCATCTGACGCTGACGGCCGAGCCGGGCGTGAACTTGCAAGAAGTGACGGCCCCGGATAAGTCTCTGCTGGAACGCCCACCGCTCGAATACAAACCGGGCGATTCCGAACGGCTCCGCAAGGTGTCGGCGACCTTCGTTCTCGGCGCGGGCGAGGAACGCCAGCGTGAGGAGAAAGACGCGGCGCAGCCGGAAGCCGCAACGACTCCGAGGGATGAGGAGGAGCATCCGCAAAAGCTACTGCATCTGCTCCTCGATACGCGGCGCGGCCTGGCTGTCTTGCTCTTATTGGCCGCAGGCTTCGGCGCGGTTCACGCCCTGACGCCGGGACACGGCAAGACATTGGTGGCGGCGTATTTGGTCGGCGAGCGCGGCACTGTCTGGCACGCCCTCGTATTGGGTATTATGACCACGCTGACGCACACCGGCGCGGTCTTCGTGCTGGCCCTCGTCTTCCTGATTTCGCCCGGAGCGGCCCATCTGATTTACTACGTGCAGGGGTTGATTGCCGGTTTGTTCATCGCCGGCCTGGGCCTCTGGTTGCTGCTGCGCCGCTTGGCGGGTCGCGCCGATCACTTCCATCTCGGCGGTCATTCGCATCACCATCATCATCACGATCACGATCATACACACGCGGGCCATAGCCACAATCCCATCGTCTCCGCTGGAACCTCAGTGCGTTGGTGGCATTTGATGTTGTTGGGGATGCGCGGCGGATTGGTGCCGTGTTGGGATGCCATCATTCTGCTGTGTCTGGCAATTTCGGCGCAGCGACTTTGGCTGGGTGTGCCGCTCTTGTTGGCCTTCAGCGCGGGATTGGCCGGCGTACTCGTCGCGCTCGGCGTCGGCGTGGTGTGGACACGCAACTGGATTGTTGCTCGCTGGGGAGATGAACCGCGCATTCGGAAAGTGGTTAGCGCCCTGCCGATGGTCAGCGCCGCGCTCATCACGGCGCTGGGGCTTTGGCTGTGCTACGATAGTCTGCATCCCTAATTCGCCGCTTGCCTTTGTTTGCCAGCCCGCCGCGCCAGCAAGGGATTGAATTACCCTTGCTGGCGCGGCGGGCTGGCAATCAAGGACAAGCGGCTTTCGGACCAGGCTTTCAATTCTTCGGTTGGGCCACAATCATAATCAGCGACATACGCGGGAGATTATCGCCCAGAAGATCGGGGTCGGCATCCTTGCCCCTCTTGGGCGTGACGCGCGGAGCGCCCTTCTTCTTAACCAAAGTCACCTGAACGTATTGTTCCGGCTTGAGGTCGGAGAATTCAGCCGGGTAGCCCGGCGATTTGTCTTCGCCCTTGAGTTCACGCAGTTCTTTTCTGGTGTAACGCTTGATGCGGCCCTTATCGTCGAACTGTGGCGGTGGATTGAGCATGCGGACTTTCACGTCGTCGATGGCCTGCCATTCGACAGCTTTTTTGTCTTTCCCGATAGTCAGTTCAATGCGGAGCGATTTCTTTGCTTCCACGACGCCTTTGACCTTGCCGCCCACCACCGCGACCTTGAGCCATTTTTCCGTGGGCTTCGGTTTGTCCGTGTCCGCGTCCTTATCCTTTTTGACATCGGGCTTCTTGACATCCGCTTTCTTGGCGGTGTCGTCTTTCTTGGCGTCCGCCTTCTTGTTCTTGTCGTCCGCGCCGAGGGTCGGCAGACTTATCACAAGACCGAGCAAGACGAACGCGACGATGCGTGGCAGAGATCGCATGGCCCTTTTCCTTTGCAAAGCAGCGAAAACGATTCACCCATTCGTCGTTTAGTTTAGCCGGGTTCGCCAGACAGCACAAATAGAAAATCGCGTATATTTGTCTCGTTCGCTGAGGAAGCGATTGCACGGATTGGGACGTTCGTGCCGGCGAGGTCCGCGACGAATCCGCGGAAATGACGGAATGACGTTGCTCTCCGCTGGCAAGCCTGGAAAAATAGGGGGAACGTGATGCCGATCCGGCCTGTAGGGTTTTCGACCTATCTACACCCTTGTGGCGCGGCGGATTTTCCCGCACAATGAAGGCTCCCCCAAGGGAGTACACCTCGATTGCGGAGTGGAACAGGCATGGCGAAACATTGCGATCTATGCAACCACGATTATGCGGATGACCTGCCGGTGTGCCCTCACTGTGCGGCCGCGAAAAAGACCCAACTAGCCAGCGTCCAGCCGGAGGATCGGCGCACACAGCTGGCCAATACCAATCTTACGCAATTACAGGCCGGGGCGTCCCCGTCCGATTCGGCCATCGATCTGGGCCAAGCGCCGACGGTCAAACCGGCGACCGGCGATGCCGCTGGCGCGCCGCCCGATCCGGTGAGCGGTGCTTCGTCCGCCGTGTGGTCGGCCCTCGTCGATGAACCCTCCGCGGATCATCTCAAAATCGATTCGCCCTCCGACGCCGATTTGCTCAAGCATGGCGCGGCGGAGCCAGCTGAGGCGGCGACGCCTGGCTCCCACGAGGAACTTGTCGGTGAATTGTTCACCGCGGAGCCGCCCGCTTCAGCTGCGCCTCATGCAGAAGCGGAGTCCGAAGTGGTCGATCTCTCGGCGTCGCCGCCCGAACCGGCGGAAGCGGTTTCCGATTCGGCCGTGGATCTCGGCGCTTCGCCGGTCGAGTTGGTTGAGGATGGCTCCGGCGCGATTCTGGCGGCAGCGCCGCCATCGGACTCCCACGTATTCATGGCCGAACTGGCCAGCGATGCCAGTAAAGTCGATCTGGTCAGCGATTCGGGTATCAACTTCGCCGAGGAAGAGGTTGTCGATTTAGAGTCGGCGAGCAGTTCCGGAGCGATGCGGGCGGCCGAGGAGAGTCCGTCCGGGCGTGACTTGATCGCCGAAGCGGTCGAGGCGGGTGTCGATTCGAGTACGCCGG
Source organism: Gemmataceae bacterium (assembly GCA_035553375.1). GTDB lineage: Bacteria > Planctomycetota > Planctomycetia > Gemmatales > Gemmataceae > JAJPHU01. Next base: position 9,098 of record DATNCY010000285.1, read on the forward strand.
ACGCCGAACTGGCGGAGCAGGTCGCTCTCGATGCGGTGTCGGTGGATGAACATTCTTCCGCCGTCGATTTGGGAGCGCCCGCCCCGTCGAGCTTTGAAGCGATCTCCGCCGTGTCCGCTGAAGAGGTAGTCCATCTGCCGCCCGACGGCAGTGGAATCGATCTGGAAGGCTTGTCGGTGCCCTCCGCATCCGGCTCCA
>DATNCY010000286.1:0-34062 GCA_035553375.1 Gemmataceae bacterium
CGCGAGCAAGGCGGTGCGGGATTCGAGAAAGGGGCGGCTCTGGCCGCGTTCCTCGCATCCGGCAGCAGCGACGGCATCACGGGGCGCTTGCTCAGCGCCGTCTGGGATAATTGGGCCGAACTGCCGGCTCGCCAACAGAAACTAGCCAAAAGCGACATTTACACTCTGCGACGGATCGTTCCCGAAGATCGAGGACAACAATGGCAATGCGCGTAGCGATCATCGGTTGCGGTCTCATCGGTCAGAAACGAGCTGCCGCTCTGCCTCCAGACGTTAAACTCGTGGCCGTGGCCGACACCAATCACCAGCGAGCGCAGCAGTTGGCCGCGCGGTATTCGGCTTGCGAGGTCGAACCGGATTGGCAATCCTGCGTCGCTCGGTCCGATGTCGATCTGGTTATTGTCTCCACTGTCAACGCCGCGCTAGCAACAGTCACTCTTGCCGCCGTGAGGCAGGGCAAGCATGTTCTCGTCGAGAAGCCGGCAGCGCGATATGCGGAGGAATTGCGGCCGGCCGTGCAGGCGGCGCGCGAGGCAGGCGTTTTCATCAAAGTGGGCTTTAACCATCGCTTTCATCCGGCATTCCTCAAGGCTAGGGCGATCCATGACGCCGGCGAACTGGGACCATTGCTGTACATCCGCGCCCGCTACGGGCACGGCGGCCGCCTCGGTTACGACCGCGAATGGCGTGCCGATCCTGCCATCGCCGGCGGCGGCGAACTGCTCGATCAGGGCGTTCATCTCATCGATCTGTCGCGCTGGTTTCTCGGCGATTTCGTCGATGTTCACGGCTTCGTCGATACGTACTTCTGGAAAATGCCGGTCGAGGATAACGGTTTTTTGGCGCTGCGAACGGCGCAGGGGCAAATGGCATGGCTGCACGCCAGTTGCACCGAATGGAAGAACCTATTTTGCTTCGAGGTTTTCGGTCGCGACGGCAAATTGCAGATTGACGGTCTCGGCGGCAGCTACGGCGTCGAGCGCTTGTCGTTCTATCGCATGTTGCCGCAAATGGGGCCGCCGGAAACGACCATCTGGGAGTATCCCGGCGAGGATCTATCCTGGCGAAACGAATTCAGCCATTTTTGCGCGTGCATTGCCGCGGGACAGCAGCCATCCGGGACGTTGGAAGACGCCATCGCGGCGCTGGAAGTAGTCGAGCAAGTCTATCGACAATCGACGGTTCAACCGTCGTCTGTCAATCACAGGCCGGAGTTGAGGAAGGCTATATGATTATTACGCGCAGCCCGCTGCGAATTTCCTTGGGCGGCGGGGGCACGGATTTGCCCTCTTACTATGAGAAGCACACGGGTTTTTTAATCGCGGCAGCCATCGATAAATATGTGTGCATCACACTGCACCATACCTTTGTTCCCGAACTCATCATCAAGTATTCCAAGCTCGAACGAGTCCACAGCATCGACGAAATCCATCATCCCATCATGCGCGAATCGCTGCGTCTAGTGGGAGTCGAAGTATCTGGGCTGGAGATTACCAGCATGGCCGACATTCCGGCGGGTACTGGCCTGGGTTCGTCGGGCAGTTTCACGACGGCCCTGCTGAAAGCCCTGCACACGCACAAGAAAAACCTCATTCATCCGCGCGACTTGGCCGAGCAAGCCTGCCATATCGAAATCGATCAACTCAAGGAACCGATCGGCAAACAAGACCAATATATCGCCGCCTACGGTGGACTGACGTGTTTCCAATTTCAGCCGGGTGGAAAGGTTGAGGCGTGGCCGCTGCGCATCACATCGGAGACTCTTTACAATCTTGAAGACAATTTGCTGCTGTTCTTCACCGGCTATAGCCGCTCCGCGTCGAGCATTCTCAAAGAGCAAGATGATAAGAGTAAGAAGCACGACCAGCGCATGGTAGATAATTTGCATTTCGTCAAGGAATTGGGCCAACAAAGTAAGGAGGCGTTGGAGGACGGCGATCTAGTGCGCTTCGCCGAACTGATGAATGTGCATTGGGAACACAAGAAAAAACGCAGCGGCGGCATGAGCAACCCGGAGATTGATCGCTGGTATCAGTTGGCGCGAGCCAACGGCGCGCTAGGCGGCAAACTCATCGGCGCGGGGGGCGGCGGTTTCCTGATGTTCTACGCCGAGGACAAGACGCGCTTGCGCCGCGCCATGGCGCAGACGAAATTGCGTGAAGTGCGCTTTCGCTTCGATTTTGAAGGGACAAAATGCGTAGCGGCATAATCGACCTTTTGCCAGCCCGCAGCGCCAGCAAGGGACTTCCCTTGCTGGCGCTGCGGGCTGGCAGAACGCGGAGAAAGGAGTCTGTCGAGTGGACATTGCGACGGTGCCGGCGGCGCTGCTGGTGGGCGGCTTGGCGACACGTTTGCGGCCGATCACTCAAACCATTCCCAAGGCGATGGTCGAGGTCGCGGGCCGGCCGTTCATCGATCATCAACTCGCCTTGCTGCGCCGCAATGGTATTCGTCGCGTCGTTCTCTGCCTGGGCTATCTCGGTGAGCAGATCGAGCAGTACCTCGGTGATGGCGCAGCGCACGGTCTGGAACTGCAATACTCCTACGATGGCGATCGCCTGCTGGGCACCGGCGGAGCATTGCGGCGTGCACTGGATCGGCTGGGGCCGGTGTTCTGGGTACTCTACGGCGATTCGTATATGGATATTGATTATCGAGCGGTGTTGGCGAACTTCGTTGCAAGCCGAGTGCTCGGTCTCATGACCGTGATTTACAATGAAAATCGCTGGGATAGGAGCAATGTCGTCTTCCGCGACGGACGGCTGTTATGTTATAGCAAACGCTCGCCGACGCCCGAGATGAAGCACATCGATTACGGCGCGACCTTGTTGACAAGCGAAGTGCTGGCGTCGCTGCCGGCCAATGAACCGTCTGATCTCGCCGATGTCCTCAGCGCGATGGCGGCTGACGGCGAATTGGCCGGCCATGAGGTGACGCAGCGGTTCTACGAAATCGGTTCGCCTCGCGGTCTGGAGGAGACGCATAGGTATCTCCAGGCTCGCAGCGCCTAGCGGGAACGAACAATCAACAATCCTTAATCCTCAATATTAAGAGGCCGCATGTCTCATACAACCGATTACATCCACGATGCCATGCAGATCCTCGCCCAAATCGATACGCAGACCATCGACCGCATGGTGGGCATGCTCGTCAGGCTGCGCGAGCGCGGCGGAAGGCTGTTCGTACTCGGTGTCGGCGGTTCGGCCGCCAATGCCGGGCACATGGTCAATGATTTTCGCAAAATCGCCCAGATCGAAACCTATTCGCCCACGGACAACGTCGCGGAGTTGACGGCCCGCGTCAATGACGAAGGCTGGGAAACCGTGTTTGTGCGCTGGTTGGCTGGCAGCCGGCTGTGCGACCGCGACATGGTGTTCATTCTCTCCGTCGGCGGCGGTGACATCGAACGCAACATCAGTTCCAACCTCGTCCGTGCCCTGGAATATGCTCAGCAAGTCGGCGCGACGATTTGCGGCATCGTCGGTCGCAACGGCGGTTACACGGCCCGCGTGGCCGACGCCTGCGTCATCGTGCCGACAGTCAATTCGACAACCGTGACGCCTCACGCCGAGGCTTTCCAGGGAGTTATCTGGCACCTGATGGTTTCGCATCCGGCTTTGCGAGCGGTTGAGATGAAATGGGAATCGTCCGGCCGTCGCGCGGCCTGATGCTGAGGCGGACTGTCATGATGGACTGCCTCCGGCCTGCTGTTTTTCTGGACCGCGACGGCGTCCTCAATCGGATGTTCGTGCGCGACGGCATCACGCATCCGCCGGCTGATGTCGGCGAATTCGAGTTGTTGTCCGGCGCGGCGGAGGCCGTGCGGCGGCTGCATGCCGCAGGGTTTTTGCTTGTGGTGGTGACGAATCAGCCGGATGTGGCTCGCGGCCTGCAAACACGCGAAGGTGTGGAGGCGATTCACGAACAGCTGCGGACGGAACTACCGATGCTGGAGGTGCTGGCGTGCTATCACGACAACGAGGACGATTGCGCCTGCCGTAAGCCGCGCCCTGGGATGATACTGGAGGCGGCGCGACGATGGCCGATCGACCTGCGACGCAGCTTCCTCGTCGGCGATCGCTGGAGCGATGTGGCCGCCGGGCAAGCGGCCGGCTGTCGTAGTCTCCTCGTCGAGACGTCGTATAGCGGCCGAAGACGCTGCCAACCCGATCGATATGTGCGCGATCTGGCGGAAGCGGCGGAATGGATTTTGACCCAAATGAGAGAGAAATAAGAGTATGAAGCTGTTTGTTGACACCGCCAACCTGGAAGAATTGGACGAATGTCTCAAGCGCGGCTTCCCCAGCGGCGTGACGACCAATCCGTCGATTCTGTCAAAGGAACAGCGCCGCGATTTCCGCGAACATATTAACGACATGATCGGTGTCTTGAAAAAATACAACTCCGATATTCCGCTCAGCGTCGAAGTGTTCACGGCCGATCCTGAGGAGATGCTGCCGCAAGCCGAGGAATTTCTCAGTCACTTTGGCCATTATCCGAACCTGAACATTAAGGTGCCGATCGGCTGGAACGAACTGGCAGTGATCGCCGAGTTGCGGCGGCGTGGTATCCGCGTCAATTGCACCTGCTGCATGTCGTACAATCAGGCGATCATGGCCGCTCGCGCCGGGGCGAACTACGTCAGCCTATTCTGGGGCCGAATCCGCGATGTGGGCTATGATGCCGGCTCGGTGGTGCGGCAGGTGCATACGACCTTGCGCGAATGGAACAGCGACTCGGAAATCATCGTCGGCAGCATTCGGCATATTGCGGACATCAATGAGGCGATGCAGGCCGGCGCCGACATTCTGACCGTGCCGCCGAAGTTTTTCCCGCAGATGTGCGGCCATCCCAAGACGGATGAGGCGGTCAAGCAGTTCGTGACCGAGTTCCAGAAGTGGCAGGGCGAGGCGCCGCGAGCGCTGGCGAGAAGCGCCTAAAATAGTCGTTTTTACCAGCCCGCAGCGCCAGCAAGGGAATCCCTTGTGGACGCGGCGGGCTGGTCGAGATTCGATCCGCAAGGGACCAGAGAACGAGTCCATCATGCGCGTGCTGGTGAATGGCCTAGCTGCGGCTGGGCCGATGACGGGCATCGGCCATTACACGACGCAACTGCTGCGCTGTCTGCGCCAGCAGACGGCGCGGGAGGAGATTTGTTCCTTTCCCAGCGGCTGGCTGTGTCGTGCCCGCTCGATCTGGGCGCGGGTGCGTTCGCGTCTCGAACGCCGCAGCGGTCCCGCACCCGTTGCTTCGCCGAATCCGCTGGACAAGACCAAGAGGAACGATGGCTGGCGCGGCCGAGCCATGCGTTCGCTGCGTGGTTCGGGACAATGGCTGCTGGCGCATAACTTCCGCGCCGCCTGCTCGGGCGGTGGATACGATCTCTATCACGAGCCGAACTTCATCCCGCTGCCCAGCGATCTGCCCACGGTGGCCACGCTGCACGATCTGTCGGTGCTGCTGCATCCCGAATGGCATCCGGCCGACCGCGTCGCCCATTTCGAGCGGCGTTTTCGTCGCGGGTTGAAACAGTGCGTCCACTTCCTGGCTATTTCCGAATCCGCGCGGCAAGAGATTCTGCGCACGCTCAACCTGCGCCCCGAACAAGTGACGCGCACTTATATGGGCATTCGTCCCGGTTTGGCGCCGCTGCCCGAACAACAAGTGCGGCATTCGTTGCGCCGGCTCGGTCTTCCGCCTCGCTATCTGCTCTACGTGGGCACCATCGAGCCGCGCAAGAATTTGCTGACCTTGCTCCATGCGTATCGCGCCCTGGATGAGCGCATTCGTCGAGATTTTCCGCTTGTTCTCGTGGGCGGTTGGGGCTGGAATTCCGCCGATGTGGCTCGTCTTCTCGACGCCAAGGGGAATGCGTCGGACGTGATCCATCTCGGCTATGTGCCGGATCGCCATATGGCGGCGCTATACAACGGAGCGCGGGCGCTGGTGTTCCCGTCGTTTTACGAAGGCTTCGGGTTGCCTCCCGTAGAGATGCTGGCTTGCGGCGGCGCGGTGTTGGCCTCGACGGCCGACGCTGTTGTCGAGACGGTTGGCCGGCAAGCGCACTTGATCGAACCGCTGGACCTCGACGGTTGGCGTCAGGCCATGCAGCGTGTTGTCAGCGATGACGACTGGTGGCACAGTCTCCGCGCGGGCGCGGTCGAAACAGCCCGACCTTTCACCTGGGAACAGTGCGCCGCCGATACGCTCCGCGTCTATCGCCAACTGTGCGGCGGAGTTGAAATAAGTACGAATCACATCCAGACCAGGCACAAGATCGCGGGTTAGCAGCTATCCGGGGGGATGGCTGAGTAAGAGTCCGTAACCGCATGCGGTAGGTGCTGCGAGCCGAGCGGCACTTCGTCAAAAGTCCGGCTCGGCTCGCCGGACCTACTGCATACGGTTACAGCCTCTCATCACGTCCAAACTGCGTCCTTTCGTGGTCCGGAACCCACGAAGTCGGAGCAGAGGGGAGGGGGATCCCATGCGCATTGTCATGAATTATTTGGCTGCGGCGGGGGCGGCCAAAACAGGGGTCGGCCATTACACGGCGGAGTTGCTGCGCTGCCTGCGCCAGCAATCTGGAGAAGACGTTATCGATACATTTCCTGGGCTTCTCGGTCAGCATGCGCAGGCGGCCTGGATGCGATTCCGTAGCACACGGATGCCGCCTCCCAGCGTCTCGACGGCTCCGCCGAAAACAACCGCTCGCCTCAGCCTACGCCAGCGGATGTTCCAAGCCTTGCGAACATCGGGCCGAGTCGCGCGGCGAACCATCTTCCGTCAACTCTGCCGCTGGAAAAACTACGATCTCTACCACGAACCGAACTTCATTCCGCTGCCGTGCGATTGTCCCACGGCGACCACGCTGCACGATCTCTCGGTGCTGTTGCATCCGGAATGGCATCCGGCCGAGCGCGTCGCCCAGTTCGAGGAGCATTTCCGTCGCGGCTTGGCGCAGTGCATCCATTTCTTCACGGTCTCCGATTTCGTGCGCCGCGAAGTAATTCAAACCTTGGGGCTGGCACCGCATCAGGTCACGCGGACGTACAACGGCATTCGTCCGGGGCTAGTGCCGCTGCCGTCCGCTGAGGTAGCCGAAACCCTGCGCGGTTTGGATTTGCCGCCGCGTTATCTGCTTTACGTCGGTACCATCGAGCCGCGCAAGAACATCATGACGCTGCTGCACGCCTATTGCAGTTTGCCCGAACAAGTGCGCTCGAATTGGCCGCTGCTCTTGGTCGGCGGTTGGGGATGGAACGCCGCGGATGTGGCCGAATTTCTCGAAAGCGGAGCGCGGCAACGCGGCGTACTGTATCGCAATTATATTGCGGAGGAACATTTGGCGGCGCTGTACAACGGAGCGCGGGCGCTGGTATTTCCGTCGTTTTACGAAGGCTTCGGGTTGCCGCCGGTGGAGATGCTGGCTTGCGGCGGGGCGGTGCTGGCCTCGACGGCGGGCGCTCTCGTCGAGACGGTTGGCGGGCAAGCGCACCTGATCGAGCCGCTGGATCTCGACGGTTGGCGTCAGGCCATACAGCGTGTCGTCACCGATGACGACTGGTGGCACAGTCTCCGTAAGGGCGCGGTCGAGACGGCCAAACCGTTTACGTGGGAACGCTGTGCCGCTGATACTCTCCATGCCTACCGAGAACTATGCGGTGAGAGAGAGCCGCTGAAAAGGGCGGCATGAAAGTGCTTTGACAAACCAACCCGCAGCGCCAGCAAGGGATTTCCTTGAGTCCCTTGCTGGCACTGCGGGTTGGTTAAATCGGCATTTTGAATGCGTGTCTTAGTTGCCCCAGTACGAGGGAGCGACCATGATCTGCGGCTGCATCCGAACCGGGCTAGCGGTACGAGGAGCCGGATAGCTGACCGGACGATAGGCGGCGTTCTGGATCGGCCGATCGTTGGCGACCTGCGAGGTCGGGCTGGGCAGCGGCGCGGGCATCACGACCGGATTCGAGGCCGGCGGCGTGGTAGTGCCTGGAGCCGCTCCCTCGGTCGCCGGCAGTGAGCCGAGGCAACTGCCATCGGCACAGCCACCCGCCGGGCAACTCATGACGCCGGAATAGTTCAGGCCGCAGCCGCCGCTCGGACACATGCCGCCGGCGCACGGGCCGCAGCCGCCGCCGAAACCAGGGCCGTAACCGGGGCCGCCACCGCCGCCACTTCCGAACGGGCAGCAACCGTCACAGAACACGGTGCCGGAGCATACCGGACTGAAGGCGTTGTACTGGCGAACGCAGAACTTGGCGCCGCAGCCGCAGCAACCACAGCGGTTATAGAACAAGCCGAAGGTGCAACCGGCGAACGACGTGGTCGCCGTGAAACCGGAGACGGCCAGGGCCAGCAACGCGCAGGGGAGAAGTTTTTTCATGGTGGTGGGGATCTCTTGAGATTTCCACGGGAGGGACCGGCCAACATCCTGATGGTCGCGGCGTCCTCCCTGATTCCGAGCAACTATAACCGCGCCGTCGCTGAGACGAAGGAAATGCAAGGACTTTTTGCCCGCAAAGGAACGGCCGCCCCTCGGCAGGACGAACAAAATGCACGAGAACGCTACAGTGGTTTGAGTCGAGGAGAATCTGAGGAAATTCCGTGAAAAATGCGTGGAATAACTCAAGTCGGCAACAGCGGCGTCCAGGCGGGAACCGCGTCGAGATCGAGCGCGGCCCAATTCCGCTGACGCCATTTCTCGACCGCGACGGCGGCCATCGCCGCATTGTCAGTGCAAAGCGACAACGGCGGGATGAACAACTCCGCCCCTTCGTCTTGCGTCATCGCTTCCAGAGCCATGCGTAAACAGCGATTGGCGGCGACGCCGCCGCCGACGGCCAAGCGGCGTAGGCCGGTGCGCCGCAGCGCTTGCCGCGACTTGGCGACCAGCACATCGACGACGGCCTTCTGGAAACTGGCGGCGAGATTGGCGCGTTTTTGTCCAGCGGGCGGCGGTGCTGGACGCGGTTGGCTTTGTCCCGCCAGCGCGTAAAGCACGGCCGTTTTCAAACCACTGAAACTGAAGTCGAGCCGATCTTCGCGCAGGAACGAGCGCGGCAGCGTGAAGGCGTTTGCATCGCCTTGTTCCGCCTCGCGCTCGACGGCGGGACCGCCGGGAAACCCCAGACCGAGGAGACTGGCCACCTTGTCGAACGCCTCGCCGGCCGCGTCGTCGAGCGTGCCGCCGAGCATCTCGAAATGCAGGGCGTTTCGGCAATGAAACAAAATCGTGTGTCCACCGCTGACGACCAGGCCGATGCAGGGGAAAATGTCGCGTCCCGCCGCCAAGCGAGCGGCGTAGATATGGCTCTCGATGTGATTGACGCCGACCAGCGGCACATCCAGCGTCATCGCCAGCATCTTGGCCGCACTGACGCCGACGAGCAGAGCGCCGACCAATCCCGGCGTATTGTGGACGGCGATGCAGCCGATGTCTTGCAGACGCACACCAGCCTGTTTCAACGCCTCATCGATAACCGGCAACAAGCGCTGCAAGTGAGCGCGAGCGGCCACCTCCGGCACGACACCGCCAAAGCGGGCATGCAGATCCGTCTGCGAGGCGATGATGCTGGACAGAATCACCGGCTCGTCGGTGAAAACGGCGGCGGCCGTTTCATCGCAGGAGGTTTCAATGGCGAGAAAGTGTGTCACCCTTACTCCTCGTCCAGATAGATGGCTGCCAAGCGGGGGAACCGCTTTCGCACCTCGGCCTTGTTGTTCCAGTTGCACTTCTCGCCCTTCAACTGTCCGCCATCATTTCGGGCGGGAAGACAGAGCGGGTACTCGCCTTCCCGGCCCGTGACCTTCTCCCATGCGCGTTGTGCCGCTGCGTAAATTTCGGCCTCGGCATCCTGCTCGGGCGGAATCACCACATCCGCCAAACTATCCGGGTCGGTAAGCGCAGCCTCGTAGACGCGCTGGCCCATTCCAACTAACCAGCAGCGGAAGTAGTAGAATCCGTCGTCGGAGGCACCCCCGTTGACCATGCTAGCGACTCCCCAAAGATCCCTTCTGTATGCCCGGTCCGCTAGTTCGTCGAAGATGCGGTCGAACTCCAGAATGTCATCTGGTTGGAGGCATGCGAGTTCTTTGGTGAGTGTCTCGTCCCATTTATCGACAGCGCTAGGGTCAGAGCGGCATGCAGCGGCGATAACTTCCCAGAAGCTCTTCTGGTCCATGTTGGAACCCTCACGCCTTGACACTGACTCGTTGATGGGTTGCGGTGCCGTTGCCGGTCGCCTCGCTGCCATCCCCGTCTCCTGTCCCTTCCTGCCAGCGAGCGCACTGGCGGAAGAATGACAATGGATTGTCATGCACCACCTTGCGAATGATCTCCTCACCGTGTCCACGGCGGCGCATCGCCAGGATGAACTCCGGCACGGCCAACGGATCGGACTTGCCCCAATCGCCGGCCGAGTTAACCATGATGCGCTCCGTGCCGACCATCTCGATAATATCGACCGCGCGCTCCGGCGTGCATTTCGTCGTCGGATACAGCGTCATGCCGCACCAGAAGCCGCCATCCAGCGCCAGCCGCACCGTATGCTCCTCGACGTGATCGACACACACGCGGGCCGGATCGACGCGACGATCACCCTTGAGCATGTCGAGAATCATCCGCGTGCCCTTGTACTTATCCTCCAAGTGCGGCGTGTGAATTAGGATCAACTCGTTCGTCTTCATCGCCAGATCGACGTGTTCCTGGAAGATGGTCGCCTCGTTGCGCGTATTCTTGTTCAGCCCAATCTCGCCGATACCCAGTACATTGGGCCGCTGAAGATATTCGGGGATGAGCGCGATAACCTCGCGTGACAGTGAGACGTTCTCGGCCTCCTTAGCGTTGATGCACAGCCAGCTGTAATGGCGGATACCAAACTGCGCCGCGCGCTTCGGCTCGACTTCAACGAGATGATGGAAATAATCGCGGAATCCCTCGGCCGAGCCGCGATCAAAGCCGGCCCAAAACGCCGGCTCCGACAAGGCGACGCAACCGCATTGCGCCATGCGGTGGTAATCGTCGGTGACCCGCGAGATCATGTGAATGTGGGGGTCGATGTAGTACATCTTATCTTTATCTCCTTGTGGCATTTGGGTTTGCGACCCATTTTGTGCCGAGTTTAGTGCCGAAATGGTGTTCAGTGGCGTCTGCTGACAACCGCAGTCCCTAAGCCGCCAGGATACCACAATGCACAATGGATTGTGGGGAGCGATGAATAATTCGCTATTTTCGTGCATTGCAAGAATCATCTGGTTACAATACTGCCAAATCCATGATGCGTGTCTCGAATCGGCTCTTCATGTCGAAAAAGGATGTTCCCATGCTCATTTCCTCTGAGTCCGCGCAAACGGCCGTCGTGGGACTGGAGGACATCCTCATTACCGAGGACCTGTCCCGCCGTCCGGTCCATCCCCCCGACCTCCCGGCCGAGAACCGGGCGCTTCACGCCTTGGCCCGCCACATGGCGCATCAGCCGCGCGAGATGCTCAAGAGCCTCGTCGTCATTGCCCTGGAATTGTGCCGGGCGGGTACGGCGGGGGTTAGCCTACGTGAGACAACGGCCAGTGGAGAAGACGTCTTCCGTTGGGCGGCGGTGGCTGGCGTCTACGAAGGCTTCGAGGGCGTTACCACGCCGGGCCATTTCAGTCCGTGCGCCATCTGCGTGGAGCGCGGCTCGCCGCAACTTTATTCCTATCCCGCGCGCCACTTCACCTATCTCCAGGGAGTCGAGCCGGACATTGTCGAGGGATTGGTGATCCCGCTCGTCGCGGGAGGACACGCCCTGGGCGCCATCTGGATCGTCACGCACGATGAGCAGCGGAAGTTCGACGCCGGAGACGTGCGCGTGCTGTCCATCCTGGCGGACTTCACCGCCGCCGCCTTGCACTTGTCCGCGACGGCAGAGGAAAACGCCCGGCTGTACCAGGAAGCCCACGAGGCCGACCAGAGGAAGGACGAGTTCCTGGCAATGCTCGCGCACGAACTGCGCAACCCTCTGGCGCCTCTGAAGAATGCCGTCCAAGTAATGCGTATACGCGGCGCGGACGTCCCCGATCTTCGCTGGGCGCGCGAGGTCGTCGAGCGCCAGGTCCATCAGATGACCCGCCTCGTGGATGACTTGCTGGACATCTCGCGGGTCGGCCGCGGCAAGCTCAGCCTGGAGCGAGCGGTGGTGGATCTGAGTGCAGTGATCAATCAGGCTGTGGAAACGAGCCGGCCGCTGATCGACGCACGCAAGCACGAGTTGACCGTAGCAGTCCCGCCACGCCCCATGAAGGTGCGCGGCGACAAAGTCCGGCTCATCCAGGTCGTCAGCAATCTTCTCAATAACGCCGCCAAGTATAGCGAGGGGGGAGGACACATCTGGCTCTCGATGGAGTCCGCGGGCGGCGAGGCGGTCGTGCGCGTGCGCGACACGGGTGTGGGCATCGATCCCGACCTGTTGCCGCACATATTCGACCTGTTCATGCAGGGGGATCGCTTGCCGGACAGCTCGCAGAGCGGCCTGGGCGTTGGTCTGTCTCTGGTGCGTAAGCTGGTGGATTTGCACGACGGGACCGTCCAAGCGTCCAGCGACGGTCCGGGCCAGGGCAGCGAGTTCGTCGTGCGTTTGCCTCTCACGCAAGAGAAGGGGCAGGAGGCCGACGAGGACCGTCCGGTTCTCCAGCATCCCGCAGTCGCGAAGACATGCGGCCATCGCGTCCTGGTAATCGATGACAATGTGGATGCGGCCGAGTCCATCGCCGTGCTATTGCGGCTATGGGGACACGACGGCCGCACGGCCTACGACGGCAAGGCCGGCCTTGAGGTAGCGCGGGTCTATGAGCCGGAAATCGTCCTTCTGGACATCGGTCTGCCCGGCATGTCCGGTTACGAGGTCGCTCGACTGCTGCGCCAAGAATTCGGCTGCGATCGGCCGACGCTTGTGGCGATGACCGGTTACGGCCGGAAAGAGGACTACCGGCGCAGCAAGGAAGCCGGCTTCGATCATCACTTCACCAAGCCGGTGGACACGGACGCCCTCCAAGAATTGCTGGCGAATCTCGACTGGCGCAGGGGAGGGAACGGATCGTCCGCCAAGCCGTCATTCAAAGACAACTTCGTGTAGACAAACCCCTGCCAGCCCGCAGCGCCAGCAAGGGAAGGATTGTCCCTTGCTGGCGCTGCGGGCTGGCAATCAAGGGGTTTGTCCGGTAACTCTTAGCAGCGACCCTCGGAATGCAGAATGAAAGAAAGGTGTCTTTCATTCTGCACTCTGCACTCTGCATTCTGCATTCCGAATGTCGCTGACTCGGCGGAGTACGCCAAGCGTGGACAATTGCTGATAGAACCTCTCCGGCGTCAGTTTTTGCTTGGCCACCAAAGCCTGGATACGCCCCTTCAACCGACTCTGGTCGTCCTCTGTCAGGTCTTTGGATGTCACAATCAGGATGGGTATATCCTGCCAGTCCGGCCGCTTGCGTATTGCCTCGACGACACCGAAGCCATCGACCTGCGGCATCATCAAGTCCAAAACGACAAGGTCCGGCCGTTCTTGTTGCAACCGTTCGAGAGCTTCCTGCCCATTGCTGGCCGTCCATACTTCCCCTCCCTCGGCTGTCAACAGATCGGCCAGCAGTTTGCGATCGGCCGACTCGTCATCGACCACCAGCACTTTGAGCGGTTGCGATCGATCGAAGAGATGGGGTTGCGCGGTGCGGAGACGACGGAAGAAATCCTCGCGGATGAGGGGCTTGATGAAAAACTCCTGCACCACCAGACCGCTGGGCGGCGTTTGCTCCTCCGAGGCGGTGACGATAATGACCGGAATGGCAGCCGTCGCGGGATCCTGCTTCAGTGCGGTCAGCACCTGCCAGCCATCGAGCTTGGGCAGCTGCAAATCAAGGAGGATGACAGCCGGACGCAGTTCGCGTGCTTGCAGCAGGCCGGACTCGCCATCGAACGCGGAGGCGGTGGACAGGCCGCCCTCGTTCAGCCAGTCCACCAGCAATTTGTGCGTGGCCGGATAGTCTTCGATGACCAAGGCAAGAGGAGGAGCCGAATCGCGGAGCGATTCGGCCCCGCACTCGCTCCGCGAGTGTTCTACCTTGGGCGGCTTACGAGGCAAGACAAAAGTGAAGGTGCTGCCCTGGCCGAGGGTGCTATCCAGCCAGATGACGCCGCCCATGTGCTGTACGAGTTGGCGGGTCAGCGCCAGACCGAGGCCGGTGCCGGGGATGGCACCGACCTGCTGAGCGGCCGACGGAATCTGCCGGAACTCCTCCCAGATCGTCGCCTGATTTTCCGGAGCGATGCCGATGCCTGTGTCGATCACCTCGATACACAAGGCGGTCGCTGTGGACTCGGCAACGGGTTCGGCTTCGCGGTCGGCGCGCTCTACCCACTGACAACGGATTGTCACCGATCCGCGCGTTGTGAACTTGATGGCGTTGGACAATAGATTGTAGAGGATCTGCTTGAAGCGTGCCGGGTCGGCGGCGACCTCGGCGTCTGGCTCACACGACTGCAAGTGCAGGGGCAGGTTCTTGGGAGCGGCTAACGGCCGTAACGTCGAGAGGACGGCCGATATCGCCGCGCTGACCGAGAACCCTTCGGGCCGCAGTTCCATGCGGCCGGACTCGATCTTGGCCAGGTCGAGGATGTCGTTGATGAGAGCCAGCAAATGCTCGCCGGCCTGGATGACATCGCTGAGGTAGTCGGCCTGCTTATCGGTCAGCGGGCCGAACCGCTGCGTGGTCAGCATGCGCGACATGCCAATGATGGCGTTCAGCGGGGTGCGCAACTCATGGCTCATCTTGGCCAAAAACTCGCTCTTGGCGCGAGTGGCGGCCTCAGCGGCTTCCTTGTCCTCGCGCAAGCGGGCCATCTCGCTGCGCTCGGTGACATCGGTGCAGGCGCCAATCCATTCGCGTACCCCGCCGTCAGGACTGGCGATGGGCACCCCGCGAGCGATGAATGTCCGATAGCCCCCGGCGGCGGAGCGAACATGGTACTCCATCTCGAACAGCGTGCGTGTGCGAACGCACTCAAGCCAGCTTTGGCGGACCTGTTCACGCTCGTCGGCATGCACGGCATCGAGCCAACCTAGCCCGCGCACTTGCTCGGCTGTCTGCCCGGTGAAGGCGCGCCAGGAGGTCATGTCATCCTCCGCGTGGCCTTCCGCATCCGTTCGCCACATGAGATACACGGTGGCGATAAGATACTGACGAAAGCCCTCCTCCTGCTCCTGCAAACTAAGGTTGCGCTCGGTCAGCGACAAACCCATCTGGTTGAAATCGACAATGAGTTGGGCGATCTCCGTCGGCCCTGAAAGCGGCTCCATGTTGAACGAACCGTTCAAGAGTTGTTGGGCAGCCTTCCGCAAGCGATCCATCGGAGTCGTCACGCTTACCGCGACGCGCCAGGCGACGAGAAGGGTTACAACTACAACGATGGCCAGGCCGGTGCCCAGGGTCCAGGCGCTCCGCGAACTGAGATGCTCGTTGAGCAGGTTCAGGGCGACGACCGCGAAGGCGACAAAGAGAATCAGCGGAAAGCCGATGCCAAGGAGCAGACGAGCGCGCAGGGAGTTGAGGCGCGAAGGTCGGACGGTCATAACCAGGCTCCCGGCGAGGCACCAGCGGACATCACACGCGCGACGAGGCCGACTCCGGCCCGGCGTCCGCCGTCAGCGAATGAGCGATGCGTTCGAGGAACGTGAACGGATCGTCGGTGATCGGCTTGGTGATATAGTCCACGCAACCGGCCTCGCGGGCCAGCTGGATGTCGCGCGCCATGGCGTGCGCGGACAATCCGACGATGGGGATGTCGGCCGTCACGGGGTCGGCCTTGAGATGGCGGGTCAGTGTCAGACCGTCCATGCCAGGCAGTTGAATGTCCATCAGGATCAAATCGGGATGGTGTTCCTGGAGGTATTCCTGGGCCGCCTCGGCGGAGACGGCTTCTTCCACCTCGAACTGGAACATCAGGATGTCGCGGACCAGCTTGCGGTTCATGGGATGGTCTTCGACTAGAAGGATCGTCGCCATTAAAATGCTCCTGCTGGATCGCGAAGGCGACCCCAAATCCAGGCCAGAAGCGGCCAGATGAATGCGCGAGAAACACACGCATTCCGTAATCGAGCCTATTCATACAAATGACCTAACAGCCCAAAGCGTCAGCGACGAATTCTTGCAACTCCTCGCTAGCCCTCCGAACTGGTGCGCGAAAATCGGGAACTCAACCGTAAAGCCATAAATGGCCCACGGAATGCTAGACATAACAGCACAGGAGATGCCAAACAGCTTAAGGCGACGCAAGGAAACGGCGAGACGCGCAGGCGGCTCGAACCGAAGGGCGCTTGTCAAGCAGAGAGATTCCCATTATTATGCAATTGTCTTCTCAGGCTTATCGTCCGAGGTTGTTATGGAAAGACGAATTTTGCTCGCTGAGGACTCCAAGGCCACTTCCGAGCAATTGCGGACCTTGCTGGAGGCCGGAGGGCAATTCAAGGTGGACACCGTCGGCGATGGCGAAGCCGCGCTCCATGCCTTGTCCGAGCATCCGTACAGTATCTTGCTGACGGATTTGCAGATGCCGCGCCTGGACGGCATGAAGCTGATTGGACGCATTCAGGAACGCAAGTTACCTGTGACGGTCATCGTCATGACGGGTTTTGCCAGCATCGATCAGGCAGTCCAGGCCATGCGCATGGGAGCCTATGACTTTTTGGCCAAGCCGGTGGACCCCGAACACTTACGGCTTGTGGTAGAGCGTATCTTGCGCGAGCGGACGTTACAGGATGAGGTGCTGCAATTGCGCGAACGCCTTCAGGAGCAGTATGCCTTCCGCGGGGTACTCAGCGTCAATCCGAAAATGCACGCGGTATTCGAGTTGATCCGCAGCGTGGCCCAGACGACGACGACGGTGCTGATCGAAGGCGAAACCGGCACGGGGAAGGAGCAGGTGGCGCGAGCGATTCACGATGCCTCTTCGGAGTTGCGTTCCGGCCCCTTTGTGGCCGTCAACTGCGCGGCCCTGCCGGAAACCTTGCTGGAAAGCGAGCTATTCGGCCATGAGAAAGGCTCGTTCACGGGAGCGATCGGCCAGCGCAAGGGCCGTTTCGAGCAGGCCGACACCGGCACGCTGTTTCTCGACGAGGTGGGCGATATTCCGTTGCCGATGCAGGCCAAGCTGTTGCGCGTACTCCAGGAACGCTGTTTCGAGCGCGTCGGCGGCACAGCCAGCATCGAAGTAGATGTGCGGGTCATCGCGGCCACCAACCGCGGATTGCCGGGCTTGGTCAAGCGTGGCAAGTTCCGCGAGGATTTGTACTATCGGCTCAACGTCGTCAAAATCGATCTGCCGCCGCTGCGCGATCGTCCCGAAGACATTCCTCTTTTGGCAACGCACTTTGCCGGTAAACATGCTCGAACGGGTGAGGCGGCACGGCCGTTCGCTCCGGAAGCGATGGAAAAGCTCCTCGTCCACACTTGGCCGGGCAACATCCGTGAACTGGAGAACGCCGTCGAACGTGCCTGCGTGACAGCGCGAGGTGCCAACATTCAGGCGGAAGACCTGCCGCTGGAAGTGCTGCACGTCCGCGCCACGGATGGACCGCAAGTCGATTTGAGCAAGCCGCTGCCGGATCTGCTTCGCG
Source organism: Gemmataceae bacterium (assembly GCA_035553375.1). Lineage (GTDB taxonomy): Bacteria > Planctomycetota > Planctomycetia > Gemmatales > Gemmataceae > JAJPHU01. The sequence goes on from DATNCY010000286.1 coordinate 17,637, forward strand.
AGGTGACGCTCGATCTGGAGCGTCGCTACCTAGTACGGGCCATGAAGAAGAGTCGGGGCAACGTGGGGCGCTGTGCCAAGATCTGCGGTCTCTCGCGTCGCAGCATCTCCGCGAAACTAGCGGAGTACAACATCAAAAAAGAGTCGTTCAAGGAAGAGTGAGAGCCAACGTCTTTGCCAGCCCGCAGCGCCAGCAAGGTTGTCCCTTGCTGGCGCTGCGGGCTGGCAAAGAAAAAACAGGCGGCCGACGAGTTCATCGGCCGCCTGCGCCTCGCTCCCGTCCACCCTAAGCCTCGCCCAATTCCTCAGGCAGACGGAAGGGAGTCCGCCTCCTCTTACTCGGCTGGTCTCCATTCCTGCTCCCGAACCGGAGTAATAAACGCAATCAGAGTGCCAATTTACGATAATTCTGCCTATGGCTGAGATTGCTTCCTCCTCAACTGACCATAAGATAAGCTTTTAAGTTCGTCGGCACAGAGGAGGCAATGAAGCATCCTCTCGTCGTTGTCGGCACTGTCCGAAGCTCGCGGGAGTTGTTAGGGAGTATCTTGCCTGGCATTGGGTAGAGCTATTCCCATCCTTATAAGAATCCCGTATCTCGGCCATCGCTGATTTCGGAAGTACGAAGGCTATTCCAACGCTTTTGCCCCAATCCAAGACGAAATCATGAATGGCTCCCCCTCCGGCCTGGCCGGTATGCTCTGCCGCAGTCAGACGGCCATCACGGTCCTGCTTCAGCAACCCTCTTCACGCGAAGAGCGGGCGGATCGCCTCGCGGGCTTGCTGCTCGAAATGATCCCCACCGCTAGGCTGACGGCCTGTCTGCTGGGCAGCGAGAACGTGGGTTGTTTGGCGGCGCGATCTGCGGAGAGTGTGCCGGACCCGGAACAAGAAAATCGTCTCCGAACTCAACTCTCTTCTCTTGATCCGCTCGCATCCGGCGTGCAGGCGCTCTCCTCGACCACAGGACAGACGCTGGCGACGGCCATTCACGAAGATGGCAAACCTCGCGGTTTCCTGGTGGTCGGCTTGGCTGGCGACACGGCGACGGAAGACATCACCCGCGCGGAAGCGCTGTTGGCCGTGTGCGCTCCCACGGTGGCCTTGCGTGGAGCGCTGGAGACGGTTCGCGACGAGCAAGCGGAACTCGCGCGGTTCGCCCTGGTGGGACAGGCGTTCGTCGGCCTCGCCCACGAATTGAATAACGCGCTCAACAGCATGATGCTACAAACGTCGGTCGTGCAAATGCGCGTGGACCAGCAGGCGCGGAGCGATTTGGCCGCGATCCGCCAGCACGGAGCGCAGGCGGCCGCGCTCGTCCGCTCGCTCCAACATGTCGTGCATGAGCGACGCGAGAAATCCTACCCGGTCGATCTCAACAGCGCCCTCGCGGACATGCTGGAGGAGGAACCGGAATTAGGTCAGCGTCTATCGGTGCGTTTCGCGGAGGAGGCTCCGTTTCTTCAAAGCACGCGCAGCGCCGTCAAGCAATTCATCCGCCTTGTGCTGGAAGGTGTTTGCACTGGGACGAAGACGGTGGTGGAAGTGCGAACCGAGAAGGGAGAAGACAGCGCCGCGCTGGTGGTGACGCTGGAGGAAACGCCTGCCGAGATGAGCGAAGCCACGCCCTCGCTGGCTCATGCGGTCCTGTGGCAGCATCTCGATGAAGTTGGCCGGCAGGCGGGGCAGTCGCTCCTGCGGCAACTGGGCGGCACACTGGAGGTGGAACCGCGAGCCGAGGGCGGACTGATTTTGCGCGTCCTGTGGGCGGCAACGTCCAGCGGATGATCGGCGATCTTCCTCTGGCCAATGAATTGCCAGCCCGCAGCGCCAGCAAGAGAAACTCCTTCCCTTGCTGGCGCTGCGGGCTGGCAATTCATGGTGTTAGTGCCTCTTACGGAACAGGTAGTTGTTCCTTGGGAGGCGCGTTGCCTTTGGACGGTTTCGGCGTCGGAATCATCTGTCCTGGAAGTGGGAAGGCGTCGATCGGTACCGGCGGCGTGAAACGGGTGCGCGGCGGCCAGCGCAGGACGGGCCGCGCGAGCGGCCAGCGTACCTCAAAGCGATTACTAACCACTTCGGGGGCTGTCGCCAACATCACCGTGCGCCGCGCCGAGACGACGATGGTAAAAACGCCGCCGCGAGCCAGACCGTTGCGGACCAACTGATAGTCGGGAATGAGACAGCGCACCTCGCCGGTATGAAATAGACCGTCATCGAGTACGCGATGCGAGTAACTTCGGCCATTGGGGAAGAGCAGATTAACGTGGTAGGCGACGCCGGGAATCGCCGGTTGCGCCCAGGCGCCATCAAGGCTCAGCACCCAGACATGGCGATCGAGCGGCCGTATTTCTTGCAGGGACAAGCCTGGATCCGTCAGACGCAGCGGCGGCGCATCCGCCGCCCATGTCGCCGATGCCGCCATCAACCCCAGTCCGATAGTTCCGATGAAGTGCAACCCGGAGCGCATGGCAAGTTTCTCGTGGAGACTCCTGATTCTGGCCTTTCCTCATCATCGCAGCCGATAGCGTGCAACGCAATCAACTTCGCGGCGAGCGGTTGCCTCATCGCCGGCAGCCGCCTACCGTATCGAAAGGGTGATGTCTCGTCTTCACCGCGAATAACACCGAGGGAGAACCGGCCATGAGTGAGGAGAAGTCCCGCGAAATCGCCACATTGGGCGGCGGTTGTTTCTGGTGCTTGGAAGCGGTTTTCGAGCAACTGCGAGGCGTCGAGCGCGTTGAATCCGGCTATGCCGGCGGAACCGCGTCCGCTCCTACCTACGAGCAAGTCTGCACCGGAGCCACCGGACACGCCGAGGTCGTGCAAATTACCTTCGATCCCACGATCCTCTCATTCGGCGAACTGCTCGATGTATTCTTCGACATTCACGATCCGACAACGCTCAATCGTCAGGGTGCCGATGTGGGAACGCAATATCGCTCGGTGATCTTCACTCATTCGCCAGAACAAAAGCGACTCGCCGAGGGGAAAATCGCCGCGTTGAATGCGTCCGGCGTGTGGGGCGCTCCGTTGGTCACGCAGGTGATGCCGTTGGAGACGTTCCATCACGCTGAGGATTATCACCAGGGCTATTTTCGGGGCAATCCAAATCAGGGCTATTGTCAGGTTGTCGTGGGTCCCAAGGTTGCCAAGTTCCGCGCGCATTTCGCGGCGAAACTCAAGAAGTTGTAATGCGGTAGGTGCCGCGAGCCGAGCCGGACAAGAAACCGTGCCGCTCGGCTCGCGGCACCTACTGCCGCTACGGCAATTCCACTTCCGCCGGTGCCAGCACGAATTGATCTTGTCCTTCGGGCGGCGTCGGCAATGTGTAGTTCTTGACGCGCCAGCCGTGATGCTGCAAGACGCCGCGAAAAGGCGGTTGGCCGGTGACGTTGCCAATCAGCCGGATGGCCGACGGATCGAAGTTCGGCGGCACTTCCACGCTCTCGCCCTCGCTCTTTGGTAGCACCGGTTCCAGCACGAGATGCTCCTTCAAGACCGCTTGCGCCTTGCGATGCAATTCACGGACGCCGGCTCCGACTTGCTCGTCGGGCGCGCCCTGAATGTCCTCCAGCAGGAAATCGAGCAAGCGTCCCTCGCGTTGCAGCAAGGCCAGCAGACGCAGCGGCTCCGGCGAGAGACGCGGCGGTTTCTTCGCCTCCTCTACGGGCGCGGGTGCGAGTAGAGGCCGAACGCGCTCGGCCAGCGCCGCATCACCCATTAGGCGACAGAATGCGCGAATGGCCAAACCGAGACGCGCGAGACTGCCCTTGCCGAGAATCAGCAGGGCCAGAAACTTCACCCCGATTAGTACGGCCAGGGTCAGCAGCACAATTTGATACGGTTCCATGAGCGTTGTATTCTCCCGCAACTTCATCAAGGGTGCGTCAGGCGGCCTCGTGGATATTTTTATATGGATGGGGCGTTCCGTGAGCCGCCGTCCGTGGTTACAATAATTTCCATGTGGCCCGAACCATCGCAAACCGATCGAATGCTTGAAGAGGCGCGCCAGGGAGAAGCGGCCGCGGTCGAGCGTTTGCTGACCGCCCACCGCGAACCGTTGCGGCGTGTCATCGGTCTGCGTCTGGACCCGGCGCTGGCGGCGCGCCTCGATGCCAGCGACATCGTGCAGGAGGTCTTGCTCGAAGCCCATCGGCGCATGCAGGATTATCTGAAGAATCCGCATATGCCGTTTCACCTCTGGCTGCGGCATATCGCCAAGGATCACATCATCGACGCGCATCGCCGTCATCGGCAGGCGCAGCGGCGCAGCCTGGATCGCGAGCAGCCGATTGTGCCTGCGGTGCTGGCGGATCACTCCTCCTATGAATTGGCTGGTCAACTGGTCGATGCGGAACTGACGCCGGCTTCCGAGGCGATGCGCCGTGAGATGCAGCGCCGCCTCGATACAGCCATCGCCGATCTCGACGAGGATGATCGCGAAATCATCCTGTTGCGGCATCGCGAACAGCTGGCCAATCAGGACGTGGCCCACGCTTTGGGTTTGAGCGAGGCGGCCGCGTCCATGCGCTATCTGCGCGCCGTGCGGCGTTTGCGCGCTACGCTGTTGGGAACGGATGAATGATGAATGACGCTTCCTCCAACACAAGCGGATGACCGCGATCAGCGGCTGGCCCGGTTGCTGGACGATCTGAGTGAGCAGGCGCGTCAAGGGCGGCGGCCGGATCTGGATGCCGTCGCCGTTCAGCATCCCGACCTTGCTGGCGAATTGCGTGAGTTATGGGGCGCTGCCATGCTCGCGGACGAATTGGCGCGCGATACGAGCGCCCCTTCGCCAGCCCGCAGCGCAAGCAAGGGTATTCAAGATCCCTTGCTTGCGCTGCGGGCTGGCGAAGAGACATCCGCACCAAAAATCTTCGGCGATTATGAACTCCTCGAAGAGATTGGGCGCGGCGGCATGGGTATCGTCTACAAGGCTCGCCAGCGCACGCTCAATCGCATCGTCGCTCTCAAAACGATTCTGCGCGGCGAGTTGGCCACCCCGGAAGATTTGGCTCGTTTCCAGATTGAGGCGCAGGCCGCCGCGAATCTCGAACATCCGAACATCGTGCCCGTGTACGGTGCCGGCGAACACGATGGCCAGGTGTATTTCAGTATGCGTCTCGTCGAGGGACAGACGCTCAGTACGCTGCTGGCGCGTGGGCCGTTGCGCCCTCGCGATGCGGCGCGTTATCTCGCCGCCATCAGCCGGGCCGTTCACTATGCCCACGAACACGGTATTTTGCACCGCGATTTGAAACCGTCGAATATCCTGATCGATGCGGACGATCAACCGCACATCAGCGATTTCGGACTGGCCAAGCGAGTCTCCGGCGAACCGTCTACCGCAGGCCGTACCGCGACCGGTGCCATCGTCGGCACGCCCGCTTACATGGCTCCCGAACAGGTGAGCAACCGTCGCGGCATACCCAGTCCGGTCAGCGACGTGTACAGCCTCGGCATCATCCTCTATGAGATGCTTACCGGCCGGCCGCCGTTTCAGGCGCCAACTCCCGTCGATACGCTGCTTCTGGTACTCGATCAAGATCCCGTTCGGCCGCGTCTGCTCAATCCCGGCGTCGATGCCGATTTGGAGATGATCTGCCTGAAGTGCATCCAGAAGGAACCGGACCTGCGCTATGGCAGCGCCCGCGCCCTCGCCGATGACCTGGACGCCTATCTCCACGGCGAGTCGCTGTCCGTGCGTTCGGGCCGATTGCTCAGCGTGTTCAATCGCACCTTTCGCGAGACGCCGCATGCGGTAGTGATGGAGAATTTCGGTCTGCTATGGATGGTTCATAGCGTTTACGTTCTGTTGATGTGCTGCCTGACGACATGGCTGGCTTGCCATGAAGTTGCCAATCCGGTGTGGTATCTACTGCTGTGGGGTGGCGGACTGATTGTGTGGGCGTTCGTCTTCTGGCAGCTACGCAAACGCGCGGGGCCGGTGCTGTTCATCGAACGGCAGGTGGCCCACGTCTGGGGCGCGGCCATCGCCGCCACCATCGGCGTTTTCGTGATTGAGATGGTGCTGGGAATGGAAGTGCTGTCGTTGGCACCGATGCTGGCGGTGATCGCCGGCATGACCTTCGCCGTCAAGGCCGGCATGTTGTCCGGCGTCTTTTATTTCTCGGCCGCTGCTGAGTTTCTCACCGCCGTGCCGATGGCCTTGCCGCCACTGTATCGAAAATACGGCGTCTTGCTGTTCGGCGTGGTGACAGCCGTTTGCTTTTTCGTGCCGGGGTTGAAGTATCATCGGCAGCGTTTGCGTGCGCGCAAGGGCGAACTCGCTTAGGATCGCCACCGAACTACCTTCCCGTGTAGCCGCGACGCGCAGCGGAGCGCGAGTTTACGTTTCGCGCGAAACGCCAAGCATCACGGCTACATGGCATTCGCCTTTCATTTCGGCTGCTTCGATTGGACCGGATTCAACCTGTGAACTAACATTTCGATGCTGGACGTTCGTAGTCCGTGGTCCGTCGTCCGTGGCGAAGATGTGTCTATCTTTGTCACGCACGAGGAACCACGCCCTTCGGACGGAGCAAAGGTGGAAGCCGTGGATCAAGAAGTCGCCGTCCTGTCGCGGTTGCCGAAGTGGGCTTGTGAGCCTGGCGCTCAGCCCATTCCCGGCTATCGGCTGATTGAACCGTTGGGACGCGGCGGTTTCGGTGAAGTGTGGAAGTGCGAAGCGCCGGGCGGTCTGTTCAAGGCCGTTAAGTTCGTTCCCAATCAGGACGATCTGGGTGGACCCGCCAATCAGGAACGCGAGGCACTCCAGCGCGTCAAAACCATCCGACATCCGTTTATTTTGTCGCTGGATCGCGTCGAGGTCGTGGAAGGCGTCCTCGTCATCGTCATGGAGTTGGCCGACAAAAGTCTGTACAGTTTGCTCGGCGACTATCAAGGCGAGAACCTGCTGGGCATCCCCCGCGAGGAACTGCTGGGTTATCTGCTGGAAGCGGCCGAGGCGCTGGACTGGATGAACTTCCGGCACGGTTTGCAGCATCTCGACATCAAGCCGCACAACCTCTTCGTGGTCAGCAATCATCTCAAGGTGGCCGACTTCGGCCTGGTGGATCAGCTCAGCGACGTGGAAAAAAGCCATCCGGCGCAGCGGCAAGGCGGCATCACGCCGTTGTATGCCGCGCCGGAGTTGCTGCGCGGAACCGTCAGCCGCCACTGCGATCAATACAGCCTGGCCATCGTCTATCAGCAGCTGCTCACCGGCACGGTACCGTTCTGGCATCAGAACATGTATCAGCTGATGTTGTTGCACCTGACCGCGGAGCCGAACCTGGGAGCGCTCTCGACCGAGGACGGATTGGTGATCGCTCGGGCATTATCCAAACGGCCGGAGGATCGTTTTCCGTCGTGCCTCGATTTCCTACAAGCGCTGGTCTGCGGTCAGGGCGAGACGACATCGGACCTGCCGCGGCGAACGTCGGCGGTGAAAAAGATGGTGTCGGCCCTGCGGGCGGCGGAGAAAGCCGCCAAGCCGATACCGCAGAGCCTCGTGGACACCACCAAAACCCCGGCCGAAGAGCAAGGCTCGGCCGGAGGAGCGTTCGCGACGGTGCCGACCAAGTTGGACGACGACGCGCAAACGTCGCCGGGCGGCGTTCTACCGAGGTTGCCGCGTCCTTCCTTACTCGCCAAGGCCGCGACGGCGGTCGTGCCAAGAAGAGGACCATCAACCCCCGCGCCTACCTGCGTCTCGCTGCCTGGCTATCGCTTCCTTCAATGCACCAGCCAAACACTTTTGGGCGACATCTGGACGGTCGAAGACGAGCAAGGACGCTCGCGCCGCGCCCTGTGCCTGCACAATTTCGTCGATCAAGATCCCGCCCTGATCGAGCGTTTGGAGAGCCTCAGCCATCCGGCCTTGCCGCCGACTCAGGTGGCCTGGAGTCCGACCGGCCGATTAGTTCTCGTCACCGACGAGTTCGAGCAAACGCTGCGCGATCGCCTGGAAAGCTGCCAGAAACAAGGACTGCCGGGCATCCCGCGTGAGCAGTTGCTGGGCTATCTTCGCACGGTGGCCGAGGCGCTCGACTGCCTGTATCAGCAGCATGAACTCCCGCATCTGGGACTGAATCCACGAACACTCACGCTTCGCGCCGAAGCGATCTGGGTGATGGACTTCGGTTTGGTGCCCCTGCTTTGGCTGCCCACCGGACAGACAGGGGCCAGTCTGAATGGACGTTACGCCGCGCCGGAACTCTACGAGAAACTCGACCTGAGCGGCATTCCGTCGGGTGAGACGGCGCGGGCGGCCTTGATGGGGCGAGCCGGATCGGCGTCGGATCAGTTCAGCCTGGCGCTAATCTACGCGGAGATGGTTAATGGCATTCCGCCGCAGATGGTGCGTGCGAGCGTTCGCTCGCCGCGCCGTTCCAATGTTCCCCGACATACTTCTCGCTGCGATTCCGGTCTCATCTCGGTGCGCGGTCAGTCGCGTGTGGATCTGGATCTGCTGCCAGGCTGCGACCGCGAGATCCTTTACCGCGCACTGCGTGATGACCCCGAGCAGCGCTTCGCCAGCTGCACCGCCCTGATTGAAGCTCTGGAAGCGGCCGCCTCCCAGTCGAAACGGCGTGAGGATCTTTACTATCGTCTGCCTTCGGTCATTCCATTCGCCAGCCTGGAAGGAGAGCCCCCGCCCCCGAATGTCGTTCTGCCGCCGCTCGCTCAACTCGTGCGCGATCTGGCCACACCGCCTCTTCTGGTGCATGGCTCCCCGCGCACCATTCTCGGTCCTCTGAATATTCGTTATGTAGTGCAGCAAAACGATATATGGGAGTGCAAATGTCCTGTTCAACTCTTCACGGGTGCGTTAGCACTCAAGATCGCGGGCTTCCAAAGCGAATGGCAAGCGCGAATCGCCTACGAGAAGGATAATTCCTTTGTATTCCACATTGATTTGCCGTCGGCCGCGCGATCGGGGAACCGGGAAAACGCTCTGCCGCCGCGCATCGCGTTTCAGCTGGATGTGCAGTCGCCGAGTGGATCGGCCAAGCATTATGCGGAAGCACGTATGCGGATTCGTCCTGAGGCGGGAGACCGCGAGCATATCGCCCGCTTGCTGCCCGAAGTGGCCCCACGCCTGTTCGACAGCATGCGCCTGTACTTGCAAGCTGGCCCGGAACAGCGTTCCGAGGACCGTTGGCAGTGCCCTCAACCGCTGCGTGTCTATCCGGTGCTGCCCGACCTGGAGTTGGACGACATCCTCGACGGCATGAGCCGCAACATCTCGCCGGGCGGCGTCAGCTTCCGGGTTGCCAAGGCGCCGCGCACCGAGCAAGCCTATCTGCACTGGTATAAATCCGCTACGGTGGCACCCTTCGCCCTGCTCGCCCGCATCAAGCGCGTGCAGTCCATGGCGGGAGGCGGCTATGAAGTCGGTGCCTCGTTCCAACCTTCCACCTAACAGCTACGAACAAAATGGGACAGGCCCGGCTTGCCGAGCGGGGTCTGGACACAACAGGTGCCGCTCGGCAAGCGGCACCTACTTCACCTTCCGCTTGTCGATCCGCGACGCGGCCGATGATTCGCAATTTTTTTGCAAAATAGCTCATTTGTTTCCGCCCGAGCCGGAAGTATAAGGTAAAGTGGTGATTTTCTCCGGGAGAAACGAACATGACAAACGGACAAGGGAATTCCGTCGCTATTCTGATGGAACAGGACATCGGCTCACCTGTCGCCTCGGAGACCGGGGACGATGAGTTGCTGGAACGCTTCGTTGGACGGCGTGACGAGTCGGCCTTTGGCATGCTGGTGCGCCGCCACGGTCCGATGGTTCTGGGCGTCTGTCGGCGGGTTCTCAACGACTGGCACCAGGCCGAAGACGCCTTTCAGGTGACATTCCTCGTTCTCGCTCGCAAGGCCGGGACGCTGGCGCGGCCGGAACTGTTGGCGAACTGGCTACATGGGGTGGCGTATCGGACGGCACTGAAAGCGCGGAGCCATCTTGTCCGGCAGAGCGAGTATGAAAGGCAGGCCGCGGCCATGTCGCCAACGGAATCGCAACCGAGCGGGTCGGCGCGAGAGTTGAGGGAAGTCCTGGATGAAGAACTCAACCGTCTGCCGGAGAAATACCGTACCCCACTGGTCCTTTGCTACCTGGAGGGCAAAACCAACGAGGAGGCGGCCCAGCTGCTCAACTGGCCGATCGGTTCCATGTCCGCCCGGCTGGCGCGTGGGCGCGGCATGTTGCGGGCACGGTTGATGCGGCACGGCCTGGCCTTCGACCTCCGCTTCTGTAGCCGATTCCTCGCCCAGCACGAATTGCCTCCAGCTCCAGTCTCGCCCGAACTGGAGACCTTAACGGTACGGGCGGCCCTCCAGTTTGCCGGCGAGCGGGAACCTGCCGCGACCGATGAATTGCCACGATCGGTTGCCGAGTTGGCCGAGGAGATGCTTCGCTCCCTAAATGGACACCGTCCGCGCCGGCGGCGCATCCTCGTAATTGCCGCCCTGATCGCCACAGGCCTCGCCGTTATCGCCTGGCGGCTCTGGACAACTGTGGCGCACTGACGAAGGCCAGAGACTCCCTTTTTATTCTTTGTGGATTTCTTTAGTCCTTTTTTAGCGCTGAGACTGCGCCCTCTGATCTTCGGGAGGCGCAGTGAACTCGGCGGCACAACCGGTGCGCGCCGGCGTGCGAACTTCACCCCGTCCCAAATAGGAGATGCTATGAAAAAACGCCTTGCGGCGGCCGCAGCGCTGCCCCTTCTCATTCTCGTTGTCACGATCGCCACTCGGGTTTGGGGCGAACCGGACAGGCACCGTCGCAACCGCGCCGACCTGACCATCGACCTCAACGCGGCCGACCAATTGCTCCAAGGTCGGCAGACCTTCCGCTTCGATACTTTCGGAGACGAGGACTTCTGGGGCGGCACTCTCAAGCTCCATCAGGCCGTCGCCGGGGCCAAAAACGGCGGCGTCGGTCCTGGCGTCAGTCCGCGCACGGCCCTTAGTCTCGGCCTGAAAGTCGATGTCGATGCCCTGCCCGAGAATCTTGTCCAGAAACTGAAACGCGGTCAGGTCAACCTCGACGACCCAGCCACGACGCTGGCCTTGCTCAAGCTGAATGCTGTCGTCGGCCTGACGGGTTTCTTCGACAAGAAGGGTGCCATCCGTTCGGTAGGCATCCAGTGCGCCCTGTGTCATTCCGTGGTCGATAACTCGTTGACGGAAGGCATCGGCCGCCGGCTCGATGGCTGGGCCAACCGCGATCTCAACGTGGGTGCCATCGTCGCCATTGCCCCCAATCTGAAACCGGTGTCCGACCTTCTGAGCGTCGATGACGCCACCGTGCGCAAGGTACTCAATTCCTGGGGGCCGGGGAGATTTGACGCTGAGCTATTTCTCGACGGCAAGGCCTTCCGTCCCGACGGGAAAACGGCGGCGACCCTCATCCCGCCGGCGTTCGGCCTGGCCGGAGTCAATCTGCACACCTGGACGGGCTGGGGTTCCGTCACCCACTGGAACGCCTTCGTCGCCAACCTGGAGATGCACGGCAAGGGCACCTTTTACGATCCGCGTCTCAACGACGCCACGAAGTTCCCCATCGCGGCCAAGGCTGGCTTCGGCAATGTTCGCAACACGCCCGACCGGATCACCCCCAAACTGGCCGGCCTGCATCTGTTCCAACTCGCCATCCCCGCTCCGCCGCCGCCCGCCGGCAGTTTCGACGCGAGGGCGGCCGCACAGGGAAAGACACTATTCAGCGGCAAGGCGAAGTGTGCTACTTGCCATGTGGCGCCGCTGTACACCGAACCGGGCTGGAACATGCACACCGCCGCCGAGATTGGCATTGATGACTTCCAGGCCAAACGCGCCCCGGACGAACGCTACCGCACGTCGCCGCTCAAGGGACTATGGACGCACACCAAAGGCGGTTTCTACCACGACGGGCGTTTCGCCACCCTCAATGATGTGGTCGCTCATTACAACACCTTCTTCAACCTGCAACTCACCGATCAGGAGGCCGCTAATCTGGTCGAGTTCCTGAAGTCGCTGTGATTGCTGCTGAATCGTGTCGGCATGCGGTAGGTGCCGCGAGCCGAGCGGCACTTGTTCAAGTCCGGCTCGGCTCGCCGGACCTACCGGTAGTAGGTGCCGCGAGCCGAGCGGCACGGTTTGAGTAGGTGCCGCGAGCCGAGCGGCACTTGTTCTTGTCCGGCTCGGCTCGCCGGACCTACCGCTGGTAAGTGCCGCGAGCCGAGCGGCACTTCTTCAAGTCCGGCTCGGCTCGCCGGACCTACCACGAACAATCGCGGCCATCAGGTAGGAGAGGAGTTTCATCATGAGGAGAGCAGCCGATCCTCGGAAGGCCCAGCGGCGAGCGGCGATCCTGTTGGTGGTGCTGCTCATGCTGACCCTGTTCGCCGTCGTCGGCTTGAGTTTCGTCCTCTACGCGGATTCGGCGGCGACCTCCTCCCGGATTGCCCGCGAGGCCGAGTCTTCCACGACTCCCGATGTTCGGCCGGAATTGTTGCTGTCGTACTTCCTCAGTCAACTCATCTACGATGCCGACGATCAAACCGGGATCGATTCCGCCCTGCGCGGACACAGCCTCGGCCGTTTGTTGTACGGCTGGAACCCGGATAGCCCGCAAGGTAACGACACACCCTTCAATGGCACCGGCCGCTTGCACGAGCCGGTTGCCTTCGCCGGCAGCGGAATGCCCACCGTCCTCGACAGCTACAATGTCGTTAACTATTCTTGCTTCCGCAACGCCGATGGCTCTCTGTCCGATGGCTTGGCCCGCGATCCCGAACGACTCGGTCAACGCGGAAGCCTTCAGCAACCCCTAGGCCCGTACACCGGCGGATTCAATGCGCCGTACACCTATCCCGACCTCAATAATCTCTTTTTGGCCGCCGTGCGCGGGGATGGTCAGGTGTTGCTGCCTTCGTATCACCGGCCCTGGACAGGCTTCGGACCACTCGGTCCGCAAAATCCCAACTGGTATGACACGAGTAAACCGTGGTTGAAATACCTCGTCTTGCGCCCGCGACCCGCCGACATGGCTCCGGGATTTCCCGTGCCGGAAAGTGACGGCGGGGATGTCAAAAACCTGACCGATTCGCCGGGCGGAAACGATAGCATTTGGCTCGACCTCGGCTTCCCTGTTCTACAAGCAGCGGATGGCCGGCGGTTCAAGCCGTTGTTCGCCCCGCTCGTGGTGGATCTCGACAATCGCATCAATCTCAATGTCCACGGCAATGTCCAGGGCAACGGCCGTCACCTTTCCAATCAAGGTTGGGGGCCGTGGGAAGTGAACCCCGGCAGGGTACTCCGCGCGGGTGACGAAGGGCGGCAAGTCCTACTCGGCACAACACCCCCCTCGCCGCCAGGCCGTTACGGTTCGGATCGTAAACCGGGCAGCGCCGGCCAGCAGGCCGTTTTCGGTTCGCGCCCGCATTCCTACGCCCAGGTGGATTTCGATGCCGCACAAAACGGGACGCCAACTTCACCCTTCGCCCTGCCCGGCTTCGGTGCGCCGCCGTTGTCGTGTTTCCCTTTCTTTCCTGCTGGTTACGGCAACGCTTCGGGTGGTCTCGGCGGCGAACGCTGGGAACATCCCGCTCTCAACCGTTCACTATGGCCGGCGGGGGACGATCGGCGTTTCCGCTTCGCTGACCTGGAGGCCGTGCTGCGTCAGGGTGACGCCGGTCCCTGGATTGTGCCGACGGACCTTCACCGCTTCCTTCCGCTCAACTTTCAGGATCGGCGCGTCCGCCGGATGATTACAACGCACAGTTTCGATCTCGACCGTCCGGGCGTGACTCCCTGGCTGTTCGACCGCGATGCTTCGGCCTATCAGTCGCCGCTGGGCGGAGCCGACCGCCCGTCGTCCGGCCCCGCCATCCCTTTCCCTTCGCTTGCGCAGCGATTCGCCACGGTGCCGAACAATAGCGATTTCCGTAGTCCGGTATTGCCGCCCAGCGATCCTACCGTGGATTGGCGTTTCGCGGGAAGCGGGCCGGCGCGACTGGACCTGAATCGTTTCTTGCCGCCCTACCCGCATCAAGGACAGGGACTCGATCCAGCGACGTACCGCTCCACGCCGTTGGTTGACTATGTGAGCCGTTTCGATGCCACTCCCGCCGCAGCGGCGCAGACGCTCGCGGCACAGACGGCCCGGCAACGACTCGCCGCCGATATCTACCGCCGGCTTCTTCTGGTAACGGGCGTGCCGGCCCCGATCAACCCAACCTTCCCGACGGATGCCGAACTCGTCCCGCGCCGCTGGCTGGCGCAACTCGCGGTCAACATCGTCGATTTTCTCGACGAAGACGAGATCAGCACGCCGTTCCCTTTCTACACCGCCGACGACGCCGGCAATGCCGACTTCGATGCCGGTGCGGTCAGCGCCGGCAATCTCGACTTGCCGCGCTACTGGGTCTTTGGCACCGAACTGCCGCGCGTGGTTCTCAATGAAGTTCTGGCGGAGTATCGGCTGCCGTCGCAACGGGCGTCAGGCCGCAGCGCCGTGCAAGTCTGGGTCGAGTTGTTCAACCCGCTGCCTCTTGTGCCTCCGACTGCGGCGCTGCAACCTCTCGATAGCCGTCCCGTGCCGTTCCTCATCGGCGGCGCGGGAGCAGCCGGCTACAGTCCTTACCGCGTCGTGCTGGCAAATACGAACACCGACGCCGGCGGTCCGCTTCTTCCGCGTCCGAGCAGCAATGACAACATCCTCGGCGTCCCGGATGTTGCCCGCGCTCAGACGACGGACGCCGACTTCACGGCTCCAGCGCCGCCCGGCGTCGCTCCGCAAGGGTTTCTCGTTCTCGGTCCCTCCGCGCCGGTCGCCTCCCCCGCGTTGCCAGCCGGAACGCCCGTACTGCTCTCGCCCGGCCTTCAGTACACCGCTCTCTTCACACCGCCCGACACGCTCACGCCCGACTACCGGCGCAGCGGACTCACGGTTCTGCTTCGCCGCCTTGCCAACCCCTACCTTCCTTTCGACCCTCGGCCCGCGCTGGGCAATCAACCCAATCCGGCCTACAATCCCTATCAAACCGTCGATTATCTGTCCGGCATCCCACTCCACGACGCCACCAATCCCGCCGTCGTTCGCATCTCCTCGGGTAAACGCCAGCCCTACGCCGCCGATCCCAGCCAACGCGCTCCGCAACAGTCGGCCATCGATACGGGGATGCTGCACACGTTCGGCCGGACGAATAATCCGCCGCCGCTTTCCGGCCATTACGACTGGCTCGTCCACCTCGATCGACCACTGATTAGCCCCACGGAACTGCTGCAAGTGTCCGGCTATCCGCCGCATTTGTTGACGCAAAAATTTATCAGTCCCGATGCCCCGCTCGCTTCTCCGCACGCATTCAACCATCTCGTTCCCTGGTTCGATCAGGACAATCGGCTGTATCGCCTCTTTGAGTTTCTCGCCACCACTCCGCGCATCTCCGGCACTGCTCCCGGAGGACGCATCCCCGGCAAGGTGAACATAAACACCATTTGGGATCCTGAAACGCTTCTTGCTCTCTGCGATCCCCAACCCGCGAATCATTTCACGGCGGAGCAGGTCTATAACTCCGCCAATCCGTCGGACCAAGGCACGGTTTTCGGCCGCCTGCTGGCCCTGCGCAGCCCGCTCGGTGTTCCCGGCCCCGCCGATCGGCCCTTCCTGGGCATGGCCGCTCCGCGCTGTCCCGCACCCGGCGACCCCCTCTATCCGGCCGATGAACCGCCGCTATTCCTCAAGGGAAGTGGTATCGAGGATACGCTTTTGCGCTCAGTATCCGGCGGCGGCATGACCGATCCGCGTTTGTTCGAGAGCACGGACGCTTCACACCCTTATCTCCGCTTCGAGTTGCTGACCAAGCTCTTCAACAACGTGACGACGCGGAGCAACGTCTTCGCCGTCTGGCTGACCGTGGCGTTCTTCGAGGTAAAGGACGAGAGTACGCGCCCGGTGAAACTCGGAGCCGAGATGGGACGCGAGGAAGGACGGCATCGGCGGCACCGCATGTTCGCCATCGTCGATCGGACCAACCTCACCATCTTCTCCACGTCCTCGCAAACCGCGATAACGCTCCCGCCCGGTCAAACCATCGTGAAAGCGACGGTGACTCCCGGCCAGATGACCGGCACGAGCGGCAACGGCCGAGCGTGGACCATTCAGCCGGGTATGCGACTGACCGTGGACGGCGGTGACAATGAGGAGACCGTAATCGTCACGGCCGTGAGTTCGACAACCTTCACTGCTCGTTTCACGCATTCCCACGCGGCCGGCTTTTCCATCATTCAACGAGGGAATCCAGGCCCCTGGCCGAGTTTCACCCCCAGCGCTCAGCCTGACGTGGTGCCTTACTGGCGCGTCATCAATTGAGAACCCGCGCCGACTCCCCTCTCCCCTGTACTCGGGGGAGAGGGGTTGGGGGTGAGGGGAGAACGTC
>DATNCY010000287.1:0-10431 GCA_035553375.1 Gemmataceae bacterium
CTGACGACACAGAAGGAGGTCGTCCCATCGGGAAATCCAGTTGTCGCTGAAAGGGAAAAACAATCGTCGCTTGACACCCGTTTCTGTTACCGTCACCGTGCCCGCTTGACGCTGGTCAGCAAGTTGCATCCCGATGCCAACCTCCACGAACCCCCGCCGCCTTACCACGGCAAAGGCCGGCCCCGCCAGAAGGGGGCCAAGTTGCCCAAGCCTCGGCAAGCAGCGGCGGCGGCTACCCTGCTGCCGGTGGAGGTCGGCTGGTACGGTGGCGGCAGCCGTCAGGTGGCCCACGCCAGCGGCATCGGGAACTGGTACAAGGCCGGGGCCGGCTTGGTGCCCCTCCGCTGGGTGTTCGTCCACGATGAGAGCGGCACGCACCGCGATGAATACTTCTTCACGACGGACGTTACGTTGACGGCGGCGGCGATCATCGGCTGCTACACGTCGCGTTGGAACATCGAGACGACCTTCCAGGAGTTGCGGGACTATCTGGGTTTGGAGACGACGCGGGGTTGGTGTCGTGCCACGGTGCTGCGATTGGCCCCCTGTTTGTTCGGCCTGTATACGGTGGTGGCCGTGCTGTACACGGCGTTGCCCGAATCGAAGCGTTCCGGTTCGATCTCCTGGCCGGGTAAGCAAGGGGTGACGTTCTCCGATGCGTTGACGGGGGTGCGACGGTGGCTGTGGGCGGAAGGAGTTTTTTCACAGGCCCAAGACGGCATGGCTATGGAAAAACTCCCGGAGTCGCTACGCGAAATCATCTTTGCAGCCCTCGCACCCGCCGCGTAAACTGCATCAGTCGAGCTTAGAGCCTGTTTAAAAAGCCAGCTGTACACGGTTGGCTGAGTTTTCTAGCTCAAGGGCATGAACAGAAAACCTTACCCGAGCGATTTGACCGAACTGCAATGGGACAACATCGAACACCTGTTCCCACCCGCCAAAACCGGCGGCAGGCCCAGAGAATATGATAATCGCGACCTCGTTAACGGCATCCTCTACGTGACGCGCAGCGGTTGTTCGTGGCGCATGCTGCCGCATGGTTTCCCACCCTGGCAATCGGTCTACGGGTACTTCCGACGCTGGCGACGGGCTGGCCTGTGGAAAGAAATCCATGACTCCCTTGTCGTTACCATCCGCCAGCTCGACGGCCGCGAGGCCCAACCCAGCGCGGCCATCTTGGACAGCCAATCGGTCAAGACGACCGAGCAAGGAGGGCCACATGGCTACGATGCGGAAAAAAAAGTCAACGGCCGGAAGCGACACATCCTGGTGGACGCCCTGGGACTGCTTCTGGCCATCGTCGTTCATCCCGCCAACATTCAGGATCGTGACGGTGCCAAGCTGGTTCTGGAGAAGGTACGCCGGCAACTGCCCCGGCTGCAACTCATTTGGGCCGACGGAGGATATGCCGGTTCGTTGGTGCAGTGGGTGCAGAAGCGTTGCGGTTGGCTTCTCCAGACGGTGCTGCGTCCTGTAGGCGTGAAGGGATTCGTGATTCTGCCTCGTCGCTGGGTGGTGGAGCGGACCTTCGGCTGGTTGGGGCGTTATCGCCGACTCAGCAAAGATTACGAACGGCTCCCCGATACCAGTGAGACGCTGATCTATATTGCTATGATTCATCGGATGTCACGCTATCTACTGAAAGAACCGGCTTCTTAAACACGCTCTTAGATAGCCGCGGACATCGGGTTGCTGATAGCCGAGGCGTCAATCGTGGGCTTGGTCAAGGCGTTGGCCGGCTGGGCACAATTGGACCACTCTGCCGCCGACCGATAATTCTTGCCGGGATGCCTCCTACCACCGTATATGGGTCGGTTGATTTTGTGACCACGGCACCTGCGGCAACTACAGTTCCCCGTCCCAGCCGCACACCGGGCAGAATAATGCAGCCTGCCGCTATCCACACATCTTCCTCTATCAAAACGGATTTCTGATTATAACCTTGCTCGGTTATGAGAACATCAGAATTGTGATAGCAGTGATTCTGGGACCAGACGAGGCTCCCTGGACCAATCATCACATCATCCTGGATGGTAATGCCGCCCCCGCCGTTGAGTTGGCAGCCGACCGTGATCTGGACATTGCGCCCCATCCGTACTTTATTGGGGTGATAGATTATGACATTCCTGAGAACCCGCGTCCCTACATTGGCACGAAATCCGTATAATCGTCGGCGAAGGGCACAGCCAATTTCTCCAGGAATAGCCTGAAGAAATGCACGCCACCATTCGCCAAGCTCTTTACCGATACAATTTACGATTGTCAAGGATCTCACCCCAGAGTCTCAACTGTCGCTTCGGAGACGGGTCGAGAGAGACCTATTTTTTCGGCTTATGCAGGAGCAAACAGGTGAGCTGGTGGGACTCTTCTCGTGAGACTTGTACAGCTGGATAGAGCCACTCGCCCAGCCCATGCACGCGGCTTGTTTCGATCCTCCAGAATTCTTGTTCCGCGATGCTCCCTCCTGTAAGGGACAACCATTCCTCCAACTCGCGCCGTGAGTAGGATCGGCAACCATAGGGTAGGTTACGATACTCAAGGCGGACATCTAGAAGGTCATAGACATTGTCAACGTATTCGTTCTCCGTGTAAGGACAGGTGAGCAGCAAATGCCCGCCGGGACTTAGGAGGCGGAACATCTCCTGAACGGCGGCTCGGTGGTCTCGAATGTGTTCCAAAACCGAAATACAAGTAACCATGTCGTAGCCACCAGGCAAATTACTTTTCGTAATATCATCATCTACCACATGCCAGTGACGATTATACATTCCCTCGGGCCAGTAATCAGTCACATTATCGCTGGCAGTTACAACTATGCCACAAATACGGAGCAGGGCCGGAAGAGCGGACTGGCCTGTTCCAACGTCGAGAACTTTTTGAGGACATAGGCGGCTCGCGCTCTGAAAGACGAAGCGATATTCGATAGCGCGTTCATTGAATCGTTTGGGCTGCTCCTCTGCCTCTCCCCGGACGATTCGCTGGACGTAAGCTCGCCCAATCCGATGGATTGTCTTTTTTAACAAAACGGGTAATTTCATAGAATAATATCCCGATACGATAAGGGAGGAGGAATAACAAAAGTTTGCATGAGTGCGCGATTGTTAAAAATGGACTGGCTTCCGGCCGCCTTGAGATACCGAACCGTTGCAACTGGTTTCCGCACCCCCGGTCACTTCGAGCGGAAGTTCTATTTTCTCGCCGCTCTCAGAATTAATGCTAAGAAGTAGTCCTCGGCCCCAGGACAATTTCGCCCAGCCCAGCATCCGCGTCAGAGGCCGCGCCAGGAATTGCTCTCTCTGGTCAGCGTTTAGCCCCAATATCGCAATCAGCAGTACAGCCGCTCCACCGCCGAGGGAACCTTGAAGCACCAAGTGAAGCCATGAGGAAACCGGCTGCGAAAAACGGATAGCCGTTAGGATGGAGGCGAGCAAGATTCCTACCGCGAGAGGTTTCAGCCATACTGCGCGAACATAGGACCAGTGGGGGAGAGTCAGCATACGGCCGGCTACATGGGGGTATAAATATCCCTGGAAAACGACCGCAGGAAGAAGCGATCCCACGGCCACTCCGTAGACTCCCAGCCAGGGAAGGAAGCAGATCGTTAGAACCGTGCTGGCCAACGCCTCACAGCCGAACAACACGGCCAGAGCTCGCACTCGCCGCATGCCGAGGAGAACTTGGTAACTCACACGCTGCGACGCACTCAACGCCGCCGCAACTAATAGGAGGCGGAACAGGTTGGCCGCCGTCGTGGGCACAGCCCCGTTTGTCCCCTCGCCGAGCCAGAGTCGAAAGAAATCTTCCGCCCAGAAGCCCGACAGAAGCCCCAAAGGCAGCGCCAGCATGAGCAGCATCTTCGAGCCGAACAGATAAACGCTCCGTAGGCCTTCGGTCTTGTTCTGCGCGTCGAGTTCCGTCGCCACCGGAAAGAAGACGGTCCCGATGGGCACGAACAGGTTGGTGAAGTAATTGATCAGGGAGGCGGCGATGGCATAAGGAGCAATCGCCTCAGCCGGCAAGAACAGGCCGATTAAAATCTCGCCCGAGTAGAGCAGCAACCGGCTACTGCCAGAGATCACCACGTTCCACAGACCGAAATGCACGAACTCCCAGCACGACTTCAGGTTCGCCAGCCGGACGGCGACGCGCAGCTCAGGCAGAATCCAGTAAGCCACCCGCCAGCGCAGGCCGTAATCGAGGAGGTTGCCCCCCGCGACAACGAGGCTCAGGCCGATCAGCCCGTGGCCGGCCCTTAGAGAAAGGAAGGTCGCCAGAGCAGTGACCAGACGCGTCAGCACACCGATTAGGTTGGAGAGGTCATAGCGCTGCGTGGCGGCGAAGAGAGCCGAGTAGGGGAAGAGCGGAAACTGGAGGGCGATGGCACCGCCGTTGATGATGATGGCCCACCAGACGTCTCGCTCCGTTCCCTCGGGTAAGTGGAACAGCAGCGGTGCCGCCGTCGCCAGGACCAAACTGGCCAAGAGGATGAGGCCGCCGCAGGCTGCGAGGACGAGAACACCAGTACTGGCCGTGCTGTTGACCTGCCGGATGTCTCCGCGTGCCAAGTGCCGGGTCATATACTGTGTCAGCCCGGCCCGGAAGCCCAGATCCAGCAAACCGTAGTAACCCGTCAGTCCCACGACGAGCGTCCAAACGCCATACTCCGAAGCGCCGAGCGTGGCCAGTACGAACGGGGTGAGCAGGAAGGCCGAGACGGCCTGCACCAGGAACCCCACCCAGTTGCTCACCGCGTTGCGGATAATGACTCGAAACACGCCCGCCACCTCCCCGTCCTCTTTACCTCATCCCTTCAGCGACCTTCGCGGTCAACGCGCTAATTCCCATGCTTCCGCTTGCCGTCTCACGGGATGCCGCGGACGATCAGCGGCCCGACGCAACTCGCCAGGCTCACAGGCAGCCAGCGCCACAGGCGAACAAATCCCTGGTACCTTGGGTTGTCCGCCCGCATGTCCGCAGCGGTTCCCGACCGCAGGTAATACTGCCAGCTAGCGGTCGTCGGCTGCGCACCCCACTGTTTCTTGAAGCGGTAGGTGGGGCCGTCCAAGCTGGCGCGGCCGAAGTCGAACACGGATTGCCCACGCTGGACCGAACGCTCCAGCAAGTGCCAATAGAGTAGCATATTGGCGCACAGGGGATTGTAGCGGCGCAAGGAACTGGCGCTGGGAACCTCGGTTACACCCCGACCGTGCAGCAACAACGCCGCCGCCAGCGGCCGGCCCTCCGACCGCACCACGCAGAACTCCGCCTGATCGGGGAACTGCTCGACAATCGCGCGGAATAACCTCTCCCCGTACACCGGCGTTCCCAGGTCGCGCATGTTGTGGCGGAAGACGCGGTAGAACTCCTCGACGAGTTCCACACCACCCCAGGCCACTGCCAGGTTGTGCTTCATGCCGTTGCGAACCTGATTGCGAACCTTCGAGGAAAGCCCCTTCCACAGCGCTTCGGTCGTGGAGGGCAGAGGCAAACGCATGTTGACCTTGTCACTGCGGCGGCTACCGAGTTTGGGACAGTCCAAGGGCTGCTCGTGGCGCACTTCTAGGTAGCGGACGCGGAGATCATCCGCCAAGGCGACGGCGCTGTCAACCAGCTTGTGAGCGACCCGGTCGTCGTCCGCCAACACACCGCCATAATTCAGGTAGGGGAGGCTTACGAGGAAGCGGCCGAACAACAAGCTGCCCACGTAGGCCAGCGGAAGAATTCCGCGCGTGCGGCCATCCTCCACGGCCTCCAGACAATGCGGAACGTGTCCGAACGCTTTGTGCAAAACCATTAACCATTCCGGATGACGGCTGAGGGGCGTCCGATCCTTGCCCGCTACATACGCTCCGAGTCGGGGCAAGTGTTCCGCCAAGTTGCCGGCGTCATATCGGCGAATCTCAAGCGGAGAAGGCGAACGGGGGGCGTCCGTTCCATGTAGTTTCACAAGCGTCGGCATGGGAGGCTCCTAAGTTGCTTGATACTCGGCTTGCTTGAGGTCGTTGCATTCCACCAGCGGTCCACCAGGCTTCTTGAGGAATCGACGGACGGTTTTCGGCCCGGTGTCCCGCGTCTCGGCCGTGTTGCTTGAGAGAGTGACGGCAAGCTCTCCATCTCCCTCATAATCGAGAGTTGCGAGATCGCCGTCCTCGAAGCGGATGTCCAAGGAACGGACCTTGCCCTGAACCGAGCGCACAGGTCCCTCGGCGAACTCGACCTTGACGGGGTCTTCGCCCTCGAGCTCAAGACGGATGTGGTCGGGGGTGTATTGCAACAGCCGGTACGGGGCGGAGGAGAGCAGTCGCCGGTTCGCCGGTCGCGGGATTTCATAATCGCGGTAATCGTTGGGGTTGCCGTGAGCGCCGGCCTCGGCGGCCTTGGCGATATTGTAGGCTTCCCGGGCGGTGACAAAATGGAGCCGGAAGGGCGGACGGTTCCACTGCTCGGCCATCGCGCTGAGCATCGCTGCCATTGCTGGGCCGAGTACCGTATTCTGATTCTGAATGCCGTGGGTGAATAGCTTGAGGAATATCCACTCCGGCCGGCCCTGAACGTGAACATTGGCCTGGAGCCAGGGACTCAGGCGATCCGGCGACGGTGGCGAATCTTTCTCCAGAGCGCCGGAATCAAATTTCCCCTGCCGCCAATCGATTGTCAGAGGGCCTTGGAAGAGCATCAGATCTCCCGAAGGGCGATGGCCGACCGTGACGTCTATTCCCCAGTCGTAGGATTTGGGTTTGGGACAATCGGTCGCGTAGTAAATGGCGTTCGTCTTGCGCGGCTGCCCTCGGGCACCGAGGGCCGGAAACGTGAAGTCCGCATAACAGCCGGCTCGCCGGAGGGCACCGATCTCGGTATTGCAGCCACTCGTGGAGTCGTCGAACCCTCCGTTGTCCAGTGCCCAGTTGCCCGCGATGTAGGCGAACCGCTGCCGCGGCTGCGCCTCGGCCGTCCGCATGGCACCGGCCCGATTAAACCAATCGAGTCCCGCGAGCAGTTTCGCGGTAAAGGTTTCCTCGGTATCGAAACCGTGGTGCAGATGGAACTCGACCTCGCCGAAACCGCGGAAGGACGAGGCGCTGAGGTGCTGGAGGGCGGCGAAATCTTCAAAATCGGCGGCATAAAACCAGCTGTATTGGGGGGGACGGCCATCGTGGTCGCGGAACCGGCCGGCGATTCGCTCGTACTCCGCGCACCAATTTTGCACGGCCCTCGCCGCCACTCCCGCCTCCTGGTCCCCGGGGTGTTCAATGGTCCGGATCGGCTCGAAGTGATCAACGATAAGCACCAGAACGTCCACCGAGGTTCCCGGCGGGATCCTCCGCGCGTCAAAAGGGCGGTGATGCAGAAGGTGATGGGGCAACCAATGGCCGGTGCGCCAGCGGAGAGAGCGGTAGGCCAGCAGGGGCAGGCGGCTCATCATCTTCAGAGGGTTCCGAAACGAGTTCATCGACTACAGGTTCCTATTGTTCGCATGCCGTTGTGCATTTCATGCTGCCACAAGCTGAGTTTCCGGCTAGGAAGATCCGAGGGAGAGATATCAGAGTTGCCGAGACCGATACGCCTCCGCAGTCAACCGCAGACCCTCCTCAAAGGGAACATCAGGGCTGTAGCCGAGATCGCGCTGCGCCCGCGTAATATTTGCCTGGAGTGGCGAACGTCCCCAGGACGAGCGGGGACGAATTCTGGGGCGAGCCGGCTGCCTAGCAAACCGTTGAGTTGGTCGAGGAGCTCAAGGACGTTGGTTGTGCCGCCGTTGCCGATGTTGTAGACATTGCCGGAGGCAGCCGGAGCCTCTGCCGCCTTGACCAGCGCCTGCACGGCATTGGCGACGTAAGTAAAATCGCGCGACTGGAGTCCGTCACCGTGGACTATCGGTCGTCGGCCCGCGAGGAGAGCGGCGAGGAACAGGGCGATGACGCCCGAGTAGGGGCTGTCGGCCCTCTGGCGCGGCCCAAAGATATTGAAGAAACGCAGCCGAACCGTCTCCAGACCATAGACGCGCGTGAACGAGCGGCAGTAGTGTTCGCCGGCTAGCTTGGCGGCCGCATAGGGTGAAAGAGGGGCGACCGCATCGTCCTCGTCGTGGACGGTTCCCGGCGTATCACCATAGGCGCTGCTACTCGTCGCGTACACCAGCCGATTGATACCGTGGCGGCGAGACGCCTCCAATACGTTGAGGGTGCCCGTCGCACAGACCTCGTGCGTGCGTTTGGGGTTCTCGACACTCCGCTGGACCGAAGGCAATGCAGCCAAGTGGAAGACCCACCGCGCTCCCCGCATGGCATTTTCGACTACCGTTTCGTCCGTGACACTTCCCCGTAGGAGCGTGATGCGATCCCGAACCGCGAGGAGGTTGGCCTCCCTTCCGGTGCTGCAATCATCGAGGACGGTCACCGAATGACCGGCCGCGACCAGCGTCTCAACCAAATGGGAGCCGATGAACCCGGTACCTCCGGTAACTAAGCAGCGCGACACGCTTGATTTCCTCCAAGACCTTGGCAGCATCTCCGGCCAACCCCATCACGCAGGCACGATGCGCTCGCGGTTGGCCGCGACCTTCGCGGTAGCGTTCCGCGTATCGACGACGAGGGGAGTGTGTTCGACAACAAAGTTCCAGTCGTAGGCGGAATGGTCGGTGAGGATGACCGCGCAATCTTGTCCTCGCAGCCACGCTGGCGTCAGGGGCTGACTGGTCAAATTGAAATCCGGGTAGTGACGCATCGATGGCAATCGGGGAATGTGTGGGTCGTTGTAGGTGATGACGGCACCCTTTGCGAGGAGCAGTTCGAGGATCTCGAAGCCGGGCGACTCGCGCGGGTCATCGACGTCCTTTTTGTAGGCCATCCCCAGGAGGGCAATCTTGCTCTTTTTGATGGACTTGCCGCGATCATTGAGGGCATCGGCGATCTTGCTCACCACGAAGCGGGGCATGGAGGTGTTGACTTCGCCCGCCAATTCGATGAAGCGGGTGGTGAGACCGAATTGTCGTGCGACCCAGGTGAGGTAGAAGGGGTCGATGGGGATGCAGTGGCCGCCGAGGCCGGGGCCAGGGTAGAAGGCCTGGAATCCGAATGGTTTGGTCTTCGCCGCCTCAATGACCTCCCAGACGTTTATGCCCATGCGGTCGTAGAGGATCTTTAGTTCGTTGACCAGGGCGATGTTGACTGCCCGGTAAGTGTTCTCCAAAATCTTGCAGGCTTCCGCCACTTCCAGAGTAGAGACGGGCACCACGCAAACGACAACCTGTCCGTACAGGGCAGCGGCTAGTTCCAGGCTACCCGGCTCCAGCCCGCCCACCACCTTGGGAATGAGTGGGGCCGAGTGGGTCGGGTTGCCGGGATCCTCGCGCTCAGGACTAAAGGCCAGAAAAAAGTCTCGGCCAGCCTTCAACCCACCTGCCTCAAGGAGGGGCTGAACTACCCGCCGTGTGGTTCCTGGGTAGGTGGTACTCTCCAGGATCACCAGCTGTCCGGGTCGGAGAGAGGCGGCGATGGCTTTGGCCGAGTTGATGATGTAGGTGAGATCCGGCTCGCGAGCATCGGTCAGCGGGGTGGGAACGCAGATGAGAATGGCGTCGGCCTCACGCAGACGCTCAAACTGACTGGTCGCCTCGAACCCGCGTTGGCTCATCGACTGGATAACTTCGGAGGGGATGTGCCCAATGTAGCTCTCTCCGCGCTGAAGTAGGGCCACTTTCCGCACGTCAACGTCGAATCCCAGGACGGCGAAACCTTGCTCCGCGAAGGCTCGCGCCAGAGGGAGGCCGACGTATCCCAGTCCGATGATGCCCACCCGCGCGCTGCGGTCTTTGATGTTAGCCAGAAGGGGGGCAACTGATTCTGCAACGGCGGGAGGAGACACAGGTTTAGCGACACTATCGACAGGCATGGAGTTTGCAATCTCCCGACGTGCAAAAAGTTTTTGAGCCGGTAATTTTATGGGCGGATAGCTGGCGTAAGTGGGCTGGTTTGGCCCGCATCAGCCCAGTACAGGCTTTTTTTAAGTTCCCCAAACACGTTCTTCTCGTCGTCGTCCTCAACAATTTGCAAACCCTATACCAATGATCTCTTTTGTTGCGCTTGAGAGAAGCGTTTGATGCGAAACGCATTGACTTGAAAAGAGTTACGAATTATACTTCTACAGAAGAATTGCGAATGCGAAGGGAAGAACACCTGTTCGGACTCGGTGGCGGGTTACAGTGGAGTTGACAGTGTAAACTCTCGTTGATGAGCCGTCGCCGCGTGTTGATCCCAAAATGGCCTTGCCGCGGTGCGATGGCCCCGTCCTGTTAGGGGCGGCCGTGCTTCCTCGCTAGAGGTATGGGTGGTCGGCCTCAAGCTGGGTCAGGTAAAAAGTCAGGTGGCGAGGCAGGAGGCGTCGCCTATCCCGCAGGTAGGCATCTCGTGTGTAGGACGAGGCGAAGCCGGC
>DATNCY010000288.1:0-13677 GCA_035553375.1 Gemmataceae bacterium
CCGTCTCCCATTCCAGCATTCGTCGCCGTGTCGCCCACAGCCGCACCAGCGTGCGCACAATGGCATCCACACTCAGGTACGCCTGATAAAGCATCACGGAGGCGTTCATCAACACCTGGGCGGCTGTCACCCAACCATTGCGAGCGAAATCGCGCAGCCCGGCCAGCGATCGATCCTTTACCACATGGAACAACATGCCGAATATCTGGAGCAATAGCGGCAGAGCGAGTACAACGAGCGCCAGTCCGGACGATAATCCCAGCGGCAACGGTAACACCGTCCAGCTCAAAACCAGCCACAGCACCAGTCCCGGCGCCACCAAGCTGCGCCGCAGATTGTCGAGGACTTTCCAGCGTTCCAACAGCGGCAGCGGATTGCGTCGTCCGCTATCCGCTGTCCGCTGTCCGCTATCCGCCACCAACCCTCTATCGTTCCTGGCGGATAGCGGACAGCGGATAGCGGATGGCGGACGGCGTCCCAACCACGGCAGCAGTTGCCAATCGCCGCGAATCCAGCGGTGTTCCCGCCGTGCATAGACGTGATAGCGCACGGGGAAATCGTCGAATAATTCGATGTCCGTCACCAAGCCGCAGCGCGCGAAATTGCCCTCGATAAGATCGTGGCTGAGGATGTGGTTGTCGGGAAAGGTGTGTCCGGTCGCCGCCGCGAAGGCGTCCACATCGTAGATGCCCTTGCCGGTGAAACTGCCGGAACCGAACAAATCCTGATAAATGTCCGACACCGCCGCCGAATAGGGATCGACGCCCGCCGAGCCAGCCCAGAGGCGCGTGAAGCGCGAGCGATGCGCGGCCGGCATGTGGAAACTGACGCGCGGCTGCAAGATCGCGTAACCCTCGACAACGCGCCCCTGCGCGGGATCGAAACGCGCCTGATTCAATGGATGCGCCAACGTGCCCACGAGCCGGCGGGCGCTCTCGTGCGGCAATTGGGTATCGACATCCAGTGTAATCACGAAGCGAATCCGCGGCAGGTGATCTAACTCGCTACTTCGCACGGTGTAGCTTGTGTCAGGATCGCCACGGAGTAGGCGGTTGAACTCCTCTAATTTGCCGCGTTTTCTCTCCCAGCCCATCCAGCAGCCTTCCGAGGAGTTCCAGCGCCGCTGGCGATGGAACAGGAAAAATCGCGGCGGTCCCTCGGCAGCATAGCGCCGATTGAGCGCCGCGATGCGCTCCAGCGTGTCTCGAACATAGCCTTCATCTTCGGGCTGATTCTGGGCGGGAGCGTCGGCGAAATCCGTCAACAGGGCGAAACGCATTTGCGCATCGGGGTTCGCTAGATAGTGAATTTCGAGGCGTTCGGTCAGCGCGGCCGCGCTCTCGGGACGGATAAGCATACTGGGCATGACAACGAACGTGGCGCAATCTTCGGGGATGCCTTCCTTGAACTCCAACTTGGGCAATGTCCGCGGTGTCAGCACCAACGTCAGTAGATAATTCACCAACCCCACCGCCAGTTCGCTGACCGGAAGGATGGCGGCAAGCACCATGAGTACCAACAGCAGAGGGGAAATCGTCTCGCTCCGCGAGACGACGACACTGGCGACAACCAGTAGAGCCAGGAGCGCAAGAGAAAAGCCCGCGATCGAACCGAAGTAAACCATGCGCGGATAACGCAGGATCGCATCGAGCAGACGCTCGCCGATGCCGGGCCGATACCCCAGTTCCGCCTGGAACTCCGCCTTGCCCGGACCAATGAGGTAATAGCCGACGTGATGGCGGGGTTCTCGGGGCGCTAACGCAACCCCACTCGCCGCGCGACGCAGCGCGCGCCGCGTCACTTCGACTTCCTCTACGTTGGAGCCGCGTGCCAATTTTTCGATGACCTGACGATAACGATCGCGCGTGGCGAAATCTTGCTTGGCGTAG
This sequence comes from Gemmataceae bacterium, assembly GCA_035553375.1. GTDB lineage: Bacteria > Planctomycetota > Planctomycetia > Gemmatales > Gemmataceae > JAJPHU01. The sequence continues at coordinate 1,890 of DATNCY010000288.1, forward strand.
GCACCGGCGGGATCTTGCCGCAACAGCGGTTCGACGAGGCTGGTATGCTCGAAGAATACATTCCAGTCCAGCGCCGACAGCAGGCGCAGACTCGTCATGCAATTGCCGACCGACACCTGATTGACAGCTTGCCGCTGATTCTCGCGGCGGACGACCTCGTTGACATTTACCTCGCGTCGAGACAGATATTCCTCGACCTCTTCCAGCGCGGCCGGTCGGCCTTCCTGACGCAGCACTTCCAGGGCACGGACCACGAAAGGATCACTCGGTTGGCTCGGCGTATTCGCCAATCCCGGCCGTCGATCTCCTGGGTCCGCGCCTGCTGGATGCACCAACGGCTCGACCCAGGCTTCCGCGCGGCGTCGCTCATCCCACACGCGAAGCATGTGTTCCGCCATCCGGCACAGGTTCTCGATCAACCCCAACCGCAGCATGGTCGGAACGGCCCATAATTCGCCGATGGTCAATGGCGCGAGGGTTTGGAATGCTTGCACAAAATGGGTAATATGAGCATCATCGAGATTGCTGTCGGTATGGGAAATCAGAGCGAGAGCGATAGCATAGACACGCGGATAACCTGCCAGCGAAGTGCCGGCCAATTTGGGCAACTTCTGATAATAGCCACGCGGCAGATCGTGCCGGACTTCACGCAGCACTTCCTCCACGATGTAGAAATTATCGAGCAGCCATTCCGCGTCGGGTGTGAGGGTGAGATTCTGCCCCGCCGACTCGGCGATACGGCGATACGCTTCCATGAGCAACCGGCCATTGCGCGTCAATTGCTGCAACAATGGTCCCTCGGTTTGGCTGCGCGGAGCCGTCTCGCACGCTTCCGCCAATAGGCGGGCTTGCATCTCCAAAGCCTCGAAACCATACGATTCACCGCGTATGGATTCGCGGCTCTCGGGGTGCCAGGCCGGTGGAATGGGAGGAGGGAGCGAGGGTGGAGAAGGCGATGAAAGGACGGCTTGTTCGATTGAAGAAGTGCTCATAGATAAATCATTCTCCCTACGCCGGTAAATCCCCTCCCTGCGCGGAGCTTGGCTCTCTGCAACGGCTCGCCTAGCGTGAAGCAAATGCAATGCCGGAGCGAGACACGCCCGACTCGCTCCGGCATCGCTTCGCTCACGTTGGCGGCTCATACTCCGGAGGGATACGTTTCCGGCATCTCCTGCTCGATTCGCGGCACGATAGGGAGCGGGTGGAGTGCTTCCGTTTGGTCGAAATAGAGGAAAGCATCGTAACGCCGGGGCAACACGGTCGGCACATAATTGCCGAGATGTTCGTACTTGGGATGATATACGACCCCGATGGCGCGATGGCCGCGCGGTTCCATCAGGGGAGCGGTTCGGCTCGCCTCGGAGAAGAGAAGTAACTTGTTAGCCGGACCTGCTTGGTGCAAAATATCCTCCCAGCTTCCCGGCCGCGCGGCGGGGACGGTCATTGTTTCCATCGGCGCGTCCCATTGTTGCCCCGCAATGACGCTGCCTCGGTAGCCGCCGAAACCGACGAGTACCACGTCTTCGCGTTCATGGCTTTCCCGAACGAGCTGTCCGATATTCACCATGTCATCCTCGGCCATGTCCGTGAAGCGGGCATCGCCGATGTGCGTGTTATGTTCCCAAACGATGGCTTTCGCATTCGGCCCATGATGACGCATCAACCGCTCAAGCGTCTCGGTCATATGGCGATCGCGGATGTTCCAGGAATCCGGCCCGCCACGTACCATCGCGCGATAGTACGACTCGGCGTTCTTTGTCACCAAGGCATTCTGCTCCGCCTCGAAATAGCCATCTCGATCCTCGGCGTGATGTTGCTGAACCTTGCGCCGCAGATCGCCGAGCAGGGCCACGACTTCCTCTTCGCACGACGTCGGCACCAACATGGTGGCGCGGGCATATCTTTGAACGTCTTCGCCGTAAGGCTCGAAACAGCGCAACGCCCGCCAAGCGGCCGGCAGTGCCGACGAGTTCGCACGCTGGAGATAAGACAGAATCGCGTAGAGCGACTCCCATAAGCTGTACACATCCAGTCCATAAAAGCCGACTTTTTTCTCTTGCGCGACCGCATCATTATACTCGCGCAGCCACTCCGCCAGAGGGACAACTTCTTCATTGGCCCACATCCAAGTTGGCCAACGCTCGAACGTATGAAGGACATCCCCAGCCCGCTCGCCCGCATCCGCCAATCCTTTGACGTAACGGTTGACCTGGTAGCAATCGGGCCAATCGCCCTCGACGGCGAGGAACGAAAAGCCCTTCTCGCGGATCAGCCGCTGTGTAATGCGCGTTCGCCAAAGATAGTATTCCGCCGTGCCGTGCGAGGCTTCGCCGAGCAGAACATAGCGAGCGTCCGCTATCCGATTCATAAGCGGATCGAGATCGTCCGGCGTCCGCAGCGGAAGAGCCAATTTCCGTACCTGGGCGATCAGTTCGCGTATCTCCTCGCTGCGAGCCGGCGCTAAGCGGCCTGTCTTGTTCATGGAAAAACTCCTTTTGGTGCGGAGCAAACCGCTCCTCAGAAGCTGTAACGCCATGCAGTAGGTCCCGCTTGCCGAGCGGGATCTGTTGGGGCAAGGTCCCGCTCGGCAAGCGGGACCTACCTGCATCGCGTTATGGCTCTAACGATTCGGCTCGGAGACAGCTTGCAGGGTCCGAGCGGAAGCCTGCGTATCGCCGGTGTTCAGAGCCACATCAGCCAATGCGACGATGCCGATAAGTCGCTTATCGCTGCTAAGTACCGGCAAGCGTCTTACCTGCTTCTCGCGCATGAGGCGCGTCGCCACCGTGATGTCGTCGTCCTCGCAACAGGAGGCGACATCCATGCTCATAACATCGCGTACTTTCCCTTCAAAACAATCCTGTCCCTCCGCCACCGCGCGCACGGTGATGTCGCGGTCGGTAATCATGCCGACGAGCCGATCACCATCGCAAACGGGTAAGGGGCCGACATCAAGTTTCCGCATCAACTCAGCGGCTTCGCGCAGGCTTGTATGGGGCGTGGTCGCCTGAACTTCATGGGACATAACATCGCGGACTTGCATGATTATCTCCTTTCCTGGTCGCTTTTCAGCGCCCGTAGGTCAGGCTTTCCAGCTTGACGTTTTGAACTCTATTGCCCTGTCCGATCGCGTCCATGAACCACGGCTGGAGGATACGTCGCCTCCACAGCGGTAAATACTTCGAGTATCTTGTAAGTATGTTTTGCTCCCTTGGGCACGGCCCAGCTATCTCCAGCTTCGAGCAAAACCATCTGCCCCTCAATGTGCAATTCGGCGCGTCCCTGGATGACATAGCCGACGGTTTCATAATCGCGCGCGGCCGGCGGTTTACTCTCGCCGGGCTGTTCCTTCTCCCACAAACGCATCCCAATATGGATGCCCGCAGCGAGGTGTTTCTGACCCATTTCGCCGCGCGGCGAATGTTTCGATTGCACTTTTGTCACACTGGTATCGCTCATGGTGGCCTCCCGGATCGAGGATTCGTTCTCCCTCTCCACTCCTCTAGGGAGCAAAGAGGATGCCGTCGTAAGCCTGAACGCGATGAGGTAGGTCCCGCTTGCCGAGCGGGACCTTGCCCCAACAGGTCCCGCTCGGCAAGCGGGACCTACCTCATGCGGTGACAGTTCCTAACGCTTTACCCGTCCTGCACCCCCAACTCATCCAGATGCTGAAGCAGATCGGCGGGATTCTGATACACCCGGTAGGCACCCGCTTGCTCCAACTCTTCGCGGCCATAACCTCCCGTCAGCATTCCCACACCCAAAGCTCGCGCCCGCTGAGCGGAGAGCAAATCCCACACGCTATCGCCCACGACGGCGCAATCGCGGATTTTCACGCCAAGATGCTGAGCGCCCACCAGGAAGGGATCGGGTTCGGGTTTCGGCCGCTGCACTTCGCCGCGTGTGATGACAGGCGCATCGGAGTCGAGGTCCAACATTTTCAAGGCCGGCTGAGCCTTTTCGGGCGTGCTGCTGGTGACGATGGCCCAGGGTATTTTCAGGCGCGACAACTCGGCCAACAATTCTTTCGCGCCCGCCAGCGGCTTCACATCGCCGACCAAGCGCGCGTAGCCTTCGCCGTGGTGCTTCTCGATCTGCTTCACTTCTTTCTCACTCATCTCGCGCCCGCTCTCGCGCAAAAGCGCACGCACGAGCAACCCGCCACTCATACCGATGCGCCGGTGAATGCGCCAACCGGGGAGATCAAGTCCTGCCTTCTGTAGCGCCTCCTGCCAGGCCAGGACATGCCGATAGACGCTATCGACCAGCGTTCCATCGAGATCGAGCAAAAAGGCGAGTTGACCGCCTTGTTTGGAGGCATCATCGGATTTGGATTGCTGCATGGGGCTACCTCATTCGGGGCGAATCCCACGGTCATTGAGGGCGAAACATCAAACTATCTTCAATGGTTCGCAAATCCCGCGCCTCGCATGACGTAGCCGCCGAGAGGAATGAAATCAGCGCCCAGGGTGGTACAGCATTTGCCTTAAATCCACGAGTTGAGCTTCGTGAGCGTTCGGACGAAAACACTCTCCTTAGAAGGAGCCGAAACATGGCAAGCACTCGAAAAAGTCCGCGTCGCAAGAATACACAGAAGACTGAACCCATCCCTCCCGGTGCAACCCAGGCGGCGTCCGACCACGATCTACGACCGGGTGAGCCGGCCGAGCGAACACCGGCGGGAGAAGAAGCGGTCGGCACTCCCGGCGGCGGAACGGAGGTTGGCGGCTTGGCGGGAACGAACATTGACGATGGCGATCCAGAGAACGCCAATCTCGACAAGGCGATGGGCAGTGATGCACGCGGCGAGGATAGCGAAGACGGTGGGCCGCCGTATGCGGGGCATTCCGGAGGAGCTACGGGCGGCGCCATCGCGCAGGGCCGATCTTCCGGCGGTCATCAGGATCACGGTATCGCGCCCGGAGGCACGCCTCACGGCGACAGCACCATCGGCCGCGAGCCGACGCCGCGGAAAAAGCACAAGACATAAAAGATATTTCACCTCATCAATCGGGACTAGCAGAGGAACTGTCATGAAGCGAGTTGGAGCCTGGCTGAGATTAGCTCCGGTTGTGGCCGTGCTAATCGTCACAAGCCTCGTGGTGTATTCACAGCAGGGTGAACGAAAGTCACGGCCGCCGGCCCCGCCCGATGCCATCGCCGACGCCCAGCAAGCCCGCGAAGTGAAGGCGACACGGCCGGAACAGAAATCGACGAAACGCGATCGTTCCGACATCTTCGATGCCGCTAACGCAGTTCCTTCCTCGGCGGTTCTGGACGACCAGCCGGAAAAGGGACGCATGATGGGATTCGACTTCGCGCGCGATCCGCTCGGCGCGAAAAAGCCCATGCAAACCTTCGCGGAAATCTACAAGGAAGACGCCGGAATGAAGGCGAAGGTGATGGAGATGCAGCGGAAGTTGCTGGAGCGTCGTTACAATCTGAAGCCAAAGCTCGATGATTCGGCGCGGATGTCGCGCGGCAAACCGCTGGCGGTAGGACCAACGGTTCGACTCGCCGACGACATGACGTGGGATAAGTTGGCGGCAATGAGTCCGGCCGAGATCCGCAAAGCCGGTAACTTTCCCTATCCCTCTCTGCCGCATCCCAAACATACGCCGGGCGGCATGGTGTTCCCGAAAATGCAAATCGCCATGTTTCCACGCCTCGAACGGTTCGATGTCGATTTCGATTTGCCCGAAGAGTTTCTGCCCGAATTCCCGCCGGCCATCTTCTTACAGACTCGCCCGGAACTGGGGGATGTCTCGCGCGGCGAAGTTGTCTCCATCAATAATTTCCATCGCCTGTTCAAGGGCATTCTCACGCCTATGCAGTTGGATGGTCTGCGACTCTTGCTGACACCGATGCCGCAGGAAGAATTCAACGCCACCGACGACCGCAAAACAAAGGCTCCCAGCCAGGGCGTGACGTGTTTCGACTGTCACGTTAATGGCCATACGGCCGGGCAGATTGAACTGAACCCCGACAATCGGCCTCAGCAGCGGCGTTTCCGGCTCGACACACCCAGTCTGCGAGGGGTGTACAATCAACAAATCCACGGTTCCAAACGGAGTATTCGCTCCATCAAGGATTTCAGCCAATTCGAGCAACCCCGCGCCGCCTACTTCAACGGCGATCAGATGCACGCTGAGAAGAAAGGAGCATTCGTCATCCCTTCGGAGTTGGCCATTCGCATGGAACGATTGCAGATGATGCTCGACTGGCCGCCGGCACCCAAGTTGACGGTACTTGGCCGACTCAATCCCAGCAAGGCGACCGAGAGCGAATTGCGCGGTGAAAAGCTGTTCTTCGGCAAAGCGCAGTGCGCCGTCTGTCATCCCGCACCGTTCTACCTCGATAATCAGATGCACGATCTGCATCTCGAACGGTTCACGACGGAACCGCCCGATGGCCCCATGAAATCCTTCACCCTACGCGGCATCAAGGATAGCCCGCCCTATCTGCACGATGGTCGTTGCCTGACCTTGGAAGACACGGTCGAATTTTTCAACTTGGTCCTCGAACTGAAACTGACCAAGAGAGAGAAAGCCGACCTCGTGGCCTTCATGCGGCAACTGTAAAGCAGGATGAAAAGCGTCATAGGTCAGGCTGGAAAGCCTGACCTACGACGTTGTCTTTCACGTCTTGGACGGAATCTCCTGGAAAGCAGTGAGTTCTTCCATGCCATTGTCTGTGAGGGCGATCATGTCGCAGTGGCGAATGCCGCCGTAGTCTTCCAAATAGATGGCCGGTTCGACATTAAAGACCATGCCGGTCTCCAAAACGTCAGGAGAGCGCGGATGCAAGCGCGGCCGAGCCAGATGATTGATGGCCGCGAAGCCAATGCCGTGTCCGGTCGCGTGCTTGAACGCTTTGCCGAAGCCGCGTTGTTCCAGCACTTCACGAGCGGCTTTGTCCACATCGGCTGCGTGAACGCCAGGCCGAATCACTTCACGGGCCGCGCGATGGGCGACGGCGATGGCATCATAAAGCGCCGTCTGCCGGTCGTCCGGTTTGCCCAAGCAATAGGTGCGTGTGATGTCGGTCCAGTAGCCGTCCGCATAGGAATTGCAGTGAACCAACACGAGATCGCCCTCGGCAAGTTGGCGCGCCTGCGAACGCGCGAAGGCACCGGAAGCCTTCGCGGAGTTAGGCCCGGACATGCAAAAAGTGAATCCGCCCGCGCGTTCGACTCCCTCGCGGCCAACTCCATTGACGGAGAGCGGCGCGCGGAATAGGGCGGCGACCTCCGTTTCCTTCATACCAATTTGTGTACGCTTTCGTCCCTCGTCAAATGCTTCCGCCGCGATTCGGCAAGCGAGACGGATGCGCTCCAACTCTTGAGATGTTTTGCGGGAGCGCAGATGGACAAGGTGTTCATCGGCGGCGATGAGATGCGGATGATCGAAGGTGCGTTCGAGCATTTCCGCCATGCTCGAACGATACAAGTGCATCGCCGCATAAGACGATGCCTCATACCAGCCGCCGTGTTCATAGCCAATGCGCTTGCGTTGCAGAGATAACTTTTTCGCCAGGACGGAGAGCGACTTGGATTGGGCCTCAATCAAGGTCTCCAATGTGTCCAACTGGGCCGGTTTGTAAGTATGGATTTCGTCGGCTCCTCCGTGTTTCGCCAACTCCTCTTCGTCTTCGGGAGCCAGGATAACGATCGGCCCCTCGCGGACGGCGATAGCCAGACTTGTCCCGACGACCGGCCAGTAACCGCTGAGCAGCAGGACATGGGCGGGCAGTCCGCAAATGAAGGCGTCCACATCCGCTTGTTTCAGTTGCTCCTGGATTCGTATTCGTCGTTCCGAATCAACCGACATGATGAGACTTTCGCTGAAGGAAGGACCCCTGTTACTACCGACTCACAACTGAATGAGAGCCAGGCCGCTTTGCGGATCGTGTTTGCGACGGAGATGACGAGGCGATTCGACGAGCATCACTTCCAGAGTAGGCCGTACACGCGCTTCGATCAGATGGCCGCCGCGCGTCGAGGCGTCGGAGCGACCGAGTACCACATGAGCATGGATTTTCGGCTCGCCCTTTTCCGTGAGCGTGATGTCACCGACCAGCGACAGCACCTCAACCTGTTCGCGCACGGGCAATTTGTTGTAGTCCTTTTTCTCCAGATCGAAATAACCCAGCGTCGCTTCCTGGAAGCCGCCGATAGCGGTGAAGTGACTCGCCGCCAACCCTTTCTCCTTGGCGAACGCGGTCAAGCCCGCGATCGCTTCATCGCCCGCGGCGAAAACCAGCACGAAGGTCTTCTCGCCTTCATGTTCATGAAGTAATTGCGCTTTCATATTTTCTCTCCGAAGAATGTTCGGCTGGGCGGCTCGCTGCGTTGGAAACCATCCGATCCGGGTGCGAACGATTGCTTTTCCGCGACAACATGCACAACCCGCCGAACAGACCGAGTAGGCCGCCCACGGCCAACAAGCCGCGATGTTGGTCGGCCCATAACTGGAAGCTGAAACGATGAGCCATCGAGTCGAAGTCCCCATGTGCGCCATGATCGCCGGGTACGGGTTCATAAAGGTTGTTCGGTCGATTCGGGTCCGCCGGCTGCTTTGTTTGCTGCCCCTTATAACCCGTCTTTCCCAGATACCAGTCGCCCAATCCCGGAGCGATCTTGTTGCCGTCGATGGCGATGGTCGTCGAGCCGCCGACGAACCATTCGCGGCGATAATGATGGGCCGCATGAACGATGGCTTGTGCAGCCACTTCGGGCTGATAGATGGGCGGCACCGGCTGCGGCTTGCGCGGCAGACGGCTCTTGACCCAGCCGAATTGCGTTGTGTTCAAGCCCGGCATCTGCACCATGCTGATCTTGACGTTGCTCTTATCGTGGAGCAGTTCGCAGCGCAGCGATTCGGTGAAGCCTTGGATGGCGTGTTTGGCGGCGCAGTAGGCGGATTGAAGCGGGATGCCGCGATACGCCAGGGCGGAGCCAACCTGGATGATGGTACCCCGATCGCGCGGCAGCATACGCCGCAGAGCCGACAGCGTACCGTGAACGAAACCGAGATACGTCACCTCGGTGACACGGCGATAATCCGCGGCCGTCATCTCCTTGACAGGCGAGAACACCGACACCATCGCGTCATTGATCCAAATATCGATGGGACCGAAGGCTTCCTCCACCGCGCTGGCCGCGCGCTCCACCTGTTCGGGATCGGCCACATCCGTGGGTAGCACCAGCGCCTTGCCGCCCAGTTCTTCCACTTCACGGCGCGCGCCTTCCAGACCATCTTTTCCGCGCGCCAGCAATCCAATGTGCGCTTTCTGGCGGGCGAAAGCCCGAACGGTGGCTCGTCCAACGCCGGCGGATGCCCCGGTGACGACAACGACTTCATGTTTCATGGGATTCCTCATAATCTTCTCGGGCGACAGTTCCAACCGCGTTTGATAACGCGGCATCAGGCGATCAGCGCGGGTTCCAGTCCAACCTTCATCCAGCCGGGTTGTCGTTCATCGAATGCCTTGTAGGCGTCGATCACGTAAGTGAGAGGCTCCATCTTCGTGAGTATCTTCTCGGGATCGACGACCCCGCTGCGCACCAAATTGACGAGCATAGGCAGGTATTTGCGATGAGGACAATTACCCATCTGAATAGTCAGGTTTTTGTTCATCGCTTGGCCGATGGGAAAGAAGCGTGCAGTTTGCGGATAGACGCCGATGATGGAGAGAGTGCCCGCCTTGGCCAAGGCTTCGACGGCCCACGTCAATACTTGAGAGGGAGCATCGCCTGGCCGCCAGTTGTCGCCATCGGGATTCGTTTCGGGGGCCACTTCGCGGACTTCTTGACGGAACTGCGATTTGAGCTGTTTCGCCTTCTTCGCGGCTGGCCCCTCATGCGGTTGATTGGCATCCACGCCGACCGCGTCAATGGCGCGATCGACTCCGATACCGCCGGTCAGACGACGAATGGTTTCGACCGGATCTTCCGCGTTGTAATCGATGACTTCGGCTCCCTGCGCCCGCGCCATGTCCAACCGCGAAGCGACCGTATCCACGGCCAAAATACGGCCGGCACCGAGCAACTTGGCGCTGACAATGGTGAACTGACCGACGGGACCGCAGCCGAAGACGACCACGGTATCTCCGGGCTTGATCTCCGCCAATTCCGCGCCGAAGTAGGCGGTGGGGAAGATGTCGGAGAGGAGAATCGCCTGATTATCCGTTACCTGCGTAGGGAGTTTGACGAGACCAACCGGAGCAAAAGGAATGCGTGCCCTCTCGGCTTGCAGTCCGTGGAAAGGGCCAGTCGGTTCGGGACCGCCATAGAAAGCCGTGCCCGCGAGCGCTCCGTTGGGATTGGCATTGTCGCATTGAGAGTAGTAGCCGCCGCGACAATACGCGCAGCAGCCGCAAGCGATGGTGGAGGGAATGACGACGCGGTCGCCGATCTTGAAATTACGCACATCGGAGCCGAGTTCCTCAATGACGCCCACGCCTTCATGTCCGAGGATGGTGCCCGGTTTCATGCCGGGCAGCGAGCCGCGAACCATGTGCAAATCCGTCCCGCAAATGGCACTGGCGGAGAGATGAACGATGGCATCAGTCGGCTGCTCGATCTTGGGTTCAGGCACATCGTCGATACGAATATCCCCCACCCCATGAAATACGACGGCTTTCATGGCCTCTCCTCTTCCAACGATTCAGTCTAACGGAGAGAAAATCAGCAATTGAGATGCCGTTAACAGAGGGGAGAAAGAATGTTTCTCGATCCGGGAAGATTGTTCCCGCTTCGGAATCGCGTTCTCTCCCTCGCGGCGCAGAAGCTTGCGCCCTTGTGCGTATCCTTCTTCCTCATCCGTGCGGCTCCTCGGCCGATCTCCGAAGAAGATAGGAAGAAGCAACCGTTCGCGTTTCCGCATTATGTGGCATCTCTCTTGCACCAGAGAAAGGATCACCTTTTCCGTGGAGGAGAAAAACCATGTCGCATCAACAACATCAGCCCTGTATCCGCGCCTGTGTCGAGTGTGCCCAGGAATGCAATCACTGCGCGGATGCCTGTCTGGGCGATATGCCGGACTGCGCGCGTTTGTGCATTGACTGCGCGGAGATGTGTTGGGCTTGCCCAGCCTACATGAGCCGGGGGTCGCGTTTCATGGAAGAAGTCTGCCGCGTCTGCGCCGATATTTGCGACGCCTGCGCCGAAGAATGCGCGAAACATGCCAACGATCATTGTCAGCGTTGTGCGGAAGCGTGCCGGCATTGCGCGGAAGAATGTCGCCACATGGCCGGCGCCGCCGCTTGATGACCCACTTTGTTGGTTGCTTTTGTCCTTTATCTAACCCATGAGAAACGCGCCATGACGACCGCGAAGAGACAACGCCCCACGCGAGGAGCGAACGGCAAGATTCGTTACGCTGTTGTTGGCCTCGGCTACATCTCGCAGGCAGCGCTTTTGCCTGCGTTCGCCCACGCCAAGGAGAACTCGGAACTGACGGCACTCGTTTCCAGCGATCCGGAGAAACTCAAGCAACTCGGCAAACAGTACGGCGTTCAACGTCTGTATTCCTATGAGCAGTACGAGGAATGCCTCAACAGCGGCGAGGTGGACGCTGTCTACATCGGTCTGCCCAACACCATGCACCGCGATTACACTGTGCGGGCAGCGCGGGCCGGCGTTCATATTCTCTGTGAAAAGCCGATGGCCATAACCGAAGAAGACTGCGAGGTCATGATCGCGGAGGCGAAGGACAATGAAGTGAAGCTCATGATCGCCTATCGCCTGCACTTCGAGGAAGCGAACCTGACGGCGATCGAGCGCGTG
>DATNCY010000289.1:0-34435 GCA_035553375.1 Gemmataceae bacterium
AAAAGAGGAAAATAGGGACCGTCGCTTGGCGTTTCGCGCGAAACGCAAGTTTACGTTTCGCGCGAAACGCAAGCGAATTTACGCGAACAACTGATAATCCAGCTTGGGGAAGATCGCATCCATGTATTCAAGCGCTTGTAACCGTGTCGCATCGAGTTCGTGGCGATCAAGGCGAGATAACAGATCGTGGAAGCGATGCATGTGATCGTGGAAGCGCCGGCGGGCGTATTGCTCGGTCGTTCCGTTGGTGATGATGAAGGGCCAATCGGAAGATTGAGCGAGCATCAATTCGCGGCCGGCTTGGCGCAAGGCGCGATCCTCCAGGCTTCCCAGCGACGCGCAGGGATGTGCCCGCACGGTCTGCTGCATCCGTGCCGCTGCCTCGTGCAACGGCCGCCACATCCATTCCGTCTTGGCATTGACCCAGTGTTCACTGTAGCCATTGCGTCCCCAACTGCTGGAGGCCGGCATGCTGCGCTGCTGGATGGGATAACCCGCGAGGTAGGCTCCCGGCGTGGACAATTCCAGATCGCCATCCTGGGAAAGTTCGCGTAGCACATGGTAAATCCACTGCGGCCCCTCGAACCACCAGTGGCCGAACAACTCCGCGTCGTAGGGCGAAACGATGGTGCAAGGGAAGGGCATACCGCTGCCGGCGCGACGCGCCTGCTCGCGGCAGCGGTCGGCGAAGTCGCGGGCGTGACGCACGGCGGCCTCGGCGCCCCAATCCGGATTATAAAGACACTTATTCTCTGTCTTGCCGGTGATTCGGTGATACTTGATGCCGGTGTTCTGGCGAATGCCCTCGGCGTACTGGTAGGGTTCGAGATATTCCGCATCCAGTTCAAAGCCAATGTCACGATAGTATTCGCGATAATTGAAATCGGCGGGGTAGCCGACGCTCGTACTCCAAACGAGTTTGGAAGTCATGGGATGACGGCCGAACGCGGCCACGCCGGAGGGACAGTAGACGGGCGCATGAACGCCAAACTGCGGCGCCGGCTCGGCGTGTTCGAGACCGTGGCCGTCCACCAGGAAATAGCGAATACCAGCCTGCGCCAGCACCTCATCCAATCCCGGATAGAAGGCGCATTCCGGCACCCACATGCCCTTGGGCTTACTGCCGAAGATGCGGGCATGCTCGTCCACGGCGGTGAAGACCTGTGCGCGCACCGTACTTGGCTCCGAATTCAGCAGCGGCAGATAGCCGTGCGTGCCGGCGCAGGTGATAAGCTCAAGATTGCCCGACTCGGCATATTGCTGGAAGGCCGTCACCAGGCGCGTGCCGCAGCGATCGACGAACGTCGTGCGCGCCTCCTCGAACAGCCGGCGGTACATCCAGGCCAGTGCATTGACATCCGGCCAGTCCTTCGTTCGTTCGCACTCTTTCTCGGCCAGGCTCAGCGATAGATCGAGATGACGGACACAGCGCTGACGCAGCAACGGATCTTCCATCATGTTCGCCAGCGTCGGCGAGATGGACAGCGTCATTTTGAACGGAATATGATCGGCTTGAAGACGATCGAAGAACTTGATGAGCGGAATATAGGTTTCCGTGACCGCCTCAAAGAACCAGCGTTCTTCCAGGAATCGCTCGTATTCCGGATGGCGAACGTAGGGCAAATGGGCGTGCAGAACCAGTAGCAAATAACCCTTCGGCATGATGATCCTCAAAGAAGAGATCCACCACGGAAAACACGGAAAACACGGAAAAAAGACAAAAAGAGTGGAAAAGCTTAAGAGATCGGTTCGATCGATGCGTTTCGGCTCTCGGTTAGAATCCTTCTTGTCTTTTTCCGTGTTTTCCGTGTTTTCCGTGGTGAAAAGTTTTTATCTTGTTACCGCGACGCCCATTAATTCCTCGATTTGCTCGGCCACATAGTTCCAGCCGAAGCGTTCCTCCAACTTTTCGTGGCCTTTTTGCCCCAGGGCTGGCCCCAGGTTGGCGTCGAAGAGGATGCGTTCGATGCCCCAGACGAAGCTTTGCTCCGCGGGATAGACGAGAACGCTATCGCGCTCATGTTCGAGCAGACCCGGCGCGGCTTGGTGCGTGGCCACCACCGGACGCTGGGCGGCCCAGCCGGCCTGGATGGGCCACCAGGGAGTCGATTCCCGACTTGGCACGGCGAGGATGTCGGTGGCCTCGATCAACTCGTGCAGCGGTTGATCGACGACGCTGCCGACAAAGCGGATAGCGTGATCCAGCAGCAGATAGCGTGCATACACGCGCAGCGTCCAGTACAGCGGGCCATCGCCGACCAGGATGAGACGAGCTTGATTGTGGTTCTTGAGAATCGCCGGCATGGCCTTGACCAGCAGGTCCGGCCCATAACGCTCGCTCAAATCGCCGACGTACAAGATGGTCGGATCGATCGGCCCGACCTGATAGCGTGCCTTGACCTGGCCGGGATCGACCTTGCTGTTGAACGGCGCGACCGGAAACGGCTGACGCGCGGCGACGAGGCGGGTGGCGCAATCGGGCACCCAGAACTTGGCCGACTCGGTGGCGGCCAGGTTCTGGCTGAGAATCACCTGCGACTCGCGCAGGGTCGTTTGTTCCAGTTCGTCGATGCGTTTGCTGATCTCCGAGGTCATGTCGCTGCGCTGACGCTCCAGCGAATCCACGGAGAAGATGGTGCGGTTGTTCTTGAGGCCGCGCAGCAGACCCAGCGGGCCGGCGCCGGACCATTCGTAACCCATCAGCGTGACGTGTGGGCTACCGCCGGGGAACTTGTGCAGGAAGGCATTCGCCGCTCGGCTGGTAAACTCCTGCACGCACTCGAAAAAGTCTGGTCCTTCGCACTCGCCGACCGGATGCTCGTGCAGACCGGGAACATTCAACTCGTAAGCTTGGCGCGAGAAAAGATGGACAACGGCCTGACGGCGAGCGAGTGCGGCGACGGTGCGGGCCACGGATTGGCCGATCGCCGTATCGGGATTTTCCCAGCAAAACACGGCGAGAGCCGGCGAGGAGTCCTCCGCCGTCTTCGCGTCGGGAGTGCTGAGGCGCGACGAGGGGGAGTGCCTCGTCATCCGCTTATCCCGTTTGCGATGTTTACCGTTGCGTGTCGCATAGCCGTTCTCCGAGGCGTGGCCGTTCTCCGTCGTTGTGGTGCCGTTAACCGGCGTAGGGCCGTTTTCTTTTGCCTCCGCGTGCCCGTTGGCGGCGCTGTCGCTGGCGGAAGGGGCCGCGTCTCCATTTCGGCTCAGGGCAGTGGTGATCATCAAGAAGTCTCCTCTCCTCGGCCATCCGGCCGGCTGTTGCAGCTTCAGCGAGTTACATGTCGGTTGCCGTCAATTCCGGGAAACAGTGGGCACACAATTCCAGATAGTGGCGCGTCACGTCGCTCCAGCTCCGCGTTGAGCCGTCGCCACGTTTGCCATTGCGCCCCATCCGCTCCGCATGGGTCGGATCGCCGAGAATGCGATCGAGCGCCCAGACCATCGAGCCAGGGTTGTCGTAAGTGATGAGGCCGTTTTCTTCGTGGCGAATCAGATGAGCCGGTCCGCCGTGCGTGGTGACGACCGGCCGGCCGGCCTTGCGCGCCAAATCGATAACGGCGTCATCGAAGGGCATCCGGCAGCGCGAAGGCAATACCAACGCCTCGGCAGCGCGGACTAATCGCGTGACCTGCGGCCCCTCGCGGTGACCGAGGACACGCACGGCGTGCGCGACACCGAGTTGATGGGCGCGGTGTTCGAGATGGCCGTGCATGTTGCCGGAGCCGATGTAGGCCAGCCGCAGATTTCCCGAACGCCGCAACAGAACCGGCATCGCTTCCACCAGCAGATCGACGCCGGCGGAATGTTCCAGTGGCCCGACGTAAAGAATCAGCCGATCCAGGGGGCCGACGCCGATTTCACTCTTGGCGTGTCCGTAATCCAGCGGGCATTCCCACTCGTTGGCCAACCGTCCCTCCATCGGGAAGGAGCGGACACGCACGCCGTCCATGCCCAACTCGGCGATGGCCTGCTCGCGCAGCCAGTCCGGGGTCAGCACGCAGGCAGCTGAGCGAGCGACCGCGCGCTCGGCTTCCTGAATGGCCCGCGAAAGGGCGGTGGGAGGTTCGCCGTTGCGTCGCGTCGCCTCCAGGGAGGTCAGCGACAGGATGCGCGGGCGACGAACACGCGGCGCGGTCAGTCCTGTCAGCCACTCGTGATGGTGCAGCAGATCGAAGGGCGGCGCATCGTGCAGGTGCGTCTCGGCGGCGCGGGCGAACGCCTGGGCCGCTTCCAGCGGCGAGCCATTGATCGAGACAGACAGAGGGTGATAGAGGACGCCATCCACCTCACGCGGGCTGCTGAGGATGCCGGCCGCAGGGAGAAAAACGTGAACCTCATGGCCCAGGGCGCGCTCGTGAATGGCCAACTCGCGGACGAATGGAGCGGGCATGCCGTCGCCATTCATGCCGAATGCAAAAGCGGCGATCCGCAGAGGATGACGCAACTTCGGCCGGCGGCGCTCACGCAGGAATTTGTCCTGCTCCCAGACGTTGCCGACCTGCTCCAGCCGCCAGCGTTCATCCACGTACAGCGCCGTCTGATCGCGGTTGGGTGAACTCGTGTTCCGCGCGAACTGCACCGTATGCGAGCGCGCCGCGGGGATGAATTCGCCGTTGCGCAGCACAAAGCCGACCTCGGCCAGTTGATACGTTCCCGGACGCGACAACTGGAAAAAGCGCTGCCCGGAAAGACCGTGCAGGCTCTCATCCTGGAAGCGATGGGCGTTCAAGCCGGTAAATTGGATATAAGAGACATCATAAATACGCAAGACGAGCCGGCAGTTGTGCCAGGCGCCGCCGCGTTGCCGCGCTGTCTGTTCGACCCATTGGGGCAGAATGTGCCAGTGGGCGAACCCCTGATAGGGAGTCACGGCGGCGAGGCCAACGTGACTGCTCGTTGGCGCGTAGGCGTTGGCGGCGCGCTCTTCGCCGATCTCCCAACCGCAGCGGCGCAACAACTCCATGTCGGGCGGTGACGAGGCCGTCGTGCGATGCTCTACATGAGAGGAAACCATCTCTCCCTCCCAGGATAGGGTTCCGGGAGAGGCGTAATCGAGCATAATGCTAGGTGTATCCATGAGTATTCAGGCATCCATTCTTCGAGGACAATGGCGAACGGCCGGCGTCAGCCGGCTGGTAGCTTATACCAGCCGGCTGACGCCGGGCCGTTCGCCCATTTTAGGCGACGCTGGCGTAGACGACTTCGGTTTGCTCGGCGATACGGTCCCAGCTGAAAGCGGCATCGACAGCCGCTCGACCGTTGCCACCCATCCAGCGACAGCGGCCGTGGTCGGACAGCAGCGTACCCAGTCCCCAGGCGACCGAGTCCGGTGTGTCGTCCACTTGCAAGCCGTTGATGCCGTGCCAGACGAACTCGGACGGTCCACCGCGCTTGGTACTGACGACCGGTTTGTGGGCCGACCAGCCTTCGAGGATGACGATACCGAATGGCTCATTGCGGCTGGGCACCGCCACGACATCGCACGCCTTGAAGAGATCGTGCAGTTCGCGGCCGCGCCGATCGCCCAGCATGCGCAGCGCGTGCGCCACGCCCATTTGATGGGCGATGGCGCAGACATCATTGCGCATGTGGCCATCGCCGACGAAGACGAATTTGGCGTTGGGATAATAACGAAGAATCGACGGCATGGAGCGGACGAGAATGTCCGGCCCTTTCTGCACCACCATGCGGCCGACGAACAGAATGGTCGGATCGAGCGGCCCAATGGCGTAGCGACGTTTGACCTCGCCGGGATCGACCGAGTAATCGAAGGTGCTGGCGTTGACGCCGTTGTAGATGACTTCGGTTTTGTGGTCGGGGCACTGGTAGAGCCAGCCGACCTCGCTCTTGAGCTGATTGGATACGGTGATGACGCGATCGGCGCAGTAGGTGCCGTGGCGCTCGTGTTCCTGAACGCGGTGCGATTGCCCAGCGAAGAATTGGTTGCCGTTGCGACCGTATTCGGTCGAGTGCATGGTCAGGACGCTCTTGCGCCGGCGTCCTTCCTTGATCCACACGAGCGCGTTGGAGGCCAGCCAATCGTGAGCATGCACGATGTCAAAGGGGCCGATGTGATCTTCCACGGCGAAGAACTCGTGGACGAAGGCCCGGCACATATTGTTGATTTCATCGACGAAATTGGAATGCAGCGCGAAGTTGCAGCGGTGATAGTGAACGCCGTCGAGACGGTCGTAGTGCGGCTGCTGATGGCCGCGACGGGTAAACACATGAACTTCATGCTCGCGGCGATCGAGAGCGGCCGCGAGTTCCGTGACGTGGACGCCGACGCCGCCCACGGCGATACTGTGTAGGGCTTCCCACGAAAACAAGGCAATTTTCACGATCATCCTCCTGGTGTGTTACGCATCCGTACAACGATGATCTTCCCGTGCCGCCTGCCGAAGAGCAGGGATGGAACGCCTTCCTGGACCCATCGGGAGAGCAATCACACCGTCCAAGCAACAACGACTACTGGACAGTTTATTTCTGAGGGAGGCAACTGGCTCGCCGGAGCCAGCAAGGGCGTCCTTTTTTTCAACGCGGCCACGGTCCACGAACCGTGGGGAGGGCAGGCAGTCAGCGACTCGGCGGAGAGAACTATCCCGCACACGAGGCAAGGATGCGCCACTTTGTCCCAAGGAATGGCATTGAGAATGCCAAGAGTCGATCTCATCACACCGGCGTGTAACCTCTTGAGCAGTTTATTGTTGAGATCGCGACTGCGGTCGAGGTGAGGACCATTTGGGCCTTCCTCGCCTGATCCTTCCGCATCCCTGCTTGCCTCCCAGGCACACCCCCATGATTGCATGCGGCGCGCGTCCCGCAAGTCGAGGGACTTCTTGCCGCGGGGAGGACCGCGAAACAAAAAAAGATACGATTTGGTGCCACGACCACAGGGAGAAGGAGGCGGGTCGGCCCCTTGCGATGAGCTCCAGCGATTCGTAGCATGAGTGTGTGGCGACTCAACCTCCCTGATAGTCGGTGGCGAAAGCCCTGATGGATCAGGAGTGGGTTCGTAGTCGGAGAGGTTCGGTCGTTACGAAAGGACCGAACAGAAGAACCCTTGCTCCCTGCCATCATTTTCCATTTATAAAACATTATGGATTTTAAGCCGATAGTCAAGCCTTTTCTGGTCATTCTTTTGCTGGGCGTGTTGGCCGTTCTCCCGGAAAGCAGTCTCGCCGATGACGACGTCAAAGCACCGATTTTCGCTGTGCGAACGGCAGACGGATCCCGAGTGAGCGGAAGTTGGCGGCAGATGAAACCGGACTGGTCGGTGCGGCTGGGAGAGGGCGACGGCACGCGGATCGCCGGCGACGACGTGTTGACGGTGCGCCGCGTGGATGTACCGCTGCCGTCGCAACCCGTGGAGGAACACCTCATCCTCGTGAATGGGGATCGCCTACCTTATAAGGACAAGACGCTGCGTCTGAGCGGCGAGAAGTTCCATCTCCATCATGCCAATCTGGAGGAAGGCCGGGATGTGTCCGTGCCGCTGGCGGCGGTCGCCGTTCTGTGGCAAAGCGCTCCGGATCGGACCTTCGATGCGGAGAAGTTTCGCCGCCGCCTTGTTGCGGGCACGAGGACGCGCGATATCGTCTGTCTGCGCAACGGCGACATCGTCGCCGGCGTGCTGAGCAGTCTGGATCAGCAGAAGGTTGAAGTGGAGGTCGAAAAGAAGCCCGTGGTGGTGAAGATGGCGCAGGTGGCCTATATCGCCTTCAATACCGAACTGGCCGCCATGCTGCGGCCCAAGGGCGTCTATGCTCGGCTCATCCTGACCGACACCCGACCGGGCGAGGGCGGCCGGTTGTCGCTGACTTCGGCCTCCTGCGATGGCACAACGCTTACCGGAACGACTGTCTTCGGCGCTCGGCTGAGCGTCCCTTTGCATGCGGTGGCCGCTGTCGATTTGCAGCAGGGGCGCGCAATCTACCTTTCCGATCTCAAACAGAGCAAATATGAATATCACCCCTATCTCGACGCAACCTGGCCTTTCGCCGCGGACGGCAACGTCGCCGAACACGATCTGCTGCTCGGCGGATCGACGTATGATAAGGGCATCGGTCTGCACAGCCATAGCCGGCTGACCTATCGGCTGGCGGGCGCCTACCGGCGTTTCGAGGCGCTGGTCGGCCTGGACGATAAGGACGGCCGTCGCGGTAGCGTGCGCATCCGCGTGTTGGCGGATGGCGAGCCTCTCGATCTCGGCGCCGACCGCGAACTGACGGCCCGAAGCGGTCCCTTACCGATCAGCGTCAAGGTCGAAGGCGTGCGCGAACTGACGTTGGAAGTCCAGTTCGGCGATTACGGCGACGTGCAAGACGTGGTCGATTGGACCGATGCACGCTTGGTCAAGTAGAGGCATCTTGGTTTGCCAGCCCGCAGCGCCAGCAAGGGAATCCCTTGCTGGCGCTGCGGGCTGGCAAACCAAGCCCACCTATCTTTCCCATCATCTCATCCCCCTGGCAAACCAGGCGTTTTGGCCTCATCCTCCGAGTTCGCAGGTTTTGCCGAAAGTTTCAAGAAGCGGGGTTATGGCGGTCGATCCCACTAGGGACAGGAGAGCGCGGCCAGCGAAGGCTGACCGTGTTTGGGACGACCAGCGCTAACGCCGGGATCGGCGTCGCGGCGTGTTGATGGGGGACGCGATCATGAGTAGAGTCTGGAGGGTCGTGGCGCTGGTGGCGGCCGGCTGGTGCCTGAACATGACGGCCCAGGCTCAGTTCTCCAGCTATCCGAGTCCAGTCGGCGCGACGCGGATGCCGGAGCCGATCCCCTGTGGGCCATCGGCTCCCGCTCCGCCTGGACCGCAGCCCAACTTGGTACCCGGACCTATCAGTCCTCAGGCGGCGCCGATGGGGCCGCCCGACTGTCTGAGTCTGCCCGCCGATCATACGGGCGCCTTCCAGTGCGAGCATTACGTCGATGATAGCGGCATCTTCGTCCACATCGGCCCGATGGCCTTGCAGCGTAACAAACTCGGTGCGGGAGACATTGCCGTCTACAATGCCCGAGCGCAGGGACAACCGTTTGGCCCTGAAGTACCCAATCCCTTTATCCCACCGCCGGCCGGCACTGCCAGCGCCCTGGGGTTCAATAGTTTCACGCCGGCGCTCTCGTTGGGCATCCGCGGTACGATCGGCTATCTGTGGGACAAGCAGAGCATCGAGTTCACCAACTTCTATATCTGGGAAAACGATGTGACCACCTCCGTTCAGCAGTTCGGAGGGCTAGATACTCTGTTTTGGAATCCCCCGTTGACGTTTCTCGGCGATGCCCTGTTTCGCCGGGCCGATCAGGTGACGACGACCTTTGGGTCGAGCTTGTTCAGCAGCGAACTGAACTATCGTCGCTGGGAAGTGTCGGGCGGTCTGGAACTGATCGCGGGCATCCGCTATGTCCGTCAGAACGATATTCTGGGCATCATGTCGCAGGGCACCGCGTTCGTGCAGAACTCTCTGGGGCTGGCGACACCGGGCCGAGACATGGCGGTTTACGGCGTGCTGACGCACAACAACATCGTGGCCCCTCAACTTGGGGCCGAGTACAACTTACCCATTTGCAGCTGGCTCTCGCTGAGTGGTTTGGGTAAGGGAGCATGGGGCGTGAACTTCGTCAATTCCGATGTCAGCCTCACGCGCGGCGATGGGTTGACGGCCTTCGACACGCATCGCTCCGCCTCGGTCTTCGGCCAGATTTACACCTTGGGGGCGTTCGCGGACTTCAACATCCTGCAACGCTTGCATCTGCGGTTGGGTTACACGGCGACGTGGTTGTTGGGAGTGGCGACCGCCAACGATCAAGTGGACTTCAATCTGATGGGCTACCAGGCCCGGCAAGCGTTCGGCCTCCAGGGACTGAATCAGGCTCTCTCGGCCGGCAATCTGCAACAGATCCGCAGCGCTCAACAGTCGATCCCGCATGGCCGGGGCAACAACAACGGCAGCATTATGTACTTTGGCCCGCAGATTGAGTTGCAGTTCTTTTTCTGAGAGGGAAACGCTTTCGCAAGCGTCCCTTGCTTGCGCTGCGGGCTAGCGAAACTCCATCTGCCAGCCCGCAGCGCAAGCAAGGGACGCTGTTCAGAAACTCGCCCCGATGCACCAGCTGCCGTCGGCGGTCGCCAGCGACCAGACGACTTCGGCAGCCAGCTTGATCGGCCGGCAGTAACCGATCCCTTCCAAATCCACTTCGATCTTTTGCCCTTTTTCCAGCGGCGATTTGACAATCATGCGGATGCCGTCGGCGGAGATGTCGAGGACCGACAGGGCCAGGTTCGCGCCGACGAGCAGCGTATCCTCGCGGCAGGCGACTTCGGTACTCGGTTTGGGACGTTGACGGCGAGAACGGCGGCGCTCGGAGCCGGCGGCGGTCGGTTCGTTCATGATTGGCCCTCCTGCCAGAGCATAGGTCACGAACGGCAGACGGGCAATTGCCAAGAGGTACGAACTTTTTGACCAGCCTGCCGCGCCGGCAAGGGATTCCCTTGTCGGCACTGCGGGCTGGCAATTCTTCACTTGGCCAGCGGTTGGCCATTGGCATCGGGCAACTTATTCATGGCGATCATAATGAGATCAATGAGGGCCCAAACCCAACAGCCTCCCAGCGTAACGAGTTTTAAGATCCCCAAACCCGTGTATCCCAGATAGAAACGATCGACGCCGAGGCCACCCAGGAAAAACGAGAGTAGCAGGGCCACCATCCAACTTTTCGGTTCTTCAGCCATTGTGGGCATCTCCTTCAAAGGTGCAACAACCGAGACATCACTTTCCGCCACCCGTCGCGAAACGGGGCGGATTAGGGCAAACTATAAAGCAACAGCGACCACTCCGCCATCATCATTTCACGAGAATTCATAAAATCCTCATCTCTGGCTCGTCCGTCCATCGCTACGATCGTACTGCCCAGCGCGGTTTATCGGCCCACGCCCCGGTAGGTTCCTTGTGAATCGCGGAGCGAGTCGGTAGGATAGAGCGTGTGATCGACAAATCTCCGTGGGTCGCGTCACATCGGCGAGGAACCTCCATGAAGGCGCTTATCAGCGACGTTCACAGCAACCTTGAAGCGCTGCATGCGGTGCTGGCGGACATCGCCCGTCATTCGGTCGAGACGATTTATTGCCTGGGCGACGTGGTCGGCTACGGCCCTAATCCGCGCGAATGTCTCGATCAGATCATGCGCTGTGCCGTCGTCCTGATGGGCAATCACGATCAGGCCGTCCTCTTCGATCCAATGAACTTCAATCCGGTGGCCGAGCGCGCGACCATGTGGACACGCGCGCAACTGGATAAGCCATTCCCCAACCGAAACGCGGCGGACGCGCGCTGGGAGTTCCTCGCCGAACGCCCTCTGAAACACCGCGACGGCGATTTCCTGCTCGTGCATGGCTCGCCGCGCAATCCGCTCAACGAATACATCTTCCCGGAGGACATTTATTCCGAGGTAAAGATGCGCTCCATTTTCTCGCAGGTGCCGCGCTACATGTTCCAGGGACACACGCACGTTCCCGGCATCTTCACCGAGTCGCTGGACTTCCACAGCCCGGACGAAATCGAGTTCGAGTACAAATTGGATGGCCGCAAGACGCTGTGCAACGTCGGCTCCGTGGGCCAACCGCGCGATGGCGATTGCCGTGCCTGTTACGTCCTGCTCGATGGTACGACGATTCGCTTTCGCCGCGTCGAATACGACCTCGATACAACGATCAAGAAGATCCGCGACATCGAAGATTTGGATGATTTCCTCGCCGAACGTCTGCGCGGGGGGCGTTAGAAGGGACTTCTTTTACCGTATTTTCTTCGCTATAATGGGCGCATGAATGCGGAATACTTTCGACAGTTGTTGCACCAGCGTCCCTTTGAACCGTTCGTGGTCCATCTCTCCAGCGGCGAGGTCCATCCGGTTCGTCATCCGGAGTGCGCCTCGCTGACGAACACCCGGTTGGTCATCGTGGACCCGGAAGAGGACCGTATCACCCTATGCTCTCTTTTACATATTGTCAGCGTCGAGATGCTTCAACCGGCGGCATCCTGATGCTGCGATGCGACCCCAACTCGCTCCGCAAGTTGGCCACTCTCCATAATCTGGATAAAAATATCCATTTTCCTCTTGTACCGTTCGTCGCGGTCGGTCAAACTACAAGGAAAGCAACGCCAACCAAGGGAATCGTTCCACAAACGTACCTACCTCTTGCCCGCCTAATCGTCGCCCTGGAAACGCTGCCTTGACGCTTTATGCACGCCCTGCAACGATAAATGAATCGCCCTCCTTCCCCTGGCCGGTCAACCACACGGGTTCAAGATTGCGTCTCGAACTGAGAGTCCCTCCCATGACATGGAAACCCTCGCTCCCTCGCCGTCACGGCTGGATCGTCTGCGCCGCCCTGTTGGTGCTGGCCGGCTGCCACGAGCAGGAGCAGATTCATTCGTATCTGGCACCGAAAGAATCCTTGCCCGAACCGCCGCGACAGCGTGCAAAGGCAGATCAATCCGCGCCGCATTATGTCACTCCGAAGGGATGGGAAGTCAGGCCGCCGCTGGTCAAGAAGGGTATCCGCATCCCCGTGGTGCTTCGCGTTGCGCAAGACGGCCACGAGGCCGAGGCGACGGGGATGTCGCTGCCCGGCAAGGGCGGCGGATTGCTCCCCAACGTCCAGCGCTGGTGCCGGCAGGTTGGCGCCAACCCCGTCGATGAAGCGGAACTTCGTCGTATCGTTCGTACCGTCAAGGTGAGCGACAACGAGGCGCAGTGCGTGGACCTCGGCCCCGGTCGCAACGGCAATCAGCGCATCCTTGGCGCTATGCTGCCGCACGGCAAGGAAACGTGGTTTTTCACGCTCAAAGGTCCGGCCGATCTGGTCGGCAAACAGAAAAGCAATTTCGAGGCGTTCGTCGCGTCCGTCCACTTCGGCAACGAACCAGGAGCTGCCCATGAGTGATACCTCCATTCAAGCGAGGCCCAATCCGCTGCCGGTCCTCGCCAGCCCGCCGCCGAAGGCGCGCGCCGGCTTCCTCTGGTACGTCAAGAAAGCCGGCAAGGCGTTGGCCTCGCTGCGTCTGACGGTGTTCCTCTTCGTGCTGTCGATGATTCTCGTCTTTTGCGGCACGCTGGCGATGATGGACCAGGGACTATTCACGGTCCTGTCACGCTATTTCCGTTCGGGCATCGCCTGGATTCCCTTGCAGCTCTTCGTTCGCTTCGGACAGGTGTTCTTCGGCATCTCCCCCGATGCGCAGGTAGCGGGCAGCATTCCGTTTCCTGGCGGCTGGCTCATTGGGGCCGCGCTGCTGGTCAACCTTATCGCCGCTCACGCCACTCGCTTTCGTTTCACCTTAAAACGATCCGGCATCTTGCTTATTCACTCCGGCCTCATCATCCTGATGCTCGGCGAACTGGTCACTGGCCTGTTCTCCGTCGAGAGCAGCATGACGATCCCGGTCGGCGGTTCCTCCAATTACGTCGAAAACTTCGATAGCGTGGAACTGGCGTTCGTGTCCTCAGCCAACGCCAAGGAGGACAAGGTCGTCGTCGTTCCCGAGAACCAATTGCAGACAAACGGCACGATCCACAACGATCTGTTGCCGGTCGATATTGAGGTGGTGCGGTATCTCAAGAATTCTTCGGTGCCCGAGGACATTCCCGCGGATGTGGACAACCTGGCCACGCGCGGCTTTGGGTTGCAAACGGTGGCTCTTGAGCAACCACCCGGTCGCGGCGTCGATGCCGATCAGAAACGCGATATGCCGTCCGCTTACCTGACGTTCAAGGATAAAAAGAGCGGCCAATCGCTCGGCACCTATCTCGTGTCGCTCAACTTCCGCAATGCGCAGCCAGTGGACATCGATGGCACACCCTATCGGGTTGCCCTTCGTTTGAAGCGAAACTATCTGCCGTTCGCGTTCCATCTGGAGAAACTGGATCAAGAGATGTATCGCGGCACCCGGCTCGCCAAACGCTATGCGAGCCTGGTGCGTGTGACGGGCGAAAACGGCCTGGATCGCGAGGTGCTGATTCACATGAATCACCCCTTCTATTTCGAGGGGCAGACGTTCTATCAGTCCAGAGCGGAAATAACCCCCGAGGGAGTCGGTGTGACGGGTCTGCAAGTCGTTCGCAACCCCGGTTGGCCGCTGCCGTACATCGCTTGCACGATGGTGTCGGGCGGCATGGTGATCCATTTCCTCCTTCATCTGCTGGGCTTCTTTCGCCGGAAGGTGACGCTATGAATAAAGTCGAGCAATTTGGTCCGTGGGTCGTCGTCGGTTTGGTGGTGGTGTACTTGATCGCCATGATGGCACCGCCCGCCGAGAGCGATAATCGCATGCACCTGGCTGAGTTTGGCTCGCTGCCGCTCCAGGACGCCGGGCGCATCAAGCCGTTTGACACGCTGGCGCGCAACAGCCTGATGATTATCAGCAACAAACAAACCTTCGTGGATGAGAAGGGACAAACTCAGCCGGCGATCCGCTGGTTACTTGACGTGATGACCAGCGGCCCGCTGTTCAAATTCTCCAACGAGGAAAAAGGGGGGCATTTCCCTCTTCCCGCCGAGAAACACCGTGTTTTTCGCATCGACAACCCCGAAGTTGTCACCTTGCTCGGTATGAAAAGACGCGACGGCTCGCGCTACGCTATCAATGAGTTTGCCGATCACGTCGGCAAACTGGAGTCTGAAGCCGAAATCGTCTCTCGGAAAGATCCCAAGAAGTTGTCTCCCTACGATAAGGGGATTCACGATCTGTATCAGCATCTGCAACTATACATGAAGCTGGGCGGTTGGCCGCAGACGATGTACGCCGTGCCGCCGTCGGTTGCCGGCGGCGAATGGCAGAACTTCCGCGAGGCGCACGGAGACGAACAGGGCAATGAAGCGGTCGGCAAGTTCGCCATGATCGTGATGGCCTACGCCAAGGATGATGTCAAGACCTTCAACAAGGAAGTGGACGAGTACCGCAAGCAGATCGGTGCCCCCATTACCGCCGACATGCGGCGCAGCGGCGTCGAAGCGTTCTTCAACCACTTCGAGCCGTTTTATCAATGCACGATCCTTTATGTCTTTGTCTTCTTGCTGGGCTGCCTGTCGTGGCTGGGCTGGACGCAAGCGCTCAATCGCTCGGCTTTCTGGCTGGCGGTCGTCACGCTGGTAGTGCATACCGTGGCCCTCGTGGGGCGGATGTACCTGACGGATCGCTGGTTCGTGTTCGTGACGAATCTGTATTCGTCGGCGGTGTTCATCGGCTGGGGCTGCGTCGTGCTGGGCCTGATATTGGAAAAGCTGTTCCACAACGGTATCGGCAATGTGGTGGCCGCGTTCTGCGGCGCGATGACGATGTTTGTCGCCCATCACCTGGGCAGCGATAGCGACACGTTGGCGCTGTTGCAGCCGGTGCTGGATACGAACTTCTGGCTGGCGACGCACGTTACCTGCGTGACGATGGGTTACACAGCGACGTTCGTGGCCGGCTTCCTCGGCGTGGCCTACATCATAGGCGGCGTGCTAACGCCTGCACTCACGCGGTCGGCGAGCAAGGTTCTGGGGCAGATGCTCTACGGCATCCTGTGTTTCGCCACGCTGCTGAGTTTCACGGGCACCGTATTGGGCGGCATCTGGGCCGATCAATCGTGGGGCCGCTTCTGGGGTTGGGATCCCAAGGAAAATGGGGCGCTGCTGATCGTCATCTGGAACGCCTTGATTCTGCACGCCCGCTGGGGCGGACTTGTGCAGCAGCGCGGCATGGCCGTGCTGGCGGTTGCCGGCAACATGGTCACGGGCTGGTCGTGGTTCGGCACCAATCAACTCGGCGTCGGCCTGCATGCTTACGGTTTCAACGACACGCTGGCGACGGGGTTGGTGATCTTTTGGGGCAGTCAGGCCGCCCTGATTCTCATGGGTTCGCTGCCGCTACGATTCTGGGCCAGCTACACCGCGCTGACGGCGCCCGCGCGTCCCATGCCGATCGCCGCTCCACCGCCATCCGATCGACCTGCCGGCAAGCGTCGCGGCAAGCGCGGCACAAAGCCGGGCGACGCGGGTTACTTCCCAGGTCCGGCGTAACGGCGACACCATCACCGCCAGCCCGCAGCGCCAGCAAGGGTTCCCTTGCTGGCGCTGCGGGCTGGTTCATTTGTCAATCCACCGCGCCAAGCGTCGCCTTGATCTGCATCTGCTTGTCATCGCGGAGGATCGTCAGCGTCACCGTTTCGCCGATTTTGTGGGTCTCCAAAATATCAAATAATTCGTTCGCCTTCTCAACCGGCTTGTCCTCAACGGCCACGATGATGTCACCGAGGCGGATGTCGCCGTCGCTGTCGCGGCGTGTCGGCCGCAAGCCGGCCTTCGCCGCTGGGCCATCGCGGAAGGTACGCACCAGCAGCGCCCCCTTCTGCACGCCCAGTTCGTGGGCGAGTTGATCGTGCGCGACCTGCACACCCAAGCCGGGACGCTCTACTTTGCCTTTCTTGATTAACTGCGGCACCACGCGGTTGACTTCATCGATGGGGATGGCGAAGCCGATGCCGGCGTTGCTGCCGGAAGGACTGTAAATCGCCGTGTTCACGCCGATCAACCGGCCGGCGCTGTCCAGCAACGGTCCCCCGGAGTTGCCGGGATTAATGGCCGCGTCGGTCTGGATGACGTTCTTGATGGTGCGTTTCGTCACCGATTGAATCTCACGCCCCAGAGCGCTGATGACACCCGTGGTCAGCGTCAGATCGAGTCCGAAGGGATTGCCGATAGCGTAGGCCATCTGGCCGACCTGGAGATTCGACGATTTGCCGATGAGGATGGGGACCAGTTTGCTCTTGGGAGCGTCGATGTGCAGCACGGCCAGATCCTTGTCGGGCGCGGCACCCACTAACGACGCTCGCCAGGTGGTGTGATCGGCCAGCGTCACCAGGGCACCTTTGGCATCCTCAATCACATGATAATTCGTGACGACGTGGCCGCCGTCGTCCCAGACGAAGCCCGAGCCGGTGCCCTTCGGCACTTCCTGGGCGTTCAGCGTCCATTCGTCGCGTTTCACGGTCAGTGAGGTAATGTGCAGCACGGACGGCTTGGTTTGCTTGTAAATGGAGATGTTGGCCTTCTCGATCTCCGATAGTTCACCGCGCGGCGTGATTTCACGCGGCACGCCGAAAATGTTGTGGTTCTGAGCCTCCTGATGCGCGCGATACTCACCCCACAGGAATGCGCCGAGAAGGCACAGCCCCCCCACGACGAGGAAGGTGAGTAGCGATGTGAGCCAGGGGAACGGCGGACGAGGCGAGCGCTCGCGCGGTGGATGCGAATGGGCCGGAGGTTGTGAAGGAGGCCATGTGTAGTCGTCATCAAGTGGCATGACAAACCTCGAAGAGCAGAAGCAAGGGGCGAGCCAGGAATCTGTGAGTAGTATTCGCGCGGAGGGTTCAGGTTGACAAGCCCGGAGCGCCAGTGACGGGACTTCTTCCCTCGCTGGCGTTCCGGGCTTGTAGGCGTTCCTCATCATCCCACCGGCAACGCTTGCAGACGCTCCGCTGCTACCGGTAGAGCGGCCGACAGTGCTTCCTCAATGCGCTCGGCCAGGATGAAGTGCATCTCTTCACGCACATTGTCGGGCAACTCGGCCAGGTCCATTTCGTTATCGCGCGGCAAAATCACATGGCGAATGCCGGCACGCCGCGCGGCCAGCACTTTTTCCTTGACGCCGCCGATGGGCAGCACCAGGCCGGTGAGCGTAATCTCCCCCGTCATGGCCACATCGTTGCGCACAGGAACATTCGAGTACAGCGAAGCCAGGGCCGTCACCAGGGCGACCCCGGCAGACGGGCCATCCTTGGGCACGGCTCCGGCCGGCACATGGACATGGACGCCGGAGTGCCGGAACAGATCGGGATCGATGCCCAACGCCTCAGCGTGCGACCAGACGAACGACTGCGCGGCGCGGGCCGATTCCTTCATGACATCGCCAAGCTGCCCCGTCAGGCGCAAGCCGCGACCATCGCGCAGCAGACTGGCCTCGACGTACAGGACATCGCCGCCGGCCTCGGTCCAGGCCAATCCCGTGGACACGCCGGGCGGCAGATCCTTGCGAAAATGCTCCGGCCGCACACGCTCGGGACCGAGCAAATCGGTCAGATCATTTGCGGCCACGGTGACCGCCTCGGTGTGCCCCTCGGCGAAGCGCCGCGCTACCTTGCGGGCGACGCGCCCCAGCGTGCGCTCCAGTTCGCGTACCCCGGCCTCGCGCGTGTAGCGGCTGATGAGGCGGCGCAGTGCCTCCGGCTGAATCGTCAACTGCTCGGCGGTCAGTCCCGTTTCCTTGAGCCGGCGCGGCAGCAGGAAGCGCTCGGCGATTTGCATTTTTTCCTCTTCGCTGTAGCCGGAGAGCCGAATCAATTCCATGCGATCCAGCAACGGGCGCGGGATGGTGTCGAGCGTGTTCGCCGTCGTGATGAAAAACACCTTCGTCAGATCGAACGGCAGATCGAGATAATTGTCGCGGAACTGGGCGTTCTGTGCTGGGTCCAGCACCTCCATCAAGGCGCTGGCAGGATCGCCGCGATAATCGTGACCCAACTTGTCGATCTCATCGAGCATGAGGACAGGATTGCGCACACCGGCGCGCCGAATCGCCTGTAAGAGCCGGCCGGGCATGGCACCGATGTACGTGCGGCGATGACCGCGCAACTCGGCCTCGTCGTGCAACCCACCCAGGCTCATGCGCTCGAACTTGCGGCCCAGCGCGCGCGCGATCGATTGGCCGAGCGACGTTTTGCCGACGCCGGGCGGACCCACCAAACACAAGATCGGCGCCTTGGCGTCGGGATTGAGTTTCAGGACCGCCAAATCTTCAAGAATACGATCCTTAATATCCTTTAAATCGTAATGATCCTCATCCAGCACCTGCCGAGCGTGGCCGAGGTCGATAATGTCCGTCGTCGTCTTCGTCCACGGCAGTTCGAGGATGAAGTCGAGATAGGTGCGTATCACCTGAAAATCGGGCGCGGCGGCCGGCAGACGCTCCAGCCGGTTCAGTTCGCGCTCGGCCTCCTTACGCACCTCATCCGGCAGGTCGGCCTCGGTCAGCCGACGGCGCAGTTCATCCACCTCGGACTTCTCGGGACTCGTCTCGCCGAGTTCTTGCTGAATGGCTTGTAGCTGCTGGCGCAGCATGTACTCGCGCTGCTGCTTGCCCATCTCCGTCTCGGCCTGGGTGTTGATCTGCTTGCGCAGTTCAAGCACTTGCACCTCATGGTTGAGATAGCCGTGCAACAGTTGCAGCGCCGCGGCGCGGGTTGGAGCCTCGAGCAACGCTTGTTCGCGGGCCACATCGAGACTGAGCATGGAGCCGAGCATGTAAGCCAAACGCAGCGGATCTTGCGTTTGAGCCACCAGCTGCTGAATGTTGATCGGCACCTGCACCTGCGCCAGTTCCAGTACGCGCGCGGCCAGATCGATGACAGCCCGATACATCGCCTCCACTTCGGTATCCTTGTCCGACGGTTCGGGCAACGGCTGAACGCGAACTTTCAGATACGGCTCGGTCTGCTCCGCTTTCAAAAGCGTGACACGCTCCATGCCCTGGACGATCAATTCAATGACGCCTTCGCCGCGCGCCATCTTCTTGACGACGGCGCGCGTGCCGATCGGGTAAAGGTCATCGAGTCCGGGCTGTTCGTTGGCGGCGTCGCGCTGGGCGGCGACGACGAACGCTTTTTCCTCCGTACCCAGCACGGCCTCGACGGCGGCCATCGAGTTGGGCCGGCCTACGGCCAGCGGCATGAACAGATGGGGAAACAGAACCGTATTCTTCAGCGGCAGAACCGGCAGAACCACCACGTTGTCGGTTGGAGTCACGAGGAGCCTCCATTGGGGATATGAACGAGCAACATGCCATCGCGAAAATCGGTGGCGATGTCGGCTCGTTCCAGGTCGCAGGGCAATTCAAGCGTGCGCTCAAAATGACTATAAGCGATCTCCATTTGGTAATATCGACAGCCTTCCAGTGCGGTGCAATCGCGGCGCACGCCGCGCAACGTCAGGCGACGGCCGCGCACCGTCAGTTCCACATCTTCGGGGCGAACGCCGGCCAACTCGAACTTGATGAGCCAGCCTTGGCGTCCGCGATACACATCAGCGGCGGGGCACCAGGGCGAATCGCGGCACGACTCCGCCGCGGGCAAAAACAGCGCGTGCATAATGCGAATAAAATCGTCGGACATCGGTGTCGTCCTTTCTGTCTTTGCCAGCCCGCAGCGCCAGCAAGGGAACCCTTGCTGGCGCTGCGGGCTGGCAAAGACACCCTTGCTGGCGCTGCGGGCTGGCCGAACGCATTCGGCGGCATCACGGCGAAAACGGCGTGAAACTCAACGTCCCGCGCTCCGCGTTGTAATCCACCTGCACCGTCTGGCCATCGTGTACCTCGCCTTGCAACAGCAAGCGAGCCAGCGCTGTCTCGACTTCCTTTTGCAGCGTTCGCTTCAATGGCCGCGCACCATAGGCCGGATCGTAGCCGACCTCGACCAGATGCGTGCGCGCCCGATCGGTCAATTCCAGGCGAATGTGCCGCTCGTCCAGCCGTTCGCGCAATCGCGCCAGCTGAATATCCACGATCTTCTTCAGGTGTTCCTCGCTCAAGGCGTGGAAGACGATGATCTCATCGACGCGATTGAGGAACTCCGGCCGGAAGTGCTTGCGCAACTCATCCAGCACGGCATTCTTCATACGATCGTAGATTTCGCCGACATACGAACCCTTGTATTGCAAGATGCGTTGGCTGCCGATGTTCGAGGTCATAATGACGATCGTGTTCTTGAAATCGACCGTCCGCCCCTGGCCATCGGTGAGCCGGCCATCATCCAGCAGTTGCAGCAACACATTGAAAACATCGGGGTGCGCTTTCTCGATCTCATCGAACAGAATGACGCAGTACGGTCGGCGGCGCACGGCCTCCGTCAGTTGACCGCCCTCCTCGAAACCAATGTAACCCGGCGGCGCACCGAGCAGCCGCGCGACTGTGTGTTTCTCCTGATACTCCGACATATCAATGCGAATCATGGCCCGCTCGTCGTCGAAGAGGAACTCGGCCAGCGCCCGGGCCAACTCGGTTTTGCCGACGCCAGTCGGCCCCAAAAAGATGAACGAACCGATGGGCCGATTCGGATCTTTCAGGCCGGAGCGTGCGCGAACCACCGCTTCGGCGACGGCCAGCACCGCCTCATCCTGGCCGATGACGCGCTGATGCAGTTCCTCCTCCAGTTGGAGTAATTTCTGCACCTCGCCTTCCAGTAGTTTCGACACGGGAATATGCGTCCAACGGCTGACGACCTCGGCGATGTCCTCCTCGTCCACTTCTTCCTTGATGAGCCGAGCCGTGCCCTGCTTGGAGGCAAGCCCCTCTTCTTCCGTCTTGAGTTGCTTCTCCAATTCCAGCAGCCGGCCGTATTTCAACTCGGCGGCCTTGTTGAGATCGTACTGCCGTTCGGCCTGCTCGACGGCGACCTTGGTTTGCTCGATTTGCTCGCGCAAATCGCGCAGTTTCTGCACACCCTCTTTCTCGGCTTGCCATTGGGCGCGCAGGGTATCGGACTCGCCCTTCAACTCGGCCAACTCCTTTTCAATCTTGGCCAGGCGTTCGCGCGAAGCGGCATCTTTCTCTTTCTTCAGCGCCTCACGCTCGATTTCCAGTTGCATGGTGCGGCGCGTGATCTCATCCAGTTCGGCTGGCATGCTGTCAATCTCGGTACGCAGTTTGGCGGCGGCCTCATCGACCAGATCGATGGCCTTATCCGGTAAAAAGCGATCCGAAATATAGCGATTCGACAGCACGGCAGCGGCAACCAACGCGGCGTCCTTGATGCGCACGCCGTGATGAATCTCGTAGCGTTCACGCAAACCGCGCAGGATCGAGATGGTATCCTCGACAGTCGGCTGATCGACCATCACCGGCTGAAAGCGCCGTTCGAGAGCCGCATCTTTCTCGATGTGCTGGCGATATTCATCCAGCGTCGTCGCGCCAATGCAATGCAGTTCGCCGCGTGCCAACATGGGTTTAAGCAAATTGCCGGCGTCCATCGCGCCTTCGGCTTTGCCGGCACCGACGACCGTATGCAACTCGTCGATGAACAGAATGATTTCGCCCTGCGCTTCCTGCACTTCCTTGAGGACTGCTTTCAGACGTTCCTCGAACTCGCCGCGGAACTTGGCCCCGGCAATGAGCGCGCCCATGTCCAAGGCGACGATGCGCCGTTTCTTCAATCCCTCCGGCACATCGCCGCGCACGATGCGCTGAGCCAATCCCTCGACGATCGCGGTCTTGCCGACGCCAGGCTCGCCAATCAGCACGGGATTGTTCTTGGTGCGGCGCGACAACACCTGCACGACGCGGCGAATCTCATCATCGCGGCCAATGACCGGATCGAGTTTGCCCGCACTGGCGGCCTTCGTCAAATCGCGGCCATACTTTTCCAGCGCTTCGTAAGTCGTCTCCGGGTTCTGGGAGGTGACGCGCTGGTTGCCGCGTACCTCGTGCAGCGCGGTCATCAAGCGATCGCGCGTGACGCCGAACTCCTTGAGCAATCGCCCCGTCGCGCCGGTGTCGGCGATGAGGGCGAGCAATACATGCTCGACGGAGACATATTCATCCTTGAAACTTTTCGCCTCGTCTTCGGCCTGCATCAGCACGCGATTGAGACGACTGCCGATGGCCTCGCCTTTGCCGCCGGAAACGCGCGGCAGACGTTCCACTTCCTGCTGAGCGCGTCGCTTCAACCCATCGAGATTGACGTTGGCCTTGCGCAGAATGGACGAGGCAAGACCGGGTTCCTGATCGAGCAAGGCGGCCAAAAGATGTTCGACTTCGACGTACTGCTGGCCGCTGCGCGCGGCTAGACGCTGGGCATTCTGTAGGGCTTCTTGCGTTTTTTCGGTGAAACGATTGATGTCCATTCACACCTCCTCGGCGAGACCCCACGCCGTGCCGCCAAGAGGTCTGCCTGCTTCGAGCGATGGGGAGCTACCAGAGCGGCACGAATGCAAAAAGGATGTGCAAGTGGGGTGCCAATTACTCATCCCCAACAGAGGATTGTCTCAACGGGCGAAAACAGCGAGATTTGTCGTCCCTTCTCTTGCGGAGTTCCGCAAGGGCGATTGGTGATGCGCGGCGGGATGCTGCGGAGTTGACAGTCGAAGACCTATCAGGGAGGCAAATTGGCAGGCGTCCATTCGCGGCCAAGCGCATCTTGGGGGAATTTCTCCGCGTCGCTGTCCCTTCCAGAATACAATCTTCTCTCCAAGAGGCGATTGCGAGCAGGCGGCTACCGGATGCGCGAATTGTTTCGGAGACTGTTTTTTTCGTTGGCCCAGCCCTTCAGGGCTGGGGGAGCGGAGGGTGTGGGTGCAGATGGGGCCTTCAGGCCCTCTATAGTTCGTGGGGACACGCCGGAGGGGCTAAAGCCCCAATAGCCGCCTCGGCCTGACATCCTACCCAGCCCTGAAGGGCTGGGCTAACGAAGAAAACAACACACGAACCGACTCCGTACCCGCACGCGGCTACCTCTTTGACCTTTTTGTGGTTGCGGATGGCGACAACGGCTTTCAAACGGCCGTGGATTTTTTCCAACTGGTCCGCGGTCGCGAGGGTTTGAAGAAGGGGCTTTTGAGGATTAGGCCATGATTACTGACGATGCGGAACTTCGCGTCTCTTTGGAGCAACTGAGTCGCGTTTACACGGCTTTGGCCGCCCTCCGCGCCGAACATCCCAAGGCGTCGCCGGAGTGGTTCGCAGTCTTGGCGGAAGGCTTCATCGATCACGCCCAGCAACTGCGCTATGAAATCGAGAAGTATACCGGAGTGAGCGACCATACACTCGACTGTTCACCCACGGAACCCGTGGAAGACTATATTGGCGATCTGCGCGAAATCGACCTCGACAACCTGACCATGGTCGTCCGCAATAGCAATGATGTTCGAGAAGTTCGCTGCACGCTTGATGAGTCGCTTCTGGAATCGGCGAAGAAAGCTCTCGATCAGCGGGTGAAAGTCTCCGGTGTGCGACAGAGAAGACCGGGACAAAGGCCCCTTCCGACCCTCCATGTCGTTGATCTGGAGGTTCTCGGGAAAGCGACAACTGAGAACCTGCCGAGAAGCGAGCCTTGACGCCCTCCCTTTCGGTCCAGGCTCTGTGCGAGGATGGCCGCCAGGATTTTGTTGTTTGTCTATTATTATCTCCAGGCTCCGGCGCGGCGTCGGGGGCCGCATCATTCGCGTCGTCGAAGGAAGGAGCGTCTCATGTTTCGCGCGTTCGCTGGCGTCCTGGTCGCGCTACTGTTTCTGTCCAGTCTTGGGCTGACGGCCGAAGACAAGAAGGACACGAAAGAGCCGAAGTTCAAGTCGGTGGTCGGCATGTTCGAGTCTTATAAGAACGAGAAGCTCACACTGAAGGTCGAGGGCGTCAAGCAGGAATTTCCGGTGCCCGGCGACACGGAGGTAGCCTATACCGCAGGCAAGGACAAAAACGAATTGCTCAAAGCCAAGAATGGCCTCAAGGACATCAAGAAAGGATCGACCGTGGCCGTCACACTCGACGGGAAGAAGGTGCTGGGTGTCGGCGTCGTCGTAACGACTCTGCCGAAGGACCAGAAGAAGAAAGTCAAAGACAAATCGAAGGACTGAGGCGGAGACGCCGCGTTTCCCGTAATCCCGAGCAGGTGTGCGGAATCCCGCACACCTTTTTTTATGATCGCCTCATCTGATAATCTTCTTGACACTATTATAAGACACTGTTATATTCATGCCATGGCACTGTCACATGCTCCCCTTTGGACCCTGGACGAATTGAGCGCGCAGGTCGCCTTGGCGCTGGCGGTAGATGGTCCCGCGCAGGCGAGCGGCCGAGTCCGCGAGGTGCCGGACATGCGCACGATCCGCTATTACACGACGCTCGGCCTGATTGATCGACCGGCCCAGATGCGCGGGCGCACGGCGTTGTATGGTCAGCGACATCTCCTGCAACTGGTGGCCATCAAACGACTGCAAGCGCGAGGACTTGCCCTGGCGGAGATTCAGTCCCGTGTGGTGGGTAAGACGAACGCGGTGTTGCGGGAGCTGTCACAACTGCGCCTCGCGCCGCAATCAATGGAGCAACCCAGTGAGAGGGAGGAGCGGCGGAATAGCGGTTTCTGGGGCGCATCGCCGGCGGATGTGCCGGCGGACGAGACAAGCACGGAACAGACGGAAACGGTGCAAAAAAATCGCGGTCGAGCCGTACTCCCTCTGGTGAGCGTAGCACTCGATGACGGAGTGCGCTTGCTGCTGGAAGGCGCTCGGTCGCTCGATGATCACGATGTCGAGGCGTTGCAGGCGGCTGCTGCGCCGTTGCTGAAGTTACTCAAGGCCCGGCGGGTACTGGATGCGGAACGCGCCGCCTCAAGCGGCCAACCACAAGGAGATTCGCCATGAAACAATCGCTGCCCGAAATGCTCGACGACGAAGTGAAACGCTGTCAATCGCCGGAGACGGACACCGAAGCCGGCTTCGGCGCCCTCAACACGGAACGCGGCTGTCTACCGCTGAAAGCGCTGGATGTGCAGGCCCGCATTGACGGCTTGATCGTTCAGTTGGCCCTGACGCAGACGTTTGTCAACACGCACGCCGAGGCGCTGGAAGCGACCTACATCTTTCCGCTGCCGGATCGGGCGGCGGTGACGCGCTTTCGTCTGGAAGTGGCCGGCCGCATTATTGAGGGCGATTTGAAGGAACGCGGGGCAGCGCGACAGGAGTACGATCAGGCGGTGAAGGCGGGGCATCGCGCGGCGATCACCGAAGAGGAACGGCCGGGCGTGTTCACGATGCGCGTGGGCAATCTGCCGCCGGGCGAGGAAGCAACGGTACGGCTGACGCTGACAGGGCCGCTGCCGTACAGCGACGGCGAGGCGACGTTCCGCTTTCCACTGGTCGTCGCGCCGCGCTACATCCCCGGTGTGCCGCTGCCGGGCGGTTCGGTCGGCGACGGTGTCGCCCCGGACACCGACGCCGTGCCGGACGCTTCGCGCATCAGTCCGCCGGTACTCCTGCCGGGTTTTCCCAATCCGGTGCGGCTTGGGCTATCGGTCGAAGTGCCGTTGTCATTGCTGAAACCAAGCGATTTCCGCAGCAGTCTGCACACCATCATCGAGAGCGAGGACAACGATACGAAATTGTTCCGCGTGCAACCGGGCGAACGACTCAATCGCGATTTCATCCTGCGCTTCCGCGTCGCGCAGGAACGTCTTGTCACGTCGCTGTCCCTGCAACCGGATCGCGAGGGGCAAGAAGGGACGTTCTTGTTGACGTTGGTTCCCCCTGTCGAAATGCAGAATGCGGAATGCAGAATGCAGAATGAAAAACTGTCGGATGGTTCTTCTCATTCTGCACTGGGAAGAGATGTGGTGTTCGTGCTGGATCGTTCGGGCAGCAT
The DNA here is from genome assembly GCA_035553375.1 of Gemmataceae bacterium. GTDB lineage: Bacteria > Planctomycetota > Planctomycetia > Gemmatales > Gemmataceae > JAJPHU01. The sequence continues at coordinate 26,439 of DATNCY010000289.1, forward strand.
GGAAGGCTGGAAGATGGTGGCGGCGCGGCGAGCGCTGGCGCGCATGGTCGATACCCTAACCGAGCAAGACCGCTTTACTGTCTATGCCTTCGACGATCGCATCGAGACGCCAACTGAGTTCGGCGGCGATCATCTCGTGCCGGCGACGAATCGCCTGCGTTTCCAGGCCGTCGAGTTCCTGGCGAAGATCAATTCGCGCGGCGGAACCGAAATGGCCGAGCCGCTGAATCGCGCGGTTAATGAGTTATCGCGCGATAAAGTTGCGGGCCGCGAGCGTATTCTCGTGCTGGTGACGGATGGGCAGATCGGCAACGAAGATCAGATTTTGCGGCACCTGGGACAGTGTGCGAAGGAGATTCGCATCTTCACCTTGGGAATCGATCGCGCGGTGAACGCGGCGTTTCTACGGCGACTGGCGGATCTCGGCGGCGGACAAAGCGAGATTGTCGAGTCGGAGGATCGGCTCGATGAAGTGATGGATATGGTGCATCGCCATATTGGGACGCCGGTGCTGACAGAGTTGCATCTGGAGCCGGCGGGGTTGAAGTTCAACCCGGAGAGCGTGGTGCCGGGGCGCGTGCCGGGTCTGTTCGCTGGGACGCCGCTGCTTATTTCCGGCCGCTATCGCGGTGATGCGGATGGTGCCATCGCTCTGCAAGCGCGCGATGCGACGGGGCGGATGTGGTCGGCCGAGGTGCGCGGACAGCGGACGGATAATCCGGCCTTGACGACGGTGTGGGCGCGTGGCCGGCTGCGCGAGATGGAAGATCGCTACGCCATCGGTTCGGGCGATCAGGCGGCGATGGAACGCGAGATTGTGGCCACATCGCTGCGCTTCGGTGTACTGTGTCGTTTCACGGCGTTCGTGGCGGTGGATCGCTCGGCCGTGGTCAATCCGGGTGGGCAGGTGCATGGTATCGTGCAGCCGGTGGAACAGCCGGACGGTTGGAAGGCGAGCGCGAAATTGTACAGTGGCGGATGCGCTCCGCTTTGTAGCATGGCTCCATCGGCCGCCTTGGCCGGAGGTGCGGAATCGCAGACCGAAAGCGTCGATTCTATGCTTACGTCCATGCTTACGGATTTCGACGCGGAGGAAACGGATCGCACCTTGCGACATAAGCCAAGAAAGACAAGAAGCGTGTCGGCACCGAATGGGATTCAGCGCTTGCTCACGTCACTATTCGGTCGTAGAGGACGCAAAGAAACCAAACGACAAGCGGCGATGGATCGCACTCCCTATCGCCAGCGCGTTAAGACTCTACTTCAAAAAATGCAAGACACTGCTGGCACCGACGTATCGGCGCAACTCACAATGCTACGAGGGATGGCTGCGGAATTGGAGAAACTGTTCAAGGATCTCGTCGCGGTTGGTGATCGCGATCCTTCGGTGAAAACGCTGGGCGAGGCCGTGATTCGCTTGCACGCGCTACTCGGCGAGAGTCAGCCGGCGGAGCAAGACATTCTCGACATGTGGACGCAAATCGAAAATTGCTTGCAGCGCTGGCTGGCGCTGAGCGAAACCACGGAAACGCCTCGGCGCGAAGGGTTCTGGAAGTAAACCGCCCTCCGGCGAGGTTAGCCGTGCGCCGCGCGGCCTGGCGTTTCGCCGAAACGCCAGGCCGCGCGTCCCGACGACACTCAGGGCGTTTCGAGCAGACGTTTCACTTCTTCCGGCGGCTGCGGCCGAGGATCATCGCTGCCGCGCAGGAACTCCCAACCGTTGATTACATCCGCCGACCAAGTGAGGGTGAAGCGCGGCAGCACTTCGCGGGCGGCGTCGGCGCTGATGTGGTATTCCCGACAACGGGCGTCCATTTCCTCAATGCGGCGCAATTGCGCCTGTTGCTCATCATGTGCCTCGAACTGTTCCGAGCCGGCGGTATCCGCCCATCCCAGGCCGCGCGGCAAATGGATGAGCAGACACACGACGATCAGCAGGCACATCGCGCGCTGCTGCCGGCGCGTCAGCGTGCCATCCGCATTCAAGCAAAACCAGTTGGGGCGTCCAGACAGGCCACCGCAGAAGAACAATGTCAGTCCCAAATACGGCAGCAGATGATACCGAGACCAAACAGGCAGGGTCATCATATTTTCATAGCCCCAGTTGGAGCGGGCACTGTAGATGAGCCAATAGCTGCTGCCAATCAGCCCCAGTCCCAACACCATCAGCCGGCGTCGCGGCGCTTGCCACAACCACCAGGCCGCCAGCACGGCCGCCAGCGCGAACAGCAGATACACGTAGGGTTGCGGTATCTCAATCTTCCAGCAGCCCACGACGCCGAACAGAAGATTATCCACCACGGAGCGCATGGTGGCAATCAAGCCGTCGAGCGGCCGGAACGACTGCACGGCGGTCAATCCTTCGTAATGACGCAGGTGCATGATCCTTTGTCCCGAAATGGGCAGACTCACGGCCAGGAAGAGAACCGTACCAAGCATCGGCGTCAGCGCCGGGAGGAGCCAGGAACGGTAAGAGACACGCTCTCGCTTTGAAAGGACGAGAAGATAGAGACAGCACAAAGGACCGCCCAGAATACCGATGGCGAACCAACCGGGCGCGAGGAAGCAGGCCAAAGCAGCTAGAACGAGGTAGCGCCCGCGCGCCGTCTGCCGCCAGCGCTGCACGGCGAGCAAACCCAGCAGCATCGTATCCAGAGCGAGCATGGAAAAGCTGGCGGCGAACCAATAGACGGCTTGATGATAGACCGTGCTGACGCCAAACAGCACCAGGGCCAGCAGACCGTACAACGGATGACCTAGTTCGCGGCGAACGAAGACATAGACGAGAAGCATGGCGATGAGCAATCCCACCGGGCCGATCAGCGTGACCGTCTCCGGGAGTAAAGTTAGCCGGCCGACGAGTTGTTCCAGGATGAACGTGAGCAATCGGCCCAACGGCATGATGTGTTCGTTCTGCGGTATCCACATACCATCCAGGGTTCGCTGCCACGTCCGCGACTGCGCCAGGATTTCGTAATCGTCGATGATGACGGCGGGAGCGATCAGGGGACGAATATAGGGGAGCCAGGCGGCGATGCAGGCCAGCACCACTGGCACAAGGATGGATCGCCCTTTCGCCGGTTGACTCTGCGCTTGCGGCGGCGAAACCGCCACGGACGGGGAGGGTATCATGGAGTTCCTTCAAGAAGGTGTTTGATTTCTTCCGGCGACCGTGGCCGAGGATTATCGCTGCCGCGCAGAAATTCCCAGCCGTCGATTACGTTGTAAGAACAGGGGATGTCCAGTCGTCCCAGTGCCTGGCGCGCCGCGGCCGCGCTGATGTGATGCTCGCGGCAGAGCGCATCGACTTCCTCGATGCGGCGCAGAACGGTCTGTTGATCGCGAACCAATTCGACTTGATACCAGCCGGTCGGCGAACCGCAAATCAGGCCGCGCGGCAACTGCACGAGGAAACATACGCCAATCAGCACATAAACCAATCGGCGTTGTCGCTCGCTCAGGAAACCGTCTTCGCTCAACGTGAACCAGCGTCCCGCGCGTCCGGGTAGACCACCGCAGAAAAACAGCACCAGCCCCAAATGAGGCAGCAAGTGATAACGCGAGAAGTTCGGCTCGGTCATCTGGAAGTACGACCAGCTGGAACGAGCGCTGTAGACGAGCAAATAGCTGCTACCGATCAGGCCGAGTCCCAGAAGCATCAGCCGCCGATCCGGTGCCTGCCGCCACCACCAGACGCCCCAGACCATGACGCCGAACAACACCACCGCGACGCACCACACCGGCAGCGCCACGCTGGTTACACCCACGACGCCCAGCAAGAGATTATCCACAAGGGAACGCAGGGTATATTCCAGGCCAATCAACGGACGAAACGCTTCCACCGCCGTCTGCTCTCCGTAGTGGTCCAGGTGCATGATCGTTTCCGCCGTGCGCGGCAGACTCACGGCCAGGAACAGAGCGGTTCCGAGCAGCGGCAAGAAACTCAACCTTGAATGCAGAATGCAGAATGCAGAATGCAGAATGGAAGAAATGCCCTGTCTTTTATTCTGCATTCTGCATTCTGCATTCTGCATTGGTGAGGCATTCTGCATTAGGTAAAGACAGCACAGCGGGCCGGCCAAGACGCCGATGGCGAACCAACCGGGAGCGAGCAGGCAAGCGAGTACGGTCAGGTCGAGATAGATGCCTCGGCCCGTTTGCCGCCAGCGTTGCGCGGCGAGCAGACCCAGCAGCATCGTATCCAGCGCCAGAATGGCGAAGCTGGCGGCGAACCACCAGACGGCTTGATGATAAACGGTCGTGACGCCGAACAGCACGAGGACCAGCAGCGCGTAAAACGGATGTCCCATCTCGCGGCGGACGAAGACATAGACAAGCCACATTCCCAAGAGCAACGACAACGGCCCCACCAGGCAGGTCACGAACGGCAGCATCGGCAGCCGACCGGCCAGGCATTCGAGGGCGAAGCAGAGCAGTCGGCCCAGCGGCATGGCGTGTTCGTTCTGCGGCACCCATATCGCATCGCGGGTGCGTTCCCACGTCCACGACTGCGTGAGAATCTGAAAATCATCGTACACCACCACGGGACCAACCAGCGACCGCGCATACAACAGCAGGAAGGCGCCGCAAGCCGCGACCACGGGTAAGGCGATGCCTCGGCGCCCTACCGGACGTGAAGAGGTGGCGGCGATGGCCGGCGAGACGGGAATCGTGAGGCGATCGGACATGGACTTCCCATGCGACAGAGGACGGCAGACGAAGCGAACGAAGGCGAGCGCTTTCCGCGAAATATCCTCTTTTGGTAGGGTGTGGCGAGGGGGTTGTCAATCCAACGCGCGAAGAGTCGCCGAGAGAAATCCGCATTTTCCTACGCGAGATGCTTGCAATATGGCGAGCGGAACAGTAGAACACTTTTCAAATCTCTCTCCGCCGCGAGAAGATTGCACGCCGACCAACAGCGAGCGAAGCGCGGTCCAACCAGGACAAAATGCGCACGGAGAGGCGGAAGAAGAGATCAAGGCGGCGCGGACACGTTATCCTTCCTTGTTTCAGAGATCACTTGAAAGGCAGGTATCATGGATTGGATCACTGAAAACTTCTGGACCTTCCTGATCATCATGCTCGTCATCCTTGCCGGGCTGATTGGTGTCTTACTCTTCCTGCGCAACAAACGGCCGGAAGATTAAAGACCCACTAACAAAATGAGCCGCTTGCGGCTTAGCGTATCCACACGCTAAGCCGCAAGCGGCATTCTTTTACAACTCGCGCTCATTTATCCTTGTCGCGCTTGAACCGCGCCTGCGCCGCAGCCCAGTCGCCTACCACGGCGTCAATGGTCATCGCGCGTCGATCGCGCCAGACATTCAGACGGATGCGTCGGCCGGCCGGCAAACTGCTGATGAGGTTGATGAAGTGGTTCTCGTTGCGGACGGCCACGCCATCCACTTCCAGCACCACATCGCGCGCATGCACACCAGCCGTCGCCGCGGGCGTCTCCGGGTAGACCGTGTCGATGAGCGCTCCCTGTGCCCGGCTCAAACCTAGGTTCGTGGCGTCGGCCGGCTCGAACGACGGAGCCACCTGCAATCCCAGATAGCCGCGCGTCACCGCGCCCTTGTCCAGCAATTGATCGAGAATTCGCTTAACCAGATTGATCGGAATGCTGAAGGCGACGCCGCTGTTGCTGCCGGAGTGCGAAGCGATGGCGGTGTTGATGCCGATCACTTCGCCGTCGAGATTGATGAGCGGCCCGCCACTGGAACCGGGATTGATGGCCGCGTCGGTCTGCAAGAAATCCTTGATGCGAATGGTATTGCCCAGGCTGACCTGGCCGCGTTCGCGGGCGCTGATGATGCCATGCGTCACGGTTTGATTCAGTCCGAACGGGCTGCCGATGGCCAGCACCCATTGACCGACGCGCGTCGTATCGCTGTTGCCCAGCGCGGCCGTCGGCAGGTCGGCGGCGTCCAGCTTCATGACAGCCACATCCGATTCGGGATCGGCCCACACCTTCGACGGCTTAAGGATGCGGTTGTCAGCCAGGCTAACGGTGATCTGGTTCGCCGATGCCTGCTGGATAACGTGATTGTTGGTCAGCACGTAAACGCCGGGGTGGCGGGCGATGCGGATCAGCACGCCGGAGCCGGATTCATCAATGGAGCGGGTTTTGCCGGTGTTGCCGCGCGCCGGCGCTTGCTTGACGGCTTCGACGGCGACCACGGCCGGCGATACCTTGCGAGCGACATACTCGAAGCGTTCGCCGACGCGGCCCACGTCGATCGTCGAGCCTCCCGCGCGGGGGGCGCTCATCTGAGCGACCGCCGGCGCAAGGCCGTGAATACCAAAAGTGACGGCCAGCAAGCCTCCCAGGGCCGAGCAGCAGCCCAGAAAGCAAGTCATCGCAACACGTCTCATGGCGAGAGTTCCGTAATGCGTGGAGATCGATCGCGAAACCCGGCCCGCCAGGACATGCGGCGCAACAACGCCGAAAGGGCCGGTTCGCTGTCCGAAAGGCATCCCGTCGTTGGGATACGACTCCATTCTACTCCGGGCGCACGCTACCCTTGAGAAAAACAATGGCCGACCGAGGCGGAATCGTCCCCAGTCGGCCGTACAGAGCGCACGCTCAGCGTTGTCCGCCGAAAAGCGCCAGGTTCGCCCTGTTTGCCGGCCCGCAGCGCCAGCAAGGGATCGTCCCTTGCTGGCGCTGCGGGCCGGCAAAGAGAGGTTACTTGGCCACGTCGAGAATGATCTGGCGGGCGGCCTTGTAGGCCAGTTTGAGCGTATTGGCCCGCAGTTCCATCTGGTCGTCGTTGAAGTACCGGCCGAGGTCCGATTTGGGCAGGCCGGCGATTTCCATGGTCAGAGGCAACAGACGCAAAAATTCCATCACCTTCTGCTGCTGGCGATCGACAGGGACTTCACTGCTCATGTTTCAGCCCTCGTCATGGGTCATACCGCGATGATGCCATTGATAATTGATGCTAGCGAACTTGCCGGGCCGCCGCAACGAAAAAGCGTTTCTGCCCGCGGCCGCGCGGCCCTGGGTGCGTGCGTGGATTCTGGTATTTTTCGTTAGCCCAGCCCTTCAGGGCTGGGGATTGCGGGGAGACGTGGGGTTTGGGGCTTTAGCCCCTCCCGGTCGCGGCGGAGGGCCTGAAGGCCCAACAAATCCACCACCACATGCCTCCCAGCCCTGAAGGGCTGGGCTAACGAAAAAACAATACCAGAAACTATTCATACTCCCCGCAGCCCTCAGGAATCGATGCTGACCGTTTTGAGTTACAGCCGACGTCAACGGAATCTTTGACCCGTCTCTTTTCGTGAGCAACACTTGCTGGGTTCGGATCGTTCTCGCGCCCCTGGGAGTGATCTCACCGATGGCCCTTGAGTCCGTCCTCGCCCGCATCGCCCGCGATCCGCATCTGCCCACGCCGCCGGCCGTCGCTTTGCGCGTGCTGGAAAAGGCCAGTCGGCCCGACTGCGGCCTCGCCGACATCGCCGGCCTCATCAGTCACGATCCGGGATTGTGCGCCAAAATTCTCAAAATCGTCAATTCCGCCTTCCTCGCCCTGCCGCAGAAGGTCACGGTTATCAACCGCGCGCTGAGTCTGCTGGGTCTCAATCGCGTCCGCGCTCTGGTCCTCAGCCTCTCGCTGCCCTCGATGCAGCGTCGCAGCACCGCGGATGCCCGCATGAGCGATCATTGGAAGGTCTCCGTCGCCACCGCGATGGCCGCTCGCGAATGGGCCGTCGCCATCGGCGAACCGGACCCCGACAGCGAGATGGTGGCCGCTCTGCTTTGCGATCTGGGCGCGCTCATTCTCCGCGAGGTTTTCCCCGAACAATATGCGCGGGTGCTGGCCCATCCCGTTGAAATTCTCGCCCGCCGTCAGTGCGAGTTGGAAGATGAGTTCGTCGGTGCCAACCACGCGGAGGTTGGTGCCTTCCTGCTGCGCGGCTGGGGGCTTCCTGAGGACATTACCGAGGCCATCCGCCATCACCATTGGCCCGAAATGCTGGCTGGACAAAATCCG
>DATNCY010000290.1:0-47171 GCA_035553375.1 Gemmataceae bacterium
TCGGCGTCGGCATCGCCTACTTCTGGCCGACCATGCTCGGCGTCACGGCCGAGCGCTTCCCCAAGGGCGGCGCGCTCTTGTTGGGACTCATGGGGTCGTTCGGCAACCTGGCCATTTCGCAGGCGCTGCCGCAGATGGGGGCCATTTACGATTCCTACACCGTGCAGGCGATCCCCAGCGAAATGCAGAATACGAAGGTGCCGGTGCCGCAGGGAGACCCGGTGCCACTGGTCGTCGAGGAAAAGCCGAGTTGGTTGCCCAAGGCCATCACGGAGCATATTTATCCCGCCGGCAGTCGCAAACTTAATCCCGATGCGGTCAACGCGGTGAGCGAGCAGGCCAAAAAGGGAGACGAGCAGGCGCAGACGGAGAAGAAAGACATCGACAATGCCGAGAAGAACGGCGCGGCCTGGGCGTTCCGCTGGGTAGCTGTGTTGCCGTGTATTCTCGTCGTCGTCTTTGGTCTCATCGCCCTGAGTGATCGGCTGCGCGGCGGTTACAAGGCCGTCCATATCACCGAGGGCAAGGCCAACGATAATGGAACGCTGAGACATGCCCCCGTGCATACCAGGGCCGACGCATTCAAGGGCAGTGGCGGCGTTCAGACATGACGCATTCTAGCCAGCCTGCGGCGCAGGCGGCCTCGTGGGGCGTCAATCTTCGATTGACGCCCCACGAGGCGTTTCTTCTGTTCCTGCTTCTCTCCTAAGCGGTGATTGCAAGTTTCTCCTCCCGCGGGTATAGTTTTTTCAGCCTACCATTCGCGGAGAGTCCTGCCATGAGCGACAGCAACGGACGCACCCATCGTCATCGACATGCTTTCACGAATTTCCGCCCTCTGGAACGCGAAGGTCTGACGCTGCTGAGTCGCCGCAACATGCTCAAGACTGGCCTGGCGGGGCTTGCTGGTCTCAGTGTGCCGGGCTTACTGCGACAGCGCGCCCGCGCCGCGTCCGAGGGCCGACCCGCTGCGGAAGCCAAAAGCGTCATTCTTTTATGGATGACGGGCGGCCCCAGCCACATTGATACTTGGGATCCCAAACCCGGGCGACCGCTGGAAAATCGCGGCCCCTTCTCGGTCATCTCGACGAAACTACCCGGCGTCCAGGTGTGCGAGCATTTGCCGCGCATGGCCGCCATGCTCGATCGCTTCACGCTCATTCGCTCCGTCGATGCGCGTCATAGCAATCATGAGCCGAACATGGTCTTTCAAACCGGCAACATCGAGGCCGCTCCGCGCGTCAATCCGCGCGGCCGATTGTATCCGGCCATCGGCTCGCTCGTCGCCAAGCATCACGGAGCCAATCATGCGGGCATGCCGCCCTATGTCGCTTTCATGAAGGGGCGTTCGCATCTCGCCTTCGGCGGCTACCTTGGCAAGCAATACGATCCGTTCATCGCCGACCAAGCCGCCCGTCTGCCCATCTACAACAATGTCGGCGTGGACAGCGGCCGCATGACCGACGCCGACCTGTTCCGTCTGCCGCTGGGACTGAATCAACAACGCATCCACGAACGGCGAACGCTCGTCAAGGACTTCGACCGGCTGCGCGGCGACCTGGATACATCCGGCGTAATGGATGCGATGGATCGCTATGGTCGGCAGGCGGTCGAGATGGTCCTCGGCGGACGGGCGCGGCAAGCGTTCGATCTGACGACGGAACCGGATCGCGTGCGCGATCGCTACGGCAAGCATCTGTGGTGCCAGCAAGCGCTCTTGGCCCGGCGGTTAGTCGAGGCGGGTGCGGCCTTCGTGACGCTGGACCTCAGCTATCACACCGCCTCCGGCACCTGGGACACGCACGGCGACAACATCCCGCCTTATGGCGGCATTCAGAAGGGGCTGCGCCCGCTTCTGCCGCTGTTCGATCACTTGATTACCACGCTCGTTGGCGATCTGGCCGATCGCGGCCTGCTCGATAACGTGCTGGTGTTGGCGATGGGAGAATTCGGCCGCACGCCGACAATGGGCACGCAAGGCAGCACGGATGGCCGCAATCATTGGCCGGTGGTTATGTCGATGGCCGTCGCCGGTGGTGGATTGCGTCATGGACAGGTAATTGGAGCAACCGAGAAAGACGGCGGCACGATCAAGGAACGTCCGGTGACGCCCGGCGATCTGGCGGCGACGATTTATCATCACATGGGCGTGCCGCTGGATACGACCTATGCGGATACCAGCGGCCGGCCGCGTTACATCGTCGAGAATGGCCAGCCCATCCGCGAGCTGGTGTGAACGGGGTTTTACCAGCCCGCAGCGCCAGCAAGGGTTTCCCTTTCCTTGCCGGCGCCGCGGGCTGGCAGGCAGGCATTCATCCCACCGATCCCGCCGGCAGCAGTTTCACCGCCGTCGTGAATAGCGTGCGCGGCGTCTTGCCGTCGGGACTGCCCTGCCAGCTTTCGACCCATTGTTTCCACGACAGCGGCACGCGCGCGAAAATCACCCGCGCCGGATCGAGCGGCGGCCAATCCAAGGCCGGCATTCCTTCCAGCGTGCGCGGCTTGAGTGGTCCTCGTGGTCTTGTCAGATCATAGCGAACGACCGGCTCCTGATGTGGTCCAATCTCGACGACCAGATCGCGGGCGGTCAGCATGAAGTTCGTCGCCGCGGGCGGCAAATTCTCGCGCACCTGCTCGCGCACCAGATCGATGCCGGCGAGTTTGTACAAACCCGCCAGCGCCGTCGTCGCCGCCTGGCGCTGCTCTTCGCTGAGCGACTCCAACCAACCTGGCTCGCGGACACTCGCCACCAGCCAGCCCGCCTCGTCTTCCCACTCCAGTCGTACCGGACGCACCGTTGGAGGGACCGGCGAGCCACCGGGCGCGGTTTGAATGCCGTCCAGTGGAGCAACGGTTCCACCGTTGTGCTGCAACAACTCGATGCCGATGCGCGTCGGCGTCAGCACCACGTTGCCGACGCGCAGCGACTCGCTTTTCCAACGGGTACTCTCTTGCAACAGCTTGACCAGTTCGCGCTCGATCAGCCGTCGAATCGTCAGTTCCACCTCCGCCAGCGCCCGCCGGCACGTCCGCGCCGATCGCCAACTGCCCGTGCGAATCGCCTCGCGCTCCGCCTCTCGCAATCGCGCGTATAGCTTGGGCACCGTGCCCGAATGGAAGCCCGGTTGCAACAGTTGCCGTACCGTCTCGCCGTGGGGACCGACGCCGACCGGCCGAAGTTGCTTCTCCCGGTTGGCGCGATACATGCGCCAGTTCTCTTTCATCTCCCAAAACAAAAAGCCGAACAAGTCCGGCAGCAGCCACAGTGTCGGCCCGACGATGGCCATGACCAACACCTGCACCAGCACCGACACCTCGCCGTGACGAAACCCTTCATTCAACTCGGTCGTCAGATAGACGGCCAACGGCACCATGAATTTCGCGGCCAAGTACGACACCGGCGCCTTGAGCGGGTTGAAGCCCGGTTCAATCAGCACCACCAGATAAAAGCGCGCCAGCCAGGCCACCGGATACCACAGAAAGCCGGCGATGGTTCGTACCATCAGTGACAATCGGCTGTCACCTTGACGGAAACGCAGCCATTCGTCCACGCTATGCAGCACATATTCCATCATGTCGATGGTTTGCTTGAATGCCCACAACAGCAGCCGCAACAGACCCGGCAGCAAGCCGGCCCGCAGCAATTCGTAGAAGTTCGCCACGGACTGAAGCAGGGCTTCCTCGACCGATTTAACCATGCGCGTGTTCATCAGGATGCTGACGAGCAAGAACGTGCTAACGATCGCCGGTCCCGGCCAGGTTGCGAAGGTGGCCGGCGTCACCAGCCAAAAGAGCGCGCACACCATCGCCGGCTTGAACACGAACGACGAGAACAGATGGAAAGCCCAGCTATTGAGGACCGTCCGTATCATCGGCAGACGCACCAAATGCAGCGGTAAATCGATGAGTACGCCGCGCAGCAGCCGATACATCAGGATCGACGCCTGTTTGCAGCCCCGGCGAATCGGCTCGACATGCAGAAGCGCCAGCAGGAAGAATCCCAGCAACGCGAACGACGTCAGCCCCACCACGGGAGAACCGGTTTCCTCGCCGCGTAATTCCTTGAATACGGAAACCGGATCGAAACCGGGAACCTTTACGCCAACGAGTTCGAGCAGCACTTGCCCCCCTTGCAACAACACGGCCGCCCCGCCAAACGGCAGCAGGACGAACAGCGTCAGCCAGCGACCCCACCTCGTCCCGAACGCCGGCGCGGTCAAGCGCTCCAGCCAGCGCAGATAGATTTCGCCGGGCCGATACACCCCGTCCAGCGCCGTCGCCAAGCGCCGATCCAGACGCAGCAGCGGATCGCCGCGCACGAACTCGTGCGGATCGCTCAGGTCCGGCATCTTCAGCTGATTGCGGGAAATCGTATCGCGTAAATCGCTGAACGTCAAAAAGCCCAGTTCGACGATGCGGTCGAGCATTTCCTCGATCATGCGGGCGAAGGCGGTGCGCTCCGGCGCATTGTTGGGGTGCAGACCGACGCTCAGCAGTGCATCGCTGAGGACGGGCCGAAAACGCCCGCGCAGCCGTTCCTCGCAGTGGTGCATCGCCGATTGCAGCAAGTGAGCCAAGTGTTGCCGTTCGTCGTCGGAGAGCCGCGCCTGGGTCAAGCGCTGCGCCGCCGTGCGTAGATGCTTGGTGATGCGCACCAGTCGCTGACTCGGCAACGGCCGTTTGATCGGTCGTTTGCCGCCGGAAGTCAGCCAGGTCACCAGATCCAGCGCGTAGATGTCGCGCTCGTGATCGACGCCGACTTTTTGCAGATCGTACAAGAGCGCCGCCTCGACGGGCCACTCGCCCTGATCGGCCTTGTCCAAGAGCGCGGGCAGATCCTTGAGCCATTCGGCGGCCTCGCTGTCACTCATTTCCAGGGCCGCCTGCAAGCGCCGCGTCAGCCGTTGCAGGTCATCGTGAGCCTTGTCGCGCGTCGAATCTTCCAGCGCCGCCGGGGCCACCCGCGCCGCCCTCGTGCGCAGGATGGCGGCGCGCACCGTGTTACCCGATTGCTCTGCCCGGTCGGCGCTGACCATCAATTTGCGATAATAATCGTGCGATTCGTCGGAACTCGTATCGGTGCGCACCACCGGCAGAGGAGCGCCGGCCAGCCGAGTGGAGGCAAACAACCCGGCCGCATCCACATCGCGCGCCAACAGCGCGTCAATGCGGTTGCGATCGGCCAATCCCGGAAAATAGATCGGCAGCAGGTTGGCAGCGAAGAAACGCAGTTCCAGATAGACGGCGGCAAACTCGATGTAAACGGCCATCTCGTCGGCGTCGGCACCGCTGGGCAGCAGACATTTCTCTTGAGCGAGTACCATGCGGATTTCGGCGAAGGCACTGGGGCCAATCTCTTCGATCCGCTCGCGGATCATCGTGAGCGTGAGCCGGCCTTCGTTGACCTGCTGCTGCAAGGCGCGATGAATGCCGGCATGGAACAACCGTCGCCAGTACAAAAGTAGGATAATCTCGTTTTCCAGCGTGCCGAGCGTGTTCGGCGATGGCCGAGACAACAGGATCACCGGGGACGGCAGTAGGCGATCGGGTTCGAGGTCCAACTCGTCTTGCTCGACGTAGCGATACAGGGTCGTGCGATCGACCACGTAGGCTTTGCGATGCGGCACTTGCTCGAACAGGTTGGCGAGCTGGTGCTGTCCCTGAATCAAGCGATCGAGTACGCGGGGCGACACCAGCACCGCTGCCGGGTCCGCCGCTCGTAAGGTTTGCTGTAGTTCGGCCAATCGCATCGACGCGCTCCTGATGGGTGCCTCCACGCTGAGGCGCGGGCGTCTCCTCTTCGTTTGTACTCTACGCAAGTGTAGCAAACTAATGATTCTCGGCATATCTGGCTCATCGCGGCGTCCGTTGGTACGATAGGGCGCGGACGATATTCTCGTTGGAGATGGCCCATGTTCACGCGCTGGTGGTCGCGCAAGCTGAACAAACCATTATCGGACATCACGGTGCCCGATCTCGATCGCGAGGTCGCCGCGCATTGGGGCCGCGATAGCGCATCGCCCAACCTGTTGCCGGTGGTGGCCGCGCCAGATAGTTCGCCGAGCGCGAGCCTGGATTTTCATTCCGCCGCCGCTTCTCGTCCCAGAAGAACCAGGGAACGCTCGCGCCTCCTTCGCCGGCTCGTGTGGAGCGCGTTGGGAGGGCTGCTCCTGGTTGCCACCGTCTGTTTTTTGCTCTGGAATCTCAATTTATCGATGTTTAGAACGAACTCACTCGGTGAGCGAATGACTTTCGGAGTGGACGATCAGGAAGAGATTTATTACACGGCCGAGGTTTCGCCGGAGCAGGCTCAGCGACTCGGCGCTTTTTTGCAGCGTGAAGGCATCTTCGATGGTCTACGTCCTAAAAGTGTGCGCGTAACGAAAAACGCCGAGGTCTACGTGGTTGGTTTCGTCCTGGAATGGAACAACTGGCAGGAACAAGGCGTGGCCGACGACTTTCGCGATCTACTGCCGCGCATGGCGCGCGGCGTGTTCGATAGCGGCCCGGTGGAGATTCATCTGTGCGCCCGCCAGCCGGATTCTCAGGGACGGCCCATGCCGACCATGCGCATCATCCGCGCGGACGCGGAACACTGATTGGGCGAAGACGGTTTCAGGTGGACATTCAACGAGGGAGGCGGCATGAAGCGCGTGCGCATCGGCAACGGCTGCGGTTTCTGGGGCGACAACCTCGACGCGCCGCGCGAATTGGCCGAACACGGCCGGCTTGATTATCTCACCCTCGAATACCTCGCCGAGCTAACCATGTCCATCCTGGCGCTGCAAAAACAGCGTCATCCCGAAGCTGGCTACGCCGGCGATTTCCTCGATGTGTTACAGCAACTCACGCCCATTCTTCAGCGTCAGCAACAATTGAAGATCATCACCAACGCCGGCGGCATGAATCCGCACGGCTGCGCCGAACGCGCTCGCACCATCCTCGATAAGGCCGGACTGTCGCAGCGCCGCCTCGCCATCGTCCACGGCGACGATCTGCTGCCGCGCATCGACGAACTGCTGGCGCAGGGACATGCTTTTACCAATCTTGACACCGGCGAACCGTTGACCGCCGTGCGCGATCGTCTTGTCAGTGTCAACGCCTACCTCGGCTGTCAACCGATTGTCAGTGCGTTGCGTCAGGGTGCCGACGTGGTCATCACGGGCCGCGTCGCCGATGCGTCATTGACGCTGGCTCCGGCCGTGCATGAATTCGGCTGGGCGTGGGACGATTGGGATCGCTTAGCGGCAGGCACCGTCGCCGGCCATCTCATCGAGTGCGGCGCGCAAGCCACCGGCGGATTGTGGTGCAACTGGCAGGAAACCGACCTCGCGCTCGTTGGCTATCCCCTCGCCGACATGGAGGCGAACGGCGATTTCCTCCTCACGAAGCCGCCCGGCAGCGGCGGCGCGGTCAACCGCGAGACGGTAGCCGAGCAACTGATGTACGAGGTCGGCGATCCGGCCGCCTATCTGACGCCGGACGTGGTCGCCGACTTCACCAGCGTCGCGCTAACGGAGATTGGCCGCGATGAGGTGCGCATCACCGGGGCGCGGGGCAAACCGGCCACCGATAGTTACAAGGTGTCCATCGCCTATCGCGATGGTTGGACTTCCAGCGGCACACTCGTCCTCGCCGGTCCCGAGGCGACGATGAAGGCGAGGCGCTGTGGCGAGATTCTTTTCGCGCGTCTGCGCCGCGCCGGCGTCGAACCGCAACATCGCAATATCGAGTGTTTGGGTGCCGGCGATTGCGTACCGGGCGTGTCGCCGAAGGCGGATGCGCCCGAGGTGGTGCTGCGCGTCACGGTGCGCGATGCCAGCCGTGCCGTCGTCGAGCGCTTCACCAAGGAGTTCGCTCCGCTGGTGACCTCGGGACCGCCGGGCGTGACCGGCTACACGACCGGCCGCCCGCCGGTGCGTGAGGTGTTCGCGTACTGGCCAGCGCTGGTGGACAAGAGCGCCGTCGTCGCGCAGATGCAAATGATCGGCGGCGAATGAACCATCCTGTCCTCTGGCGTCCTCGGTATTTAGCGGGCTACTTGCCGGCTGCCATCGTAGCAGATTGCTTTGTGTCGCTCCGCGACGAAGTCCCAATCGAGCCGGTGTGGCGGCTCTCGATAGTGTCGATAAGCCGCCGCCATTTGCCGCGCTGCCTCATCAAACGGAACACCGCCAAAGCCCGTGCCCATAGCCGGCATGGTGACAACCTCGATTTTCCGTTCGGCCGTGAGGTTATGGGCATGGATCGCCAAGAGAGCTGCCCAGGTAGCGGCGTAAACCTTATCGGTGCCCACGATGCTGCCGGGAACCCGCATCGTGGGAGCATGAGCAATAAATGGGATCGCTGAGTGTCCCGTCGGGAGGACGAAGGCCGTGCCAACCGGCTGCTCACCGAAAAATTGATCCATAATGCGATGCTGGACCTGGTGCATCAATTCCGCGCCGAAAAACCGGACCACGGCGGCATCAATCCCCGCCGTCATTAGCCCGAAGGCGTTCCCCGCCGTCACAAAACAATCGTGCGACCCTACCTCCTCAAACCAACCCTGGATTATACGGACATCGAGTAGGTCCGCGAACCGTTGGCGAAAGGCCGAACACATGTCCGCATCAGGATGCACGAGCCACAGACTCCGCAGCATGACAAATGGCTCTCCTTACAGGTGTTTCTCCATTCGGGTCGTCCACCTGGTCAACGTAACACACAGATGGCTGGCGATCAAAGAGAAGATGAACTTTTGATTCGCCGCGCGGACGACTACAATGTGGCTGCGCTGGTGCGACCGCGACGGCGTTGTCTTCCCCACTGGCTGCGAACTCATCAAACCGAGCAAGTGAAACCGTCATGGAAACACTTCATCTCTCCGACATCGCCCACGGCCGCAGCGGCGATAAGGGCAATCATGCCAACATCGCCATCCTCGCCTACACGCCGCAAGGCTACGCTTGGCTGCGCGAGCATCTCACCGCCGATGTGGTTCATCAGTATTTCCACAGCCTGAATCCGTCGCGCGTCGTGCGCTACGAGGCGGCGAACCTGCTCGCGCTGAACTTTCTGCTCTATGATGTCCTGGCGGGCGGTGCCAGTCGGTCGCTGCGCATCGATACGCAGGGCAAGACGTTGGCTCTGACGCTGCTGCGCATGCCCCTGCCGCCCATCGACAATGTTCACTCCATGTTGCGCCCCGTAGGTGCCGCGAGCCGAGCGGCACCATAAGTCCGGCTCGGCTCGCCGGACCTACTGCTGGTAGGTGCCGCGAGCCGAGCGGCACTTGTTCCCGTCCGGCTCGGCTCGCCGGACCTACCTGCCGCGAGCCGAGCGGCACCATAAGTCCGGCTCGGCTCGCCGGACCTACTGCTGGTAGGTGCCGCGAGCCGAGCGGCACACATTGGGTAGGTGCCGCGAGCCGAGCGGCACCATAAGTCCGGCTCGGCTCGCCGGACCTACCTGCGGAGGACCACCCATGAGCAATGATCTGGTCCGCTACGAGACGCGCTCTCCTGCTGTACTGCTGACGCTTAATCGACCCGATCGCCGCAACGCGCTGAGCCGTGGTTTGATCGCGGCGCTGAGCGAGGCGTTCGCGCGCGCTCGCGACGACGCGGCGGCGCGCTGTGTCATCGTCACCGGATCCGGCAACGCCTTCTGCTCCGGCATGGACCTGGCGGAATTGCAGGAAGCGCTGACGACCGGCGAAGGCGAGAGTCCGGTTTGGGACGACGCCCAGCGGCTGGCGACGTTGTACGATCTGATTTACACGCTGCCCAAGCCGACCATCGCCGCTGTCAATGGGGCGGCGGTTGCCGGCGGAGCGGGGTTGGTCTCGGTCTGCGATCTGGCCGTGGCGACGCCGGAGGCACGTTTCGGCTATCCCGAAGTGCGGCGCGGTTTGGTGGCGGCGATGGTCATGCCGCATTTGCTACGTCATGTCGGCGAACGCATGGCGCGCCATTTGCTACTTACCGGAGAGCTTATAGACGCGGAAGAAGCACGTCGAACAGGGTTCATCAACGCGGTGGCGCCGGCGGAGCAACTGCTGCCGCGTGCCCTGGCGTGGGCGCATTCCGTGGCGGAAGGAGGACCGCACGCCCTGGCGCGGACGAAGGAATTGTTGCATGAATTCTCACGCCAAGCGGCATCGCTGCAAGAGACGGCCAAGGCCAGCGCCGCGCCGCGTTTGACCGACGAATGCCGGCAGGGACTGGAAGCCTTCTTCAACAAGCGGCCGACGCCCTGGTCGCCGGGTTACTGAGCGCCGCGCCTGCCGCGAGAGCGTCGCCGGCGCGGTTGCGGCTCGATCCGCGCGAATAATCGCTTCAGCGGCAAGCGGAAGCCGGGCAAGAGATTGCCGCCTTCGAGGGTGTCGGCCTCCGTCAAGCGAGTATGTTCATCGGGCGCGGTGTAGATGTCCACAATGCGCTTGTCCGGTTCCACCATCCAGACGATCTCCACTCCCGCCAAGAAATACTCCTTGAGTTTGCGCTGCATCTCACCGGGCGTATTCCCCTCACTCACGACTTCCACCGCCAGATGCGGCACCAGGTCCGGGATCGGTTCCTTCGGGCATTTGCGGCTTGGGAGACGCTCCCAACCGACGAATGAGACATCGGGGATACGCACCAGGCCAGGCATCAGTCGCATGGTGCCATCCGCTCCCGCCGCGATACCAAGGTCGTGTTCTTCGGCGTACAAACCCATCAAACCACCGAGCCATAAAGCCAAGTAACCTTCCTCGTAGCCCATGACTTTCTCCACGAGGGTGCCGTCCACCAATTCGCACAGTCGATTGCCATGATCCAGCATGGCGAGGACATCGCGTTCGGTGGCCGTGCCCGGCGCGGGGTTTATGCGGATGCGGCGCGGTGAGATGTCGCCCAACTGCTTCAGCACATCCGCGAGAGTGGCGTCCTTTGGGAAAGCAGAGCGAGTACGAGGCATCCGCGACTCCTTTTGATTAAGATGCCGCATTGTCACCCGGAAGGCGGCGACAGACAAGACGAACTGGAAATGCGAACGGCCGGCATGACGCCGGCCGCTCGAAAAGATTGGTTGATTGCGCGAGAGGATCACTCCACCTCGGCGAACTCCGCCAGACGTTGACTCCGCAGGGGTTGCCGCAGCTTGAGCAAGCCGCGCGCCTCAATCTGACGGATACGCTCGCGGGTGATGCCGTAGGCTCGCGCCACTTCCTCCAGCGTTCGCGGCTGGCCGTCGCGCAGACCAAAGCGCAGTTCGATTACCTCACGCTCGCGCGGCGTCAGCGAACGCAGCACCTCGGCGATGCGCTCGCGCAGCAAGTGTTGATCGACCTGCTGCCCCGGATTCGTCGCATCCGGATCATCGAGGAAATCTTCCAGGGCGCGCTCGCCGTCACCGCCGAGCGGTTCGTGCAAGCTGACCGGATGACGAGCGACCACACGCAGCGATTGCGTCTCCTCGGCCGTCACGCCGAGTACCGCGGCAATCTCTTCGACCGTTGGCTCACGGCCTTGGGCAATCGTTAGTTCACCGCGCACACGCTCGACGGCGGCCAGGGTGCCGACTTGATGACAGGGAACGCGGATGGTGCGGGCATGATCGGCCAGGGCGCGGGTGATACCCTGACGAATCCACCATGTCGCATAGGTGCCGAACTTGTAGCCGAGGCGATGTTCGTACTTGTCCACCGCGCGCATCAGGCCACGATTGCCTTCCTGGATGAGATCGGAGAACGGCAGACCACGGCTACGATAACGCTTGGCGATCGACACGACGAGCCGCAGATTGCCCTCGGCCAGTTCGCGGCGCGCCTTCTGATAGCTGATGCGGCGATGCTCCAGGACACGCACCAACTTGGCCAGATCGTCGGAGGAGGAGCGCACCTCATGGGTGAGGTCGCGTAGTTGCTTGGCAGCCTTGGTACGACGTTCGCGGTCGGCCGACGAACGGTCGCCAGCATCCTTTTGGTGTTCGAGCTGAATCATTTGCCGCGATACGGTGCGCAATTCCACGGCCCAGCGATCGAGCAGATCGATGCGCGGCGACAGTTCTTCGGCCAGACGCACGGCCTTGCGCAGACGACGCCACAGATCGCGACGCATGCGGTTCTGGCTGGCCGACGAACCGGCACGTAGACTGCGGAAGTCGGCGTCGGCCGCTTCAATAAGCTTGTGCAGCGTGCGGAGATTGTGCGGCATCCGTTGGAGGATACGTTCGCGGCTGAGTCCCAGCGTGGTGACCACGTCGATGGTCGGATCGAGAGCCAGCTGACCGGCGCGGACGCGCTCGAATGTTTCCACGATGGCGGCCAAGGTGCGCCAGTTCATCATCGCGGCATGGCGAAAACGCCGGCGTTTCAGTTCCAGACGTTCCGCCAGAGCCAGTTCTTGATCGCGGCTCAACAGAGGGATCGCCCCCATTTGCCGCAGGTACAGTCCGAGGGCATCGTCCGGAGCGTGGGCATCCTCGCCCTCCAAAGCTTCAGTTGGGGCTGTGGCCGTCTCTTCGGTGGCCTCCTCCACGTCGTCCGCATCTTCGGAGGTAAACGAATCGTCCGGGAGATCGCTCCACGGCGTCTCACGTCGCGTCTCTTCCGCCGGTTCGCGCGGCGGCGCGAAGGGTTCGGGCACGGCCAGCGTAGGATCGGAAGCCGTGCTTTTGCCTCTCCGCTTGGGTGTCCGTCTCATGACCATGGCTCTGTCCTGTGTATGCCTTCCCGTTGCTCGCTGGAGACCGGGGATGTAAAATACGCTTGCCGCCGGTCCCCGAAAGGGAACCCGACGGCATAAGGCAGCACATTGCATTCCACTCCCGGCCTTTGCCGGAGGCTTGTTGCGGTGCCCCGTGTGCCCCACAGCAAGGAAAACGATCCTGCTATGTTATGAATCCATGCCGCCCTACCAAGAGGGTAGCTCGCCAATTTATCCGCCTCGTCCAAGACGGCGACTTGATTGTTCGGAAAAGCGCCGGTGGGGGTGGCGATCTGATTGCGGCCGGCGCTTCTATAGATTATTCTACGCGAGACAAGGCTTCGGAGTTCCACAAGACCAAGAAATAGTAGACAAATAACTCCACGATGCCGCTGCCGCCCGCATTCGAGGTTCTTTATGCGTCTTCGTTCGAGTCTCCTCGTGCTGGCTATGGGGAGTGTCCTGTTCGTGCAGGCAAACCGATGCGCCTGCGCCGAACCGGTCTTCTCGGCCCGGCAACGCTCGCATTGGGCCTTCCGCCCACCCGTTCGCCCAGTGCCGCCGAAGGTGAGCAATCCAAAGTGGACCCAGACACCTGTTGATACGTTCACCCTCGCGCGTTTGAACCAGTCGGGACTACGGCCGGCCGCTCCCGCCGGACGCGGCACCCTGCTCCGCCGCGTCACCTTCGACCTGACTGGCCTGCCGCCCACGCCGCGCGAACTCGATGACTTCCTTCGAGACACACGAGCGGACGCCTACGTTCGCGTTGTCGAGCGTTTGCTGGCCTCGCCCCACTATGGCGAGCGCTGGGCGCAGCACTGGCTCGATGTGGTTCGCTATGCCGAATCCAACGGTTATGAGGCCGACTCCGAGCGCCCGCACGCCTGGCGCTACCGCGATTACGTCGTCCGCGCCTTCAATGAAGACAAACCCTACAGCCGATTCGTCACCGAGCAGCTGGCCGGCGACCTTCTCTGGAAGGCGACCGGGCGGCATCAGTCGGCTGATGCCGCCCGGTCGCCGTTGCTAATCGCCGCCGGCTTCAACCGTTGTGGCCCCGTTCATCAGACCAGTGGCAACGTCGATCCGCTCGTTGGTCGGCAGGAACTTCTCACCGAGATGACCACGGCCGTCGGTGCTGCCTTCCTCGGCCTGACGGTCGCCTGCGCCCGCTGCCACAACCACAAGTTCGATCCCATCTCGCAGGCTGATTATTACTCGTTGCAGGCATTCTTCAGCGCCGCCCAACCGAAGGAGGTTGATCTCGCCACTCCCGCCGAACGCGCGGAATACGACCGTCGTCGCCGCGATCTCACTGCTCGTATCGCTCCCTTACGGCAACAGCTGAAGCAGCTGGAGACGCCCTATCGCCAGCGCCTGACCCAGAGCAAAAAGGACCGGCTGGAGGCCGTCTCTCGCATCGCTCTGGACACCGCGCCCGCGAAACGCACGATGGAGCAGCGACAGCGGGCCGCGCACGCGGAGATTCTCATCAAGGTGACGTGGGATGAGATTGTAGCCGCTCTCAGCCCCGCCGACCGCGAGCGACGTACCCGCTTGCGCCAGCAAATGCACGCTCTGGAGGCCCAGAAGCCGTCTCTGCCGGCTACGGCGTGGACCATCCTCGACAACGGCGATGCTTTGACGGCTCACGTCCTCAAGCGCGGCGATCCACACAAGCCGGACAAAGTCGTCTCCGCCGCGTTTCCGCGCATTCTGAGCATGCAACCTCGCCAGCCCGCAGCGCCAGCAAGGGAACCCTTGCTGGCGCCGCGGGCTGGCAAAGATCCTCTCGATCGACGTGCCCTGGCCGACTGGCTGACGCGATCCGACCATCCGTTGACCGCACGGGTTCTCGTCAATCGGCTATGGCAGCATCACTTCGGTCGAGGGTTGGTTGCCACGCCCAACGATTTCGGCCTGTATGGTTCACCGCCTAGTCATCCTGAATTGCTCGATTTCTTGGCCTGTGAACTGGTATCCAACGGCTGGTCGCTCAAGCATATGCACCGCCTCATGGTATTGTCCGCCACCTATCAGCAGGCGAGCCGCTGGACGGATCCGCAGGCGCGCTCGGTCGATCCCGATAATCATCTGCTCGCCCGCATGAATCGTCGTCGCCTGGAGGGAGAGGCGCTGCGTGATAACGCACTGGCCGTTGCCGGAACACTCAATCCAGCCCTCGGCGGTCCCATGATCCGCGTGCCGCTCGAACCGGAGGTCTACGAACTCATCTTCACCGAAGGCGAACCGGATGGCCTTTGGCCCGTCACGCCCGACATTCGGCAGCACACACGCCGCAGTCTCTACCTATACAATAAACGCAATGTCCGCTCGCCTTTCTTCGAGGCATTCGATCAACCGGACACTTTGTCTTCGTGTCCAGTGCGTCCGGTCAGCACCTTCGCGCCTCAGGCACTTATTCTGCTCAATGGTCCTTTTTTGCATGAGCAGGCGGCAGCATTGGCGGCACGCCTTTTGCGTACATCTCTTCCGCGCAAGAGCGACTGGATCGAGAACGCCTATCATTTGGCTCTGGCTCGCAAGCCGAGCAGCAAGGAGCAACGCATGGCCGTGGATTTCCTACGCGAGCAGCGCGAATTGCTCCGCGATCGTCTACGAATGCGTTTGCCGGTCGCCCTGCCGGCGGGAATGCCCAACGGGGTCGATCCTACATTGGCGGCGGCATTAGCTGATTTCTGCCTGGCGTTGCTCAATCGCAATGAATTTCTTTACATCGATTGAGCGCCGATGGGCTAACGAGGAAACTGTTTTCTTGCTTGCTTTGTGGCGGAGAGGTAGGATGTGTCTGGGGAATGTTTCGGTGCCCGCGGCAGGGGAAGAGAAAGCAGCGCTCATCTCCGAGGTTGACTTTCAGGAGGGGTTGCCATGAATGTTTCTTTACGATGGTTTGCGTTGGTGGTTCTCGGCGTCCTGGCCAGCCTGGATTGGGGGAGTTTGCAGGCGCATGCTCAGCGTGTGCCCATCGGGGTAGCGCCAAACCCCGGTATACCCCAAGCTCGGGGGCTTGCCGGTTTCGCGACGGCGACGACGCTGGCGCAAGGCAGGGGCTTACCCGGCTTCGGTTTCAATGGTTTCGGGATCAATGGTTTCGGGATCAATGGTTTGGGTGCGCTGGGCGCTGGCGGTCTAAGGACTGCCGGTGGTGGTCTCGGTTTTGGTAACGGTCTGGGTTATGGCTCGCTGGCCGCTTCTTATGCTGGGTCAGGTCTGGGCTATGGCGGGATGGGCACCTACGGCGCGTATCTCGGCCTCGGCTACGGCGGCCTCGGCTCTTACTACAGCGGCATGAACACCGCCGGGATGTACGCCGGTCTCTCCGGTGGCTATCAGGGCTATCTATCGGGTGCGGCTCAACTGACCAATGCTCAGGGCAACTATTGGAGAACCATCGCGCAAGCTCGAATCCTCAATCAGGAAGCGCAACGGTCTCGCCTCCAGACCCGCCGCGCTCAAATCGAAGAAGCGGAGTACGAACGCGCTCACATGCCCGACCCGGAGAAAATCCGCCAGAACCAGCTGGCTCGCGAACTGGACCGCGCGCGCGTCAGCCCGCCCCTGACCGAAGTGTGGTCGGGCCGCTCTCTCAACAGCCTGCTCCGCCATCTCATGGCCCAGCAAGGTCAGAATGTCAAAGGCCCCACTGTGCCGCTCAACGAAGACACGCTGAAGTCCATCAATCTTACCGCCGGCGATACGCGCGGGAATGTGGGACTGCTCAAGGATAAGGGCGCTCTGCAATGGCCCCAACCCCTGCAAGGCGAGGCGTTCAAGGATGCCCGCGAAGACCTCAGCCGCCAGATGAGGCACGCCGTCCAGACGATCCAGGGTAATCCCACAGCGGAAGAGAGTACGATCAACGATCTGCAAGCGGATCTCAAGAAACTCAGCGAGACCCTGGAAGCCAGTGTGAGTAGCTTGTCTCCCGACCAGTACATCGAGGCCAAGCGCTATCTGCGTTTGCTGAACAACAGCGTGACGGCCTTGAAGGATCGCAATGTGTCCAATCTCTTAAACGACAACTGGAGACCCAAGAGCAAGAGTGTGGCGGAGTTGGTGAAGTTCATGGCGGAGAAGGGGCTATGGTTTGCCCCCGCGACGCCAAGCGATGAGCCGGCTTACCTGGCGCTCTACCACGCGATGCAGGCCTTCGACGCGGGTATGCCTCGTGTCGCCACCACCGGGGATAGCACCAGCACGGGCGGCAACGGCTACGGCGACAAGTAAACGCATCGCCAAGCAATGGCAGCGTCTTGAGGCTCTTGTTGGTTCGGCTGGAAAGCTCGACCGACGAGAGCCTCCGGCGTTTCCAGGCGAACGGCCGGCTGACGCCGGCCGTTCGCCTGGAAACGCCAAGCACCGTTTTGCGGAAGGCGCTGGCATTTCCACACCGCGAAGGTATCCTGGGAGATGGTAGATTCGCCTCCCTTCGCAGAGGATTTGCCATGAGAGCGTGGATGGCTTCGGGATTGTTCGTCGTCGCCTTCGGATCGACCGCGTCCCCGGCGCGGGCGGTCGATGCGGAAGACATCAAGCAAGCCATTGACCGCGGCGTCACCTCGCTGCGGCGGGTGCAGGGACGCGATAATGGTCAGTGGCCCCACATCAAGATCGGCGCAACGGCCCTGGCGGGCTTGACGCTGTTGGAATGCGGCGTGGCTGATGACGACAAGGCCGTCCTCCGCGCCGCCGACGCCGTGCGACGAAGCAGCATCACGCTTACGCATACCTACTCCATCTGTCTGTCGATTCTCTTTCTGGATCGCCTCGGCGATCCCGAGGATGTCCCCCTAATCGAATCCCTCATGGTCCGCCTGCTGGCCGGCCAGAATTCCACCGGGGGATGGTCTTACGAGTGTCCTCCCATTAGCGCCGCCGAGACGCGGCGGTTACAGACCAATGTGAACGAGCGCAAGGAGTTGGTTGGCCGGCGTGAACGGCCGAGGCCAGGCGACCGCAAAAGGACGGTCAAGGATCTGCCGGCGGAGATCCGGGAGCAGTTGGTGCAAATTGGTCGTCGGGAGGGCGGCGGCGGCCCTGGGATGTTCGGGATAGGCGACAACTCCAACACGCAATTCGCCTCTTTGACTCTGTGGGTGGGACGGCGTTATGGTCTGCCAATCGAAGGCGCGGTGACGCGCCTCGATAAGCATTTCCGCACCACGCAGATGGAGGATGGCGGATGGTCGTATACCGGCATGCCGAGGGGACCCGATGGGATGGCGATGCGAGGGTTCGGCATGGGATCGACGGCAAGTATGACATGCGCCGGCCTGCTCGGTCTGGCCATCGCCGATGGAGCCACTCTGGAGTTTTTCAAGGAACACAAGCCCAAAGCCAAGCTTCCCGATGTCGGCAAAGACATGAATGTGAACAAGGGACTGCAAGCGCTCGGCGCGGTCATCGAGAACCCCAAGAACATCCGTCTCACCCCGTTTGAAGGACAGAGGCCGGAAGATCGCGTGGGCGGCCGGACGTATTACTTCCTGTGGTCGCTGGAGCGCGTGGCGGTGGCTCTCGATCTGAAGACCATCGGTAAGAAAGATTGGTATGGCTGGGGGGCGGAGATCCTGCTGGCCAACCAGCAAGCGGACGGCTCTTGGCGGGGCGATTACGGCGACAGCGGTGCCGATACTTGCTTTGCCCTGCTGTTTCTCAAGCGCGCCAATCTGGCGCGCGATCTGACAACGCAACTCCAGGGCAAGATGAAGGATCCCGGCGAACGGGAGATTCACGCGGGCGGCATCGGCGGCGACAGTCTGCGCGGCGTCAAGAGAACCGTGAAATCCGGCATCGAAAACAAGGATGCCAAACCGATTCGCAAACCGCTGCCCGACGCCAAACCCGCGGACTCCGAAAGCACTCGACTGGCACGCGCCCTGGTGAAGGCATCCGGCGACCGGCGGACGGAATTGATGGAGCAGATGCGCGACGAGAAGGGGGTGCAATACACCGAAGCGTTGGCCGTGGCCATCCCGCAACTGGAGGGCGGAGCCTATCGCAAGGCCCGCGAGGCGTTGGCGGAGCGGCTGACGCGCCTGAAAGAGAAGAGCCTGATTGCGTACCTTGTGGATGAGGACGCCGAGATCCGCCGCGCCGCCGCCCTGGCGGTCGCCATGAAGGAGAGCAAGACTCTTATTCCCCATCTCATCCCACTGCTTGGCGATACGGAGATGTCCGTGGTACGCGCCACGCATGCGGCCCTGAAGGAACTGACGGGTCAGGATTTCGGTCCCGCCACCAACGCCAGCCGTGAAGATCGCGATCAGGCTGCTCTCAAATGGCTCGACTGGTGGAACAAACGGCCGAAGTGAGAAACGTCTACCCAATCCCGTTGACGTTTCGCGAGCCTTCGCGAAACGTCAACGAACTCACATTTTTGGAAATCCCGCGATACATTTCCTACGCGTCGCGCAAATCTAGTATGCTCGCCGGATACAACCCTGCCTCTGGATGAGGCAGGGATCGAGCGCGAGGGAGAACTCTCGATGCGACACCACGGCGGACCCGTCCCTTATGGATGAACAGCAAGAGCGCGAGATTGCGCGCGGTCTGCGCGAAGGCGAAGCCGACGCCTGGCGTGCGCTCTATGACGCCTACGCCGAGCGGATTTGGCGCGTCGTCGCGCGCCTTCTGGGTGCCAACTCCGCCGATGTCGCCGACGTGGTGCAAGAGACATTTTTGGCCGCCGCGCGCTCGGCCAGTGCCTACGATGCCGCACGCGGTTCGCTGTGGTTCTGGCTGTGCGGCATTACTCGCCGTCATGTCGCCCTGCATTATCGCAAAGAAAAACGCCACGATCGCTTGCGCGCGGCCGGCGATTGGTTGGCGGATCGCAATGGCCAGGTTCTCCGCTGCCTCGAAGGGCAGAGCGTCGCCCCGCCCGAGGTATTGGCGGCGGCAGAACTGGCCACTCTCGTTCGCGCCACCTTGACCGAGTTGCCCGCCGAGTATGAAAGCGTGTTGACGGCGAAGTATCTCGATGGCGAATCGGTCGAGCATATCGCCAGCCAGCAGCGCAGCACGGTGACGGCCGTGCGTTCTCGATTGGCCCGCGCGCGGCAGGCGTTTCGACAAATGCTCCTGCGCTACTCCGTCTTCGCCGACGACAAGAGAACACCATGAACCCGTTGGACGATAATCGCGACGAGGAGCAGATTGAGGCGTTCCTGTCAGCGGCGGCGCGCGACGCCGTTCCGCCGGATTTCGCCTTCCTCGAACGCTTGCGCACACAATCGACCGAACTTTTTCAGACGGCTTCCCACTGTCTTCCTCTCCGCAAAAGGGGTCGCATCATGACCGCTCGTGTCCTCCGCCTGCTCGCAACATCCGCCGCCCTCCTCCTACTTGGCAGCGGACTGTACTGGTGGTTCTTCGCCCACGATCCCAACCCGGCTTTCGCTCAGGTGCTGGATAATGCCGCCCATGCGCGGAGCATCCATTGCCAGGTAGTCCGCGATGGCAAAACCTACGAGGTATGGACCGAATCGCCCGGCCGTCTGCGCCGCGACGATCCCAATGGTACTTATGAGATCGCCAAAGACGGCAAATTGTGGCGTATCAATGAGAAGATCAACCGGGCGATAGCGGAGAAATCTCCCTATCACCGCGACGATGGCGCATCCAAACTCGATTTGCTGGCCCTGCTGCAACTGCCCGCCGAGCCGGATGCCCCCAGCCTCGCGGACAGCCGGCCCATCGGCCACGCCGACCGCGATGGCGTCGATTGTCTGGTTTATCATCTCGAAGCGCCGGCGAAAGAGGGCACCATCGAAATCGAGGCGTTCGTCAACCAGCAGACGCATTTGCCGCATTTCCTGCAAGCGAAGGAACGGCGCAACGGCCAGGTCCAACCGCTCGCCGAGTTGAGATTCGTCGCCTACAATCAAGCGATCCCCGAAGAAAAGTTCGTCGTCAAGGAAACGCTCACCGAAGATGGTCGCGTCGGCAAGGTGACGGACCTTCAAGGCGTTGTCAGTATCAAGCCGGTGATGCACCAGCGCTGGACCCCGGTGGGCACCCATCTCCTCATCAAGCCTGGCGATTGGCTGCGCACCGACCTCCGCGGCGCTAACGCCGTTGAGCTGCGCCTCGTCAAACGCACGCGCGTCCTGCTTGGCCCCGGCACACTCATTGAGGTGGTCAAGCCGGAGCAAATCCGCCTGCTCGAAGGCGAATTGGAAATCACGGTTCCCGCCGATGCCAAGCTGGAATTGGTGGGACCGAGCGACAAAAAGATAGCGATCAAGGGCATGCAGCGCTATCGCCTCGATAAGCAGGAGCAGTTCATCGCGGTTGCCCAGGAACCGCGCTGGCTGAAGGCGTTCAAGAGCAAGACGAACAATGAATCCATCGGCGAACTGGTGGCGAAGGTGGACGGCCGCAATGTACCGCTGACCATCGGCCAACATAAAGTCACCGTCGATATTCGCGATCAGATTGCCCGCACCGTCATTGAGGAATCGTTCGTCAATCGCACCGACGGCGTGCTGGAAGGCGTGTTCAATTTTCCGCTGCCGGCGGGCGCGTCGATCTCCGGTTTCGGCATGTGGATCGGCGACAAACTGGTTGAGGCCGACATTGTCGAGAAGCAGCGTGCGCGGGAGATTTACGAGATCATTTTACAGGAAAAACGCGATCCGGGATTGCTGGAATGGACGGGCGGCAACGTCTTCAAGGCCCGCGTTTATCCGATCCCGGCCCACTCCGAGAAGCGCATCAAGATCACCTACACGCAGGTTTTGCCCCTCAAGGGCAGCCAGTATCGTTACAGCTACGCCTTGCAGAGCGAGATGCTTCAGTTGCATCCCTTGAAGCAGCTCGATATGGATGTGAAAATCAACTCCGCCTCTCCACTCAAAAAGGTGACGTGTCCAACGCATCCGGCCCGGCTGGACCGTACCGCGCACTCGGCTCACGTCGAGTTCAGCGCTCAGGAATATACGCCGGCGCGGGATTTCGAGGTCGTCATCGAAGCGGACGGCAAGCAAACGGATGTGGTGATGATCCCGCATCGTCGCGGCGAAGACGGCTATTTCATGCTGCAACTGACGCCGCCCGCCACCGGCGACTATGAGCGGGACATTCTCCCCGATGGCGTGCCGCTGCATCTGCTGGTGTTGGCCGACACCTCCGCATCAATGGATGCCCGCCAGCGCGCGGCGCAGGCGAAATTCCTGGCCGCGCTGCTGGCAGCGCTAACGCCGAAGGATACGGTCAATCTGGCCGCCTGCGACGTAGAATGCGATTGGGTTTTCGAGAAGGCAGTGCCGGCCGCTTCTGGCAACCTCGCCACTTTGCGGCAGTTCCTCTCCCACCGCACATCGCTCGGCTGGACCGATCTCGATAAGGCGTTCGCCTCGGTTATGCAGCGGTGTGGACCCGATACTCACGTCATCTACATCGGCGATGGCATCATCACGACCGGCGACGCCGATGCGGTGGCTTTCAGCAAACGGCTGCGCCGGTTGTACGACGAGCGCGGCAAGCTCGGCACCTTCCATGCAGTCAGCCCCGGTAGCAGTTACGAGTCCGGCGTCTTGAAGGCAATGGCCGCGCTGGGCGGCGGTTCGGTGCGACGCATTGGTGGCGAGCAAACGCCCGTCGCGGTCGCGCTCGAATTGCTTGGTGAAATCACGCAGCCGGCGCTGCGCGATCTGAAAGTCGAGTTCCGTGGGGTGCGTACCGCCAGCGTCTACCCGGAGGAATTGCCGAACCTGCCGGCCGGAGCGCAGCAAATCCTGCTTGGCCGTTATCTGCCGGAGGGCCGCGATCAGGTTGGCGAAGTCATCGTCACCGGCATGCGCGGCGGCAAACCCGTGCGTTTCAACGCTTCCGTTCCGCTCAAGGACGCCGAGAAGGGCAATTCGTTCATCCCGCGTCTGTGGGCCCGCATGCACCTCGATCATCTGCTCGAACAGGGATCCTCGCCGGCCATTCACGATGAGATCATCGCGCTATCGGAAGAGTTTCAAATTATCACGCCGTACACCTCGCTCCTGGTGCTGGAAAGCGACGCCGACCGCGAGCGTTTCAAGGTCAAGCGCACGTTCCGCATGCGCGATGGCGAGAAGTTTTTCGCCCAGGGGCGCGACAATGCCAACTATGAGTTGAAGCAACAGCAAATGAAACGCGCCAGCGAATGGCGGCTCGGCTTGCATCGACGCATTCTGCGTCAACTCGCTGGCCTCGGTCGTGATGTGAGTTGGATTCAGGATGAACCGCCGATTCAATTTCCGCAGTCGGGGGTACGGCTATTCGATTCGGCATCGGGAGTTCACAAACCCGGTGCCAACGAATTCTACCTGGGTGGCGTGGGTGGCGGTGAAGCGAGATCCGCAGGCGTGCCTTTAGAGATCGATGGGGCAGAGTTCGAGGATCGGCGTGAATTAGGGGATCGTCTCCCAGAGTCGGGTGCGCCGCCGGCTGGAGAAGCCCTCCCAGGATTGCCGGTATTGGAGGATGAAAGCGCGAAAGACAAGGATCGGAAGGAAGAGCCGGCTGCTCGCGAAAAGGAGCCGGAGGAACAGCTCGCAAGGGTGTATCGAGAGGAATTGTTTGCAGGCGATGTCAAACTTAATCTGGCTCAAGAGCGTGATTTCCAGTCTGAGAACAACCAACTGGGTTTCTTCGGGTCAGGAGGGGAGCGTTCCGGGGTGTGGAAAGACACGCCTAGAGGATTCTTCGCTAACCCGCGGCGAGGACCGAGTTGGTCGGCTCAACAAGCGCAGTGGTTGACCTCGCTCTTTCCGCAACTCGCGCCGGCAACCGGCACGGCGAAACGCGCTCAATCAACGTGGTCTGCCGAGGCGCGCGCGCTGGCCGACAGTCTGTTGCGTACCGATAAGCTGGCCAAACTCAAAGGTGGCATCGAAATCACGCAACAGAGCGAATCGTTCGATGTCCGCTGGGGCGAACTCTCCTCGCGCTCGCGGCTGTTGGCTCTGCTCTCCGCTGGTGCCTGGCTCACGCGCACCGAAGGCGACGGACAGGCAACGCTGATTCAATGGTGCGATGGCCGCGAACGCGGCATCTTCTCCCGTCCGTTCCGGCTCGGACGCATTCGCGCGGCCATGCCCCGCGATCCGCATACCCGGCCTCTCGATCTCAGTGACTACTCGTTGTCATCGCTTGATGAGAGCTATGCCCACTACCTCGCCACGATGGAGCCGCAAAAGGATGGCCGGACGTTGCTCGTACTCAAACATCCGACCAGCCCCGGATACGAGACGCGCATTTTGATTGATACGACGCGGCACGTTGTCGTTCGCATCGAGCAACGACAGAGCGGCAAGCGAACCTCGATCATCACTTTCGAGGACTTCATCGAAGTGGCCGGCAGTTGGTGGGCGCGCAAGATCGAGACGACCGACGACCAGGGACGTGTTTCCTCGCGGGTGACACGGACGATCAAGGCGTCTGCCGCCGTCGATCTCGCCAAGCAGATGAATGGCGAACTGGCGGATAAAGACGAGGTGCAATTCCTTCGTCTGCCGAGGAAGACGGTCGCCGAGGCGAAGAAAGCCGCCGTCACGAAGAATGCCTCGTTCGACGATGAGTTCAGGCTGCTCGGTTACTTTGCGGCCCGCCAGCAGTGGACGCGAGCGGCCGAACACTTGCAAAAGTGCGAGACGCTGGCCACGGGCAAGCCCGGCATGCGCTGGCTGCGCTATGCCTTCATGCAAGTCAGCCGCCGGCATGAGGAGTTGCGGAAACGACTGCTCGAAGAGGCCGGCCGTCTGGCGAAAGCCAAGACGACCAAGCCGGCTGAATCCGATGATCTCGTTTTGGCCGAACACATTCTGAGTCAGGCCGGGCAGATTCTCCAGGCCAATGAAATGCTCGCCCTCCTGGATGAACTTAAACCGATCTATGCTCGTCAGCCGGACCATCGCCACAGCATGAAACTCTGGGCGCAGCGGCACCGGGGAGCCGTCCAGCAAACCGGACAAACCGACGAGGCGCTGCGTTTGCGGAAGCAACTTGCTACCGATTGGCCGCGCGATTATTCGTTGCAGCTGCAATACCTCCAGGCTCTGGTGAACGCCGGCGACTACCCCGCCGCCTACGCCTGGCTGAAAAATGTCCTCGACAAAAATGCCCGCTGGTTGCCCTACGAACAAGAATCGCTGCGCGGACTGCATGCCCAACTTCTCGAAGGGCAGGGCCGCTATCCTGAATTGGTCGATTATCTGGCCGGCTGGATCAAGCGGAATCCCGAAAACTACTCGCCCTATGCGCAGTACCTCAGTGCCTTGATTCGCACCGAGAAAATGGACAAGGCCAACGCCCTTATGTCGGATTGGCTGCGTGAAGGACGGAAGCCTGGCGAGTTGTCGGCCGCGACTTTCGCCCGCGTGCAGGCGGCCATTTTTCAAGCACTCGGCCAGGGACATAATTTCTACACCAACCGCATCGAACCGCGCTGGTTGAAACCGTTGGCCGAGTCCGCCCTGTATTTCTCGCACCAGGACGCCACGTTGTCCCTTACCGACAGGATTCTTTCGGCCGGACAATTTCAGCAAAGCGACGAAGCCCAGCACATTCGCAAGACGCTGCTGGCCGATCTGAGCGCCGGCATCGCAACGCTGTCTCCCACAAAAATTCAGCACTATCTCCAGTGGATTTCGGCGAATACGCCTTCCGAATGGAAGCCGATTAGCGATGGGTTACACAAACGCTGGTCGGCGGAAACCGACGCCGAGACGAAGCACCAACTTGGCCGGGTTCTCGTGCAAGTGCTGAATCGTCAGGACAATCCCACCGCGTTGCTCGCCTTCCTGCATTCGCAATGGCAGACGGGAGCGAAAGCCTACCGCCCCGGCTACGCGAACGAATTGTTCGCGGCGCTGCTGCAACAGCCGTGGTCGGCCGAGTATGAGGACGAAGCGTTCACCCTGCTCGCCAAACTCTCGGATGCCGAAGGCCAAAGCGATCGCTTGAAGGCGTCGGTAGGCGGGCTGTATCGGCTGAGCGATCGCATGATCGCGGTCCGTCAGGCGGCGAATATGAAGGATATTAAACATCCTGAAAAGCTCACACGCATCGAGCTGAGGAAGAAGCAGGAAGAGAATCTTCGTTTGGCCCGTGCAGGCTTCGCGGATCGTCTCCGTGCGGCCATCGCCAAGGAACGCGGTGCGCTGGCACCGTGGTTGAAGATCGAGCGTCTCTATCTGCTGACGCTCCTGGATCAAGACCTGAAGCAGGTCGCCGCCGAGTGTTGGGCTTTCCTTGGTGCTGAACCACCGAAGGCGCGTGAATCCGCATCCGAGCAAACGACCGCGCAACAACTTGACGACATCCTCCGCGAGCGTTTCGTGATGACGTTGATGAACCTGGCCACACGCAAGAATGCGGATGCCGCGCTCGTCGCACGTTTGCACAAGTATCTCGATAAGGGCATCGCCCAGGAAGAGGACGGCTCACACTGGAATCAGCTCAAATACTCGTTGCTGATCGCGCAAAACCGTCCGAAGGAACTGGAAAAAGCGCTCAGCGAGTGGATTCGCGCTGGCGATGCCGACAATCACTGGCGTCTATCGCTTGGCTACGTGCTGGCCGAGCAGGGCCGCATTCCCGAAGCGATTAAGCTGCTCGAAGCGATCGAGAAGCAAGACGAACTTGGACCGCTGGCCTATCGAACGCTGGCCGACTGGTATCTGGCCGCCAACCGTCGCGAACAGCATGAACGGGCGCGGCTGGCGATGTACAAGACCATGGACGAATGGCGCATTCATCAGACGCTGTACGGTCGCCTACGGGTTTGGCAACGCACCGACCAGCACGCGCCGGCGACGGTCGATCAAGCCGAATTGTTGATGTTTACGGCATTGCTGGAAAAAGCCAGCGCGCCGCAGCAACACTTGAGTTTGCTCCTCCAGTTCTATCAGGCCAGCCATGACTTCCGCCTTGTCACCGGCCTGGCCGACGCGGTCATCGGCCACACGGCAGCAAAGGTCTATCCGTTCCTCACGGGTATGCAATCGCTGCTCACCGAGGTCGGCGATGAAGCCGCCGTCGATGAATTGGCCGCGCACCTGGCGAAGCTTCGCCAGCACGCTCAGACGCCCGTTGACCGTCGCGCGCTCGACTTGCTGGAATGTCTGATTCAGCGACGCGCGGCCGAGTTGAAGAACCAGGCCGGTCCGCACGCCAAGGCGGCGCTGGCCGCTTTGCAACGGGCATTCAAGGGCGAATGGTCGCCGGGCGAACCGCGTCTCATGGCTGACTTCCTTGCCGGACTCGGTGCCATTCCGCAAGTTCCGCTGGCACAAGAACAGCTTCGCGGACTTGAGAGCCTGCATCGCCGAGAGGCGAAGGGTTCGTTCGATCGGTTGCATATCGCCCTTCGCTATGCCGAAACACTCAATGCTCACAAGCGTGGCGACCAAGCCGTCACGGTCTTACAAGCCGCGCTGACCGAGCATCAGGAAACCCACGACGGCATTTTGCCGGCGTCGGCCAACGATGCCTTGAACACGTTGATTGTGTTCCTCGAAGGTGCTCGCCACTTCGACCGTGGCGAGAAGGTGCTGCTCGATCAACTTGGCCATCCCGCCCACGAACAACAACGCTACTGGCTGAAACGCCGGCTGTATCAGCTCTATCACAACACGCTTTCCAGTGACGGCACGGTGTCACTGGGTAGTGGCTTGGAGCTTTATCAAACGGTCGAACGCAAACTTCGCGCGGAACTCGCTGGACCCGATCGAGAACAGCGCCGGCTGTTGATCGAACAATTGTGCCGCCTCTACAGCACCGCACACGGCAAGAAGTTGGATGGTGTTGAAAAGGACTTGCGAGCCTTCGCGTTCAAACAATTGCCCGAACTGCTTAAACAGTGGACCAACCAGCATCAGAACATTGTCAACAACGTGGCCCAGACGGTGCGCACAGTCATCAGTCCGCGCGAAGGCGTCGCCTTCTTCCTCAACCAGATCGAACACGAACCGGCCTGGTTCCGCTTCAGCAATCAGGATGGCTGGAATCATTTCAGCTGGACCATCGCCCAGTGGCGGCAGGAAGCCAAGGACTTGGGCGATCTGGATAAGCGCCTTTTATCGCTCACGTTGTCGGAATTGCGCCGCGACCTCGAATCCCGGCAGCAACGCAACCGTGTTCTTTATTATCGCGGCAATTCGTACTTCTGGGCGGCCAAGGAAGCCGACTTTGCCAGGGTCGCCGAGGAAGTGCTGTCCAAGCACCTGCAATCCGGGCCGGCTGTTCAGTACATCGCCGAGTATTTCTATCACGGAATCTATCGCTACGGACGCGCTATCGAGATTTTGTTGGCCGCACACAAAGCCAAGCTCCTCGATGAGCCGGGGCAATCGCAGTTGGTGACCTACCTGCAAGCCCAGAAACGCTACGCCGAATCGATCCCGCTATTGCAACCGCTGGTGGCGAGACAGCCAGCCAACCTGTCCTATCGCGTGCAGTTGATGAGCGCCTACTACCACACGAACCAGCAAGCGGATTTGCTCGCGCTGCTCACGCAGACCGATGTCTTCTTCCACGATAAGGACCGTTGGCAGGAGAATGTCATGGCCGTGCTGGGAGCGAGTTGCCTGGACAACAAACTCTATGCGCAGTCGGTGGCTTACTACCACGAGGCGATTCCGCTGCACCAGCGCACGCATCCGCGCCGCGGCATCGGCAATGGTGTCCTATCGAATTATTACTCGCAATTGGCCCACGCCTTCGCTGGCCTGGGCAAGACGGCGGAGGCCGTCGATGCGGCCGGCGGTGCCATTGTCAGCTGGGGGCCGACGCACTACGGGCGGACGCAGGCGCTGGAGTCGCTCAAACAGGTTCTGCGTACCGCGCCCGATCTCGATGGCTACGTTGCCAGCCGCGACAATCAGATTGCCACCACCGGACTCGATAGCGCCATCATTCGCAAGGCACTCGGTCAGGTGTACCTTGCGAAGGGCGCGACCGCGAAAGCGATCCTCCAACTCCAGTTGGCCATTAGTTTGCAGCCCAACGACATGGAGACGCATCGCTTGCTGATTGATTGTCTCGACAAACAGGGCGACAAAAAGAAAGCCATTCTCGCATTGCTCCAGGCGGTCGAATTGTCGCGGCGCGACATCAAACTGTATCAGGATCTTGGCCGCCGACTGGCAGACCAGCCCAAGGAGAGAGAACGCGCTTACACGTCCATCGTCGAGGTATTGCCGAGCGAATCGGAAAGCCACACGCTGCTGGCGGAGATTCGCCAACAGGAAGACCGTTGGCCGGAAGCCGTGACGCAGTGGCAGCAGGTCGCTCGCATTCGCGCTTTGGAGCCAACGGGACTTTTGAAGTTGGCCGCCGCTCAGATTCATCTGCGCCAGTGGGAGCCGGCGAAGCAGACACTCCACAAAGTCGGCGCACGCACCTGGCCGCAGCGCTTCGGCGATGTTCGCAATCAGGTGCGTCAACTGGAGGAGCAGGTCAAGTCGGGGCAGGGACGCGGCAACTGAGCGCGTCGATAGCGGCGAGCGCTGCTGTTAGACGGATAATGTTTGACAGCGCGCTCGCCGTCTGAGTATAGTTGCACATAGAAGAGTGGTGATTTGCGCTCACCGTGGGAGCGTCTCTCGACTCGACCGACTGCCTCCCTCCCGCCGCGACTATCCATCCCTTGCGAGGAATTGACCAATGCTCGTGATCCCCGGACAAGCAGGCCGAGCGACCTGCGATGGCATGACCCGTCGGGAACTGCTGCGTGTCGGCGGTTCCGCGATGCTTGGCCTTAGCCTGGGCAATATGTTCGCGCTGCAAGCGCACGCCAAGAAGAAACAAGCCGGCGGCGGCCCTGGATTCGGCAAAGCCAAAAGCGTCATCCTTCTTTATCTCCAGGGTGGACCCAGCCACCTCGATCTGTGGGATCCCAAAGACAACGTCCCGGCCAACGTCAAGAGCGTCTTTAAGGCCATTGATACCAAGGTCGGCGGCTGCAAGTTCACCGAATTGCTGCCGAAGTTCGCCAAGGTCAACGACAAGGTTACGCTCCTCCGCTCGATGAGCTATACGCCGGTCGGCCTGTTCAATCACACGGCCGCCATCTACCAGATGTTGACGGGTTACACGGCCGACAAAGTCAGTCCGTCCGGCCAGTTGGAACCGCCCAGCCCCAAGGACTTCCCCAACGTCGGCTCGAATATCATCCGCCTCAAGCCGCCGACCGTGCCGATGCTGCCGTTCGTCATGCTGCCGCGCCCTCTGCAAGAGAGTAACGTCGTCGGCAAGGGCGGCACAGCCGGCTTCCTCGGCCGGGCCTATGATCCTTATCTGCTCTATCCGTCCGGCGACGACATGGACATGAGCAAGATGGAGCGTGTCAAGACCGACGACCTGAAACTCCGCGATGAGGTATCGTCGAACCGTCTCCAGCGCCGGGCGTCGCTGCGTGAGACGATCAACGAAGGCATGCCGGCCATCGAGAAAGCCACGGCTAAATACAGCCTCGATGAATACTACGGCAAGGCGCTTGGCCTCGTTATCTCCGGCCGCGCGCGGAAGGCATTCACCCTGTCCGATGAGCCGCGCGCCGTGCGCGAACGCTATGGTCTGAACACGTTCGGCCAAAGTTGTTTGCTGGCTCGCCGTCTTATCGAAGCGGGCACGCGCTTCGTTGAAGTCAACTGGCCCAAAGTGGCCAACTCCGACAATCACTCGTGGGACGTGCATGCCGGCTTGACCAAACGCATGAAGGATCAGGCGGCACCGATGCTCGATGGCGCTCTCTCGGCGTTGATCGACGATCTGGATCAACGCGGTTTGCTGTCCGAGACGTTGGTGGTGGCGGTCGGTGAGTTTGGCCGTAGTCCGCAGCGCGGCGTCAGCACGTCCGGCAACGACAACCAGGACGACGGCCGCGATCACTGGCCATACTGCTACACAGGTGTCATCGCCGGTGCCGGCATCAAACGCGGCCTGGTCTACGGCAAGTCCGACAAGACGGCCTCGGCTCCGGTCGAGAATCCTGTGCATCCGCGCGAGTTGCTCGCCACCATCTATCACAGTGTCGGCATCGATCCGGCCACGATGGTTCTCAATCACCTCAACCAGCCGCGCGAGTTGGTACAGGGTGAGGTTGTCACCGGGATACTTTCTTAAATGCAGAAGTCAGAATGCAGAATGCAGAATGAAATACAATCCTGTTTCATTCTGCATTCTGCATTCTGACTTCTGCTTTCTGCCTTATGATTGATCGACGTCAACAACTCCGCGAACTGTATGGCTTCGACTTCCCCGAACACTTCTTTCGCTTCTGGGATTTCGCTCGGCGGCTGCGTCCCCTCGAACCCCTCAAAGCCCTCGATGAGCTATCTCTGCAATTAGTGGGTCCGTTTGAAGTGCTGGCGGGACGATTCGATCGCCGTTCGCCTCGCCTCAGTCTGCTCTTGCACTGGCGTTACTACTTCGATCCGCCGGAGTTCTTCACCGTCTTAGCCGGCAATATCGACGGTCTCCATTGGGGCTGTTATCTCGATGATTCCGCCGCTGCTTCCAATTGTGTCGCATCTTACTATGCCTCGGATGCTTTCGACCTGTCTGTGGACGGCGATGATCTCTTTGAGGCTGCCCGGCTCCATTTGGAATACTCGTATCGCGATTGTGAGGAGTACAGCGAGTACGACCTGGATGCGAAGAGGGAGTATGAAGAGGAGATGCAACAGCTCGATGCTTGGCGCGAGCGGATAACCGCTTTCGCCACGAAATCGCGGAGCGAGGTTGGAGCGGCTTACGTTGATCGCTTCGCCGGGCGCTCGCGACGTCGGCCCACCGCGCGGACGCAAGAAGGCATGGGCATCGTTGTACGACCGGAACAATATCGGCCCCTGTCCCTCAAGGACGCGAAGTTATGGCCATATCTGAGTGAAACCGACAATCCGCTCGACGTGGTCGCGGAAGCTCGCCAGGCGTTGCGTGAAGGCTTTCCAGGCACGGCCCTGAAACTGGGTAAGGATCTTTGGGCCATCGGTGGTGAGCAACACACCGAGTATGCTTACGAATTGCTCGACGCCGCCTATGCAGCGGTAGGACGCGAAAGACTGCGTGAAGTGTTGCGCGTCCACCGGGCGAACCGCGATCTACCATCGGTTGATATTCTGGAGAATGAAACCGAGTAGATTCGTATCTCGACGATCCGGCCCTTAGAGTCTGTCCCGCAAGCTCCCCTCTCCCCTGTACTCAGGGGAGAGGGGTTGGGGGTGAGGGGGGCATTTTTCGCAGGCTTCTCTCCCCCTCATCCCAACCCCTCTCCCCCGGAGTACCGAGGGAGAGGGGCTTAGGGCACAGTCACTTACTTCGGTCGATGGGTTTTGTGACAAGTCGTGCAAGTGGCACCGCCCATGCGAGCGATGGCGGCGCGGCCGGCTTTGCGGTCTCTCTTGGCGATAGCCTGATCAAGTTTCGTGGCATCGGCGGCGTAGGCACGGCTCAACTTCATCCACGAAGCCTTGTCGCCTTTGGGCGGCGTCTGCTTGCCGAGCGCGTCCGCCAACTGAACCAGTTCGCGCGATTCCGCACGCATCTCGGCCCACATCGGATCATCGTCTTCGAGATCCTTTTTCAGATTGAAGAAAATGCCGGTCGGCTTGTTGGCCTGCTGCATGATTTGCTTGATGGTCGGCGTCTTGTCCGCTTCCGTCGCGCTCAGGCCCAAGACCGTCCCCGCCAGCAATCCAAGCGCCAGCATGTGTCTCATAACGCCCTCGTCGCGCAAAGAAAAACGCGAGCCGGCCAGCGGGCTGGTCGGCTCGATGCGAACATCTTGAAGCAAGTGATGGTCCGGCGATGGTTCGCGGACAAATCCTGTGCTAGTCGTCGTTCTTGTAGACGCTGTGGCACTTGCCGCAGGTAGCCGCCTTGGCCAATTCCTTCGTCGCACCTTCCTTGTCGGCGATCACGTCCTTCGTTGCCTTGACCAGATCACCCGTGCGCTTCTTCCAGTCGGCGGCGTTGCCCTTCTCGCTCTTGGGTGCCGGATTCTTGGCCATCTCTTCGTAAAGCTCCAACAATTGCTTTTTCTGCTCCGCGCTCGCCTTGCCGGTCTTCACTTGCACAAAGAGACTGGTCTTGGCGGGCTTATGGGCCTTCTCCATGACCTCTTCGATGGTGTACTTGGGCTTGGCATTGTCGGCAGCCTGGAACACACCCAGGCCGGCCACGAGACCCATCGTCAGCACGGCCATCAGGAAATACTTCACCATGCGCATTCGCTCGTTCCTTGTATTTTCGTTGCGGACGTTCGACGCCGCCACACGCGGCGCATCAACCCATTTCTTCGACGCGGAACCGGTATTCTCTATTCGATTTCGCGCCTTTGCTGTCGTTGTGGTAAGTGATATGGCTGCGATCATCGATCGGCAATCGGCGGACGCCGGTTGCTGCTCCATCAGCCCGTATCCGTTAAGATGAACACATGGCTACCCTGGAGGATCGCCTGAAACAGCATGCCCACACGCTAGGCTTCGAGTTGGCCGGCATTGCCCCGGCGACGGAGGCCGACGGCTTCGGCCGTCTGCGCGACTGGCTCGATCGTGGCTTCGCGGGCACGATGGACTACATGCACCGCCACCGCGAGGCGCGACGCCATCCGTCCTCGATCCTGCCCGAAGTCCGTAGCGTCGTCATGGTCGGCATGAATTACGGTCCTGCCAATGACAGGGGGACGCTAAGCCGCGAGCGGCCTGGAAGCGGACGAGTCTCCCGCTACGCGCGCGGCACGGATTATCATGATGTTCTGCGTACTCGCCTCAATCGCCTGCTCGACTGGCTCCGCCAGGAGCGCCCTGACTGCCTTGGCCGCGGCGTCGTGGATACGGCTCCACTGCTCGAACGCGACTTCGCTCGCCGGGCGGGTCTGGGCTGGTTCGGCAAAAACACCCTGCTGCTGAATAAACGCCAGGGCAGCTATTTCTTTATCGGCGCGCTGCTGGTCAATCTGGAGTTGTCAGCCGATCCGCCGCACACCGCCAGTCATTGCGGCACCTGTACCGCCTGTCTGGATGCGTGCCCAACCACGGCCTTCGTCGCTCCCGGACTGCTCGACGCGCGGCGCTGCATCAGCTATCTGACCATCGAACACAAGGGCGAGATTCCGCCGGAACTGCGCGCCGGCCTGGGCGATTGGCTATTTGGTTGCGATGTGTGTCAGGAAGTGTGTCCCTGGAACCGCAAGGCACCATCGGGCAAGGAGCCGGCTTTGCACGGGCGTCCCGAATTGGAAAAGCTCGATTTGATTGAGGTGCTGGGCTTATCCGAGGAGGCATTTCGTCATCGTTTCCGTGGCACCGCGCTGTTTCGGACGAAGCGGCGCGGCCTGTTGCGCAACGCCGCCCTGGTCTTGGGTAACACCGGAGATACCGCCGCGTTGCCTGCCCTTCGCCGCGCGCTGAACGATGTCGAACCGCTGGTCCGCGAGGCGGCGCGCTGGGCCATCGAGCAAATCGTGTTGCGCCAGACGAGGAGGTAAGCCATGAACGATAGCGCCGCGGATCATCCGTTATCCTTTCGATGCTTCCTGTCACCCGCTCGAAGGGCCAATATGCCGGCCAA
Organism: Gemmataceae bacterium; assembly: GCA_035553375.1. Lineage (GTDB taxonomy): Bacteria > Planctomycetota > Planctomycetia > Gemmatales > Gemmataceae > JAJPHU01. Next base: position 34,248 of record DATNCY010000290.1, read on the forward strand.
CTTGAGCAGGCTCAATCAGGCCGTCACGGTCTGCTTCTGCCGCCGCCAACCGTAGCCGGCCAGGGCCAGGCCGCCCAAGCCGAAAAGGGTCAGACTGCCCGGCTCTGGGACGGTGGCGGCGTTAACAGTCAGGTTATCCAAGGCGAACTCTGTGCCATCGCCTGCGGCCTTGGGGGCCGGATACCCGCCGGAGGGGGTGAAAGTCACACTGGTAATGCCGGTCCAGTTGAAGGTCTCACGCATCGGCCCCGATGGGGAAACGACAAAGGTCTTGGTATCGCCCTTATTATCCGTCGCGGCGATGGTCAGGCCAACTCTCCAGGCAGCCGTAAAGTAAGCGCTGTTGAGGGTGAAGGGGTTGCTACTCAATACGCTTGCCGGTAAGCCGGCGGCGTTGAAAGCCACATTCGGAGAAGACACAGCTCCGTTCGTATACCCGTTGTATCCAGAGAGTTGCAGGTAGGTACGACTCATGTAAGCGAAATTATCCCAATTGAGACCGCCGTAGCCCTTGGGAATGGCTCCCGTGTTGCCGCTCAGGTTATCAAAGGTGATTACCCCCGCAGGAGCGTTCTGGGCGAGGCCCAAGAACAAGCCAACCGCTACGCAAAGGAAGCCAAATTGCCTCATTGCAATCCTCCTTGAAAAAGTCCACCTTCTCGACATAGCCATCCATCGGCTCTATGTGGTGTCGCCGGCAGGACACTGCGCCGGCTGGCGGCGTCGCCCTCTCGTCACCTCATGCCATGAGGTTCTCCCCTTCTGCGGTTCCTGGTTTTGTTTATGGACTATAAGTAATGTCCTGTTCCTGGGTCAATCGAAATTGATCTCCACTGACAAGACCTCATTTGTCCTTGCACTCGGTGAAATGCTGAATGGCCGACGATGATGCATGGACTCGACACCAGCTTCCTCGTGGCGGTGGAGGTGACGGAACACGCCGAGAAGCTCTCCAATGACTCTACCGAATGTCTCAGCTCCGGGTGTCTTGATCCATCTCTTGACGAAGCGCGGAGAGAGCGCGCATTTGCAGCATGCGCACCGCGCCGGCGCTGCGCCCCATGCGCTCGGCGACCTCTTCTGCCGGCAGTTCCTCGAAGACGCGCAGCAACAGAACATTCTGATAATCTTCCGGCAAGCGGGCGAGCGCGTCGGCGAGACGCACGGCGGCCTCGTGCTGGAGGGCAAGTTGGCTGGGGCTGGGACCATTCGCCGCCAGGCAGCGCTCCAGAGCCAGCGAGGAATGATCGACGCCGGCTTGAACTTGATCGAGGGACACTTCGCGGTCGGTGTCGCGCTGGCGAGCGCCATAGTGGCGCGCTTCGTTGAATAGATTGTGAGCCAAAATGCGCCGCAGCCAGGCCAGCAATTCGCCTTCGTGGTGGCCTTGAAAGCCGCCGAAATCGCGATGGGCTTCCAGCAAGGTTTGCTGGACCAAATCGGAAGGAGCGCACTTGGTGCGCAGACGCCGGCCAAGTTGAGCCTGGGCCAACACGTAGAGATAATGCTGATAGCGCGCGAACAGTTGCTCGCGGGCGGGGACTTCGCCGGCTCGACAACGGCGGATCAACTCGGAAACGGCGGCTTCGACGGACATAATGAAAAAATCCTCCGAATCTTCATCGAGTGTAAGCGATGAATGCAGCGAAGGCAACGGCGACGAGGACCGCCTTCCTCTTGCCAAGCCTTCGGCCATCCCGTTAACTGACAGAAATGTTCGATGGGCATTTACTCGCAGGGGAGGGAGACGAATGCAGCGTATTCTTGGCTTCGTGGTGCTGGCCTTTTTGGCCCTGGCGTGCAGTCCTTCCGCGAGCGAATCGGTCGCGGCGGACGCCGACAAGGACAAAGGCAAGGGCGTCGTGGTCAATCTCGATGGCGCGAAATCGAAAACGCCCGGCGATTGGAAAGAGGAAGCGCCGGCCAATCGCATGCGCTTGACGCAGTTCCGTCTGCCCAAAAAGGGCGACGACAAAGACGATGCGGAGTTGGTCATTTTCCAAAAGCTCGGCGGCGGCAGCAAGGCGAACATCACACGCTGGAAAGGTCAATTTGTGCCGCCGGAAGGCAAGAAGATCGACGAGGTTGCTGAAGTCAAGGAAATCAAGATCGGCGATCGTCCCGCAACCTACCTCGATGTGCGCGGCACGTACAAGTTCAATCCGCAACCGTTCAATCCGCGCTCCAAGACACAGGACAAGCCCAACTATCGTATGCTGGCGATCTATTTTGATGGTCCCAAAGATCCCTATCAGATCAAACTGACGGGGCCGGCCAAGACCGTGGAAGCCTACAAGAAGGGTTTCGACGAGTGGCTGAAAAACTTCAAGTGAGTCGAGTTATCAGCCCGCAGCGCCAGCAAGGGATTCCCTTGCTGGCGCTGCGGGTTGGTGAGAATGGAGAGTCAGCTATTCACATCGATGAGTTCGATTATGAATTGCCGCCCGACCTCATCGCGCAGGAACCGTGCGCGGAGCGCGACCAGTCTCGCCTGTTGGTGGTGCGCCGAGGCGGAGAGGTGCAGGAGCATCGCCAGTTCCGCGACTTGCCGAGTCTGCTCGAAGCGGGCGACTTGCTGGTGTTCAACGATACGCGTGTGATTCCGGCGCGGGTCGTCGGCCGGCGCGCTCGTACCGAGGGCAAGTGGGAGGGGTTGATTCTGCGCGCTATGCCCGATGGAAACTGGGAGTTGCTGTGTCAGACGCGCGGCCGGCTTATTGTTGGCGAAACGCTGCTCGTCGATGGGCCGGAAGGCGATGCCGCGTGTCCGCCGCTGCGGTTGTGTCTGGTGGGCAAGACGCCAGCGGGGCGCTGGTTGGCGCAGCCCGGCGAGCCAGGATCGGCGAGCGAATTGCTGGCGCGGTATGGCCGTGTGCCGCTGCCGCCGTACATCCGCAAGGGCCGCGCCGCCGAGCGCGATCGGGAACGCTATCAAACCGTCTACGCCCAGCACGCGGGAGCCGTGGCCGCGCCGACGGCGGGGTTGCACTTCACGCCGGCCGTTTTCGAGCAATTGAAACAACGCGGCATCGAACAAGCATTCGTGACCTTGCACGTCGGACCGGGCACGTTTCAGCCGGTGCAGGTCGAGGAGGTGACGCAGCATCGCATGGAAAGCGAGTGGGGCGAGTTGTCGGCCGAGACGGCGGAAGCCATCAACGCTTGCAAGGCGCGCGGCCGGCGCGTCGTGGCCGTCGGCACCACTTGCGTGCGTGTGCTGGAGACGGCGGCCCAGCGCGGACTTCCGTTGACGGCGTGGTCGGGGGATACCGACTTGACAATCGCTCCGCCGTTCGATTTCCGCGCGGTCGATGCGCTGATCACGAATTTCCACCTGCCGCGCTCCAGTTTGTTGCTCCTGGTTGGCGCGTTTACGGGGATGGATTCGATGCGGCAGGCGTATCAAGCCGCCATTGAGCAGAGGTATCGTTTCTACAGTTACGGCGACGCAATGCTGATTTTGTAATGGCGAACCTCATGGACAACCGCATTCGCCAGCTTGAGGTACATGATCGCTCGCTGATCCCGGCCGAGGCAGAGCTATGGATCACGGTGACAGCTGAGTGTCACACGCCGACGACTGAAATTCGCGGCCGGCTCATGGGGCCGCGCTGCCCCTATGCCAGTACGGTCGAGGTCGCTTATCCGCTCCGTCCCTTGCCCCCCCACCGCACCTCACCGCAATCGATCGGCGCGACCATGCGCGTGGTTATCCCGGAAGCCTCTTTATGGGAACCGGAAAGTCCCTTTCTCTATCAGGGACCGATTGAACTGTGGCAAGACGGCCAGCGCCGCGATCAAATCAAACTCAGTCACGGACTGCGTTCCTTTTTGCTCGGCGAACGTGGCTTGCGCGTCAACGGCCGGCCGCTGACGCTCCGGGGCCGCACTGTCTCCGCCTGTTCCGACGAGGACGCCCTCGCGCTGCGTCAGGCCGGATGCAACTTGCTCGTGGTTCCTGTCGAAGCGGATACCCTCGCGGTGTGGGAGCGCGCGGATCGACTCGGCTTTTTTGTTCTTGGTCAGCTGCGCGAGAACTGCGAGCAGACCTTGCGGCATTTGGAGATTCTGAGCCGGCATACGAGTTGCCTCGGTTGGCTGATTGAGGAAGGAGTCGGAATACCTTTCCACTCGCTTCCGCAACACGGCTTGGTGGGTTTGATCTGCGATTCACCGCCTCAACGATTATATTTGTCGGTGGTCCATTTCCTGGTTGGCCCGCTGGCCTTGGCGAACCTTGGCATGCCGCTACTCGTAACGGGAGAAGAGCCGGTTCCGTCGCCGGATGCCCCTGGAATCTTGGGAAGCATCGTGTAGCGATCGTGCCCGGTGTGCGGGTTGCACAACCAATAAAGGTTGTACATCCCTCAACCTATCTCGCGTCCTTCTTTCCGCCGGCAAAGTTTTCCCTGACGGAAAGGTTTCCCTCATCTGCTAGGATGGTAGATTGACACATATCCCGCTTGCGCCGACTCTCCGGCCGGCGGCTCACGGTTACGGGCGTCTAGAGGAAGCATTCATGTTGTCCTCGCCAGGCAGATATTTCGCTCTGTTACTTCTCGGTACGACGATCGCGCTGCCGTTGCGCTCCGAGGAGACACCTTCCGCGAAACAACCAACCGCGACCAAAACCACCAGCGCTGAGAAAAAGCCCGTGCCCGCTCCCACGCCGTCCACGGGAGGCAAAAAAACAATCGACCTCAAGAAGATGGACTTTTCCGCCTTACCCGCGGACGCCATCGTCGTCGTGTGTGAGCGAGTCGCCGAGACCCTTCAGCTTGTGCCCAACAGCGTCATCATGACGCCGGGGAAATATCAGAAAATGCTTGAGGAGATCGAGCGTCTCAAGAAGTTGGTTCAACTCGACAAACCCACCGCGCCGAGCAAGTGCCATCTGAAGGGCAAGGTCGAACGTAAAGCGGTCGAGTTGGAGGTGCGTTTCGAGGGAAGAACGGATCGCCCGAACACGATCGTGGCGCTGGCGTGTCCTCAAGCGGGAGCCTACTTCGCGCAGATTGAAGGACGGGTGCCGCAGATTGACCGTAGCGAGGCCGGCGGCTTCACGGTGAAGATCGAGAAGGCCGGCAGCTATGAATTGACCCTGAAACTATGCGTGCCGCTGACAGCGCGGGAGGGCAACGCACATGGTTTCGAGTTAACTCTACCCCACGCGGCCATCACCACACTGGATCTGGATTTGCCCGCCAATATCAAGGATGTGCGCGTCGGCGGTCGGCCCTTGAGCGATTCCGAACTCGCCGGGTTGACCTTGAAAAATCAACACCTCAGCGGCAATCCCAGTTTCAAGTCCGTGGATAAGCTCGATCTGGCCTGGAAAGAAGTGCATCCGCCGTCGGGCGTCCGCGTTTTGACGGCGGAGGGCCGCATTCAGGTGCGGGTCCATGACGCGGGGCTGACCACCGAGGCGGAGCTAACGCTCAAGGTCGAAGGCGCGCTGACTGACGTATGGAGTCTGCTTGTGCCGCTGGGGGCCGACGTGAAAGTGGTGCCGCCCGATGACGCGCGGGTTAAACCTAAAATCGAGAAGACTGACAAGCAATTCGCCTCGCTGCGGGCCATCCGTTTGAAGGAACCCAGCGCCGATCCGCTTCACGTCCTGGTTACGGTTCGTACCCCCTTGCCGCGTAGCGGTTCGTTGGCTCCGATTGGTCCCTTTTTCGTCGTCGGCGCAGCCCGGCAGACCGGGACCGTGTTGGTGCGAAATCAGGTGCGCAAGCTGCACCTGTACTATCACGAACGCGGCGATATGAAAGCGCGCCAGATCACGGACCCGCCAGCCAGCGAGGCGGCGGGAGTCGTCAAGGAATTCACCTACGGCAACATTCCGCAGGTGGAGAAGCCGAAAGACTTCACCGGCCTCAGTTCGCTGTCCTGGCTCGACCTGGAAGCCGAGACGGTGAATACTCAGGCGAGGACGCGCGTGACGCACACCCTGAAGCTACAACTTCCTCCGTTAGCAAGCGGTGGGGCCGGCGTCCCTCCGGTCCAAACCATCCCCGATCGGCGGGATGCCGGTTCGAGTGGAGATAAAGCGGAGAGCGCGGAGCGGCACTGGGACATCGTCACGACCATCACCCCCGCGACGAAATGGACGGATCTGGAGCAACTTAAAATCCTCGTGCCTCCGGAGTGGTCTTCCACCGAAGATGGCGTCCAGGCGACATCCGATAAGAACACGCATTCCGTGACGATCCGCTCGTTTATTCTCCAACGGGAAGGATCGGTACGGCTTGCCGGCCGCTATCAACCCATCTTCAAATCGGAGGGCCACACCGTTCTGAAGTTGCCGCGACCTCAAGGGGTTGTCGAACAGTGCGAAGTGAAGATCGAGGTTCCCCGCGACAGTGAGGTGGTGCTGAACAATACCGACAAAGCCGATCTTGAATTCGTCAAACAAACGGGACCGCACGAACAGACGTGGCGTTTCCGCAATGTGCCCGTGGAGTTGCCGGGGATCGATCTGAGTTGGCGTCCGTATCGTCCCGAGTTGGTCGTAACGTCGGTGGCGGACGTGACCCTACACGGCGACCGCGCCGACGTTCGTCAGGAGATGCGTTTTCAATCACCACAGAACCTACCGGCATCGATTGGCCTGCGCGTGCCTGCAGCCGCCGGCGACAGCTTGAAAGTTCAAGCGGGCGGGCGTTTGGCCCCGCTGGACTCGTCTGCCGTGAATCCTCGGGGAAGGCTGCGCCTCGTCGCTCTCGAAAAGACAGGTCAAACCGATTGCCGGCTGTTCGTAGATTACTCGATGACGTTGGCCGATAAAGGCAGAGCGCTGCGTGCGGGAGAGTCGTTCCTTGTGCCGCTGGTGACGCCGGAGCAGGCGACGCGGTGCGAAACCAAGGTCCGCGTGTGGAGCAAGGCTGGTTTTTTGCCGCTGCCTGCAATCGGCTCGCCTTGGGACGAGCAGAATATCGAAGAGGTCAAGAAGCGGAGTGAATTGCCTCTCCTCGTGTTGCAGACCCATCGGCTCGATGCGCCGCTCATGCTGCGTGCCGCCGAGCAATCCGCGTCGTTCACGGTCCTTGTCGAGCGTGCCCTGGTGCGTGTGGAGCTTCTAGACAACGGCGGCCAAATTTATCGAGCCAGTTACCAACTCCGTCAACTCGTCGGCCAGGAGTTGGACATCGAACTGCCGGGGCCGGTGCCGACGCTCAACGCGCGGATCGCGCTTAACCATCAACGAGTCATGCCGGACATCGTGGACGAGAAGAATCAGCGCACCGACGGAGGCAGCATTGCGCGTTTGCGTCTGAACCCCGATCTGGTGCGTCAGACGGCCTTGCTGGAAGTGTCCTATCAACTGCCGTCCGGTCGTACCGGCATCAGTCCCTTGCGAACCACGTTGTCGCCGCCCCATCTGCGCGGCGCGCCGGCGGTGCCGACACGCTGGCAAGTCAGCGTTCCGCCCAATCGCGTACTCATCGCGCCCGAAAGCGGGGCGGGCCTGGAACGCACCTGGACGCGGCGCGGCTGGCTGCTGGCCGCGCGTCTGAACCGTACCGACGCCGATCTCGAACGAGAGTTCGAGAAATGGCTGCCCGATAGCCTGCACAGCGACGACGAACGGCTTGACCACGAAGCACAGACGACGCCCGCGCTGGTGTGCTGGCAAGATCATGTCGAACCGATGACCCTCACGCATGCGCCCCAGCAAGCGTGGTTGTTGGTCTGTTCGTTGGGACTGTTGATCCCAGGGTGGGGCTTGTACTGGTTGGCTCGCCCGCATACAGGCGGCACCGGCCGGATGGCGGCGTGGTTTTGGCCGATTTTGGCCGTGGCGACCTTGGCGGCGGCCATCGGCATTCTGTTCTGGCCGACGACGATGTGGGCCATCGTCTACGGTTGCGAACCCGGCGCGCTGGTGTTGCTGTGCGTGGTCGTCCTCCAGTGGTTGGTACACCGGCGTTATCGCCGGCAAATCGTTTTCTTACCCAGTTTTAGCCGGAGCCGGCCCGGTTCCTCGTTGCTCCGCAGAAGTGCCGCTCCTCGTCCCTCCAACGGCGAACCATCTACCGTCGATGCGCCGCCGCCCTCGGTTTCTTCCCAGTGACAAGGTGACAAGGTGATAGGAACACAAGGATCATCGGAGAAGGACCGGGGCGGGACAGTCTGCGCGACCACCTCACGAGGCTCGCTACGGGGCCTCTCGCATGTGTTTATCCTGTTGGCTCTCGGTCTTCTTGTCACCTTGTCACCTTGCCACCTTGCCACCTTGCCACCTTGTCAGGGGGAAGAAGCAGGGCTGCCGGCGATTCGTCGCCAACTTCTCACCCCCGAACGACTGCCGCAGGAGTTGAAGCGCGTTCAGGACGGCGTTCTCGTTCGCTTGCCGCTCGCGGAGTTTGACGCGCGCGTCGAGCGGGCCGCGCGAGCCGGCGCGCGCAAGGTTCCTCCGCGATTGCTTGAGGCTCGCTATCATGCCACCCTCAAAGAAGAGGCTCTTGTCGGCGATGGTCAATGGAAGGTGATCCATACGGCAACGACCCCGGGGCTGTTGTCCCTGGAACCTTTCAACCTCGCTCTCCGGCAGGCGCGTTTTCCCAATGGCGATGCACTGGTGGCCGCGTTCGATGACAAGACGCCCGCTCTCCTCGTCGAGACGACGGGCGAGCAGACGGTATCGCTGGAATGGTCGGCCCGCGCCGAGGCCGAACCGGAAGGATTGCGTTTCCATCTGGAGACGCCCCCCTGCCCGGTCGCGCTGCTGGAATTGGACGTGCCCGCGGGACGCGCCGTGACCTTGCTCGGCGCGAGCGACGATTCGCTCTTGCTGTCCGGCCCGCATGCGGCGGATAGCGCCGATTTGCGCCGCTGGAAGATCGTCGGGCGCGGACGCGACAAGATCGATTTCCGCGTCCGTCGGGCGGATCGGCCGACGGCGGGCGGCGAGCAACCTCCGGTTCTGTTCGTCCGCCAGAAGACGATTCAAAAAGTGAATCCGGAAGGATTGGACGCCACGTTTGAGTTGACGTTGGAAGGGGGGACGCGCGAGGTCCGCGAATTGGTCTGTGAATGCGATCCGGAGCTGCGTCTGCGCAAGGTGGCTGGCCCGAACGTGGATGGTTGCTCGTTTCAGGCGGGTGCCGGCAATTCGCCTTCGCGTCTGGTGATCCGTTTGCGCGAGCCGGTCCGCGAAGGGACATGGCAAATCTTCTGCCTGGCACCGCTGAGTCGGGCGGGGTCGCCGGCCGGCCCTTCACGCACCGTCGCCTGGAGGAGTCCCGGCCTGCGCCTGGTCGGTGGCGTGCCGAGCGGCGAAACGCTCGCGCTGTGGCTGCATCCCGATCTGCGCGTCGAAAGCTGGAACCCTGGCGGTTTCCGGCTGATAAACTCGATCAGTGAGAGCGGCGGCGAGCGCCGGATCGGCATGCAGCATCTAACGCTGTTGGGCGGCGGTCTGGGGCCGGAAGGCTCAGCGGCGAACGCGGCACCGCGCCGGCCTAAGGCACGATTCCAAGCCTACGGCGTCGAGTTCCGCGCTCGCCAAATGGCCTGGTGGCGCTGCGATGCCGGCGGCATGACGCTGACCTTGCAGATTGGCTACGAGGTCAGTCATGGGCAACTCTTTGAGTTGCCTGTGCTGCTGCCGGCCGGTTGGACCCTGGAACGAATCGAGATGAGTCCGGGGAATCTGCTACGCGGTTCGCGGGTCCGCACGGCGGCGGGCCGATCGACGCTGTACGTCGATCTCACGCATCCGCTGGTTTGCGCGGAGCAGGCGCGGCGTGAGGGCAAGCCGCCGGATAGTTCGAGTGACGGGATGGCCCATCCCGCCGCTCCGGCCCGCGCGCGTGTACCGACGTTGACCGTTCATCTACGGCCGGCCTGGAGTGGGCCGTTCACAGACCGAACGCTGCCCTTCCCCGATGCGGTGCCGCTGGGCGCGCGCTTCCGCGAAGGCGCTCTGGCTCTGGACTGCGATGAGCGACTGTTCCATCTGGACGTGCATACGACCGCGCAACGGTCGGAGCCGGAGAATGATGGCCCGTGGGGTCAGCAGCTACCGGAATATTTCTATCGCTATAGAGGTAATAATCCGTCGGGAACGCTGCTCGTCCGGCCGAGGCCGCCGCGCTTGCGGGCCAAATGCACCAGCGAGGTATTCGTCGCTTCGGGGCAAGCCGCCGTGCAGACGCACTTGCTGCTCGAAGCCGAGGTTGGCAGTCCCAGGACGATTGACCTATCCCTGTCGGACAGCGATGGCGAGCCGTGGACGTGGAGCAATGAATCGGTCAGCCCAGGCGGTGAGGCGAGAGGCAATCGTGTTCTCCACGCCGAACGACAGTACGCCCTGGAGATAGCCGGCGGCTTACAGGGATTGGCCGCGCGCAGTCCTTTGCAAGCGGCGACGCTGCATGCCGCCCGGCCGGTTGGTGAGCGTTGGCGGCTGTCGCTGGCTCGGCCGCTGCGGGCGCGCGAGCCTCTTCGTCTGCATGCCACACGCCATCTAAAGCCGCGTGACAATCGCTGGCACGTCCCGCTGCCGGTCGTTCTTGGCGCGGGCCGCATGGAGGGCGAGGTCACGCTGCACCTGGCCGGAGCCGATCTCGTGCAGTTGCGAAGCATCGGTCTGAGTGAAGCGGTTGCCACGAGCGTAGATGGGACGACGCCGTGGCGAACCTTCCGCTACGGTCAAAATGATGTCGCCCTGGCCTTGTGGGGGCAGGCGCGGGCGGCGGATCGCGCCGCCGTGGCCGTGATTGATCGCGCTCGCCTCATCACTTCGGTGGGCGCGGGCGGTGTCTTGCAGCATCACTTTTCTTTCCAGGTCGCCAACTGGGAACAGCGCACGTTACCGCTGCGTTTGCCGTCCGGTTCCCAGGCTCTGGCCGTTCAGGTCGATGGCCATTGGCTACCCCGCGCTGTTCCTTCGCCGCCGCGAAACAATGAGCGTACCGCCTCCGGCGATGCGGAAGAGTTGATCTTGCCCGTGCCGGGGCGCGGCGATGCGGCCGCCGGGGAGACCGTGCATCGTTTCACGATCGTTTACACGCGCACGGTCCCCAGTTGGCGGCCGTGGCAAGCGCTTGAGGCTCCCGCGCCCATCCTGCCGGTGACGCCGCTCGCGTTCCGGCGCAGCTGGCGCTTGCCTTCCAATCTGATTCCGCTGAACGATGAGCATTACCAGCCCATTCCGGGCGGTCATGACGAGGACGAGTCGATCGCGTTATCCCGTCAAGCATCGGACCTGTTCCGTCTCCCCGGCGAGGAAACACGGTTCAATCCCTTGCTAAGCGACTCGCGTGCGGATACACGCGAAGCTCTTGCCCAAGCCGCGGATGTACTGCGCCGCAGCCGTCCCGATCAGGTGGCGTCCTTGCGTGAGGTGGTAAGGGATCTCGCCTTTGTTTACCTCAAGGAAAGTCATCCTCTGGTTGTGGATGCACTCGCTTTGCGCGAGGCGGGGATCGGCCTGAATACGCCGTTGACGATCAAACCGTTGTCCGCCGGCGCTGCGCCGCCCTGGGCCGAATGCGGTCTGGTCGCCGTGCCCGCGCGCTCGGCGATCCTGTTGACCACCTCCTCCCGACACAGGTCGGCCATTCGTGAGCCGCTCTCCGAACCATTGGAGCGTGCCATCGCTGCCGCAGTCACATGGGGGCAGGACTCTTCGGGCCGCTTCCGCTCCGCCCTGGACTGGCTGCGTCCGGAGAACAGCCCAACGACCGCGGCTACGCCCGCGCCGCTGCTGGGCTTCGCCGCCGACCCGGCTGACTGGAATGAATGGGAGCCGGTGGACGGCTTGACAACCGATAGGTTGATCGTCGTCCGCCGGGATGGGGTGATGGGACTGGGACTGGGACTGACGCTCCTGCTGGTTCTGTTTTTCTGGCTCATTCGCCGGGGTTCCGTCCGCTGGCGTCGGACATTTCTCTTCATGACGTTGGGGCTGGCGGGCTTGGGTGTCCTGTGGCTGCCGAACGCTTTGCGAAACCTCGCCTGGTGGCCATTGCTCGCCGGCTGCGGCGGCGCGGGCGTGTGGTATCTGAAAGCGGTCACTCATTCCACGCGAAATCCGAAAACGCAAATCCGTAAGCTAAAAAGCGTGGTAGCCAACCCTGCCACGGCCGTTGTCCTCCTGCTCGCCGTGTTTGGCTGGAATGGCCGCGCCGCCGCACCCGCGCCGATCGTTGTCTATCTGGTGGCCGAATCGGCCGACGCCCCGGAGAACCAGACGGTGCTGGCGCCGGCCGATCTCCTCGATCGCCTCAAGGCGTTGGCCCGTCCCACTCCGCTTGTCGCCGGGGGGCCGCAGGCGGTCCTGCTTGATGCCTCCTATGAAGGCAAACTCGTGGATAACCAGGCCGAGTTCGCCGCCGTCTTCTCCGTGCAGTGCCTCAGCGACGAAGCGGTCATGCTGTCGGTGCCGCTGGACGGCGTTCAACTCGTCGGTGATGTTTGGCTCGACGGCGCTCCGGCCGATCCCTTGGCACTGCCGGCTCCGCGTGCCGGATATTCGCTCAAGGTGCGTGGGCTTGGCCGCCATAAGATTGAATTGCGGTTCCGCGCGCTGGTGGCGGGCACGGCCGAGGATCGCCATGTCTTGTTCACCGTGCCGCCGCTCGTGCGAAGCCGATTGAACTGGCACATTCCGCCCGGCGTCGCCGACACGCAAGCCCTGGTCAAGCAAGGTGCGCAGCGGAGGATCGATAACGGCGCACAGAAACGCCTGGAGGTAGACCTGGGAAGTCTGCCCAAGCCGGTGCATCTGAACTGGTATCAAGCCGCCCAACCGATTCAGCCCGCGCGGGTGCAATATCAAGCCGCGTATCTATGGGATCTGCATCTGGAGGCGAGTCAGTTGACCGCCTGGCTGCGTTATCGCGTTCTCCAAGGCGCGGTCAAGACGCTGGATGTGGACCTGCCCGCCGACCTCGAAGTCCGCTCCGCCGATGC
>DATNCY010000291.1:0-5236 GCA_035553375.1 Gemmataceae bacterium
CCTCGTGTGCCACGTCCTCCGCAAGCGGCCCGACCCGAATAACTGGTCCGAATACCCGAACGTCTGGGGCGAGGTCGAGTGGCACGTCCACAACTGCGAGTGGTATAAGGTCTACGACATCGTCGAAGCCATCCGAGCCGACCTGGCTACAGCGAGGCCGGACGACCTCGGCGAACCATCTGTCAAAGCCCTGACCTTTGAGTACGAGATCAACTCGGCCCTTCGGGAGCTCGGGGGCGGCTGGCAGCTCCAGGAAGGCGTGATCATGGCCCGCGGCGACGATGCCTTCGAGGCGGTCGTCAGCCAGGCGAACGAGGCACTCGAAGCTGCCGGCTATTCCAGCTGCTGCCCGCCTTCCTGAAGCAGGACACGCCCCTGCTGGAAGTACGCCAGCGGTCGCAGCAGCTGGGCGGCTGGGCACCTCGCCGGGATTTCGTCGCCGACGCCCTCCAACCCGCCCTCGACTACTTGCAACAGCCCGTCATGACGCCGGCCGAGGAGGTCGTTGCCAAGACGCTTGTCGTGGTGGACTCGGAACATATCCGCCTCGCGTGGCAGAAGGCCATTGACCGCCGCGGGCACGACCCCGATGGAGCCATCACCATCGCCCGCACGCTCGTCAAGGCAGTCTGCAAGCACATCCTCGGCCCGGGAGCCTACGAGAACGACTGGAATGCCGAAGCTGGTGGAGAATCACATTAGCGTTTACGGCGTTGCCATGCTGCTTTGGCTGCCTGAGTCAACGAGGCCGACGGAGCGCCTTCGGCCAGACGCCGCAAATGCTCGCCTGCCTCGGCGCGATCGCTCCACTCCAGCACGGCCAACGCTCGCAGCAACCGCAGATGTTCCGGTGAGGGACCGCGGCCACAGGCGTTAACTTAAGGATTGTCGCGTTCGTTTCCTGGGTGTATCAGCGAGGTCGCGTGTGATCTCCTTCCAACGCTGCATGATCTTGGTTAGCCCCGAGGGCGGCACGATGGCCGTGACCACTTCGCGGTACAAGAAACGCACTTCACGCCATCGACTCCGTTGCGGCGTCCAACGCGTAGCCCCAGGGGGAAAAATGCTCGGCCGCGTCGAGCAATCGTTCCAGCAGCAACGACACCAACAGTTTCCCGTGCAACCAAGCCCGACAACTATCCTGCCTTCGCTTGGGCAACTCTCCCAATTTGAGGATCGATTTCATCCGCTTGAAACAAAGCTCGATCTGCCAGCGGCAACGATACCAGTCCAGCACGGCCATCGCGTCCAGCACGGCCGCCGGCACGTCCGTCCACACGTAGAAGTACCCCGCCAGAGATACCGCTGTCTTCGACAACCGCTTTTGCTTCTTGGCGGCCCGCTTCCGCAACGACCGACGCTCCAGACAGGCCGACCAGCGACTTCGTTTGACCGCCACCAATCGCCCTGGATACGCGCACGAGCCATGCCAAATCAAGGCAGACCACTTCCGGCACTGTCCCACCTTGAGCGAGCGCAGACGTTCGGCCAGTCGAAATGGCTTGCCGCTGAAGTCGAACAGTGGCAATGCCTTGTGGTTGACCCGCGTCAGGACGTGGCCACCCCTTTGGACGGCATGGGCGATTCCCGGTGGCGTGGCGTAGACGCGGTCGCCCAACAACAAGTCGCCTTGGGCCACCGGGATACGCCGAAAGGTCTCGCCACCGTGGGCGTCGGTCACCTCGAAGAAGTCGCACTGCAAGGTCTCCAGGTTGATGCCGAAGTGGAGCCGCCAGTCGGTGCCGATGCTGCCCGGTACGCTGACCGTGGTAGCGTCGATGGCGCGGACCCGATAGCCATTGGGCAACGACGGCGTTGGATGACGCTGCCAGAGTTGGTCTGCCATCCAACGCAACCAGTGTTCGGCGGCGCAGAGGCGTTTGAACAGAGCCACGGCCGAGACGTCACACCAACCGGCGACTTTGGCGTTGGTGAGGGCCTCCTTGAGGGAACAGCAGCCAGCGAGGTGGACCAGGAGAGTTCGCAACAGGACGGAGGCATCGGGGAAGCCTCGGGTTCGGCGCAGGGCACCCAGGGCATGCGCTTGCTCCTTCCAGCCAGAGGGCAGGTGCTGGCACACGAGTTCCCAGTCGTCCAGCTCTTCATAGCGTGCATTGGGTTTCATCCCTACAACGATAATGGCCTACGCACGAGCTTCCAAGCGTTAAGTTAACGCCTATGGCCTCAAGCCCTCGTCGCACCGACGCCGTCCGTGGCCGATCCGCGTATGCCACCGCCAGGCACCATCCTCACACGTCCTTACAAGGGACAGCAACTGCACGTCAAGGTGCTTACCGACGGCTTCGCCTATGCCGGCACCGTCTTTCCCTCCCTCAGCGCCGTGGCCAAGGCCATCACCGGCAGCCACTGCAATGGCTACCATTTTTTCCGTAATACCCTCAACAACAAGGAGACACCATGAACCATCAGGCCAAGAAAGCCGCGGCCACGCTGCCGCTGGTATGCTGCGCCGTTTATACGCGCAAGTCCACCGAGGAAGGATTGGAACAGGAGTTCAACTCGCTGGATGCCCAACGCGAGTCCGCCGAAGCCTTCATCCGCAGCCAAACCAACGAGGGCTGGACCTGTTTGCCCCAACGCTACGACGACGGCGGCTTCACCGGCGGCAACATGGAACGGCCGGCCCTGCGACGCCTGCTGACCGACATCGAAGCGGGCAAGATCGATCTGGTCGTCTGCTACAAGGTCGATCGCCTCAGCCGCTCGCTGCTCGACTTCGCCAAGATGATGGAGAAGTTCGAGCAGCAAGGCGTCTCCTTCGTGTCGATCACCCAACAGTTCAATTCTGCCACCTCGATGGGCTGACTCGTCCTCAACGTCTTGTTGTCCTTCGCTCAGTTTGAGCATGAGATCATCGCCGAACGCACCCGCGACAAAGTGGCGGCCACAAGGCGCAAGGGCAAATGGACGGGAGGCACGCCGCTGCTGGGCTATGATCTCGACCCGCGTGGTGGCCGGTTGCTAGTCAATGAAGAAGAGGCGGTGCGTGTGCGTGCCATCTTCGCCTTGTACCTGGAACAGCAGTCGCTGTTGCCGCTGGTGCAGGAGTTGGAGCGGCGTGGCTGGCTGAGCAAGAGTTGGCAGACCCGTCAGGGCCGCACACGGGCTGGCCGACCCTTCACCAAGACGAGCCTGCATCGCCTGCTGACCAACGTAGTCTATGCCGGCAAGGTGCGGTACAAGGACGAGATCCACGAGGGCGAACAGCCCGCCCTCATTGATGCCGACACCTTCGGGCATGTGCAGGCGTTGTTGCGTAGCCACGGTCCCGTGATCGGCGCTCCCAGCCTGCACCGTTTCTCCTCGTTGCTCAAGGGTCTGTTGCGTTGTGTGCCGTGCGACTGCGCCATGACGCCGGCGCACACCACACGCAAGGGCAGCCAACGCTATCGCTACTATGTCTGTTCGGCCGCCCAAAAGCGTGGCTGGCAGACCTGCCCCTCCAAGTCCGTTCCCGCCGCCCAGATCGAACAAGTGGTGATCGGTCAGATTCAGCAGATGGGTCGCGATCCCCAGGTATTACACCAGGTGCTGCAACAGGTGCGCCAGCAGGATGAGGGCCGCCTGACCGAATGGGAGTCCGAACGCAGCGGGCTGGAGCGGGATCTGCTTCGTGGCCAGAGCGAACTGCGGAGGTTGTTGATCGAGGTCGGCTCAGGTGAGTCCAATGGCCGGATGCTGTCGCGTCTGGCTGAGTTACAGGAGCGTGTCGGTCACGTCGAGCAACGGATCGCGCGCCTGCGGACGCAGAGAGAAGCGGTGCAGCAGGAGCGGTTGGACGAGGCCGAGGCCACGCGCGCGTTGGCCGGACTGGATCCGGCCTGGGAGACAATGACTCCTGCCGAGCAGGCACGCGTTGTCGGCTTGTTGGTGTCGCGCGTGGACTATGACGGCGCGCAGGGCAAGGTATCGATCACGTTTCACCCGTTGGGTCTGAAGACGCTGGCCGGCGACCTGCTGGATCGCGATAGCGAGGAGTTCAGCGCATGAGTACGACGATGACGATCGAGTTGCCGGTGTATTTCCACCGTACGGGCCACGGTAGCCGCAAGGAGATGCGCGCAGGCGTCCAGGCGCCAGCGCTGCCGCCGGGTCGTGTGCCGCGTGTGTCCCGGCTGATGGCCCTGGCCCTGCGCTTCGACGAACTGGTCCGCACCGGACAGGTCGCCAGCTACAGCGAATTGGCGACCGTGGGTCATGTGACGCGGGCGCGGGTCAGCCAGATCGTCAACTTGCTGTATCTGGCCCCGGACCTTCAGGAAGCGTTATTGTTTCTACCGCTCACTCAACGCGGTCGCGATCCCATCATCCTGGCCGACTTGATGCCGATCGCCGCCGCCTTCGACTGGCGCAAGCAACGTCGTCTGTGGCGACAACTCTGCCGGCATAAATCCCCGCGTGCTGGAGAGCGGTAGAGTCTCCGAATGTATATCTTTGTTCACGCACGCCCCCGTTTTTCCTGCCCCGGTCTGCCACGGACTGCCAAATCGAGTTGCGGACCCTTCTTTCCCCTCGTCTGCTGGAGGGGCGGTTTGGTATGCCATGATGCGCCCAACTGTTCCGCATCAATGGCTGCCGAACGGATGGATGAGCTAACTCGGTGTCTCGGTAGGGAGGCCCAGCGTGGGAGAGTTTGCGGCCGAAATCGGGAGGATGGTTGGCGAAAAGGACGCTGTTTTGGCGAAGAGCGGTCGCTCTCGTTGGGGCAGGGGAGAGGCCGAGATCGTCGGCCCAATGGTATAGAAACGTGGGAAAGGGCGTAGAAACGGCGGACGCCGGGAGTTTGCACTCTCGGCGTCGCGTGTTAACTGCTGGGTTGGAAGATCCGCTTCCGATGGTCAGGCTCCCCAGGTGAGACGCTCCCCGAACTACTCCCAAAATGTCTCTAGAGAGTCGCGCTCTCTCTTATCCAGCAATGGCCTGTGATTATTGGCTTTACGGCGATTTGGCTGTCGGTGTCAAAAAAGTTCGCGTCTCGCTCGCGGTGCGATTGAGATGCTCTTCGGATACGCGCGCTCCCGCGCCGCGTTAGGCGTCGCAATCGTGCTGTCCAGACCCTTTAGTGTTCTCTCCCCTCTGATGGACGACAACTGTATATCCCGCCCGACGACAACTGGATTTCCCGATCCGGTCTGACTCGTTCGCAGGTCAACGACAATTAGATTTCCCGATCCCACAACGGCCCTACGCTATCCAGAACCCGCCCACACCGGAG
>DATNCY010000292.1:0-29313 GCA_035553375.1 Gemmataceae bacterium
CGAGCCTCCCGCGTGAGCGGGGGGAGGATACAGTGAACCCTCCCCCCGCTCACGCGGGAGGCTCGCCAAAACGAGAGCGTCTCTCCAGGACTGTTCAGTTTGAAACACGCCGCCCACGCCTCATAAAGTTAGTGCCTCTGAGAGAATCGAGGGGTAGGCCCTCAAGAAGCGCCGAAGAACCCGCACTTGACAACGCTGCTAAGAGTCTGTCCCCTAAGGGAGTATTTCCGAGCCGCGACCGTTAGGGAGCGGTCAAGCAACGGCTCGAAAAACCGCTCCCTAACAGAAAACACCCTTCGGGGACAGACTCTACTAATCCAAGTTCAAAATACTCGGCCTGACGTTGCAGGGGCCAACCCTCGCACGCGCAGCCCTGGTTCAGCGAAGGAGGGCGAGATGGAGAAGGTGAGTCGTCGTTCTGCGATGAGGGCAGCCACGGCCGGGGCCGTGGTGGTCGGTACGGCCGTCCTCGGTGGTACAGTCACAGGTGACGAGCCGAAAGCACCCAAACTATTGACTCTGGAGGGGGAACTGAAGGTCCACCCGAAGTTCATCTACCGCTATTGCCTCGAACTCCTCGGCGGCCAGACGTGCGCACTATACGGGTCCGACCACGGCCGCGAACCGGACCAACTGGCCCGCCTCAAACTACGGGTCCGCGTCCGGGTGCGCGGCGTGCTGGGGACCGAACACCATCCCGGCGGGACCAAGGAGAACCCGTCCCCGTTTCCCGAGGGATGGACAATGTACATGGACGTCCACGAGGTCAAGGTGCTGAACTACCTGCCGCCCCCGTCAGGCGGCCCACCAGGCGCTGCACCTGACCGGGGAAGCAGGTAAGCTTTTCGTGACCACAGCGCACCTGATGCGGCTCCGGCAGGTGAACTGGAGCGTTCGGCGAGAAAGGGGAGACGTGCATGAGCAGCATTACATACATCAAGGGCGATGCCACCTGCCCCCAAGCGAAGGGAGTCAAGATCATCTGCCACGTCTGCAACGACATCGGCGGCTGGGGCAAGGGCTTCGTCCTCGCCATCTCGCGCCGATGGAAGCAACCGGAGGCCGAATATCGCGCATGGCACGCAGCGGGTAAACAGGGCGGTCTCCATCTTGGGGCCGTGCAGTTCGTTCAGGTCGAGCCGTACATCTGGGTGGCCAACATGGTGGGGCAGCGGGGCATCAAGCGGGGCAGTTCGGGTCCGCCAATCCGCTACGAGGCTGTCGCTACCTGTCTCCAGCAAGTCGCTGTCAAGGCGCAGGAATTGGGAGCGTCGGTCCACATGCCGCGCATTGGCTGTGGCTTGGCTGGCGGCGAATGGTCCAAGGTGGAACCGCTCATCGAGGAGCATCTCTGTGGGGCCGGGGTCGCCGTCACCGTATATGACTTTGAGTAGCGGCGGGATAGAGGTGGTCGCGCCGAATCCAAGTTCGGCGACAGAGGAGCGCTAGGTTTCGCTTGCCGAGCGGAATCTTGCCCCAACAGGCCCCGCTCGGCAAGCGGAATCTACCTCATGGCGTTAGGGCTTCTTATATGAAAAAAGTCTAGTCCTTCGCGTTTTGTGTTTCCTTACTCTCTGGTCGCGCCAAATCAAGCAACGCTTGCACCACCCCCTCGGCGGTATATTCCCGCGCTTCCGCCGCCACCGGCAGACCCAGTTCGCGGATCGCCGTACTGGTCACGGGACTGATACTCAGCAAGCGCACCGCGCCGGAGTGAATTCGCTGTATCGAAGCCTCATCGAGTCCGCGAATCAGGGACCGCGCGATGTTGGAACTGGTCAGCGTCACGAAATCGATCTCTCCCTGCCGCAACGCTTCAAGCGCTTCCGCCCCTGGCTCGACGGCATCGACCTGAGAATAGACGGCAATCTGCTCGACCTCGGTCACATCCGCCAACTGTTCGCGCAACAACTCTCGCCCTCGATCCGCTCGCGCCAGCAGCACGCGCTGACCAGCCGCGCGTTCCTTCAAGGCCGCAGCCAAATTCTCGGAATCGTAGGCGGACGGAATGAGATCCGGCTCCAGGTGATAGCGACGCAGAGCGTCCGCCGTCGCCGGACCGATGACGGCAAGGCGAAGCGAGCCGAGGGCACGCAGATCGCGTCCGGTCTGGCGCAGACGCCGGATCAGCGCGTCCACGCCGTTGGCGCTGGTGAAGACGAGCCACTGATAGGACGACAAGTTCGTCAGAGCTTGGTCAACCGCCGTCCAGTCGGCCGGTTCGCGGATCTCAACCGCCGGCAACAGCGACACCACCGCGCCGAGTTCCTCCAATCGCGTGACCATCTCCGCCGCCTGATGACGAGGGCGTGTCACCAGCACGCGCCGGCCCAGCAACGGCCGTGTCTCGAACCAGGCCAGTTGCGCACGCAGAGAGACCACGGAGCCAATGAGGAGCAGCGACGGCGCTTTCAGCCCCGCCTCACGCACTGCCGCCGGTAGTTCGCGCAGCGTCGCCGTCACCGTGCGCTGTCGGCCGGTCGTCGCCCAGTGAACGGCCGCCGCCGGCGTGTCCGCTGCCTTACCGTGATCGATGAGCATTTCCGCGAGGTGCGGCAGACGAGCCATGCCCATGTAGATGACCAAGGTTCCCGGAAAGCGCGCCAGCGCCGGCCAATCGAGAAAGCTATCGGTCTTGTCGGGTTTTTCGTGGCCGGTGACGAAGGCCACGGCGCTGACGTGCTGGCGATGCGTCAATGGGATGCCGGCGAACGCGCCCGCGCCCAGCGCTGCCGTCACGCCGGGCACCACCTCATAAGCAATGCCAGCCTGATGCAGTGCCTCGGCTTCCTCGCCGCCGCGACCGAACAGAAACGGATCGCCACCTTTGAGGCGCACGACGCGCTGCCCCTGACGCGCCGCATCAATCATAATCTGATAGATTTCCGGCCAGCGTTCGGGATGCGAACCATGCAGCGCATCGACGCAAATCCGCTGAGCCGATGCCGGGACGTGATCCAGCAAGCGAACGGGAACGAGCCGATCGTACAGAACCAGATCGGCCCGCGCGAGCAACTCCACCGCACGCAAGGTCAGCAGACCCGGATTGCCGGGACCAGCTCCCACAAGGGCCACCGGATAAACGGATGCGGAAATGTTTACACCTCAATCATTTCCTCCGAGGAGTCCGGCACATCCGCATCGAGGTCCGGCTCATTCGGCGTCATCTTGATGAGCCAAATGCCTAACTCGAATAGCAGGCACATGGGCACCAATAAAAACATCATTGTCAGAGCGTCCGGCGTGGGCGTGATGATGGCCGTGAAAACGGCAAGCCCCATCCAGGCGTAGCGCCGTTTGTTGCGGAAGGTGTCGGCGTTGACGACGCCGAGACGGGCCGCGAACAGCATGACGAGCGGCGTCTGGAAGGACAGGCCGAAGACGAGCGGCATGAAGATGGCGAAACTAAGCCATTCGTTGAGCCGCAAATCCGGTTTGAGCCCCAGCCACTCGTTGAACCACAACAGCGCTTCGATAGCTCGCGGGATAACCAGGAACTCGCACAACAGCACGCCGGCCAGAAACAGGCCAAGGCTGACCGGCAAATAGACGTGGACCAGTTTTTTCTCGTTGGGATAAAGCCCCGCCGCCACGAACATCCAGATTTGCCAGAAGATCCACGGACTGCCGAGGATGAAGCCGCAAACCATGCACACCTTGAACCACACCATGAACGCTTCCATCACGTTCAGTGTGGCCATACTGTCGAAATCGCCGACGATGCGCGTCGCTTCTTGCAGCAGTCCCGTCTCCTTGAGCGGCTCACCGTGCGACATCCACAGACCGACGAGATCGCTCATCTTAACGATTTCCTCGTCGTCTTTCGGTTTCTCCTTGTCGCCGGTACGACCGATCAGTTTATCGAGGGTCGAACTCTCCTCGGTTTTCTTCTCGTCGCCGACAAGGAGGGGCCGTTTGATTTGATCGATCTTCTCGGCCGGCTCGTTCTTGAGGACGGCTTGCAGTTGATCGCGGCGGAAATATACCTTGATGAAGCCTGTCGGCTCGTTGACCTTCATGAGGTTGGGATCATTCTGAAGATCCTTCATGGTCTTTTCGACGCGGCGGTTGTAGAAGGCGCGGAGTTGCTGCTTGACGGGGGCGGTGATGAAATCGACGGCGGCCTTGCCGATGAAGAAGCTCAGGAAGAGAGCGACAGCAAAGCCGGCGATCGCGCGCCACAGATGAATGCGTAGTTCTTCGATATGATCGCCGAAGGTCATCCGCGTTTCGGAGAAGAAATCGTCGGGGTCTTTGGGGGTACCGTTGCTGCTCATCGTCGTATCCAAATAGGTGCATGCACGGTGGGAGAGCGATGCCCGCGTCTTCAAGGAACCGTGGAAATGATTATCCTATCAAGGAGAGAGGGCGCTCTCAAGTTAGGCGGCGCCAAGAATGCGGGTCGAAGCACGCCAGCGACGGCGGAATGGTGTAAAATAGATGACTACTCCATCGCGTAAACGCGACAGCTTCTTGGAAGGCGCTTGATCCGTTGGCTTACATTGGCCTCCGCTGGTGGAGTCCGTGCCGGTCCCCTTGGGAGGATGATTCGAGCCGAAACATGATCCCGAC
The DNA here is from genome assembly GCA_035553375.1 of Gemmataceae bacterium. Classification (GTDB taxonomy): domain Bacteria; phylum Planctomycetota; class Planctomycetia; order Gemmatales; family Gemmataceae; genus JAJPHU01. The sequence continues at coordinate 4,573 of DATNCY010000292.1, forward strand.
TCGGCGAGCGATGAAGAGGATCAAGGCTTGACTTGGCGAGCGATCGCCTGTTCTGCTACCGTCCCATCTGACATAAGTACAAACTGCCTGACAGCCTTGCCCCCGCTTTCAAGAATGGAAACCGGGTCGCCAGCTTGTCCCTGTCTCGCTACTTCCCTAGCCAATTGGATGGCGTTCTGAAGATTATCGGTGGATTCAAACGTATCTTCCGTATTCTCGTTGATAATGTAGAATTGAGACATGTTCATCTCCCCTAGGTTTTCGTCTCGGTCTCTCGCCCCTCGCTTAAACTACTAGATCTATGTACACCCAAAGATGTTTCAGGACAGCTTGAGCGTGAACTTCAGGGAATTGCTGAGGACTAGCAATAGCTTGCAGGACTCGCGATAAGTGAGTCGCTGCTTGAACTCGGTCCACGGCGGGGGACTCGAAAGTGCCGGTCGCGGTGTGGTGAAGGCCAAGAGCTTGCAAAATTGGCACGACATTATTGCGTAGTCCAGACCCTATATCACTGGTATACGAAATGCGCAAAATCACGCGCCACATCACCTGTCCTCCAGCGAATAGGCACTCCCGCCCATCAAATAATTGGCATCATCTCGCGCAAGGACCGCAGCGTCAAGGTTGTGCCATCAACACATAGCCCACCTTCTTATCTAGCGCTCAGGCTGCCAGCGAAGATTCTGCCGGCGTCTCCATCGGCAGGACGGCCGGCGTCCGGCGCGGCGTGCGCAGGTGCAGTATCGCCGGCAGGAAGACGAGCGCGGTCAGCATCGAGCAACCGACGCCGAGCGTCAGAATCAATCCCAATCCCACCAAACCGCGCTCGCTGGAGATCATCAGCGTGCCGAAGCCGATCATCGTCGTCAGCGCCTTGACCAGTACGCCGCGACCGATGGCGTAACTGATGGTCGAGCATTGCTTGCGGCGACGCAGCAGATAATCGTGCAATACATGCACGCCGTTATCGACGCCGACACCGAGGATGAGCGGGAAAGCGATCATGTTGGCGGGATTGAGCGGCACGCCGAATAGCCCCAAAATGCCCAGCGAGAACAGCACGGACATCACCAGCGGAGCCACGGCAACCGCCGTGCGCTTCCAGCTGCGGAAGTCAATCCATAACACGGCCACGATGACAAGGAAGGCGTAGATACCCGCGCGCTCCAGGCCGCTCTTCATGGCCTTGAGTCCTTCCACCGTGCCGAACGGCTTGCCGGTGGCGCTGGGATCGATGGTGTGAATTCGCTGTGTGAACTGATCGAGCTGCGGGAACTCCCACAGCGATTCCTTGGCGAAGACGCGCAGCAGCCACTTGCCGCTCTGACCGACATAGCGAACGCGCAAATCGGGCGGCAGGTCGGCGAGCGTGATGCGCGCGGGCGTGGCGACCTCGCGCAAGCGATGCAGATCCTCGGCGAGATCGCCGGCCAAGCGCTGCTCGAAGATTTGCAGACGCTCCTCGACCGTGGCCGTCGGCAGGATCATCAGCTGCAAACGCAGATTGCGCACGCTATCGCGCAGGTCCGCCAGCAACGGAGTCGGTTCGCCCTTCGCGGTGCATGCGGCGCCGGCCAACGGCTGAAGTCTTTCCGCCAGACTCGTTAGGCGATCGAGCAAGTCCTGAGTTTTCGGCCGGGCGTGCTTAATGAGTTTGCCGCGTGCCGGCAGATGCCGAAGACGATGGCGAATATCGGATATGAGAGTGAGTTTTTGTTCCTGATCCGGCGGCACCAACGAGGCGACCTCAACGACGCGGGCCACTTCCGGCAATTGTTCGTAGCGTGCCTTCAGCGCCAGGGCTTCCTCAGGTGTCGAAGTGTAGCTGACCGCGTGCCAGTTGGCGCCGGCCGTATGTTCAATCAGGGTCAATTCCCATTTCACGGAGTCGAGGTCGCTCGCTTGCATGTGCAGCAGATTGTGATCGTAGGACACCCCCTGCCAGGCAAAATAACCCAGAACAACCGTCAGCGCCAGCCCCGCGAAGACCACCCAACCAGCACGACGAGCCAGGCCAGGCAGCCAGGCATCATCCCTCAATGCAGAATGAGGAATGCAGAATGCAGAATGGAGGAAAGGCACAATTTGCCGGGTTTCTTGATTGTTTTCATTCTGCATTCTGCATTCTGCATTCTGCATTGATGCACGGCGATCAAAGAGCATGAGCAGCGCGGGCAGAATCGTGAAGCAGGCGAAGGCGCATAGCAGTACGCCGCAGCCGGCAATCCAGCCCAATTCAGCGACGGCCTGGAAATCGGCGAGCATGGCCGCGAAGAATGCGAGAGCCAGCGTACTCGCCGCCGTCAGATTGCTGATGGCGACGTGTGTTGTCGTGTGCAGCAGCGCCGCGCGGACATCGGCGCCAGCCCTCCGCGCTTGTTCGTAGCGCATCACCCAGAGGACGCCGTAATCGCCCATGCCGATGAGCATGACGGCGAATGTCGCCGACAAAATGTTCAGATGGCCGACCGTCATCGTTAACCAGCCCATCGCCCAGGCGGTGCCGATGAGCAGCGTCGCCACGGTCAGCAACGGATACCAGATGCCGCGATAGACCAGGAAAAACAGCACCGTGACGCCGGCAATGGCCAACCACGAAGCCAACCGTGTATCATGATAGGCAGCGGTCATCTCGTCCGTTTCAAGCACCGGCAAGCCGGTGACGCCGAATTCGACGCCCGGATAGTTGGGTTGCGTCTGGGCCACAATTTCGCGGATGGCGGTGACGCTCTTGAGCGCATGCGTGAACGAACCGGATTCCTTGATTGGCCGCACCAACAGAAACGCCAGCGTTTGCCCGGTAGCAGCACTGCCGGGAGGATCGCTGAAAAAATACTGCGGCTCGGCCAATAGATCCTTTTGCTCCGGCGGACGCGCCAGCAAGCTGCCCCACGGCGTCTTGTATTTTTTAGGATCGGCGACCACATCTTTGGCGTTGCGCGTGATGTTCCATAACTGCGTCAACAACTCCTGATCGCCCGGCCGCATCGGTTCGCCCGGTTTCATTCTCTCAGCGCGCTGTTCGGCTTCCTTCAGCAAGCTGGACAGCGTCAGCCCTTGCCAGGCGATGGGACCAATCTGAAGCAACAAGCCCATATCGCGTAGATGCTGCTGAATGGCCTGAATGTCTTCGGTGGACAAAAACATCAGGGCGCGATTGCGCAGCGAGCGCAGATCGACCTTGTAAAACAGTCGATCGAACAATTCCGGTTTCGCTTGCACCTGGGCCGCCAGCGCTTCGAGGGCTTTTTCCATGCGCGGCCGATCCTCGCCCTTGACGACGACGACGATGTCATCATCGTCGCCAAACTCGGCGAGGTACTCGCGCCAGCGCTGCTGATAATCTTTGCGGGGACTGATGAGATCGTTGCGTTGTGTCTTGTACTGCAAGCGAGTGCCGGCAGCCCAGACGGAGAGGCCGGCGAGACCGAGCGAGAGGAGGAGTACCGGCAGAGGATAGCGGCACACCACATTCACCAGTCCGCGCAGGAATCGGCGGACGGGAGAACGCTCGTGTGGGGAGTTCTGTTCCGAATCCATGACTTCCGCATGCCTCTTGGAACGGCTTCCCTCGCCCCCCTGCCGTGGAGACGAAGAGGGCGGATTGTAGGCTAGCGGTGCCAATCGTGCAAGCCGAACGGCGGAAGCAAACGAAGAACTAACCACAGAGACACAGAGGCACAGAGAAGAAAAGAAAAACAGGAGAGATAGGGGAGCAGGTCGCGACGAAGATTAATCCTCCTGTTTTCTCCAGTCTGCTTTTATTCTCTTCTCTGTGTCTCTGTGTCTCTGTGGTTAGTTCGGTCTTACTTCTTTCGCGCGGCGATGGGGGCTTCGGTGGTCTTGAGAAGCTTGGCAATCTCGGCGGACAGCACCTGGGCGTTCTTGCCGTCCTTGGTGCAGCCGGGCACGACCTTGACGATTCGACCGCCCTTGTCGATGAGGATATTCGTCGGCATCACCTTGGTGTCGAACGTCTTCCACAATTCGCCCTTGGGATCGGCCATCCACAAGAACTTAACGTCTTTCTTCACGGTGTAGTTGCTGGCGGCTTCCGGTTTTTCGCGGAAGACAGCGATAGTTTGCAATCCCTTGGTGTTGTAGGCGGCCTGGAGTTTCTGGAAGTAGGGCAGTTCCTGATCGCAGCCGGAGCAGGCGCAGGTTAGACGTACAAGAACGGGGCCGTCCTTCGTCAGCTTAGCGAGGTCATAGGATTTCTTGCCATCGGGCGATTGCAGGACGACTTTGGGTGCCTGTTTGGACTTTTCCTCAGCGCGAAGCACGCCGGGCAGGAAAGTCAGGGCCAGGGCGACGATCATAAGTTTCCGCATGGACAACCTCCGGTTGTAGGTGGGACAAAAGCGGTCGGCCCAGCCCCCCTTGGGCCGGCCGAAAGCTGGTAGGATGAGATGAAGTCTACCCGCGAGCCATCCGCGAGCCAAGCAAATTCTCCGACAATCCATAGCGATTATGGGATAGCTCACTGTCCGTCGCGGATCACCACGACAGCGCGGGCGGAAAGAATTCGGCAATCAGGTTCTCGTAGAAGGGACGCAATGCGGCCACGTCGGGCCGCGATTCTCCCTTGGAATACAGATCGTAGGGGTTGAAGGCGCGCACGGCGGCAAACATCGCGCGATCGTGTTCGTTCATCAGATGCGCATAGGCTCCCTCGCGATGGCCGGCGTAGAAGGAGTGGTAGCGGATCATGTACTGAGCTTCTTCCGGCAGATAGTCCTTGATGACCTGATAGAGATACTCATCGTGCCCCCAAGATAGATGCACGCGATCCAGCCCGCAGCCTTCCTTGTAGATTCCGCAAGGCGTCTGATATTCATCCCGTAAGCGATCCGGATTATCACTAAAAAACTCGGCGAAGACGATACGATCCGAGAAGGCGCAGCCGACGGGGAAAGTGTCGCCGACGACGGCCCACTGCGGCTCGCCGAACAGACACAGAATCTTGCCGAGGTCGTGGATCAACCCCGTCAGGATGAACCAGTGAGGATGACCATCGCGGCGAATGGCCTCCGCGGTTTGCATCAAATGTTCGATCTGGCTCAATTCGGTGTCTGGGTCGCTGTCATCGACGAGCGTGTTGAGAAACTCCATTGCCTCCCACATGCCCATCCGCCGGTGGCGCAGCGGCAGATATTCGCGCTTCTTCGCCAGCACGAAATCGAGCGTCTGATGGCGATGATTGAGACGGTAAAACTCCGTGACCTTGGGGTGCGCTTCCGTCCGGTAATCGCGGAACGCCTCCTTCGGCTTGTCGGACGGATAGCGTGTTTGCAAGGATTCTTCCCAATCATCCAGATGAGCGAGGGGGACGCTTTCGCGCTGAGGTGTTGCATCCGCCATGGTAATTGCCTCCTCGTTTCCCCTGCCAGCCCGCAGCGCCAGCAAGGGTTCCCTTGCTGGCGCTGCGGGCTGACAATTCATTCTGTTATTGCCGTTTGAGCAATCCTTGCGAGCGCAGCCAGTCCTCACAGCGCGCCGGCCACTTGCTGCACGGCTTATCCGTGGGCCGCAGACCGAAACCGTGTCCGCCCGTGGCGTAGACGTGTAGCTCGGCGGAAACGCCGGCGTCTTTAAGAGCGAGGTACATCTGCACGCTATTGTCGGCGGGGATGGGATCGTTGCCGGCATGGGCGAAGAAGGTCGGCGGACATTCCTTGCGAACGCGAATCTCCGGGTTCAACTCCTTTTTATCCTTTGTCACCAGATAAGCCGGATAAACCAGAACCGTGAAGTCGGGCCGGCAGCTGATTTTGTCGATCTCATCCATCGACTCGTAGGCACGTTTATCGAAGTTGGTGGATGCCGAAGCGGCTAGATGACCACCCGCCGAGAAACCGAGAATGCCAATCCGCTTTGGGTCTAAGTGCCACTCTTTCGCCTTGCCGCGTACCAGGCTCAGCGCGCGCTGAGCGTCTTGCAATGGGCCGATGGGCGGCTTGTCCTTCGCCTGATCGGGGCGGCGCGGCACCCGATACTTGAGAACGATGCCGGTGACGCCGATCGAGTTCAGCCAGGTCGCCACCTCTTCGCCTTCCAGATCCCAGGCGAGGATACTGTACGCGCCGCCCGGACAGATCACCACGGCCGCGCCCGTGTCCTTGTCCTTGGCCGGGCGAAAGACGGTGAGCGTGGGTTTGCTGACGTTGCTGAGGATCTTGATGGCACCGACGGGAGATTTCGCCGGACGAATCGCCTCCTCGCCGATGGGCTTCGTCTCGCCGGGAGGTTTGCCGGGCCAGACATCGAGGACCACAGGCTTTTCTGCCGCCCGCGCGAAGGGAACGACAACGAGTAATGCGGCCAGCGTCATGGATGCGGCGATGTGCTTCATCATGGATTCCTCAGTTATCGGGTTCTCTCGGTACATGATCGTATAACGAGCCTGCGATGCAAGCAAGCGTTTGCATGCCCTTACTTGCGCTTTGCCGGCGGTTCCCGCGCGGTCAGATAGGCGATGAGATCCGCGACATCCTGTTTCGACAACTCTTTCTCCAATCCCTCCGGCATCAGCGATTTGCTGGTACTCTGAAGTTCATCCAGTTCGCTGCGCAGAAGCACTTGCTCCTTGCCCTCTTGACTGCGAAGCGTGATGCTCGTCGCGCTTTCGCTGGCCAGGATGCCGGTGAAGGTTCGTCCCGCACGGGTGACGGCAGTGTAGGCGACATAGCGTGTATCGACATTGCGGTTGGGATCGAGGATTTCCGTTAAGAGATAGAGCGGCGATTTATTGGGCACTGCTTGCAAGTCCGGCCCGACCGCGTGGCCCACATCCTCCAGCCGATGACAGGCGGCGCAACTTTTGGCGAACACGGCCTTGCCGCGCCGCCCGTCGCCGGGATGCGTCGTCGCCTCCTTGTACGCATCGAGAACCTTACGGCGATCGGGACTGACCGCGCCGGCGAAAATCTTCGCGGCCCGAGCGCGGATTTTTTCGTTACGGTGAGCGAGCAACCGCTGGCGGCGTGAAGCGTCCACATGCCCCGCCGGAATTATTTTCTTGTCGATCAAATCCAGAAGTTGTCGTTGCCAGGCGGCGCGGCTCAGGAGTAGATCGAGGATTTGCCTCTTGAGAGATGGCGAATGGGCGCTCCAGTCGGCGGTCAACAGCGTGGGCACGCGATCATCGGCGATGCGGCCCAGCGCAGCGGCGGCGGCGGTTTGTAGCGCGGTGGAGTTTCGCGGTACGAGAAGTTCGCGGAGCAGTTTGAGATCGGCATCGCGCTGTTTGGGATCGCCACCGAGGAGGGATAGAGCGGCCAAACGCTTATTCTCAGCCGCACGCGCGTCGGAGGCGATGAGGCGAGCCGCATCGAGCATGCGGGCTATTTGGCCGCGTGCCGGTTCGTCGGCCACACGATCGAGCGATTGACCGCGCCGATTGAGCGCTTCAAGCAAGCCGGACAGCGCCGCCATTTGCCAGGCCGCGAAGCGACCATCATGCGGGGTTGTCACTTCGCGCAACAGACGCGGCAGCACTTTCCTATCGCCCAGGGCCACCGCTGTTTCCAACACGGCACGCACGGCCCGTTCCGGCGGAGCCTTGCTTCTATCGCGGAAGACGCCGGCAAGGACATCTGCCAGATTCTCGGCGCGAACACTGCTGAGGACGGCCGCAGTCAGATAGGCGTCGTCGGCATGAGCCAGAAGCAGCGATGCTAGGGTCGCGCCGGCGCGGGCGTCGCGCCATTCGCCCAGGGTGAAAGCCAATTGCAAGCGAACCTGCGCGTCGGCGTCCTTCACCAGACCCGGTATAACCGAGGCCAACGCCGTATCAGCGAGATGTTTCTCGGCAAGGCGGACAGCATGACGGCGAACGCCGGGATGCGTGTCGGACAGAGCTTTGCGGACCAATTCAGATCGCAGTCGATCCAGGCCATCCAGCACACACAGAGCATGCAAGCGCGCCGGCGCACGCGGGCTGTTCGTCGCCAATTTTTCCAACGCCGGGACTGCGGCACGATCTTGCTTCCACTGGAGCATCTGCCCGGCCAAATCGCGCTGCCAGCCGTTGGGACTATCGAGCGCCGCCACCAGACCAGCCGTGTCGCGTTTGTCGAGGCGCGGCATCGGTCGTGCCGCCTGATCCTTGGGCCGAATGCGATAGATACGGCCCATCGTGCTGCCGGCGCGGACATCCACTTTCGCTAGTTCTTCCGGCGGAATCCAGCGCGGATGCTCGATGACGTAGCGATACATGTCCACGATCCACAGAGCGCCGTCGGGGCCGGTGCGCGCCTGCACGGGCCGAAACCAGCCGTCGGTCGAGGCGAGGAATTCGGAAGCCTTCTCGCCGTCCGCGCGGCGGCCCGCGAACGTGCTGCCGCGCGGCGATAGCTGGATGCGATGGACTACCAGATTCACGGGTTCGCACACGAACGCATCGCCGGTGAAGTCCTTGCCGAGCAAATCATCGCGGTAGATGCCGAGTCCGCAAGCGGCGGTGACGCGGCCGGCCGGCCCCGAAAGTTTGAAAAGCTGCACCTGCCGGCGGAGCGGATAGAGGCGGTTCGCGTCGGGATAATCCGTGACAAGGACGGAGGCCGAGGGCGGAGCAATATGCGGATTGCGGCGCAGGTAATGATCGGGAAGTGGATAATGCCGGCACAGTGTGCTGTTATCGCAGCCGAAGGCGTTGCCCCAACCATCGCGCACACGCCCCTGCTGTGTCCGACCGGTGGCGGGTTCTAGTTCGCCGGTATCGGGGCGGATGCGGAAGTCACGATTGCCAAGTGACACCGGCTTGTCAGTCTTCAAACAATGGATGCGTCCGCCGAATAACCCGCATGCACCGTAAACCCAGCCATCAAGACCGTACTCCAAACTGTTGACGCGCGCCTGATAGTTGTCGGCACCGAAGCCGCTGTAGAGCTTCTTTATCACGTCGGCCTTGCCGTCGCCGTCGGTGTCTTCCGCATAGAGTATGTCCGGGGCGGCGCACACGAGAACACCATTGCGCCAAATGGTCAAGCCGGTAGGAAAAGGGATATGGTCGAGAAAGATAGTGGCTTTATCATATTGGCCATCCCCATCGCTGTCTTCGAGTATCTTGATGCGTCCACCGGGTTTGTAATCGCCCTTGCTGCCTGCGGGATAATCCACCATCTCAGCGACCCACAGCCGGCCATCCGAACCCCAATCGATTGCCACGGGACTTGTGACCAACGGCTCGGCCGCCATCAATTCGACGGTCAGCCCTGGCTTCGTGTGGAGTGTGGCCTGCGATTGCCGTGAGGACAGCGGGCGTAATCCGCCCGTCTTGTCCGCATCGAACGGCGAGCGGAACCGCTGGTCAAGTTGGACGCGGGCGGCGTCGAGGATTTTCTGCTCCAGTCCCGACCGGAAGGGACCGGGCAAGTCGTAATACACCATCGCCCCACCGCCCTCGTAACCTCCCTCACGCAGCACGCGCTCCGAGGGAATGTAACACGGAGCATCATTGGCATAGGCGTTGATCCATAGTCGATGACCGTCCAACTCGCGCTTGAGTCGCAGCGAGTAATCGACGACGACTTCGCCAGGGAGAAAGACCATCGCCAGCGAATCGCCGAATTGCCAGGTTTGCACGGAATAATCAATCTTGTCGCGAAGCGCTTCCTTACGGTCGAGCCGTGCGAGGTTGACGCGAGCGTGATAGCCGATAGCGTCGGTGCGTTTGGCCTTGGCCTCCCATTGCTCGCGCGCCACCGGATCGGCCAGCGGCAATTCAACGCGCCGCACTGTATCCGCGATCGAGCCGGTGACAGGCGCGAGCCAGCCACCGGCGAGACGTTTCACCTCAGCGGCAATTTCAGCCCCTTGACGCGAGGCAATCTCGGCCTTGTCGCCGGTGACGCCGGAACTGGGATTGGCGTCCGCGCCGCAGCCGACCGAGACGAGCGCGATTGCGCCCAGAAATGCATCCTGAATGTGTTCCTGAGCATAGCCGGCCCAGTCGCCGCTGATCTTGTTATTGGATAGCGTCACGCAATGGCAGGCGTAGCTGACATAAATCGCCCGCACCTTGCCCTTGAGATCGCGCACCACCAGCACGGGCAAATCGTGATCGACCGGCCCTCCTTGACGTCGCCGATTCTTGGCGAAACCGACTTGCCCAATGCCCCAACTCAGACGCGCCGGCTGGCGATCGGCGAGGGCGGCAAGGGCGACCTTCTCCAGCTTGTCAGTCAACTCGGCGGTATAGCGGTCGATGCGTTCCTGATGATCCTTCGGAATGGGCATGCCAAACAGCGTCGGCGCGACGCCCTTGAGCATGGGCGCGGTGTGCGTATGGCTGGCCGTGATCGCGAGTCGATTGCGTGGGAGCTTGGCTTTCTTCTCCAACCGTGCGGCGACGGCTTCCGTCATGGCGCTGGGAATGCCGAGATTGTCCACGGTGATGATGACGACGGGCTTGCCGTCGTCGATGGCCAGCGCCTTGGCCCAGATGCGCTGCGTGACGCCTTCCGACTCGGTTCGCCGGAAGCCGAAGCCGCTGAGCCGAATCGGATAGGCAGGCGTGATGTCAATTTTGGCGACGCCAACAGAATACGCACCGTGTGGCGTTTCGGCGGCAGCGACAAGAGGCAGGGCGGCGCAAACGACGAACGCGGTAAGAGGCAGACGCATGCGTTGGACCTCCGCGAGATGGTGAGATGGTATCGACACCCATGATACCCGCCCAATTTTGCCGCGAAAGGGGTGACAAGAGCGGAAAACACAATCGGGATCGAGGGCCATCTTTACAATGAAGAAACTCGGCGAGGGACGGATGGAAGTCCGCTTCGGAGAAATGTACCATGCTTGTCGATCTTGTCCAGACGACCACGCGCGACGGCCTTCGGCTCGATGGCGTCTTCCTGGCTCCATCCGGGTCTATCTCGTCAGCCATTGGCGTCGATGCGTTTTGTTTCCTGCACGGCACAGGAGGCAATTTTTATACCTCCTCGCTCTTCGACGATCTCGTCGAGCGTTTGCGCTCTCTCGGCTGCGCGGTGTTGCGTGTCAACACGCGCGGACACGATGGAGTCAGCACGGCCTCGACCGATCACGGCGGACGACGGCAGGGAGCGGCCTACGAAGTGGTGGACCATTGTCGTCATGATGTCGCCGCCTGGTTAACCTGGCTGCGCCAGCGTGTCGGTCCGCGTCTCGGGTTGCTCGGCCACAGTATGGGCGCGATCAAGTGCCTCTACGCGCTGGCCCATGAACCGCAGAATGCTCCGGTCTGCGCCGTAGCCATCTCTCCGCCACGGCTGTCGTACTCCTGGTTTTGCTCCAGTCCCGAAGGGGCGGACTTCCTGCAAACGTACCGGCTCGCGGAACAGTACGCGGCGAATGGACAGGCTGGGACGATCCTCGAAGTGAAACTGCCTTTGCCGCTTCTCATCACGGCAGGCGGCTTCCTAGAGAAGTACGGCCCGGACGAACGCTATAACTATCTGCGCTTCGTTTCCGGCGTGTCCTGCCCGACGCTCATCACGCTGGGCAGTGTTGAGGTGGCGAATAACATGGCCTTTCGTGAGACATCGCAAGCCGTGCAGGAACTGGCCACGAAACGCCAGAACTTGCATGTTGAAACCATCGCGGACGGCGATCATTTTTACAATGGAGTGCGTGAGGCGTTGTCGGCTCGGCTGGAAGCCTGGCTACGACGAACGCTGAATTGAGAACCAGTAGCCGATGTGGTAGGTGCCGCGAGCCGAGCGGCACTTGTTGAGGCAAAGTCCGGCTCGGCTCGCCGGACCTACTTGGTAGGTGCCGCGAGCCGAGCGGCACTATTAAGTCAAAGTCCGGCTCGGCTCGCCGGACCTACCGCATTCGGCTACTGACCTCAGAAGAGGAGAATCCGCGTGCTGTATCTACTCATTGCGGTGGGAATCTGTTTGCTGGTGCCGTGGCTGCCGGTCCTTCTCTTGCGTCTGGCTCCGGTGCGCCCGGTGCCGCCCTTGTCGGCAGAGGATATGGATCGCCTGATCGTTCAACTCAACCCCAAGCGTGTCCGCCCCGCCACGCGAAAGCAAACCGCAGAGTCAAGCCAGCAAACCATCACGACGCCACGGCAAAACGAACGCCGACCCAATCGGGCAGAGGTCGATGCTCCAGCCTCCCCGCCGGCGGAGAGGACGCCCGCGAAGCCGCGCGACACGAGGCTGGAGCGATTGACTCTGCGCTCGTATCAGTGGGTCAATCTGGTCATTCTGCCCGTGTTTATCGTGACAATGCTCGGTTTGGCAATCGGCTGGGCGCTGTTGTTCAATTTCCTCGGCGACGAACACGCCCGAACATTTCCGTCCGGTGTGTTCGTGTTCAAGCCAGCGGTTTACTGGGCCATCTTCGGCGTACCGTCGGTATTTCTGGGCATTTTCGGCTGCGCGGCCATCCTCGAACCATTGACGCGCATTTTGCTGGGCCGTCGCTACCCCGAATACTGTTATTGGGAACAGGCTCGGCGCGGCCTGGCGGGTCCGGTGGGCGTGCAACTCTACGGCCGACGATTTGTCGTTTTCGCTGTCGTTTTGGGAACTTTGATGGCGCTATGGGTCGTGCTGGCCATGAACTGGTACGTTCGTTTGACCGAAAACGAAATCGCCATCAAGCCGCTGTTCGGCATCGGCGAGCAACTGCATCCGTACAACCGCGTTCAGCAAATCGTCCTGACCTCCCACACGCGGGTGAAACAGGATGTCATCCCCAGCGAGGGGTTGCATCTGCGTTTCGACGACGGCCAGACCTGGAGTACCGGCCAGAGTTTTCGCTTGCCCGACACGCCCGAAGAGCGGAAACGTCTGCTCGAATTTCTCTGCCGAAAGACCGGCAAGCCTCTGACACAAGCCAAGCTCATCGACAATGTACCGGGGTGGTAAGGGGATGCTCGTCCGGGTGAGATGCTGAGACGAAAGAGAAGATCATGCTATTTCGATTCGCAAACCTGCTCGTCCTTATCATCCTTCTGACTGCCGATTCCGTATCCGCGAAGGCCATCGTACTCGATGCACACCTACATCATCTGCGTGCAGGTAAGCAGCGTGAGTGGAGTGATTTTCCCGTGCAGGCCGAAGGGCCGAGCCTTTCGGTTCGCTTCAAGTCGAAACGCAATGACGCCGATTGGACGCTGCGATTGCGACAACAGGACGTCAAGCAGACCTGGAAAGTGCTGCTCAACGGCAAGGAACTCGGCAAGCTGGTGAGCGACGAGAACGACCAGCTCCTTTATCTTCCCATTCCGGCACAACAGATAATGACGGGAGAAAATCTACTCATTATCGAACAGGTTGGGCGCATCCCCGATGACATTCGTGTCGGCGAGATTAGCCTCGATGATCGGCCGAGGGAGCGTGTGCTTTCGGAAGCGGCCGTGATGGTTTCCGTCATGGAAGCGAGGCCGTCCGGCGATCCGACTCCCACGCCGTGCCGTATCACCATTCTAAACGCGCAGGGGGCGCTGGCGGCGGTGCGAGCGACTTCCGATAGGCCTCTCGCGGTGCGATCCGGTGTCGTGTACACGGGTGATGGCAAGGCGCGGTTTGAATTGCCGGCCGGCGACTACACGATCCACGCCGGACGCGGCTTCGAGTACAGCGTCGATACCGTCCGCGTCTCGGTGAAAGCCGGGGAGGTCATCCGTAAAACATTAACGCTCCGTCGCGAAGTACCGACGGACGGTTATATTAGTTGCGATACACATGTGCATACGCTTACCTACTCTGGCCACGGCGATGCCAGCGTGGCCGAGCGCGTGCTGACGCTCGCGGGTGAGGGCATCGAACTGCCGATCGCCACCGACCACAATCGGCAAGTCGATTACCGCGCCGCGGCGATCAAACAAGGCGTCGGCAAATACTTCACGCTTGTCACCGGCAATGAAGTGACAACCGCCGTGGGGCATTTCAATATCTGGCCGGTGCGTGCCGGCGGGCCATTGCCCGACGCCGGGGCAAAGGATTGGAAGTCGGTCTTCGCCAGCATCGCCGAGCGGACGGGGGCGAAGGTGGTCATTTTGAACCATCCGCGCGACCTGCACAGCGGCTTTCGCCCCTTTGGGCCGAAACATCATCTAGCCGCGAATGGAGAGAACCTCGACCGCTGGGAACTGCGGGCGAACGGGATGGAAGTGGTCAATTCCGGTGCGCAGCAAACGGACGTGATGCGGCCCTACCACGATTGGTTCGCCGCGCTCAATCGCGGTATTTTTCTGACACCGGCCGGCGCAAGCGATTCGCACGATGTCAGCCGATTCATCGTCGGCCAGGCACGGACATACATTCGCGTCAAGGATGCTCGACCTGCTGACATCGACGTGTCAGCGGCAGCGGCGAGCTTCGCCAACGGGCGTGTCCTGGTCAGTTGCGGCTTGCTGGCCGACATCGCCGTCAACGATAAATACGGACCCGGCGATCTCGTGCCGGCCACAGGCGAAGTCAAGGTCGCGGTGCGTGTGTTGGGGCCGAGTTGGGCGACCGCCGATAAAGTGGAACTATTTGCTAACGGTCACAAGATCCGTGAGACACGCATCGCCGACGGCAAAAAGGCCGGCATCAAATGGAAGGGCGAATGGACGTTGCCGCGTTTCCGGCACGATGTGCATCTGGTAGCGATCGCTTCGGGTCCGGGAGTGCGCGAGTTGTACTGGCCGATTGCCCGGCCGTATCAGCCGACCTCGCCGGTGGTTGATCGGCGTGTCCTCGGTTCGACCGGGGCGGTATGGCTCGACGCCGACGGCGACGGCCGGCGGACGAGTGCCTTCGCTATCGCTCAACGCCTGCTGCGCGAAGCGAAGGGCGAATGGTCCAGGGTGTTGCCGGCGTTGAAGGATTACGATGAGGCGGTCGCCGTGCAAGCGGCAGGGTTGTTGCAGGCGCGCGGCGTCTCGGTGAACGCGGTGGAGATTCGCACGGCGGCTCGCAAGGCGGGAACGCCGGTCGAACGTGGGTTTCAGGCATACATTGAGGCATGGCGGGCGAGTCAAATTGCGCGGGGCGAATCGCGTTGACCCTGCGAGAGATGAGCCTCAAACATCGGTCGTTTAACACGAAAGGATCTGGCTGACATGACGAATTTTGCCTTGCTCACCCTTGGACTAGCCTTGTGTGCTGCCGATGGGCCGAAGGTCGAATTGCTTTGGCCCAAGGGCGCTCCTGGTGCCGTGGGCACTGAGGAGCGCGACAAACCGTCGCTGACTATCCATCTTCCGCCGGCTGACAAGGCGACGGGCACGGCTGTCGTCGTCTGTCCCGGTGGCGGCTACGGCGGGCTGGCCACTGGTCACGAGGGCAAAGATCCGGCCGAGTGGTTGAACCGCCACGGCATCGCCGCGTTTGTGCTGCGCTATCGGTTGGGGCCGCGTTATCACCATCCGGCTCCCTTGCAAGATGCCCAGCGCGCGGTGCGGATCGTTCGCAGTCGGGCGAAGGAATGGCATGTCGATCCGCAGCGCATCGGCATTTGGGGCTTCTCGGCGGGTGGCCATCTCGCTTCGACGGCCGCCACGCACTTCGACGACGGCAAGCGCGACGCCGACGACCCCATCGAGCGTGTCAGCTGCCGGCCCGATTTCGCCATCCTTTGCTATCCCGTCATCACGCTGCGTCCGCCCTACGCCCACATGGGATCGCGGCGCAATCTGCTCGGCGATAAGGCCGATGATAAGCTGGTCGAGAGCTTGTGCAACGAGAAGCAGGTCACGAACAAAACGCCGTCAACGTTTCTTTTCCATACCAGCGCGGATACGGCCGTGCCTCCGGAGAATAGCATCTTGTTTTACCAGGCTCTGCGTAAGCACAAGGTGCCGGCCGAACTGCACATTTACGAGGAAGGTCCTCATGGGGTCGGCTTGGCCGTCGGTCGGGGGGCGGCGTCCGCCTGGCCGGATCAGTTGGCCGCCTGGCTGAAGACACGCAAGTTGATTCCTGCCACCGCGCCCCGATGATCCTCCTGCTCCGCGTCGTGTGGGAGCCAGGCAACGCCCTCTTGACGGAGGTGGCGAGCGCTCTCTAAGATACTCCACATAATCGCTGCTCTGCCTGCTGAGTTGGCGCTGCCGAAGTGGCGGAACTGGCAGACGCGCCAGGTTCAGGACCTGGTTCCCTTAACGGGAGTGGAGGTTCGAGTCCTCTCTTCGGCACTCAAGACAGGGCAAGGGGTTACGTCAAGGCCGGACCTCTTGCCCTGTTCGCTTTACCAGACGCTTGGTAAAATATTGGTAAAGGGGTTTATGTGATGTTGGCGTGATGCTGCGGAGGTCCGAATCATGGCATCTCTGCAAGAGCGAAAAGGCAGCTACCGAATTCTTTTCTGCCACCACGGCAAACTGCACACCTTTACCATTGGTAAAGTCGAGAAGGGCGAAGCCGAGAACAAAGCCCGGCAGGTCGATTACCTGCTCATGCGCCTGAAGCAACGGCTGATCGTGCTGCCCGAGGGCACCGACATTGTTACCTTCATCGAGCATGACGGCAAGCCGCCCGACGGGCCAACGCTCGTCGATGCCCCGCGTCAGGCCGTCACCATCGGCCACCTGAAAGACCGCTATCTCTCCACCCACGCCAACGGCACCATCGAGGCCAACAGCCTCGACACCTGCAAGCTGCATCTCGGCCATTTCTGCCGTCTGCTTGGCGATGGTTCCCCTCTGGGCGAATTGTCGCTCAGCAGGCTCCAGGAGTACGTCAATACGCGGGCCGAGGCGAAGTTGTCGCCTGTCACTATCCGCAAGGAGATCGCCACGCTACGGGCGGCGTGGAACTGGGGCGAGCCGATGGGACTGACCTCCGGCAAGTTCCCGAACCGGGGCCTGCGATACCCCAAGGCCGACGAGAAGCCGCCGTTCATGACGATGGCGGAGATAAAGAGGCAGATCGCCGCCGGCGGCAACCCGGACATGCTATGGGAGGCACTATACCTGCAAGCCTCTGAACTGGCCGGGCTGCTCGCCAAGGTGAAGGAGAAAGCCCCGCATCCGTGGATTTACCCGCTGTTCTGCTTCGCCGCCCATACCGGAGCCAGGCGGTCGGAGATATTGAGGGCGCTGGTCACGGACGTGGATTTCACCGGCAATACGGTGCTGGTGCGCGAGAAGAAGCGAACCCGAGGGCAGCGGACCACCCGCCGCGTGCCGCTGACCCCGTTCCTCAAGGAAGTGCTGAGGGAATGGCTGGTGATCCACGCCGGCGGTTCGGCCCTGTTCTGCCATGCCGCCACCGTCGCCCGCAGTAAGAATCGCAGCCGCACGACCGGCCACCGGAACGCAAAGAAACGCCCATCCTCGCTGAAAGGCAGGATGGCGACGGTGAAGAAGCGGGAACAGGCCGTCCAGGCGGCACTGACCCGCAACGAGGTGCATGACCATTTCAAGCGCGTGCTGGCAGGAACGAAGTGGGAACGGATGCGTGGCCTTCACACGCTACGGCACAGCTTCATTTCAGCGTGTGCCAGCAAAGGTGTGGATCAGCGGCTGGTGCAGGAATGGGCCGGCCACATGAACGAAGCCACGTCGAAGCGATACCGGCACCTGTACCCCTCGACGCAGCAGGAGGCGATTACGCGGGTCTTTGAATAGGAAGCAACCTCCCGCTGGAGCCAAAGCCCACGGCTCCAGCGGAAGTGCTCGGCCCGCCTAATCCTTGGGCGGGGCTTCGCCGGACGGCGACGGTGAGTTGCCCCAGACCGATTTCACGATGCCGGCCGAAGCCGCCAATCCCAGAAATATCCCCACCGGACCCAACAGCATCGCGCCGGCGATGGAAGGCCCCCAGACAACAGCCTTGCCAACCAACTCCTTGCTCAACGCACTGCCGAATTCCGCTGCAAAACTTTTCTCAGCCATACCAGTTCTCCTCCTTGCGACCGGGATGTCGTTATGCCGGCCATTGCCACATTGACAGTTTGACACGATTGGGAATTGTCACGGCATCTCCGCCAGACGCCGGTGGGGCAACAGCCCCTCCCGCTGATACCGCAACAACTCGGCGTGGGGCACGACCCAGCGGGCATAGGCCCCACGCCCAGACAGCTTTTTCTCGGCCCGGATACGACCGAGGCGGCACCATTCGCGGCAGGTGAAGCATGACTTGCCGACGAGTCTGGCGAACTCCTCGATTTCGTAGAAGTCCTTGACCGTCTGCCGCTCAACGAGTACCAGAAGCATGGCCTCGATCTTGTCCAGCCTTTCTTCCAAAGTCACGATTCACCTACCTTTCCATGCCTCTATCCTTGCCCTTCTCAGCCGTTGGCGATTTCGCCTACTCGTTGAGCCGTTCCTGTTCACAGAAGGGGCTGGGCGCGCCCCTGCCTTCCTGGCTACTTTTTGAACAGCCGACCGATCAGCCCAACCACTTGGTTCTGAGCGGCCTTCTTGATCTCGCCCTTATCATCGAAGCTCCGCGCCATCTTGCGAAAGCCGTGCATGGCGAAGGGAATGATGATAAGCCACACCAACAGCACATCGTCACTACTCGCAAACAACATTGCGATCCTCTTTCGTTACGGGCGACGTTGTGAAAACGGGCATCCATGTCCCGTGGAATCATCCTCTACATTTCCCGGCCGTCGCGGCCCTGCTCCTGCTGTTGCTCCTGCTGCGTCAGCCCGTGGTCAGGCTCCTCGGCCTGATTGGTGCGCGGGTACATGACGAACGCATCGCCACGAAACAGGGCGGAGGCCATCTCGTGGGCGCCAGCCACCGCCTGCTGCGTCAGCTCCTCGCCGATGTCGCCGAGGATTTTGCTGAGACTGAGGCCGGGGGCGATGGCCTGGATCGTCTCCACCAGGCTCGGCTCCTGCCCAGCCTTGAGTTGCTCGAAGAAGTCTTTGCTCGACATGGATCACCTGTAGGTTTGTTGGGTCAATAACGCCGTGAACAACACGGCGAGAAACAAGGCCGTAAGGAAGAGACACGCTGTATCAACAACCGACTTTAGCAGCCCGATCCCGCGCTTCGTTTTGAAGCTGTCCTCGTAGTATCGGATCAGCCGCGTCCATATCGGCGGCGCACCCGGAGTGAAGGTAATGGCGATACGTTCGGAAAGTCCGGTCACTTCTTCCGGTCTGAGTAGCTTGCGCCCTGCCTGCTGCCAGTTGTCATTCGAGTTCCATGACCGGGTATGAGAGCTGCCGGATTGACCAGATGACTCCTGCGACGAACCGCCATAGCTGCTGCCGCCGCTGGTGACGACCTGCGTAAACTCGCCCAGGCGATTGCTGACATACTCCGCCGTCTGCTGATCGTTGACGCCAAAGAAAACCTGGGTGCAATTGGCGAGCAAGGTCTGGTCGGCTCCGTCCGGCCAGCATTTGCGCAACTGACCACAATCCTGATAGAGCATCAGCAAGCAAATGCCGTAAGACCGGCCGTAAGTGAGAACATCGGCTATCTGGTCCATTTTGCCGAGCGTATAGGCTTCATCACAGATATAGTATATCTTATTAGTATTATTTAAGCCTCCACGCAGACATGCCCGCAGCATCGAGCCAAGCCACATGCGCAGCATCGGTGATTGCGTGCGGGTATGATCCAGGGGCAGAACGAGGTAGATCGTCATCTTCCCCTTCTTCAGCTCGGCGGGATCGAAGCTGCTCGACCGTGTGTTGTCCGAAATCGCTATGGTGTCAAGGAAGCGCATGAATCGGTTGGTGGTGGTCAAGGTCGAGGAAAGCTCCTTGTCCTTGAAGTGGGCAAGCTGGTGGCCGAGCCGGGACAGCATCCCCTGCCACAGGCCGGATTCGCACATCAGCTTGATCGCCGCCTGCATCTTTTCGGGATTGGTGAGCAGCGCCCGCACCGATTGCAGGGATTTGTCGCTGTCTTCGGCATAGCAAACAACGGTTGAAATCATCGCCGCAATCCACACCTCGGCTGAATCCGCCCAGTGCGGTTCCTTCTCCTGCCCGGTACGCAACACCAGCGCCTCGGCCAGGTCGCGGCATTCATCGATGGCGGTATGCGATTCCTTGTCGATAAAATCGAGCGCGTTGAAAGTGTCCTTTCCACCGACCAGGCCGAACGGATCAAGCACCACCACACGCTGCCCCATCTTGCGGCGGGCGTCCGCCGTGATGGTGACCAGCTCGCCCTTGAAGTCCACCACGACCATGCTGTCCGGGCAGGTGAGCAGATGCGGAACGACGATGGACACGCCCTTGCCCAGACCCGTGGGAGCGAACACCGCCGTGTGGACGGCATGAGTGAGGCGAACGAGCTGCTTGGGCTGCTTCCTCTGGCATGTCGTCAGAAACTTCTGGCAGGCATCCTTGGCGCTCATTCGCGGATTGAACAGCGCCTTGACGCCATCAACCCTGCTGATCTTCCCGTCGATATGCCCGACAATCAGACCATTGCCTTCAAGCATGTGGGGAATATCCGACACGTCCGCGAAACGAGCCGTTCCGTAGGCCGTGTATCGGTAGCCCTTCTTGCACATGGCGACGATGACAAGGGCGGCAGCCACGACCCAGGCGTAGGGGATGATGATAATTGTTAACACGGTGACATAGCCGATGAGGAGAAGGGTCGATCTCAGGATGAATCGCATGAGACGGTACATGGTTACCCCCGAAAAAATGGGTGGGGGCAAGGATGCCCCCACCCCCGTGGGTCACTTGCGGAATAGACTCTGGAAGATGCCCTTGGCGACCGCGCCAGAGGCTCGCGGATGCTTGCTCACAATCCGTCCGACAACAAAGATTCCCAGCAGCATCAAAATGACAAAGCTGTCCATTGCAAATCCCTCCAACCAGAAAGAAACACGAACCACGTTTGTTAGCCCTTGCGGGCTTTGTCCTTCATCGCGGCGGCAAAGGTCTTGGCCGTGTAGCCAAGTTCCCGCGCCCGCTTCATTTCCTTGATGGCCTCGTTCAATGCCTCGATGCTTTCATCCAGGGAGACGCCATTGCCAGAGACCACGACCTGCACCCCGGATGGCAAGAGGCATTTCACCTTGCTGACCTTGACGGAAGGGGTGCCCGCCCGCTTCTTCCTTCCCGCCTGCTCGATGGCATCCCGGCTGGCACCCGACAGCTTGAGGGCAAGCAACTCGGCTTGGGCTTCAAGTTCGAGCTTCGATGCGGCATAGCAGTCGCTGATCCCGACCTTCCCTTCCTTCAGCGCTTGCTGCCAGGACGGTGAACACCGCGACGGACTCAAAATCCGTGTCGCCATCGAGGGGTCGATGGAAAGGTGATGTGCGAGGTCTTTCATCTGCCATGCCGGGTTCATGCTCAGAAGTTCAGAGCACGCCAGCCACTTTTCGTAGCCGGACAGGTCGGCCCGGTGTATGTTCTCGGTCAGCTGGATCAGCCGTATCTCGCTGTCCGACATCTGGCGGTCGGTGATGATGACCTGGAGCGTGGCGAGGCCGACCAGCCTGGCGGCCAGGAGGCGGCGGTGCCCCCACAGCACCGTGCCGTCCGCCTTCGCCCCCACGGGCTGGAGCTGGCCCAGGGACTTCATGGACTCTCCCAGCCGATTCAGTTCGTCCTGGTCGTAGTCCTTGCGGACCTGCGGCGCCAGGATGAACCAGGACAGCGGCCTGGTGGCGATCTGAGACACGCTGGGCGCGGCCGAAGCAGTGGCCATGCCAAGGAAGAGAAACCACGGCAGAGTGAGGCTCATCAGGAGCCAGAAAGCGGATAGGGACATAGATACTAGCTCTCTTTCGTGCGCGGAACCTCATCGCGGGGGCGCGATATGCGCCCCTTGGCGGAGAAGTTCGGGTATCAAATTGCGGAGGGCGACAGAGGTCTGGGCGATCAGGCGGCGTGAGTGGTGATGCGGAGATAACAATCACGTCGCGTCGTATTCATCACAACCCTCGTTTTCTCTGGAATTAAGACGCACTGGGCTTGATTTTGCGCCATTCCGCGCCACATTTTTTTCCCAGAATGCCCTGGAAAGCTGTGCCACGATGTCCCGCAGCAGGCGGATCGCGTGGGCGTGCTGGCGGCGGACAATGTCGTAGCGGATACCCAGCTTCCTGCCGGCAGCTCGGACGCCCAGCCGATCGAAGTACGCTGCCTCGATCACATCCCGGAGGTGAGAAGGCAGCTGCCGCACCGCCTCCAGAACTATCTCCCGCTCATGCAGGTCCATCCATGTCAGGGAGGCCGGCGGCCGCAGCATCTCATCGGACAGGGGGAGAATTCGCTTCCGGCGCAGGATGGTCAGGGCTTCATTCCGGGCGGCGGTGATGAGCCATGCCCGCCAGCGAGCCGATGTCATTTGCTCGGGTTTCATCTTCTCGTGGAGGTCGCCATAGATCGCTCTGAGGCCGACGGCCAGGGCCTTGTCCAAGGCGTCCAGCACGACGTACTCGGGGAACTGCCGCGTAAGGTAGACCTCCAGAGTCGGCAGCCACGCCAGCAGACATTTGCGCAGTTCTTCCTTGGTGGGCGGCGGCTGGGAAGCATCGCCGGGCCGGTCGGGATGGTATCGTGGGTCGAGCGGCGAAGGCGGCATCTTCGCCGGGTTGGCGGGTTGCCCCTTCCTGGCCGGCCAGTAATTTCGGGGTGTTCTCTCGTCCGGGTGGGAAAAATTGTCCTTCACGGGTGTCCCTACCTCATTTTGTGATGGACAAAGCATGGCCCCGCGCGCACGCCGGAAGCGTGGCCGAAATGCCGTAAAGCTTTGCCGATCAGGTATCTGTCAACAACCAAGATGCCCGTCACCGGATGGGCATCGGCTCATCCAAATTAGGACACCGACGCCCGGCATCGTGACAAGATGCCGATCCGGAAACAACGCGCCGACCGAAACCGAGGTGCGGGGGGCGTGCAGGCAACACCGTCTCGGTGAGCCGGCGGAGTTCGTGACTGCGTGTCGCCATGAGCATGGCATACCGTCCTTGCGCGCATCGCCGACCGCGACGCATTGTGGTGTAGCGTTTCAGAACGGTTTCCGTTTTTACGCTTGCGTCGGTGCCGCAACACTGTGCGAAGGCGCGGCGCGGCCACGTAGCTGCGGCTGGAGAACTCCTCTGTCCTCGGCCAACGATCGAAGCGACCGCTGACCCGGCTCGGTCAGGAACGGCGTGGCAGCCCAAGCCCTCTTGCTTTCCTGGCCGCCAGTTCCTTTCCTAACTTTCGACGTGGCGATAATACCCGTAGAATTTTTTGCGTCAAGCCGGTTGGTTTTTTTACGGCCGCGGATGGGCTGTAAAACCCGGAGCGAAAACGCCTATCCCTTCACATGGCCTTGCGTTGCGTCAATTCGGCTCAGTGAAGAGGATCGGAAAGGTCTTGCGAGGTGTGAAATACACGAAGGATTTCCACCACGTCTCCACTGACGCGGTAAAGCACGATGTATGGAAGATTGGTAACGATCAGCTCGCGCGTCCCCGGAACCTGCCCAACGCGACCGGACTCGGGAAAATCAAGCAGGCGCAGCACTGCGCTTCCGATTCTGCGCCGCACTCGAACCGCGGCGCTGGGATTCTCGGCTGCGATGAATTTCACATGGTGTCGCAGCGACACCGACCCGGAGCGGAGCCACCGCAGCTTCACTTGCCTAACTCGTCCATGAATGCGGCGGTCTCTTCATCGGAGAGGAACAGCCCGGTGTCAGCCTCTTTCATAGCCTTCTCGATTTCCTCGATCTGCCACCGATGAAGCCGGACGAAGTTGGCGACGGCCTGTTTTATCAGGTAGCTCCTATCACGATCTTCCACCTCGGCAAGCTGATCCAGAAACGCGACAGTGTCTTGGTCCAGCCTGATGGTGATACTTACTTTCTCGGCGGTCATATGTCCTCCAATGTCGTAACCTAAACTACAATGACATACATTAGAATCTTGCGCAAGCGGAAAGCATACGTGAGAATCACAGCCTCCATTTAACGCTAAATAACATCCTTTATTTAGCTCTGTAAGAAGTTGTTGACGACAGATCCAAAACGGGCTAGACTAAGTCCTATATGCAGCTCGTAAACGTCCACCAAGCCAAGACCCAATTCTCCAAACTGCTCGACCAGGTCGCGGCCGGTGAGGAAGTCGTCATCTCCCGTCACGGCAAGCCCGTTGCAAAATTGTCGCCCGTCGAAGGAGAGTTGCCGCCCCGCCAGCCAGGTGCCCTCAAGGGCAAAATCTGGATCGCTGACAACTTCGACGAGTTCGATGAAGAGTTGGAAGAAATGTTCTTCGGCAGCAAGGAATGAAGCTGCTCCTGGACACGCACGTCCTGCTCTGGTGGCTCGATGACCACCCCAAGCTCGGGGCAAACGCACGCCGCTTCATCGCTGACCGGGAACACTATGTGTATTTCAGTGCGGCCAGCGTGTGGGAAGCCAGCATCAAGCAAGCGAAGGGACTGCTGCGTCTGAGCGAGGACTTCGATGCCAAGCTCGCCTCCGAGCCATTCCTTCCGTTGGCCGTCACACACCACCACGGGAGAAAAGGCGCCAGGCTTCCGCCCATTCACAAAGACCCCTTCGACCGCCTGCTGGTTGCTCAGTGCGAGCTTGAAAGCATGACCCTGGTGACACAAGACAAGATACTGGCTGACTACGGCATCTCCGTGATCGAGTCCTGACCACCATGACTGAAACCAGCACAACCGCCTTGATCCCAACTCCAGCAGCCAAGCTACTCCCTACTTCGGGCAGCCAAACCTTGCCCGCTCTGATGGACGACAACTGTATATCCCGCCCGACGACAACTGGATTTCCCGATCCGGTCTGACTCGTTCGCAGGTCAACGACAATTAGATTTCCCGATCCCACAACGGCCCTACGCTATCCAGAACCCGCCCACACCGGAG
>DATNCY010000293.1:0-6357 GCA_035553375.1 Gemmataceae bacterium
GGAAGCGCCAGTGGCTTTTCGGCCACGGACCTACGCCGGTCACTCCACAATATCGCAAGAGCGAGTGGCGAGAAACACCCCGACTCAAGTTCACGGAACGTCGGGGGTCGCGTGCGACGCGGGGGTTATAAGGGTTCGGCGCATCATCCTCCGGGGCCGTCTGACTTTGATCGCTGGTATTCCTGCAACCTAATTGAGGCGTATACCCCGACCGAACTATTCTCGCGAGTGACCTCGCCGTTGTCATTACACAGGAACCAAACCCCTTGCGAACCGTCAAGGCGCACGCAGAAATAATCACCCCCGCCATTGGTTCCGATGATGAAGTACTCACGCCACCATCCCGGGAACACGTACTCCGTGGCGGCCTCGGGGTTTCGCTCCCATTTGTTTACAGAGATCGATTCATCGGCGTTAAGGAATAGGCTGAACTCGAAAAAAGGGCAAACAACCCCACCGAGTACATGCGTGAGCGACTGTAACTCTGCGCCGTTAAGGAGAACCTCGCGGTAATCCTGCGGCAGATGGACGTTTAGCTGTGTCTCGACCCGTGCTATGTCCATGGGCGTCATGTCATACCTGTCCTCGCCGCCGAACAAGTTATTCTCGAACTCTGCGCACGCTAGTCTACCTCTTCTTGGATCGCCTTCCTAGCGCATTCTTACCGAATCATTTCGCCATTCCATGCCTCCGCGTTTTTTGAAAGCGGACGCTAGTCTTTTCATCAGCGACACTTCTGGCTTGCGGGACGGACTCATCAAAGCGATGGTGGTTCTTGTTAACTATCACCACATTTGGCGATAGAAAGAATAACTAAATCGGCAATCCGCGCTTTGTACTCGATAATCCGATAATCCGAACCCACGGCGCGATAGCGCAGGAGAGTGGCCGCAGTTCCTCGCAGCGGGTACAATCCACCGCAGGTATCGCTAGGGGTGTCCGCGACCGCGACGCGGGCTGAGAGTAGACCCTGGGACCGATCCGGGTAATGCCGGGGCGGAAAGCGAACCGGACTCTTCAACGGCGTTCGCCTCGCTTGCCTCGGCCCTTGCCACACACGACTCCTACAACAAGGAAACGCCGATGACCCAGATGGAAGCCGCTCGCAAAGGGGAAATCACCGCCGAGATGCACTTCGTCGCCAACCGTGAGGATCTCGATCCCGAACTGATCCGCGACGAGGTGGCGCGCGGCCGTATGGTCATTCCGGCTAATAAGGTCCATCTGACCAAGCGCCTCGAACCGATGGCCATCGGCGTCGCCAGCAAGTGCAAGATCAACGCCAACATCGGCAACTCCGCCGTCACCAGCAAAATCGACGACGAGTTGGAGAAGCTGCATACCGCCGTCCATCTCGGTTCCGATACCGTCATGGATCTCTCGACCGGCGGCGACATCGACGCCATTCGCCAAGCGATTCTCGACGCCTCGCCGGTGCCCATCGGTACCGTGCCCATCTATCAGATCATCCAGAATGTCAAGGACGTGGGCGACATCACGCCGAAGATGATGCTCGATATGGTCGAACATCAGGCGCAGCAGGGCGTCGATTACATGACCATTCACGCCGGCGTTTTGCTGGAATATCTGCCGCTGACGACCAACCGCGTCACCGGCATCGTGTCACGCGGCGGCTCGCTGATGGGAGCCTGGATGCTGGCTCGTCACGAACAGAACCCGTGGTACACCCATTTCGATGAACTGAGCGAAATCCTGCGTGCCTACGATGTCACGTACAGTCTCGGCGATGGTCTGCGTCCCGGCTGTCTTGCCGACGCCAACGACGACGCCCAGTTCGCCGAGTTGAAGACGCTAGGTGAACTGACCCTCAAAGCGTGGGAGCATAACGTGCAGACCATGATCGAGGGGCCGGGCCATATTCCGATGCACCTGGTCAAAATGAACGTCGAGAAAGAACGCGAGTTGTGTCACGATGCGCCGTTCTATGTGCTGGGGCCGTTGGTGACGGACATCGCGCCGGGCTACGATCACATTACCTCGGCCATCGGTGCCGCCCTGGCCGGCGAAGCAGGCGCGGCCATGCTTTGTTATGTCACGCCGAAGGAGCATCTCGGTTTGCCGAACAAGGACGATGTGCGTCAGGGCGTGATCGCCTACAAAATCGCCGCCCACGCCGCCGACATCGCGCGCGGCCGTAAGAACGCGCGGAACCGTGATGATGCACTCTCCAAGGCACGCTTTGAGTTCGATTGGGAGAAGCAGTTCGATCTGTCACTGGACCCGGAGACGGCCCGCGCCATGCACGACGAGACGCTGCCGCAAGAAGTGTTCAAGTCGGCCAAGTTCTGCTCGATGTGCGGTCCCAAGTTCTGTTCCATGCGCATCACCCAGGACATCCGCAAGCTGGCGACCGAGGGTGCGCTGCCGGTGGTGTCGTAAATCAGTGTTCAGTGTTCAGTGTTCAGTGTTCAGTAACAAGTCACGAGTTCTTCACTGAACACTGAACACTGAACACTGATGAGGAGATTCCATCATGGGTAACGCCGGCCCGGCCATCATCTTCATGCTGCTGTTCGTGGCGTCGATCGTGGTCGGCCTTTACGTGCTGGCTTTCGTGGCCCGCTGTGTACTCGTGGTCGTGCAGGAAACCGGACTGGGGCAGGACGAGGTCACTTGGCCGGCGGAGCCGATCCAGGATTGGCTGGGCCATGCCGTACTGTTCGTTGAATTGCTGGGATTGTGGCTGTTGCCGGCCGGATTGATTGCGCGAATGCTGCGCCATGTCTGGCTGCCCGATGAAGGCATGTTGCGCATCTTGCTACTCGCGGGACCGGGTTTGTGGCTTTTCTTCCCCATCGGTCTGTTGTCGTCGCTGAGCGCCTCCTCGCGCTGGGTGCCGTTTCGCTGGACCATCTTTTGCCAATTCCTGCGCATCGCTCCCGCCGCCGTCGGCTTCTACGTCCTCACCGCTCTTCTGCTGGCCGTGGGCGTCGCGCCCTGGTATTTCGCCCTGGTCAAACATCAGACGATCTTGCTGCCGGTGGCCGCCGTGGTTAGCGCCGCCGTGGTCCTTATCTATGCTCGCCTGATTGGTCGCGTCGCTTGGCTCATTCAGCGCTTGCCGTCCCGCCAGCGCGTCGTGGCGAAACCGCCAGTCGAGAAGCATCCGCCGATAAAGTCGCACGGGAAAAAGAAACGCAAGCCGGCGATCAAGGCACAAGACCCGTGGGCCGTCCCGGAAGAGGCGCCGTCTCGCGCGAAGCCAAAACGATTTCCCTGGGCCGAGGAAAAGCCGGCGAAGGCGAAATCCGCCTACACGCCACCGAATGCCGAGGACATCGAAGGCTACGGCATTGCCGCCGAGCAATCGATTGTCCCAGATGCCCCCGCCGAAAAGCCGGCGAAACATCCCATGTACACGTCGCCGGAAGAATACGAGCCGATTGACATGCAGGTGGTGTCCGAGGTCGAGACGCCGTCGCGTGAAGAGCCGGACAGCTTGTTCACCCAGCAAGTACAACAGCGGATCGCCGAGCGCGAGCGTGCCGAACCGCCCGCGCCGCCGCATCCGTTTTTCAGCGGCGTCTACACGTTCCCGCTGTATCTTCATTGTCTGCCGAACTGGATCTTGCTCGCCCTGGGTGGGCTGGTACTCGGTGGGATCGCGTTTGGCCTGATTGACTTGGGCGGGTCGCTCTTCCATGAATGAAGCGTCTCGCCACGGAAAATAAGGTTGTAACCGCATGCAGTAGGTCCGGCGAGCCGAGCCGGACGGGAAGAAGTGCCGCTCGGCTCGCGGCACCTACCCAAACGTGCCGCTCGGCTCGCGGCACCTACACCTTCCGTTACAGGCTCTTAGCGAACTTCTTTGCCGAGATGTCCACACACCGCGCAGTCCGTTCGCTGCTGGAGATGCGTTTGCCGAAAGCTCATGTCGCGCAGATCGCACAAAAGCATTCGTCTCAATAATGGCTCTCCTAACTCCGCCAATACCTTGATAGCCTCCATCGCTCCCAGGCTGCCGATGACGCCCGCCACCGCCCCGAACACCGGGAACTCGCGTTTCCAACTCGGCGGTTCCTCCGGGTACAGACACGCCAGGCACGGCGTCTTGCCGGGAATGATCGTCGTGAGCTGTGCTTCCAGATCGTACATGGCGCAGTCCACGAGTGGCTTGTTTTGCCGCACCGCCTCGCGGTTGAGCAACAACCGTTCGCTGAATATCGGTGCGCAATCGATAACGAGATCCACTCGGCCAACCAGACGTTCGGCATTGTCTGCGCGGATGTTCTCGGCGACCGTTTCCACCTCGACAAGTGGATTCAACTCACGCAGCCGCGCGGCGGCGCACTCGACACGCGGCTTGCCGATCCAATCGGTCGTCATCAGCAACTGACGATTGAGATCATTGAGGCGAACGTCGCCGGCGTGCGCCAGCACGAGGCGGCCCACGCCGGCCGCCGCTAACTCGTAAGCGACGATGCCGCCGACGCCGCCACAGCGTGAGATGAGTACGGAGGCACGCTTGAGTCGTTCCTGACCGGACGCGCCGAAACCCGGCACCCACAATTGCCATTCATAACGGCTGCGTTCGGCGTCGCTGAGCGATTGTTTGGGTTCCATGTGCGTCTCTATCCGCCGGCCATGGGCGACAACACCGTGACCACATCGCCGTCGTGCAAGGGCATGGTTTGTCCCGCTGACACCTGCTTGTCACCAACGAAGAGCAATAGCGCCGTTTGCAACGCTCCCCGATCGCCCAGCAGCAGCCGACGTAACGGCTCCGCGCCGCCCTCAGCCAGTTGAATAACGAGTTCCTGCACGGTGCAAGAGCGATCCAACTCGATTTGCTCGACCGCGCGCCCGGCGGCGTGCTTGACTTGCGCCATGTAATGCACGGTAATTCTCACAGACCCTCTCTTTCGCCGGTCAGCGACGCTTCCTCGATCTTGCCATTTTTCAGTATCAGCAGGCGATCGGCCAGCTTTTTCGCCTCGTTCAGACTGTGCGTGACGTGCAGCGTGGTCACGCCGGTCAACTTTTGCACCGAGTGCAACAACGCTGCCATGTCGGCGCGCGTTTCATCATCAAGGGCGCTGAGCGGTTCATCGAGCAGTAGAACCGCTGGCCGAAACGCCAGGGCGCGTCCCAGGGCGACGCGCTGCGCCTCGCCGCCGCTAAGTCCTTGTGGCTTGCGCTCCAGCAGGTGACGCACACTGAGCAGTTCGCTTAGTTCATCCACGCGCCGTCCAATCGCGATATTGTCCCAGCGCCGCACCATTAACGCGAAGGCCAGATGTTCGCGCACGGTCAAGGTGGGGAACAGAGCGAGATCCTGCGGCACATAACCGATGCCGCGCTCGGCGGGTTTGAGGTGCGTCACATCGTGGCCATGCAGATGGATCGAGCCGGAATGCACGGGTTTGAGACCGCAGATCGCTTCGAGAAGCGTGGTCTTGCCCGTGCCGGTCTTGCCCATGAGAATGATGTATTCTCCCCCAGCCGCCGTAAAGGAGATGTCTTCCAACCGGAAGACGCCGGCCCGAACAGCGAAATGAGTCACGGCGATCATAGGGAGGAGGCTGGGTTTTGCAGGAGAAGAATGTCGAGAAAGCGTTGGAGGCGGAGGCGTTCGTGTAGGTAAAGGATCGGGCGAAGCGTTGTTGACATTGTAGCGGTTGCGGGTTGGCCGTCCAGGTTGGCCTGGCAAGCGACTTGGAAGCACTAACCGAATGTGGCGACACGTTTTCAACGTGTCGGGGCATTCGCTGGGCGTCTCCAGCTTGCCGTTACTTTGGGGTCGGCGACCTGATGCCGACTCATCGGGCGAGTCTCCCCTCTTGTTCTTGCGTTCATCGTTATTACAATTTTCAATAACGTGTTACCCTACGGCTTCAGCCGGTGCGCCAAAAGGGAGGACCGACATGCGACAACGGCTTCGTTCTTCTGGGTTCACGCTCATCGAATTGCTGGTGGTGATCGCCATCATCGCGGTACTGATTGGGCTACTGCTGCCGGCCGTGCAGAAGGCGCGCGACGCCATGCTACGGGCGGAATGTCAGTCGAACTTGAAGCAGATCGCCCTCGGCGTGCATCAATACTACGACGCCTACAATGGCCAATTCTTTCTGCATCACCCTTTCGACGCTGATGTCATCACCAATGTGGGGCCGAGCAATTCGTTCGCCGAGATTTACTGGGAAGACAAGATCATCCCGTTTGTGGGCGGCAATCCGGAGGCCGACGAGGACCTCGCCAAGCAAGGCATCTTCACGTCCTCGCAGAAGATTTTCCGCTGCCCGATGGACACCTCCGAGGTTCGGCCCTTCATCTCCGCCAATGGAATGGTGGACGGCATCGAGCAGCGCACCAGCTACCTGATGAATTCGCTCCTCA
>DATNCY010000294.1:0-49435 GCA_035553375.1 Gemmataceae bacterium
AGACATCGCCACCATCCGCCGCGAGAAAACCAAGTCGCCTCGCCATCGGCCGGAAAACGACGACGCCACCGCTCATTGGGCCGAGACCGCCATCCTCTCGCCCATCGAGGGCGTTATCGTCGAGAAGAACGTCACCATCGGCGATGTCGTCGATAATACGACGGACCTGTTCAAGATCGTCGATTTGAGTCATCTGCAAGTGATGGCCAACGCCTACGAGGAAGACATCGCCGCCCTGCGCCAGCTCAAACCCGAACAGATGCGTTGGAAGGTCTATCTCGATGGGGCCGGCGCGGACAAGCCGCTCGACGGCGAGATCGACCAAATCGGCAAGATCATCGATCCGGCGCAACACACCGGCCTCGTCAGCGGTTGGCTATCCAATCGCGCCGGCAATCGGCTCATCGGCGAGTTCGTGACGGCGACCATCGATCTACCTGCCGATCCCGCCTTGGTTGCTATTCCTTCCTCCGCCCTGATTGAGGAAGGCGACGCCGCCAGCGTCCTCGTCGCCATCGATAGTTCGCATCGTGCGTTCACACCGCGCAAGATCGCCGTCGTGCAGCGCGGCCGCGAAACCATTCTGATTCGATCCGAACCGAACCCCGTGGAAAAACAGCATGGCGCTCAACCGCTCCACGCCGGTGAGGAAGTCGTCACCACCGGCAATCTGCAACTCGCCGCAGAACTGGCTAATTTCAAGACATCGCCCAATGGTCGCTGAATCATCCGTTTCGAGACTCGACCAATAAAAGCCTCACGCAAAGGCGCAAAGGAAATCGGAAGAGAGATTAAACAAATTCTTCGTCTTTTTTGTCTTTCTTTGCGCCTTTGCGTGAGGCTTTTATTGGTCGAGTTACTAACATCCCTGCTGTCAATTCACACATGCTGCGTAAACTCATAGCCTGGGCGGTCAACAACCCGCTTATCGTCATCCTGATGATGCTCGGCCTGGCCGGCTTCGGCACCTACGCCTTCCTCAATGTCAACGTCGAGGCGTACCCCGATCCGGCGCCGGCCATTGTCGAGGTCATCGCGCAATATCCCGGCGCGTCGGCGGAAGAAGTCGAACGACAAGTCACCATTCCGTTGGAGGTGACGTTGGCCGGCATGCCCGGCTTGAAGTACACGCGCACCAAATCGCTGTTCGGTCTGTCGCATCTGCGCAATCAGTTTGACTACGGCATCGATTACGAGAAGGCCAAGCAGGAAGTCATCAATCGTCTGCAATTCACCGAGGCGTTGCCGTCCGGCGTCGTGGCGAAGCTGTCGCCGCAAAGTCCGACCGGCGAGATTCTCCGCTACACGCTCACCGGCCCCAAAGACGACTATGGCCGCAATATCTATTCGCTCAATGACTTGAAGGCTCTGCAAGACTGGACGCTCGAACGTGTCTTCAAACGCATTCCGCGCATCATTGAGGTGTCCAGCAGCGGCGGCACTGTCAAACGCTACGAGGTGCGGCCCGATCCCGATCGGCTGCGCCGCTACGGCATCACGTTGGCGCAGTTGCAAAACGCCGTCGCCAGCGCCAACGTCAACGTCGGCGGCGAACATATTTCGCTTGGCCCCAACCTTCTCACCGTGCGCGGCGTCGGTCTGATCGGCGGCGGACAGGATCCCATGCAGGCGCGGGAAGTGCTTGGCAATCGCAACAATCCCGCCGCCGCCGTCGAATATCTGCGCCGCGAGGACGAACGCCGTATTCAGGCCGTCCGCCAGATT
Source organism: Gemmataceae bacterium (assembly GCA_035553375.1). Taxonomy (GTDB): domain Bacteria; phylum Planctomycetota; class Planctomycetia; order Gemmatales; family Gemmataceae; genus JAJPHU01. Next base: position 1,726 of record DATNCY010000294.1, read on the forward strand.
ACCATCCTGTCGATCAACAACCACCCCATTCGCGTCGAGGACGTGGTCGAGGGCGGCCCTTTGAAGTATGCCGGCGACCTCGGCCGGCAAGGCGTCGTCGTCGCCCATCAGACGCGCCAGGGGCGCGTCATGTACAGCGCGTCCAGGAAGAATGCCGATGGCCGCGAGGTGCGCGACGCCGATGGCAAAGTGGTCTGGGACTATGAACCGGAGAAGGTTCAGAGCGTCATTCTGCTGCGCAAGGGCGAGGACTCGCTGCCCGCCCTGCACGATGTCGAAACCAAGATCAAGCAACTCAACGAGAGCGATGGGCGGATGCTGCCCGGCGTCAAGATCGAGCCTTACTACGATCGCACCGACCTCATCCACGTCACCACCGAGACAGTGCGCGAGAACCTCGTCGTCGGCATGGTGCTGGTGACGGTCATTCTGTTCATGTTTCTCAACAACGTGCGCAGCGCGTTGATCGTGGCCATCAACATTCCGTTGGCGTTGTTGTTTGCCTTCTCGGTATTGTTTCTGCGCGGCAAGTCGGCCAATCTGCTCTCCATTGGAGCCGTCGATTTCGGCATCATCGTCGATTCGTCGGTCATCATGGTCGAGAATATCTATCGCCACATTAGCGCTGGCGAATATCCGGAATTGCCGCTCAAGGAGCGCATCAGCCACGCCAGCGGCGAAATCCAGAAGGCGCTGTTGTTTTCCACGCTCATCATGGTGTGCGCCTTTCTACCGCTCTTTACCATGCGTGGGCCGGAAGGACAGATATTCGGGCCGATGGCCGACACCTATGCGTTCGCGCTGGGCGGAGCGTTGTTGCTGGCGCTGACGGTGTCGCCGGTGCTTTGCTTGCTGTTCTTCAAGAACTTGAAACCGTCGCGCGATAACTGGCTGGTGCGCTTCCTCAAGAACCGTTATCTGAAACAGCTAAGCGTCTGCCTAAAATATCGCTGGCTGACGCTGGCGTTCATGGCCGGACTGATTGTGCTGACGGGGTGCCTGCTGCCGCAACTGGGCCGCGAATTCATGCCGGAACTGGAAGAGGGCAATTTGTGGATTCGCGCCACGTATCCCATGAACATCAACCTCGACGCCGTCGCCGAACAGACCGACCGTGCCCAGGCCATCATGCGCAAATATCCCGAAATCCAGTCGATCATGGCCCAGATTGGCCGGCCCGACGACGGCACCGATCCGACCGGCTTCTACAACGTCGAGTTCTTCGTACCCCTCAAGCCGCAGAGCGATTGGCCCGCCTTGAAGGCGCAAGAGGGCTGGATGCATTCCTTCCGCGCCAACCGAACGCGAACCAAGCCGGAGTTGGTCCGCGAGATGCGCGACGAGCTAAACCTGAAAATTGTCGGCGTGGACTGGAACTTCTCGCAGAACATCCGCGACAACGTCATGGAGTCGCTGTCCGGCGTCAAGGGCGACAACTCGGTCAAGATCATCGGCCCCGATCTCGATGAACTGGAACGCTTGGCCGATCGTTTGCAGGTCATCCTCAAGGACATTCGCGGCGTCGAGGATGTGGGCGTCTTTCGGGTCAAGGGGCAGCCGAATCTGGAATTTCCGATCGATCGCGACAAGTGCCAGAAATACGGTGTCAGCGATGGCGATGTGGAGGCGGTCATCAAGTCGGCCGTGGGCGGTCAAGCATTCTCGACGATGATCGAGGGGGAGAAGAAATTCGACATCACGCTGCGCTGGCCGGATCGACTGCGGATGAGCGAGAACGCCATCCTGAAGATTCCGGTGGACATCACGAACAACCAGACGAGCGGTGTCGTGTCCGGCGTGGCGCCGACGCGGATAACCGGCGGCAGCATGGGCCTATCGAGTACCGGCACCAGCATGACGATGCCGGGCTTGCACGGCAGTCTATGGAACGGCACGCTGAATTATCTGGCGGCGACTCCGCAGCGGCCGCTGCGCGATTTCATCACTCCTCTCGATGAGCAAGGCCGCCCCGATCCCACCGGCCGCTACGTCCGCGCCGGCGCTTCGACGATTTACCGCGAACAGGGCGAGCGTTTGATAGCGGTTAAATTCAGTGTGCGCAACCGCGACCTGGCCAGTACGGTGGACGAAGCCCAGCACAAGGCGGAAGAACTTTTCCAGGCACCCTATCGGGCGGTGTGGAGCGGTGAATTTGAGGAGATGCAAGAGGCGGAAGGTCGCTTAATGTACATTATCCCGCTCTCGCTGGCGCTGATCCTGATTTTACTGTACATGGCCTTCCATTCGTTCCTCGACGCCTTCGTGGTGCTGTCCAACGTCATCGCCCTGTCGATGGGCGGCATCTGGGCGCTGTTATTAACCAACACGCATTTCAGCATCTCGGCGGCGGTCGGCTTCATCTCGCTGTTCGGCGTGGCCATCATGGATGGTCTGTTGATGATTTCCTACTTCAATCAGCTGCGTGCGCAGGGTTTGGGGTTGGATGAGGCCATCATGCAGGGGGCGGAGAAGCGGGTGCGTCCGGTGATGATGACGGCGTTAACGGCGATCCTGGGTTTGTTGCCGGCCGCCGTTTCAACGCGTATCGGCGCCCAGACGCAGCAACCGCTGGCCATCGTCGTCGTCGGTGGCATGATTACCACGCTGTTTTTGACGCGCTATCTGATGCCGATTTTGTATAGTCTCTATGGCCATCGCGAACCGCCGGCGGGTTCGGATAGCATGGCACATTGACGGTGCAAATTTTCGCTTCCAGGAGGAAGGATCATACTCATGCTCTACCTTCTGATCGTGGTGGCGTTATGTCTTCTGGTGCCTTCGCTGCCGTACTGGACTTATCGCTGGCTGCCTCGCCGTCCCTCGCCGCCCCTCTCGGAAGGACAACTGCATCGTCTGGCGACGGAACTTCAGCGCGAGGGATCGCAAACAATCAGCGCGGCGGTTCTCGTGCCAGATAACGCGCCCGACCTCAATGTCCTGTCTCCAGACAGTTCCGTTCCCGATGCTCCCGCCCGCGCAGTCTTGGATACCCGGAGTGTTGAAGAGGAGCGACAACAAGCGAACCGGCAGACGGACGGAAACCGGCGGAGAGCGGTTTCTCGGCTGACAATCCCGTCGTACACATGGGCCAATGTTTTCTGGGTGACAGTGTTCATAGGGATGATGTTGGCTCTTTCCGCCGCCTGGATGGTGTTGTTCGATTACCTGGGCGAGAACCACGCCCGGATGTTTCAACCGGCCGTGTTCGTCTTCACGCCTTTCTCGTATGGGATGCTCAGCGCGTTGCCGGCCGCCATGCTTGGAATCTGTACCGCTGCCCCCCTCACCTTTCTCCTCATGCGCTTGGTTCTGGGTCGTTCGCGCTTCAACGAATATCTCTTCTGGGAGGAAGGCCGCGCGGAACCGAAATGGGGTGTAAGCGTCAGGGAGCGGTATCTTACCGTCTTTTCGTGTATGGGTTGCTGCCTCAGTATACTATGCGTGCTTTACGTATGGCAGACCATGAATTGGTATGCGCGTGTGCAGGAGGATGGCATCGCCATAAAAAGACTTCTCGATGTCCGCGAGCATGTTTATCCCTACAATAGCGTTGAACAGATCACACTAACCAGCGGCCCCGGTCCTAACGGCGGCCCGGTGCCCAATCTCCGCATCCAATTCCGCGACGGTCAAGTATGGGAGACGGACACAACTTTTGCTCTGCCGCCCTCTCCCGAACGGGATCGATTGCTCGATTTTCTCCGGCGAAAAACCGGACAAAGCCTGCTGCTGCTGAGTTTCACCCCACGATAGTCCGCGAATCTTGGCATTCTCGATGGGCGACGGGGCGCTCGCCCCGAACCTCACCCGATTAGAGAGCCAGACTCTTCCTCTCCTGCCGCGAGTTAAGCTAAGATGGAATAGTTCCGTGTCTCGCGCCACGGAGCGATTACACCCTGAGCAACTCTCGCAAGGACAACGCTCATGGCTCCCCCAATCCGCGTGGGACTCCTCGCCATCTGCTGGACCGTAGTCGCCGGTTTGCCGCTAGCGGCTGGTGAATCGGTGGACGATGAGCAAATTCTCAAGACGGCCGGCTTCGCCACCGAGGATCGTGCCCTCCTCGACTTCTTCCGCAAGCAAACCATTACCCCGACTACCAAACAACAAACGCAAACCTTGATTGGTCAGCTGGGCGCGGATTCCTTCCAGGTTCGCGAGAAAGCCAGCGGCGCTCTCGCCGCCCTGGGGCCGGTGGTTCTGCCGTTGCTGCGGCAGACGATGCGCGAGACGACGGATTTCGAGGTGCGACGCCGTGCCCGCGCCTGTGTGCAGCAGATCCAGGTGGATTGTCCGCCGAGCGTGATTGCGGCCGCGGCGCGGCTATTGGCACTGCGCAAACCGGCCGGCGCGGCCGAGACACTGCTGCTCTTTTTGCCCGCACCCTACCAGGACGAGGTACACGAGGAGATTCAGGCCGCACTCGACGCGGTCGCTCGCATCAACAATCGAATCGATCCGGTTTTCGTTGCGTCGCTGACGGATGCGCTGGCGGCGCGGCGAACCGTGGCCGCTGTCACACTCTGCCGAACGGGAGCCATCGAACATCGTCTCGCCGTGCGAAAGTTGCTGCGGGACAAGGAGACGAGCGTGCGCTGCACGATCGCTCAAGAACTGGCGATGGCCGGCGACAAGGAAGCCGTGCCCGTCCTGATTGACTTGCTTGCTCAGCTGCCCCTGGAGCAAGCGGGATCGGTGGAGGAACTTCTCTATCGGCTGGCGGGTGTGAAAGCGCCGCCGATCCCACTGAGTAGCGAGCCGGTCGCTCAGTGTCAGTGCCGCGATGCCTGGCGAGAGTGGTGGCGCGCGTATGGCGACCGCGTCGAGATGGCGGTACTCAAAGACCGCGAGCGCATGCTCGGCTACACGCTGCTGGTGTTGCTCAACGACAATCGTGTCGTCGAATGGGACCGCGACGGCAAATCGCGCTGGCAGATCAACGGCCTCGCCTCGCCGCTTGATGCCGAAGTGTTGCCCGGTCAACGGGTGCTGATTGCCGAATACGACACGAAGCGCGTGACGGAACGCAACCTCAAGGGCGAAGTGCTATGGGAGAAGAAACTGCCGGAACCGCCCATCCACGTCCAGCGGTTGCGCAACGGTTTCACCTTCATTGCCACGCGCAAGCAGCTAATAGAAGTAGACCGCTCCGGCAAGCGCGAATTCGTCCGCTATCGCTCAACCAACGGCATCATCACGGCGCGGCGCTTCCGCGATGGGCGGATCGGTTGCATCGAAAACGGCTCTTACTTCGAGTTGGCTCCCACCGGCGAGGAGCGGAGGCGTTTCGCCGTCAACACCGGCGTGTTTACCACCAACGCGCTGACGCTGTTGCCCAATGGCCATCTCCTCATCGCGGCCTATGGCGGCGGGATTGTGCAGGAGTACGATCGCGCCGGCAAGGTCGTTTGGCAAATCAAGATAGGCCGGCCACTCTGCGCGCAGCGATTGCCGGGCGGCAATACGCTGGTGTCCAGTCAAGAGATGGTGCTGATTGAATACGATCGCGCGGGCAAACAAGTCGCACGCCACGAGGCGCCGGGGCATCCCTGCCAGGTTCGCCGGCGCTGAGAAAATTCCCCACCGCCCCTACAATGAAGTGAGGGAGAGATGCGTAGGTTTTTGACGATCGCCGCGTTGGTCTTGCTGGTTCTTGTCGGCGGCCGGCTGTGGTGGTCGGACATGGATCGAGAACGAACAGGAGGACCGATGGAAGGCAATGTACACAAGAGCGATGCGGAATGGCGTTCAATGCTGACCGACGAGCAATATAAAGTCGCGCGTCGCAAGGGCACGGAGCCGCCGTTCAAGAACGCCTATTGGAACAATCACGAGGAAGGGGTATATCGCTGTGTCTGCTGTGGTGAGCCGTTGTTCGATTCGGCGACGAAGTACGAATCGGGTACGGGTTGGCCAAGTTTCTGGCAGCCGCTGGGCGAAGAGAATATCTCGCGCCACGAAGATCGCAGCTGGTTCAGCGCCCGTACCGAAGTATGCTGTAGCAACTGCCAGGCGCACTTGGGGCACGTTTTCGAGGATGGCCCCGCGCCGACGGGGTTGCGTTACTGCTTGAACTCCGCCGCCTTGAAGTTCGTTCCCCGCGCGGAGGAGCAGGAAAAAGCGAGCGGCGAAGAGAAGTGAGCGAAAGCGACGAGGATGAGTGATGCGCTATCGGACGTTTGGCCGCACCGGCTGGCAGGTCAGCGAGGTCGGTTATGGCATGTGGGGCATGGTGGGCTGGACTGGCTCTGAGGAAGAGCAGTCGCGTCAATCCTTGCAGCACGCGGTGGACCTCGGCTGCACCTTCTTCGACACCGCTTTCGCCTACGGCGAGGGCCGCAGCGAGAAGTTGCTGGGCGAATTGCTTCGCGCCAATCCCGGCAAAAAGCTGTACACGGCGACGAAGATTCCGCCGAAAAATCGCCGTTGGCCTTCGCATCGCGGCTTCGCTCTCGCCGAGGTATTTCCTCCCGATTACATCCGCGAATACACCGAGAAAAGCCTAGCGAACCTCGGCCAATCCTCCGTCGATTTGATTCAGTTCCACGTCTGGGAAGACGACTGGGCCACGGATGAACACTGGCAGCGCGCCGTCGCGGACATGAAGCGCGAGGGACTGGTTCGGGCGGTCGGCGTCAGCGTCAATCGTTGGGAACCGGCCAACGTCCTCCGCACGCTGCGTACCGGATTGATCGATGCCGTGCAAGTGATTTACAACATCTTCGATCAAGCCCCCGAAGATGAATTATTCCCGTTGTGTCGAGAATTGAAGATTGCCGTGATCGCGCGTGTGCCATTCGACGAAGGCACGCTGACGGGCGCACTCACCAAAGAGAGCCGTTGGCCGGAGGGCGACTGGCGCAACACCTACTTCGTGCCGGAAAACTTGATTCCCTCCGTCGAGCGAGCCGACGCTCTGAAACCGTTGGTGCCGCAGGGCATGACCATGCCGGAGATGGCTCTACGCTTCATCTTGTCGAATCCCGATGTCAGCACCGTCATTCCCGGCATGCGCAAGATCGCCAACGTCAAGAGCAATGTGGCGGCGAGTGATGCCGGTCCTCTGCCGAAGGAGTTGCTGACGGATCTACGTTCGCACCGCTGGGACCGCAAGCCGGCCGGTTGGTCACAGTGACCGGCACCCGATCCTGCCAGCCCGCAGCGCCAGCAAGGGAAGAATTACCCTTGCTGGCGCTGCGGGCTGGCAGGGAGCCTTATATCCACCATCCAAGCCGATCCGTGCGATAGCCGAGCGAGCGATACACCGCATCCACAAGACTCTGACCGCGTTCGTTGAGGCAGAGGCCGCGACCCTGCTTGTTCATGGTGTATCCAAAAGACATTTTCGCTCCGGTATCGGCAAAACCCAGAGAACCGCCCATGCCCGGATGACCGAATGCTTGCTCCGAAAGGAGAATGCTGTCGCGTGCTCCCGGTGGTCCTTGCCGATTGTCCGACGACTTCCAGAAACCCAGGGCAATGCGCAGGCCGACAAGCAGCGTCGCATCGACGCCGATGGCCGAACTGACGGCGCTCATCTGTTTCAGCGTATCCGTATCGACGAGTTGGCCGCCGCCCATCGCCAACGGCGCATACATCCCTGCCAGACCGCGCGCGTTGGTGATCCCGCCTTGACTGGGCAGCACGGCCTGATGCGCCTCCGGCGAATCGTGATCGCCGACCGCCGACCGCCGGCCGCTGTTCTTGACGGTCAATGCCTGGATGCTGATTGGATCGTTGGCCATGAGCGTGAGGAAACGCGAGTGCGGCTCGCCCGGCGGCGGCGGATCGGCGCGGATGGTCGGCGCGACGCGCGGCTCGTGTTCTTGCGGCAAACCAATATGAAAACTGAGTCCCAATGGTCCCGCCACTTCCTCGCGGAAGAAGGCGTCAAACGATCGACCGGACACACGCCGCACGATCTCGCCGACGAGATGGCCAAACGTCGTCGCGTGATAGCCTTGCCGTGTGCCCGGCTCCCAGAACGGCGTCTCGGCGGCGAGCGTATCGATCATGGTTTGCCAATCGTACAACCCGCCGGGTGCAATCGGCAGGCGGATAGCCGGCAATCCCGCTTGATGGTTGAGCAACATGCGGACGGTGATGTGTTCCTTGTCCGCTTGCCCAAACTCCGGCCAATACGAGGCCGCCGGCCGATCGAGATCGAGTTGCCCACGCGAACAGAGCATGTGGGCACACAGCGCCGTCGCTCCCTTGGTGCAGGACCACACCAGGCCAATGGTGTCCCTCTCCCACGGCCGTCTTGTGTGGCGATCGGCAAATCCGCCCCACAGATCGACGACGGTTCGCCCATCGATCATTACACAGACGGACGCGCCAACCTCACCGCGTTCGGCGAAGTTGCGCTCAAACTCCTCGCGGATGCTCTGAAATCGAGCATCGCAAATGCCCTCTATCGCCATGACTCCCCCATCCCGGCGCGGTCTCGCTTTTCGGACGAAACATCCCTTCCGATGTCGTATGGTCCGAGCGCTTCGGTGTCCGCGTTTGTCTGCTCCCCAATCGCCGGATTTCGCGTGAGGCGACGTGTCCTCGGCGGCCCAGCACTAGCGGATCTCGTTGCATCGCACCCCCTGCGCATCGACTTAGGGACTAGGGGACAACCCCCTTAGACTGCCAGCCCACAGCGCCAGCAAGGGAAGGATTTACCCTTGCTGGCGCTGCGGGCTGGCAGTCTAAGGGGGTTGTCCCCTAGTCCTGGGTTCACCTCAGCGCGATTCGGGCCGAGGTTCCGGCAACTTCTCGCGGGACGGCGGCTCCTCTTTTTTATCGCCATTCCCGTTCGTATCAGTGTCCTCAGCGACCTTGAGAATGATCTGGAATCCGAAATCCTTCTTGACCGCGCCGTGGAACGGCTCTTTGTATGGCAGCCAGAGCGGATCGAGGGCCGGATCGGGAGCGAACTCGGCCGACGGTCCCTTGATCGGCACGATATAGCCGTGCGCCTGCGCCGAGATGCTGAACGTCTGACGCAACGTGTATTTGCCGGCCGTGATCGGCACGCTGACCGGGCCATCGTGATCGTTGACCGACAGACTTTCGCCACCACCAACCGAGTGCGGCGGTACGCACAAATGCACAAGGGCGGTCGGGCCGCAGACGATGCCCGCGCAGGCTTGATCGTAGGCGGCGCTATCACTCTTGCAATGGCTGCGCAACAGGCCAATGACGCGCCCTTCCAGAGTCAGCTTCGCTTTCTTGAGCTTGGGATTGTCGAAGTTGATCTCCAAGCATTGTTCCAGGTCGAAGTTCATCCCGGCCGAGGCATTGTGCAACGCCCCATAGGCGATCGCCGCGCCCGACATCGTGACGATGATGGTGTCGGGGCTGGGTTGGGCCACGTCGATATTGCCACCGCCGGTGTGCGTGCAGCCCTGGCGTACCGGCGTGACATGGCCGTGACGCGGCCCAAGCGTGATCGACACCGGCGGCGCGGTCGAGGCGGCTGGCTGAACCGCGATCGTGATGGGAGTACCCGCGGGCACCGTCGTTTTTTCCTGCGCTGCCAATGCCAGAGGCGATAGCGCCACGGCCGACAACGCAATCATTTTATTCTTCAGTATTCGGATCATAAATCTCTCCCTGGAAAAACCGTTAGCGTGCGTTGTGTTTAGCTGAGCCGCGACCGTGAAGGAGCAATGGTTAGCTTTCCGCTCCCTTACGGTCGCGGCTCGGCTTTACCAGCGAATAATCAGGTCGGAAGCTGCCGTGAAAATACTGTGCTTGCCCTCGAACGGCGTCTGCAAGGCGTTGTTGTCGTAGCGCAGTTCGGGGCGGATAATCATGCTCTTGTTGAGGCGGTACTGAATGCCGCCGGTGATGGCGGTATACAGACCGGCAAAGCCGGTACGCTGTCCCTGAGCGTCGTCGAAGTTCTCATAACGGAGGATGGCGCCCAGCTTGGGCGAATAGGTGTAAAACAGGTAATGAGCTACCGAGGCCCAGTTGGCGAAGCCATTGTAACTGCCGACGGTCAACCCCGCCTGCGGCACGTTGTACTGGTAGGCGTAGATGGCCTCCATGTTGTAGCTGAACACGGAATTGAAGGCGTGGGTCCATACCACATCGAAGGCATTGAAGTTATTGCGGCCGAACGGTTCGTTGGCGAGGGCGACCGTGGCCGGCGCGTTGGGGTAGGCCGGATTGAACTTGGCTCGGCCCAACGACGTGGCGAACGTCACGGTATTGCGGCCGCCCGGCTGTGTGTACTTGATGTTGCCGACGAAACGCAGTTCCTCGGAGGGATCGCCGAAATACACGTCGTTGCCGTTGGTCAGCATGAATACGCCAGACCATTTCTGCGTGAACGTGACGTAGGCGCCCAGACCGCAATGGGTGAAGGGGGGAGAAAAGTTGAAGGCGTAGGAGCGCGACAGCAACGGCGTGCTGACGGCTTCCAAACTCTCCACGCCCCACGGCGTATATAGTCGCCCAAAGCGTAACTCGACGCCCCGAAACAGCGTCGGCACATACATCGAAACGTAGTGCTGGATCGGATCGACGCCGTAGAGGTTTTGCGCTCCCGTCGAGTTGACGAGCTGGCTGTTGAGCAGGCCGCGCGGCAGCGTGAAACGATAATCGCTGCCGGTCAACACGTCGATCTGGAAGCCGAAACTCGGTTGCGTGCTGCCGGCGACGACGACGCTGCGCCCGAAGCGAATCCAGCCTTGTTGAAACAGGAAATCATTGGCGCGATCGTTCCATACGACGGTGCCATTGGTAACCTTGTCCGTGCTGGCGGTGTAGGAACCCTCCAACCACCCCGTCAAGTACATACGGTTGTCGTCGAGGAGAGTGCCGAGCCAGGTGCCTTGCGCCTCGCGCATGAGAAACCAGCGATCCGCCGGCAGGACGGCGGTTCCTGTCGGCGCCAACCCCGCGGCGAGGGTGGGCTGAGCGGCGGCCGGCACGAAGGGCGCCGCTACGGTAAACGGCTCGGGAGGCGGCGCTTCGGAGGGCGGCGGCTGTTGCGCGAACAGCGATACCGGACGCAGTAGGGAGAGCGTTTCCGGTGGCGGGGCGAAGGGAGGATCGGCCGGGACACTCGCTCCTTGGCCGAGGGAGGGTGGATCGTCGGACAACTCCTGCTCTGGACTGTCCTGAGCAGGAGTAATGTTCGTAAAAGTCGCGGTGGGATCTTCCCCGCTCGGTGGGGAGGTTGGCTGCCCCGACACCAGGGCAGCGATTACCAAAACGTACTGCAGCATGAACAGCCTCCAGTGGACCGCGCACGATCAGCGCAGCGTATGGTGGAGACACTCTTAGGCGGCTGTTCGGCAAGGAGAGGAGGCGGGAGTTACCCGTGTTGCCGACGTTTGCCTTGGCAAGATCGTCTACGCCTTTTGTGATCGTCGTTTGGTTTGCGTCCGCATAAGCGGCAAAATCGGTTGAGAGAACGGAAACGATTGTGTCGCCGTTCGCATTTCCGATTTGGCAAGATTGGTGAAAGAGAGAAGGCACATGGGAAAAGGTGCCTGCCTGCTCCGCGAATGCCTTGCATTTTGAAATGAACGCCTTGCATTTTGACAGGATATGCCTAGATCCTGGGCACTCCCCCGATTGTCTTGGCGAACGGCCGCGCTCACATTGCGTTACACAAGTTGTTTTCCAAAAATAGTTTGCGTCTCAATCATCGGTCGTTATCTCTCGTGGCACGGCGCTTGCGAAAGGGTCAGGCGGCGATGGCGTCCTAAACATACGAACTGCTGCTTCCACGGAGACACAATGATTCGGTTGATGCTCATCTTCGTTTGTGTCGTTGGCGTGGTTCCTCCCGTTTGGGCCAATCTGATTCGCAAGGAGTCGTCCGCCAGCCGGAAAGGACTCACGGTGGAAGCGCTCGGTCCTTCGATCCTTGCAGCACCGAAGCCGGCGTATCGCATCACGACGGCAACGGAGATTCTGCTCAATGGCCAACCGTGTCGTTACGAGGAGGTGCCCGCCGACGCGGTCATTCTCCGGATGGAAATCACTTCCTCAACGGACAAGGAAATTTTGAAGCTGCACTTTCGCAGCAAGATCGGCCCCGTGAAGAGCATCCCTCGGCAGGCGGAAAATCGGCTGACGCCGTCGAAAAGGCCAGTCCCATAGCGCCGTTCAGAAGAGAATTTTGCTTTTCGTGGTCAACGGCCGATATAATGGATAGGAGGTAGTGTCAAAGCTGCGGGTTTGGGTGGGCACGGGTGACGTAGACGCTCCTACCGTCTGATAAATACGGCCGCCCTCGTTCGATCTTAACGGCGTCCGAGACGGACACGAACCACCATCCCGCGAGTCGCCATCCTGGATGTCAGGATTGGAGCGAAAAAGCTGTCAGCCGTGCAACGCGAGTAGGCGTTTTCGTATCCCGCCACGGGACGCGAAAGGAGCCTCTCATGCACCTCTTCCATCTCCTTCTCAAGGGGGGAGCGTTCGTCCTCGCCGCGCTCCTCATGGTTTCTTCCGCCTCTGCGCAACCCTCCGGTCTTGGTCACGTCGCTGCGCCTGGGTATCGTCCCAGTTATTCTACGGGCATTTCTCCCCTGCGAGTCTATCCGGGTGACAAGGGGTTCCACTCGACCATGCAGATTGAGCGCTACTATCAGATGCGTCAGCGCGCTCGTTCCGCGGCGGCTTCGCCTCCGGCGATCCCAACTCGCTATATCGCGGTGCCTCCCGCGCCGGCGATGTCGAATGTCGTGGTGTCCATCGGCGAACCGGCAAACAAACCGACGGTGGTGGACATTCGCGGGCCGGATGGCAAGGTTCGTTCGTTCCCCGTGGCCAGTGGAAATGATGTCATCCGACCGCGAACAATCGTCCTTCATCCGGGCGATTCTTTGACGATCCGCTTCGCGGCCGCCCGACCCCAGGCACCCAAAAAACCTTGAGTAGGTGCCGCGAGCCGAGCGGCACGATTTAGGTAGGTGCCGCGAGCCGAGCGGCACTTGTTCTTGTCCGGCTCGGCTCGCCGGACCTACCGCCAGTAGGTGCCGCGAGCCGAGCGGCACTTGTTCTTGTCCGGCTCGGCTCGCCGGACCTACCGCATGGCGATTCACCGGAAGAACAGCAGCGTCGCCAGACCGAACACGGGCAGCAACACCGGCAGCGAATAAACCAGATAGCCAAAGAAGGACGGCGTTCGATAGCCCATATGATCGGCGACCGCCTTGATGAGGAAATTCGGTCCGTTGCCGATGTACGTCAACGCCCCCATCCACACCGCGCCACAGCTGATTGCCCGGAGCAACCCCGGCCGCGCGATGGCCAGGGCGGATGGGCCATCGGGATCGGCCAGCGTGGCGAAGGCCAAATACGTTGGCGCATTGTCCAACACGCCGGACATGCCTCCGGTGGCCCACACCAGTTGGGATTCGGTCCACGGCAGAGCCGGCAATGCCGCCAGTAGTTGCAAGGCTGGGGCCATCGTGATGAAGATACCCGCGAAAAGAATAGCGACTTCCAAAAGCGGCCCCCAAACCAGAACCCTGGTTTCGCGTGGAGTACGGCGAATCAGCATCACGGCCAGCAAGGTCAGCCCCGCCAGAATCAGCGCCCCCACCCACGCCGGCAGCAACGGATCGATCGCATTGGGGATGAACCGGCGCAAGAAGTCGCCCAGTTGCCGCGCGATCGGCGGCGCTTGCAACAGCAAGGTTGCCATCACGCCTAAAACAATGGGTATCCCTGCTCGCAACCCCTCGACGCGCAGCGGATGATAATCTTCCGTGGACGGAGCAGACACCAGGCCCAGTTCGCGGCGTCGTGCGCGAGCATCCCACACGAAAAAGACAGCCAATAGTACGCCATTGACGAAAAGCCACTGTGGCCATAGTTGCAGGGTCCAGAAGAAATCGACGCCCTTGAGAAAGCCGAGGAAGAGCGGCGGATCGCCCAACGGCAACAGTAGTCCGCCGCAGTTGGCGACGATGAAGACAAAAAAGATCGGTATATGGCGATTTTGTCGTCGATGATGATTCGCCCGCAAGAGCGGACGCAGCAACAGCATGCTCGCCCCGGTGGTGCCCACGAGATTGGCCAGGACAGCACCCAGCGCCAGCCAGAGCGTATTGCCAAACGGGTTGGCCGGCAGATCGCCATGCACCACGAGGACGCCAGAGACGGCGTATAGGGCCGACAACATCAGGATGAACTGAACATATTCGTCCAGGGCATGCAGCAGATGCTCGCGGCCGAGCGGCCCTTGCGACAGCAGCCAGATCACGGACGGTATGGCCAGAACAACGCTGACCAGCAGTTTGTTGCGATGCTTCTCCCAGGTATGCTCCGCGATCAGCGGCAGCACGGCAATCAGCAAAAGCAAGAGAACAAACGGCCCTAATTGCAGCAGAATCAGCATGAGGTTCTTGCGTGGCTTGCAAAACAATAAGAGGCTACCGGACAAAACCCTGCCAGCCCGCAGCGCCAGCAAAGGTAAGTCCTTCCCTTGCTGGCGCTGCGGGCTGGCAATCAAGGAGCGAGAGATCGCCTCTTATTCGTGTCCCGCGCCAATCGCATAGAGCGCCTTGAACCCGCGCAGATAGATTCGGCCATTGGCGATGGCCGGCGAGGCGGAGATTTGATCGGGCAATCGGTTCGTCGCCAGCAGCTGAAACTTCGGTCCCGCTTTGACGACGCTGACCGTGCCGTCGCGGGCCGTCAGGTAAATTTTGCCGTCGGCATACACCGGCGAGCCGCGATGACGTTGCTTGTGGGTACTCTCAGCATACAATTGATTGCCCGTCTTCGCATCCAGACACATCAGCACGCCATTCTCGCGGCACAGGTAAACGAGGCCATCGTGAACCAAGGGTGACGGCACATCCGGCGTATTCTTGGTTTTACGCCATTGCTCGTACTCGCTGCCGGCCGTAACCATGCCGGCGGCGTCCGGCTTGAGGGCGACGACGGGGCCATTTTTGGCCGACGGCACAATGATGAGGTCCGGCGTGGCGACCGGCGAGGCGACGAAGCGCAGCGTGGCATTGTAGCGATCCTTGGGATTGAGTCCGCCGACACGCCAAATCTCTTTGCCGTTGTCGAGACGATGAGCAATCGCGTAGTCGTTGCCGTGCGTGATGAGATACGCTTCCTTGCCCTTGTGCCAGATACACGGCGAAGCGTAAGAATGCTCGCACTCGTCCCGCCCGTCGCTCTTGCGCTCGACCTTCCAGACGGTCTCGCCGGTCGTCTTATCCAAGGCGATCACCCAGGCACCGCCGGAGTGGATCAATTGCATGTACAACCGATCGCCGTACAGAACCGGAGTCGAATGCAAGCCAAACTGGATTTTGAACTTTCCGTATCGTTCTTGGGCATTGAACTTCCAAATCTCCTTGCCGTCGAGATCGAAGCAAGTGAAGTCGCCCGAACCGACGAACGCCCAAACATGCTTGCCGTCGGTGCTGGGCGAGGACGAAGCGAGATTACCTTCATCGCCGCGGGCGCGGAACTTGCCGCTGCCAAGTTTGCGTTTCCACACTTCCTTGCCTTTCGTGTTGAGGCACAGGAGTACAAGATCGCTGCCATCCTCACTGGTGAGGAAGATGCGATCGCCCCAGACGATGGGGGTTGAACCGGCCATGCCGGGAAGCGGCAAGGTCCAGGCGATGTTCTGGGTTTCGTTCCATCGGGTGGGAAGGTTGGTCTCTTTGCTCACGCCATCGGCGCTAGGGCCGCGCCACTGCGGCCAGTTCTCGGCCCGAACGAGGCCAAGTGAGCAAGAAACGAGAAAGCACGCCAAGAGCGAGCAACGAGCAAACGTGGAACACTTCACGGCAGAAGTACCTCAGGTGTGAAGAGTTATTCGGGGGCATTGGGGCGCCCCGGTGGGAGGACCATTTTCTCTGTTCTAGCAAATCCGCGCCGACTTTTCGACTTGGTTCGCTTCCAGCAGCCGGCTTACGCCTCCTCCCGTTTACGTTTCGCGACGACCTCCGCGAAACGTAAACGGGAAGAGTGCTTTCCATCCTTTCACGAAATGATCTGCTTGCGGCGTGCGATGTAATCCCACACCACATAACGATCCAATTCGCGTCCCGCCGTGAAAAACACCCGCCCTTTACTGCCTTCGGCGAGCTTGTAGGCGAACTGCACATCCTCTGAGGTTTGATTCCAACTCGATAGCAAGAAGATGTTGATGGTAATGCCTTCGCGGGCACATTGTAGCCCTTCGCGCAAGGTGGCCTTTTCAGTGCGCGGATCGGGCGGGTAGAGCAAATAAAGCATTTCTCCCTCGAAATGCGCCGTCGGCAGGCCATCGGTTATGAGCATGATTTGGCGGTTCGGCGTGTCCTGCGCCAGCAGGAACTTGCGCGCCAGATGCAGAGCATGCTGGATATTCGTGAAGTGTGGCGGGATCATCATTTCGCTGATATGCGGATCGCTCATGTCCACTTTCTTGCGCACCACCGGATCGTACATCGTCACGGGCTTGGGCATGAGGGCGGCAATCTCCGAAATGTGCCGCGGTTTGGCGAACGTGTACATCTCGACGAATTGCAAGAAATCGCCGGGATATTCGCTGCGAATCAGGCCATCGAGCGCCAAGCCCATGCGCTTGACGTTGATGTATTGGCCATCGTAGCGCATGGAACCGGACATATCGAGCAGCACGACGGAGGCACACTTGGGATTGTTGCGCGTCTTGTGAATGACAATGTCTTCGGGTTTCATCCGCACCGGCAGACCTGGACCGCCGCGTAGCAAGGCATTCGTAAACGACGAGGGAATGTCCATGTGCGTCACGGAATCGCCGAACTCGTATTCCTTGGTCTGCTGCATTTCCGTCGCGCCCTCGCCGACGATTGGCCCCTGATGGCGACCCGAACGCGACGCCTGCAATTGCTCGAAAATGCGCGTCAGCAGTTTCGATTGAAACAATCGATAGGCGCGCGGCGTCATCTGAAAACCGCCCTTCTTCCCCTGCTCCAAGCCCTGCTGTTCGGCCATTTCACGCAAATAATCTTGAATCTGCTGCTGCAAGGCGTTGAGTTGTTCGAGGTCGCCCGGTTCGGCAAACTGAGACAATTCCTCCATGTCGATGACACCGATTTGCGCGGTCTTCATCGCTTCTTCGAGTTGCTTGAGCAGTTTGTCGATGGTCTCCAGTTCTTGTTTGACCTCCAATCCCTCCGGCACCGTCATCGGTGTGCGTCCGGTGAAATCGTACTTCATGGCCAACTCGTCGATCTGGTATTTCTCGCCAAGCGTCTCGGCCAGGCGCAGCAGTTGGCGCGCGAATGGACTGTGTTCATCGCCGGCGCGATACCACAACTGTTCGAGGTCGAACAGTTGCTCCTCGCGCACGGCCTCATCGAAGGCACGGCGCAGTTTGGCCGGCGGTTTCACTTCGGCGGCGGAATTGTGGAAGTTGTGATGCGCCTCACTCTGGACTTGGCCGGTCTCGTAAGTCTCAAGAATCTTACGTTTGCGTTCGCGCAGCAGAGCCATGAGCGCTTCAAGACTCGGCCCCAAGCCGCGAATCTGGCTAGGATCGATGCGCACGGCGCGGGCCAGCTCTTCCTCGCTCAGTCGGCGCATGCTGCCGTAGTGCAGCAGATGCTCGAAGGCCGGCGACACCAGATCCGGCGGCGGCGTTGTCGGACTGGGGAACTGGGTGGGATCGTATTTCTGGTAGGTGTGGATGATACCGCCCAGGTTGTCCGGCTTGCTCATGCGTGCCTCGTTGGGTGCCCGTCTCGTGTTCCATTCCGGCAACGCCGGGGGATTGGTCCCCTCCATGATAGCGGATGATGTGGGGAAAAGACAAACGCCCCTCTGGTGCGGCAATGGTGGGCCGACACGCGGAGGTTGGAGGGAGAGGCATCCCATTCCAGAGTGGATTCGGTATGTTCTTGACGACTGCGCAACAGGGAGGATAGATTCAGGAGAGTCGTGATATGTCGCGCACGAGCGCCATCGAAGTAGATGGCCGACTTACGGAGTGGGCGATGGATGATCCGCCGCGACTGCTGGACGGGGCCACCGTTGTGCGATGGGCGATCAGCCGATCGGGAGGGTTCTACCAACTCGCCGGTAGCGACCCACCGATCAAGGTCGTCGCTATGGCAGTCTGCCGATACGGCGAGGATGGCCCCGTTTACCTGTTCAAGTGTGACACCAATTGGCAGGTCGTCCAAGACTGGGATTGCGGGTCGGTGGAAGAGGCTGCGGAGTTAGCCGAAGAACACGCCTGTGGGCACCCCGTGGACTGGCGGCAGCACCTTGAAACAGGCGCTGCACAGGACCGGCCACGCGATGGGCGGTAATGTACGGTAGGATGTTCTCTCCCGCGTGAACCGGTTCGTGTGCTTGCCGCTCTGGGAAATGAGTGCATGACGAGGCATCCCGACAAGGAGATCGAAGCCGCTCTGAAGTATGCCAAGAGCAAAGGCCGGTCCATCATTAAGTCGCTCAAAGGACACTGCTGGGGATGATCCGCTGTTCTCATGGTCGCGGCGGTTGCCAAAAATCTATTTGGTCAACGCCGAAAAACCGATCGAACCATGCCAAGGCGATTCGTCGCTTTGTGGATCATTGTCCGCACCAGACGACGGCAGCAGAGGAAGCATGAAAACCCACACCTTCACGTTGATTCTTTCGGGCGTTGCGAAGATAACCCCGGAACTGGCCGATGCTCTTTATGCGGCGACACGGGGCGACATCGAATTGAATCAGCGAGACGGAGTCGCCTTTTTGGAGTTCGAGCGAACGGCCTCCACGCTGCGCGAGGCCATCACCGTCGCCATCCGCGAAGTCGAAGGGGCGGATGTGGGCGTGCGCGTCGTGCGTGTGGAATCGGAAGCCGCTAATGTCATTGCCAAGATCAATGCCGATCTCTTGGGCGTGACAAGCGACTGAGCGAAGGCAAACCGGAACTCCCACAATGCTCCGTGTGGATGGGACGATGTCTCTAGTACGGCGTAAATAGTGGGAGGGTTAGGATGGCGATGGGCTATTTTGGACTTCCTGCCACAATTCACGGTAGAGAGCCTGCACCATCGGATTCAACTGCGTGGCATAGTCTTCTGGCAAATGGAGGAGACGAATTAACTCTTGAACGTCGCCAAGATCTTTCCGTCGCCCTGGAGTTGTCCCCTCGACCAGTTTCAGTTCGACCAGATGCGGCAGTTGCAAACAGCGCACGCCCGCTATCACTTGGCTGGCTGCCTCCGGACTGGGAAAAGCCACCGGTTTGGGCTTCCCATCGCCCGGATAATCGTCTGTTACCAAAAACTCGATGCGTACACCGGATTCCGTGTCCCGGAGATTCTTACTGCCCTCGAACGGCGGAAGGTAGCCAAGACCTTCCAGATGCGCGTGAATCTCTTGCAATCCCTCGCGTGTCACCAGAATGTCCACGTCCTCCGTAAAGCGGCGATAGCCATGAAAAAATAGCGCCATGCCGCTGGCGATGGCGTAGGGAATGCTCAACGCATCGAGCCGCTGAGCAATCTTGACCAGGGTCTTATGGACGGCGCTTGCCTGCTCAAAGTGCATGCTTCCCTCCTGGAAGGCCCACCAGACATCCTGGTTCAGACGCTGTTCGTAGGCGATCATGGTCACCGTTCTCTGACCGGCCAAAGAAATCTCAAGCATTTTCACCACGGAAAGCACGGAATACACGGAAAAAAGACAAAAGGCAAAAGACCAAGGAAATACTGCGTTGATCGATCGCTTTTTCAATCATTTCATTTCTTCTTTTGGCATTTTTTCCGTGTATTCCGTGCTTTCCGTGGTGAAAAATTTTTATCGAATCTCATACGTGATTCGTCCGTGTTTCTGCGATCGCGAGATGCGATCGCCGGCGTACAGTCCGGCCAACACGAACTCGACGCACGATGCACGCACCGCCTCGCTTTCGCTTGGGTTCACCTCAAACGCCTTCTCCCACGCCTTCGGCACACGCTTGAGGCGCTCGGCGTAGTGCGACGAAGGCAGCAGGTCGCCGACTTCGATCTTCACACCCTTACCGAAGACATTGGCGATCTCTTCCAGCCCTGTTTTTTCGACGTATTCCTTGAACACAATGCTGATTGCCTCGGCGATGATCGCCTCCAGTACCTGCCGTTCGGACATTTGCTGGCTGCCCATCATGTCTAGTTCCAGCTTGCCCAGCGACGACGAAACCAGATGTCCCAGGTCGCTGATGCGCGGCACCGCCGGCCGTTCGCCCAGACGCACACCGCGATGACGAGCGCTGGCAACCATCGTCCGATAGTTGGCGATTGAGAAACGCGCGCTGACGCCGGACGCATGATCGACGTACTTCGATTTGCGGGCGCAAATGCTGATTTGCTCGATGATTTCCTTCATGAAGAGCGGTACGACTACCGGATAATCGCCACCGAGATCGATGCCGGCCTCTTGCTCCATGATGTCGATGCCGACTGAGCGATCGAGCGGATAATGCGTCTGAATCAGCGTGCCGATACGGTCCTTCAACTGCGGGATGACCTTGCCGGAACGGTTGTACGTCGAAGGATTGGCCGAGAATAAAATCAGCACATCGAGATCGAACTGGATCGGATAGCCGCGGATTTGTACGTCGCGCTCTTCGAGGATGTTGAACAGACCGACTTGCACCAACTCATCGAGTTCGGGCACTTCGTTCATGGCGAAGATGCCGCGGTGCATGCGCGGAATGAGTCCGAAGTGCAGCGCCTCCTCGGTGGACATGCTTACGCCAGCCGCCAGCTTGGCCGGATCAATCTCGCCGATTACATCCGCGAACTTAGTACCCGGTGCCAGGCGCTCGGCATAGCGCTGCTGGCGCGGCCACCAACCGATGGACACCTGCGATTCGGACAATTCGGCTAACACACGCTTGCCGGCTGACGTGATGGGGTGATAAGGATCTTCATGAACCGGACAAGAAGGATGGTCGATATAGGGTATTTCCTCGTCGAGGAAGCGGACCAGCGCGCGCATCAGCCGGCTCTTGGCTTGACCTTTTTCGCCGAGAAACAACATGTCATGCCCGGCGAGGAGGGCCAGATTGATTTCGGGCAGGACGGTGTTTTCGTAGCCGATGATGCCGGGGAACAGATCCTCGCCGGCTTGCAGCATTCGCAGAAAATTATCGCGGATTTCTTGCTTGACCGTCTTGGACACCCAGCCGCTCGCCCGCAGTTCTTGTAGCGTGGTGGGTCGCATGCCTCTGGACATGTTCCGTTTGTCTCCGAGTGAAGAATGAAAGAATGCGTTCTCGTTTCATTGTAGGCGAGAGATTCGGTGGGTTCGCCGCTAACTCAACCAGCGTTTGCTCATGTCGCCGTAGACATCGATCCGGCGATCGCGCAGAAACGGCCAATTGCGGCGCACGTCTTCCAGACGGCGGCGATCGCAGGGAACGACCAGCACTTCCTCGCCGTCCTCGGAGGTTTGGCCCAGCACGACGCCGAGCGGATCGCAGACGAATGAGGAACCCCAAAATTGCAAGCCGCCGTCGGCCGGCCCCTCGTGGCCGACGCGATTGACCGCGGCCACATAAACACCGTTGGCGATGGCATGGGCACGCTGCATAATCTCCCAGGCCTCACGTTGGGCTGCACCGTGTTCCTCGCGCTCGCTGGGATGCCAGCCGATCGCCGTTGGGTAAAGCAACACTTCGGCACCTTGCAGCGCGGTCAAACGCGCTCCCTCCGGGAACCACTGGTCCCAGCACACCAGCACGCCGATTCGGCCAAAGCGGGTTGAGAACGTGCGAAAGCCGGTGTCGCCGGGCGTGAAGTAATACTTCTCGAAATACAGCGGATCATCGGGAATGTGCATCTTGCGATACAGACCGCACAGGCTGCCATCGGCATCGAACACCACGGCGGTATTATGGTACACTCCAGCCGTGCGGCGCTCGAACAGTGACGCGACCAAAACCGTCCCGGTTTCGCGCGCCGTCTGCGCGAGACGTTCCGTGGTCGGGCCGGGGATCGGCTCGGCGAGATCGAACAGGGAAGGATCTTGCCGCTGACAGAAATACGGCGAGCGAAATAGCTCCTGCAAGCAGATGATGTTCGCCCCATTGCGGGCCGCGCGATGGACCGCCGACAGGGCGCGATCGAGGTTGGCGGATGGGTCCGCCTCGCAGCGCATCTGCACCAGACCTAGCGTGAACGTACTCGCTTGACCATTGGACATAATTGCTGTCTCGATTTCGGGAGATGGCCTGCGCTCTCGCGCGAGCGCCTTCTTTTTTATAGTAGCAGGTGAGAGAAAACCATGCCCGAACAACCCGAACCAACCCCGGCGGAACTGGCCCGCCAACTTCGCCAACATCTGGACAGCCTTCGCACCGCCGGCATCCACTGGCTGCCGGCTAGCGGAACGCCGGCAGAATCCGCTCCCTCTCCGGAAGCGACGGCTCAGCCCACGCTCTTCGCCGCCGCGAACGAACCGACTCCGTCCAGCGGCATCGAACAACGGCGACAGGAATTGACCATGCTGGCCGAGCGCGTTTCCACCTGCCAGCGCTGCACCGAGTTAGTCGTGAGCCGATCGCGCACGGTCTTCGGCATCGGTCCACTCGATGCGGAGTTGTGCTTCGTCGGCGAAGCGCCTGGTGCCACCGAGGATCAACGCGGCGAACCGTTCGTCGGCGAGGCGGGCCAATTGCTCGATCGCATCATTGCTGCTTGCGGCATGAAGCGTGAAGAAGTGTACATATGTAATATCTGCAAATGCCGGCCACCGGGCAATCGCTTGCCCACGAGTTCTGAAGCTGGAAATTGTCGTGAATATCTGGAGCGTCAGATTGAACTGGTGCGGCCAAAGTTCCTCTGTGCCCTGGGCGCGTGCGCGGCGCAGAATCTGCTAGGCACCACGCAGGGCATCGGCCGGCTGCGCGGCCGCTTCCACGATTTCAAGGGCATTCCGGTTATGTGTACCTATCATCCGGCTTTCCTGCTGCCCGGACGCAGTCCGCACATGAAGAAAGAGGTATGGAACGATATGAAAAAACTGCTGGAACGCATGGGTCGTCCGATCCCCCAGCGTTGATTCGCTTCGGTGCGCATTTTGCACCCATTTCAAATAGAGCGACCTACGCAATCGAATTGCGCGGGTCGCTCCCAACAAACATTAAAACACGGCGTCAAGCGGAGGGATTGCGCATCCACGTTCTTTCCATTGGGAAGAAGGGAGGAAACATGAGTACGGGATTTACGCCATTCGATACGACCATTCAGACGACCCAGGTCTGGCTCAACGAACTCATGGAATTGATGGCCTGGCAAGACCGGCATCGCGCTTATCTGGCTCTGCGTGCCGTCTTGCACACCTTGCGCGATCGGCTGAGCGTGGACGAGGTGGCCGCCCTAGGTGCCCAGCTGCCGATGATTGTTCGCGGCTTCTACTACGAAGGCTGGCATCCTCACGGTAAACCCGTTCCTGAACGCAAGAAGGATGAGTTCCTGGCGCACATTCGCGCGGCTTTTCCTCAAGAGGCCGAATGGGACGCCGAAGAGGTAGCGCGTGCTGTTTTTCAGCTTCTGGCTGTCCATGTCAGCAGCGGCGAGATTGAGAAAATGAAGCACACGTTGCCCGCTGAAATCCGCGCCCTGTGGGCCGAAAACATGCCGTTGATGCAGCTGTAAGGGCGAGGCCATCTTGTCGGTCGCCCATCTCGATCCGAAGAATTTATCCCTTATCTCTGGTCGCCCCGGTTGGCGGTGGGCCATGAATTCAACAAGAACCAAAACAGATACGGAAGAGGCGGTACGGGTATCGGTGGGTGCCGTCACTCTGGCGGGAAATCTGGGAATCTCGGAAATCAATCAGGGGGTCGTACTGTTCGCCCACGGCAGCGGCAGCGGTCGTCATAGTCCGCGCAATCGCTTCGTGGCCGAGCAGCTGCGCACGGCCGGACTTGCCACCCTTCTCCTCGATCTGCTGACCGAGGAAGAAGAAGTGGTAGACCGATACTCGGGTCACCTGCGGTTTGACATCGCCTTACTTGCCGAGCGGCTGATCGGTGCCACAGATTGGCTGGCTCAGGATGAGCGGACGGCGGATTTACCCGTTGGCTACTTCGGAGCCAGCACCGGAGGCGGGGCCGCCTTGATGGCTGCCCCGCGCCGCTCGGATCGGGTCGGCGCGGTGGTGTCCCGCGGTGGCCGACCGGACCTGGCGGGAGAAGCGTTGCCTCTCGTGAAGGCTCCGACTCTGCTTCTTGTCGGCGGGGACGATGAGCCGGTTATCAGCTTGAATCGAGAGGCGTTTGACCGCCTCGGCGCGCCCGTCAAGCAATTGTTCATTGTTCCCGGCGCTACCCATTTGTTCGAGGAGCCTGGGAAACTGGACGATGTGGCCCGGTTGACGGCCGATTGGTTCACACGCTACCTCCATCTGCCGGTTCCTCGTCCGTAACTATCACACGGAGGTCTAAGTCAAGAGGGGGTCAGCGATGCTTTTTCGCGATCGAACCGAAGCGGGTCGGCAACTAGCTGCCAAGCTGACGGCTTACACCGACCGCCCCGATGTCTCGGTCCTGGCACTGCCGCGGGGAGGCATTCCTGTTGGCTATGAGGTGGCCCGAGCGCTTCATGCTCCTTTGGATGTCTTCCTTGTCCGCAAATTGGGCCTGCCCGGTCACGAGGAATTGGCCATGGGTGCCATCGCTTCCGGCGGCACGCGCGTACTCAACGAGGAAGTGGTGTCCAAGCTGAACATCCCTGAGGAAGTAATCGCGGCGGTCGCGGCCGACGAACAGCAAGAACTTATCCGCCGCGAACGGGACTACCGTGGAGATCGCCCTACGCCGGATGTGCATGGTCGCACGATCATTCTGGTGGATGATGGGTTGGCTACGGGTTCGACTATGCGGGCCGCCGTCGCGGCCCTACGCCGGCAGCAACCCGCCCGCATTGTCGTCGCCGTACCAGTCGGTTCCCACGAAACCTGTGCGGAATTGGAGATGGAGGCCGATGAAATCGTGTGCGCCCGCATGCCGGAACCCTTTCATGCGGTCGGACTCTGGTACGACGATTTCACCCAAACGACCGATGAGGAAGTCCGCGAACTGCTGGCGCGAGCCGCTAATGAGTATACGCCAGCGCATCAAAGAGTTTGAAGAGGACAAAAGATTACTAAATGGATGGATGGGCCGCTTCCATCAATTCCTTTAGCTTGCGCAGCAGAACTTTGAATTTGACATCCTGCCCCATCACGGCCAGATGGGGAGCGTCCTTTGGCAGATGCGTCGTCCAACTCGCCTGATCTTGGGCGAGAATGACGATGGCGGCGCAGAGCAGACGCTTGCGTGCGGCCTCCTCGACAATATGCACGAAAACGCGAAAGCCATCCTCGCCCGTCGTGCGGGCGTCCACGATCAAGGCGTCATAGGGTTGCTGGCGGAAGCGATCCAGGGCGCGCACCGGATCGCCGGCCATGAAAACGCGATAACCTTGATCTTTCAAACCATCGCGTAAAAGATTCTGTAAATGTTCATCGCGTTCGGCGACAAATACCGAACGCGCTTGGGGTCGGCTACCCTCTTTGCCGGACTTGCCCTCAAGATCGCGCCGCACCGCCTTAATCGCGTCGAGCAATTGCGACGGCGTCTGATAGCGGCGTTGCGGGTCTAGCGACATCATGGTTTCCAACAGCGAGAACAGCGACGGTGGTCCCTGGACCTCCTCCGGCAGGATCGGCGGCACCTGCTCGAAACGGTCCCTGCGCATGCGGGCGTACTTGTCGCGCGACATGACCAGCGGCGAACGGCCCGTCATACATTCATACAACACACAGCCGAGAAAATAGATGTCGCTGCGCACATCACCGGTCTTGACGCCGGTGGCCTTTTCCAAGCCGGCGTAATCCACGGTGCGATCGACCTTCTCCTCTTCCTTGGCGAACGAGGCGAAGAACTGAGCGAGGCCGAAGTCCACGAGTTTGGCCTCGCCCTGGCTGGAGATGAGCAGGTTGGTCAGCTTGATGTCGCGGTGGGTCATGCCGCGCGCATAAGAATAGGCCAGCCCGCTCGCCGCGTCTTCCAGGATGCGCAGCGATTCCGCCACCGACAGCTTCTTGCGGATTTGCAGGATCTCACGCAGATTGCCGCCCTCAATGAACTCCAGAACCAGGTAATACTGGCCGGAGGCGGCATCGCGACTGATGGCCAGCACCTCGACAATGTTGGGATGCTTGAGCGCCAGACCGACCTTGCCCTCGCGGAGGAATAAATCGATGCGCTGCTGATCTTCGCTCCAGCGGCGGCGCAATACCTTGACGGCCACCACCCGGCCGCTGCTCGGATCGTCGGCGCGGAAGACTCGGCCGAAACTCCCTGAAGCGATCTTGTACAGCAGACGATAGCCGCCCAGGAAGAAACCGTCGATGTCGCCCTTGAGGACTTTGCCGCGCTGCCAGGGCGTGATGTAGCTCTTGCGTTCCAGCGCGCGCATGAGTTGAGTCAGGTCGGGATTGGCTGCGCCAAGCTCATCGAGAACTTCGGCCAGCTGCTCCTCGGCCACCAGTCCCAATTTGAGGATCTGCTGAGCGAAGGCAGAAGTATCCATCGTTTCCATAGTGGTCCCTATCCGGACGTGTTATCGCCAGGAAGCGCGCTTTTTCAGAAAAGCTTCATCTTTCTATTTTACCCATCGGCGTCGTTGTGCCAAGCAAAAGGCGCCCTATTTGTCCCGCCATCGTTCCCAACCGGATCGCACCGTCAGCCTTGATGTTGCCCGAGCAGCCAGCCGATCCAGCCCGCCAGCAACGCCTGCAAGACGACGATGCACCAGAATAGAACCTGAAATCGGCCCTTGATAGTTTTGTGCCGGAACAGACGCATGGCCAGGAACGCGGCTGGACTGCCGCCCGCCAAGGTCAGTCCGTGCAAAACGATCTCGGGAACGCGGCGCGCCGCACGCCGCGCACATGCCTTATCGTAGCCGTAATAGCCAAACGTCGTCAGATTGATGGCCGCCAGCCAGCCGGCCACGAGCTGATACCAGTGGAAGGAATGACGGAACAGCCACAGCCATACTCCCAGGCCGGCCAACGCCAGCGTCAACGCGACGATCGCGTGGAACCGTTCCGGACGCATCGGACGCGCGAAGCCTTTGCCCATACGCGGAAACCTCCCGATCAGCCGCAAGCGACTCTCGCAACGATTTTTCGCTCTTGTCGCCTGCTTGACAAGACGCTATATCCCGCCCTCCTGTTCCCTCGGTCGGGACGGCACATGAATGGATGATGTCAGATTATTGGATGAAGGAACACCTATTTCCCATTCATCCACCATCAATCCGACATCATCGATCCGAGCGGAGCGTGGGAAAGAGGGGGGGAGGCTGTGGACGCGCGACAACTAGGGCATTCGCAAGCCATCGGCTGCCGGCCGAGTGTGGCGATACGCCGGCGTCTGTTTTTTGCGGCCCTTGCTTGCGCTGCCCTGAGCGGCTGCGCCAGCTTCTGGGACGACGTTACCAGCCGCAATTTTAAATTCAAGGATATGTTCAAACCTGCACCTGATCCGCTTTGGCTCATCCGCAACAGCAACGATGGCGATAAAAAGAGTCGAGCCTTGCGCTCGCTGAAGGAACCGTTGCAACACGGTGGCACTCAGGCGCAGCAAGACGAAATCGTCCAATTATTGGTCGCCAGCGCCACCAGCGATCCGCAGCCCTTGTGCCGCATGGCCGCCATCGATTCCTTGCAGCACTTCAAAGACCCTCGCGCCGCCCAGGCGCTCATTGACGCCTACTTGCGTGCCGACTATTTCAAGCGCGAACGCCCCGAAACGATGGCGACCATCCGATGTCAGGCGCTGGCCGCCCTGGGAGTCAACGGCAACTCGGCCGGCATCAAGCAACTGATCGCGGTCGTGAAAGAACCGCCCACGGTGGGACCGGAGAAGGACAAACAGCAGAACATGGATGAGCGGATCGCCGCCGCTCGCGCCCTCGCGCACTTCCCGCAATACGAGGCCGCCGAGGCGCTGGTTTCCGTGCTGCGCACCGAACAAGACGTGGCCCTGCGCAACCGCGCCACCGAATCCCTGCAAGAGATGACGGGGCAAGATTTGCCTCCCAACGCGGAGGCGTGGACCGATTTCCTGCACAAATCCGAGAATCAGGATGCGCTCGCCAAGAAACCCAGCCTCGCCGACAAGCTCTATAAATTGATGTCCTTCCCGTAGAAACCAGTACGATTGCGTGTCGCGGCTCTGACAGCCGCCCCCTCGGGGACAGTCACTAAGCGCTAATCATCAATCCGTCCACCGCGTTTCTCTCTTTCCTCTTCGTCCTCATCTTCCTCATCGGCGATAACGCTCGGTGTCTTCAGCAGCGGATCATTCTCCACGCGCAATCCCTGCGTCTGTTCCTTGCCATCCACCGTGAGAACGACGCGATACATGCCGGGCGAAGCGGGGTTTCGTCCGCGTCCGCGATTGGGCCGCGCGCCGCGCAGCAAGTCCCACGTCAGCTGATGCAACCCGGCCGTGTTGAGATCCTTTGTCGGCCATTCTCGCACGGTCTGGCCGGCGTAATCGACGATCTTGAACTGTACCTTGTCGGCCTTCTTCGCCAGCGAGTAGTAAATCTGCGCGCCGGTCGGCGGATTCTGGCCGACGAAGCGATGATTGCCGGCGCCGTAGGGTGTGCCACGCGTCGGCTCGCGATGCCAACGCATCGCCGTCGCCGGACGATATAGCGTGGCCTGCGACTTGAGCGTTTCGACCTTCATCTGACGCAGCGGCGTCACGTCCAACACCCACAGACTGCGGCCATGCGTCGCCGCCACCATCTCGCCCGTCGTCGGATGCTGCGCCAACTCGTGAACCGCCACGGTCGGCAGATTGTTGTTGAGCTTCGCCCACACACCACCGCGATCGATCGATACCCACACGCCGAACTCGGTGCCGAGATACAACACGTTGGGATTCTCGATGTCCTCGCGCAAGACGCGCGTCGAACCCATCGGCAGATTGCCGCGCAACGATTTCCACGTCTGGCCGAAATCCTCGGTGACATACACGTAAGGCGCATCGTCATCCGAGCGATGCCCGTCGAAGGCCACATACGCCCGGCCCTCGACGGCGCGCGACGGCTCGATGCTCGCCACCCAGCGCGGCCCCGGCAAGCCAACCTTGTCGGTGATGTTCGTCCATTTCGCTTCGCCGTCGCGTGGCACCCTCACCCACAGATAGCCGTCGTCGGTGCCGGCGTACAGCAGATTGGCATTGCGCGGCGACTCGGCGAGCGCGGTCGCCGTGCCACGCTTGGTTCGGGCGATTTCCGGCGAGATCACCTGCAAATCGTCGCCTTTCGTGACGGAGCGGAACACGTAGTTGCCGCCGCAATAGAAGATCTGCGAATTGTGGCTGGACAGAATGAACGGCGTATTCCAGTTGAAGCGATAGGGCGGCTGTCCCTTCGGATTGCGTGGCCCGATGGGGGCGAACTCGCCGGTGCGGATGTTGCGCCGTCCCATGTGCCCGTCCTGCGACTCGAAGTAAACGACATCGGGGTCTTGCGCATCGACCCGGCACACGAACCCATCGCCGCCGCTGACGAGAACCCAGTCCTCGTTGATCGGCCCTTGTCCGTCGAGCGTGTGTGTTGGCCCGCCCCAACTGCCGTTGTCCTGCAAACCGCCGTAGGCGCGGTACGGCCGGCGCGAATCGAGGGCGACATGATAAAACTGGCCGATGGCCATGTGGTTGAGAAACTCCCAGCGACCCATGCGATCGTAGGTCACATAGTAGCCGCCATCGGTTCCCAGCAACATATGTCGGCCATCGTGCGGATCGATCCAGAGGGCATGCTGATCCGGGTGATAAGCCCCTTCATCGGTCTTAAATGTCTTTCCGCCATCGCTGGATCGATAGAGGCCGATGCCGAGGACATAGACGTGATTCTCATCGCTGGGATCGACGCGAACCTGGCTGAAGTACATCGGCCGGGGATTGACGCTGTTGATGCGCGTCCACGATTCGCCGCCGTCAGTCGATTTGTAGAGACCGCCATACTCGAAGCTGTTCGGTCCTTGTTGATCCTGCACGTTCTCGCGCTGGCCGCCATACCAAAAGCTATACGGTCGCTTCGCATTCGCCTGCCCCTGCGGCGTCCGCCGCACCACGGTCAAGCTCAGTTCCTTGCTCTCCTTGCCGCGCAACACCTTGACCGCGACCTTGTCGCCGGGATTATGCGCGCGGAATAGTTCCACTACTTGCCGAAAGTTCTTCACATCGGTTTTGTCGATTTTCTGGATCACATCGCCGACTTTGAGGCCGGCTTTTTCCGACTCGCCCTGCGGTGCCACGCGCTCCACGCGAACGCCGCCCATCACATCCTCACCGCGGAAATCGACGGGCAGTGCCTGGCGTCCGCCCGGTCTCTGCGGTTCCGGGCGTTTGCCGAGCGTCACCACGATGTCGCGCGTTTCCTTGTCGCGCTGAATCGTCAGCGTGAGTTTATCGCCGATTTTGTGTCCGCGTATCTGCGCGGTCAGCGCCTCGTAGTTGGCGATGGCTTTCTTGTCCACGGCCTTGACGATGTCGCCGACCTTCAGCCCCGCTGCGGCGGCGGGACTGTCCGGCGTGATCTGTGTCAGCTTCGCGCCGCCGGTCGCATTCTCACCGGTCACGCCGAGGTAAACCTGCGCGGACGGTGTGCCCATACCGATCTTCGCGCAATCGATGATGGCGAACACGACCTGGGGATTCTTCCGCGAATAGTCGAGACCGATGCGTCCCAACGGACAGGTCGGCAATCCCTTCGTCAACTTGCGGAACGTCTTGCCGCCATCGGTGGTTTTGTGGATGCCGCCGCCCGGCCCCCATTTCTTGATGGGATCATAGGCGTCGTAACCATCTTGAAGCGCCGGTTCGCCGCGATGACTGTCGAAGCCGTCGCGCAAGCGTTCCCACGTCGCCACCAGCAGCGTCTCCGGCTCGGCTGGATTCATCCTCATGTCGATGATGCCGGTCTTATCATCGACATAAAGGATCTTATCCCACGTTTTTCCACCATTGCTGGTCTTGAACAACCCACGTTCTTCGTTGGGACCGTACAACCGGCCGAGCGCGCCGACATAAACGATGTCGGGGTTCTTGGGATGCACGATGATACGACCAATCTGGAAGGA
This sequence comes from Gemmataceae bacterium, assembly GCA_035553375.1. Taxonomy (GTDB): domain Bacteria; phylum Planctomycetota; class Planctomycetia; order Gemmatales; family Gemmataceae; genus JAJPHU01. Next base: position 32,815 of record DATNCY010000294.1, read on the forward strand.
CTTCTTCAGTCCCATGTTCTTCCAGGTTTTGCCGCCGTCGGTCGATTTGTACACCCCATCGCCGTAGGACACCGAGTTACGCGGATTGTTCTCGCCGGTGCCGACCCAGACGATGTCCTTGTTCGACGGTGCCACGCACACATCGCCGATCGATACCGTTGCCTCGTGGTCGAATTGATGCTCGAAGGTGATGCCGTTATTCGTCGTTTTGAGCAGACCGCCGGAAGCGGTGGCCACCCAGTACGTCGTCGGGTCCGCTTCATAGACGGAGAGCGCGACGATGCGCCCGCCCATCGCGGCGGGGCCGATGGAGCGCCAATTCAGCGTTTTGATCCACTCCGGCGGAATGGCCGCATCGGCCTTCGACGCCGACGGCGTGGGCGTGCGCCGCAGGTCCGTGAGTTTCTTCGTCAAATCTTGGATTTGCCGTTCGAGGTCGGCAATCTGCTGCTCGCGCGACATCTCCTCGGCCGCTTCCGGCCCGGACAGTCCCATCAGCAGCATGAAACCCAATGCCAGCCCGGCCCGAAGGAGCCAGGGGAGGATGTGTCGATGTGCAATCACGGCTGGAACCTTTCGCTCGTCTTGACCGCCATGCCCTGCCTGCCTGGCTTCGGAAGGATGCGTCTTCCTGCGTCCGGGAATGGGTGCCTTGATTGAGAATATCCACCTTGTTGGGTAAATCCAGTGAATTATCGCGGTTGTGACGATCCGGCAGTTCGGACAAGTTAGGAAGATTCGGATAATGCAAAAGGTTCGGCCTGGATGCGATAGAATGACATGGAGGATCCTTTCATTCCTTTCGCCCGTCTTCGCCGCGAGGACGCATGAACTGGATCGCCTGGCGCATGCTGGTCGGCCAACGCACCAAATATCTGGCGATGTTGTTCGGCATCACCTTCGCCTCGCTGCTCATCGCGCAGCAGTTGGCGATCTTCTGCGGTGTGCTGCGCATGACGACGGGACAAATCCGCGACATTGAGGAAGCGCCCATCTGGGTGCTGACGCCGCAGGTTCGCTACATCGACGATCTCGAACCGCTCTCGGAACGCCGGCTCGATCAGGTTCGCAGTGTAGCCGGCGTGGCATGGGCGGTACGGTTGGAGAAAGGTTTCAGCCGCGCGCAACTCGACGATGGACATTTCCAGCAGCTCATCCTGATGGGACTCGATGACGCCACCCTTGTCGGCGCACCGCGCACCATGCTCGTCGGCGCGGTCACCGACTTGCAGAAACCCGACGCCGTCATCATCGACGAGGTGGGCCATCAACTCCTGTGGCCGGATCAGCCCTGGCAAGTCGGCCGAGTGCTGACCATCAATCATCGCCGGGCCGTCGTTGTCGGTGTCTGCCGGGCCGCGCTGACGTTCCAGACGCTACCGCTCGTCTACACGCGCGTCAGCCAGGCCGCCCATTATCTGCCGCCCGGTGGCAAAACCTTATCGGCCATTCTCGTCAAGGCTCGGCCTTCGGTGTCCCTTGCCGAATTGTGCCAGCGCATTCAAAAACAGACCGGATTACTGGCAATGACACGCGACGAATTCGCCGGACGGACAATCGATCATTATTTGCAGCGCACCGGCTTGCTCGCCAACTTCGGCACCACGGTGCTGCTGGGCTTCCTTGTTGGCATCGCCATATCGGGACAAACGTTTTATACTTTTACTGTGGAGAATCTGCCTCAGTTCGCCATGCTCAAAGCGATGGGGGCGATCAATCGCCGGCTGGTTTGGATGGTCCTTCAACAGTCGGCCATCGTCGGCAGTATCGGTTATGGGCTGGGCGTCGGCCTGGCGGCCGTGTTTGGCGAACTGACGCGCGGGCATTCCAAGCTCGTCTTTCACATGCCCTGGCAAGTGCTGATCGGCACGGGGGCGGCCATTGTCTTGGTGACGATGCTCACGAGTTTGTTGAGCATCCTTCGCGTTTTGCATGTGGAACCAGCTCGCGTGATGCGCTAGAGGCACTAACAGAATGAATTACAAACCCGGAGCGTCAGCGACGGGGTGACATGCCCCGTCGCTGACGCTCCGGGCTTGTCGGCAAAGGGTTAGTGTCTCTTCGTGTGGTTTCGATCACTCCCGCAATGGAGCGGCGATGATTAGTTGTCCATCCATCTCGAAGCGTTCCATTCGCCATCACTACGACCTGGCCACGCCGTTCTATCGGCTTTTGTGGGGGCCGCATATCCATCACGGCTTATGGGAAGGCGATGAATCGCCGGCCGCGGCGCAGCAACGTCTAATCGATCGCTTGGCCACGGCCGCCGCGCTGACGGCAGGGCAGACGGTCCTCGACGTGGGTTGCGGCATGGGCGGCAGCACGATCGACCTGGCGCGCCGATTCCATTGCACAACCACCGGCCTAACGCTCAGTCCCGTGCAGCGCACCTGGGCGGCGCTATCGGCACGCTGGCAAGGGATGAGCGGTCAAACGCGCTTCGTTTGCGCGGATGCCGAGGCGATTCACTTTCCGCCGGCGACCTTTGACGTGGTGTGGAATGTCGAGTGCAGCGAACATTTCTTCGACAAACCCGCGTTCTTTCACCGTGCCGCCGGCTGGCTCCGTCCGGGTGGGCGCGTCGCGCTGTGCGCCTGGCTGGCCGGCGATGCCCCGGACGCGCAGCGTGAGGCGATGCTTGTGTGCGAAAACTTCCTCTGTCCCTCGCTGGGCACGGCCGGCGATTATCGCGGCTGGCTCACCGATGCGGGATTGACGGTTCGCACGTTCGAGGATCTGACATCCCAAGTCGGTCAGACCTGGGACATTTGCATGCGTCGGGTGCGTGCCAGCGGCGTCGGCCTGCTGTCGCGGCTGGCGGGACAAAAAATGCGTGCCTTCGTCGATCACTTTGCGACGTTGGGCAATGCGTATCGTAGTGGAGCGATGCGCTACGGTTTGTTCGTCGCGGAGAAACCGTTCTAATGGTCCGTCTTCTTGGCATCTGCGCCGGCGTGGGCGCACACTTGCTTTTGATCGTGACCGTCTGGTTCCTGTTTCCGTTCCTGATGGACGGGCGTGGAATCGCCGAGGCGGTCGCCGTGCCGCGCTGGTGGGTCGCCGACACGCTACTTGCGCTCCAGTTCGGTTTCGGACACAGCCTGCTTCTGCTGCCGCCGGTTCGCCAACGTCTGGAGCACCTGGTTCCGCGCCCGCTGTACGGCTGTTTTTTCACAACCATCACCTGTCTGAGTCTGTTAGTGTTGATCCTGACCTGGCAGCCGAGCGGCGTGTTCGTGTATCGGCTGGAAGGCTGGGCGGGCGTCGCCATGCGCGGCGCTTATGGGCTGAGTTGGGTTGGCTTGCTGTATACGCTGGGACTGACGGGCTACGGTTGGCAAACGGGTTGGACGCCGTTTTGGGCCTGGCTGCGCGGCCGGCAACCGCCTCCGCGACGCTTCACCATTCACGGCGCTTACCACGTCATGCGACATCCGGTATATCTGGCTTTTCTGGGGCAAGTCTGGTTGACGCCGGTGATGACGCTCGATCGCCTCCTGCTCACGACCATCTTCACCGGCTACATCTTTCTCGGCAGCTACCTGAAGGATCGGCGCTTGCTTTTTTATCTGGGCGACACTTATCGCGATTATCAGGCGCGCGTGCCGGGTTATCCCTTGTTTCCGGCTCCCTTGGGGCGCGTTGGCCCACTAAGAATCTCAGGGGACTGATGGCCGCTCCGATTCCGGAATATGGATCACTGTCAGCGCGACGCAATCCCAGACGCGACCGCCACGGCTGACATTCCAGGTGATGTAGAGCTTGTCGCCTTGTGGACTCACGGCCGAACTGTAGGTTCCCTTCAACGCGCAACCATATTTTTTCTTGTAGAACGGATGCAGGAAAGCGATTACCTTTTTCTGTTTCGTCCGCACATCGAATTGCACCACGGCGGAGCCATCGGCATCGCTACTGCCATGCGCCCCCGGAATGTAGTAGAGATACCGCCCTGTTGGGTCGGCATCGAGCGAGGCGATGTAACCCTGACCGCCTACGGAGGCCGAGCCGAGCTTGCGTACTTCCTCGGTCTTGGTGTTGAAGGACCACAAGAGCGGATCGTGTCCGCCCTGGCCGGACGACACCGTATAGACGAAGCCTTGCGGTGTCTCTTGTGTCGCGGCGCGGACACCAAGAACAGCAGCGGTCTTGACCGGCGCGCCGCCCTTTTCGGGATCATAACCCATCAGCGGGCCGGGATCTTCCTTGGCAGCGGTGAAATATACCCGACCCGTTGAGGGAGCGAAAATCATGTAGCGCGATGGGCCATTCGGACCAGCATATAGCACCTTGTGCGCCTTGATGTCGTAAGCGAAGAACTGGATGCCGTTGGTCTCTTTTTCGCTGCCCGGTGCGGTGCTGCCGTAGAAGATAAGACGCTTGGGATCGAGAACGCTGCACGGGATGCAATGCTTCGGCACCGGGCCGGCGGCGACAATTTCACAGACGCCCGTTTTGGGATGAGCGCGAAGAATCCAGTCGCCCTTGTAGTGATACTGGTCGGTCGTCACCTTCGTCGAACCGCGATGCGTCGAGAAATAGAGCCAACCATCATCGCCCATGTCGAGCCGGCTATGGATTTTGCCGGGCACGTAGTGGCCTTGCGGCAAATGAAGCGTTTTTTTGACGTCGGCGAGTTGGCGGAAGCGCTTCTTATCCGGGTCATACTCGAAGACAAAGGCGTTGCCGGCGGGAGCGAGGTGATCGCCAACGGCAGCGTAATACTTATCGTCCACGGCGAGACTATCGCCCCAGTTTGACCAGGGGTGGCCGGCGTAGGTTTGACCGGGGAAGAACAAAAAATCGATAGTCGGAGCCGTCTTCGCAATGGCAACGCCTTTTTTCAAGGTCGCCGGCGCTTTCAGAAAATCATCGGCTTTATCGGTGACGACCGCTTTGCCGCCGGGCAAAGCCGGCGGAAACACGATGTCAGCGGCGTCCTTTTTCTTCGGTTTCTGGGCTGAGGAAACCATCGGAAAAGCCAAAACCACCATCAATACCCATAAAATTAGGCGATTTATCGGAGAGAGCATATATCTTTTCCTTTCTAGTTTCACGGTTTAACCGTTAGTCGCTGGTTCGCCTTGACGTTCTTGCGCTGCACCTTGCCCTTGCCATGCGGCAGAAGAATTTCCAGATCCACGCTCGCCGTTGAGCCAAGCCCGAAATGGGCGACAGCCTCTTGTCCCGAGCAGAAACCGTAACCGGCGCTAATTTCGCGGCAGCCGAGCAGCGCGGCGTGTTCGCCCAACTTGCCGGCGGGATAAACCTTGATCGTGCTACCGATGCCCATGCGATTGACGCCCTCGCCGCCCTGCACACGCACGTCGAGCCAGTTGCCGCCCGCCGTCTCATTGTGCAACAGCAGGCTGCCTCCTTCGATCCACCAGTTGACCAGCAGCAAATCGAGCCGGCCATCGCGGTCGTAATCGCAGGAGGGAGCAGCCGCCATGTAGATGATTTTTTTGTCCTTGAGAACCTTGCGGAAAAAATCGGTCGTTCGATTGATGGCCAAGTCGTCACGGTTGGGGAAGTCGTTGACCGCCCAGGCGCTCTCCTGGAAGCGCGGGATGCCGTCGCGAACGCCAAGATTGCGATAAATCAGCGGATAGGGTTTGCCATCCCGAAACTTGACCACGCTGGTGTAAATGTCCGGCCAGCCATCATTGTCGAAATCCTGGATTTCGACGTGCGGTGCCTTCATCGCCAGCGGTGCGAGGCCGGCCGCCTCGGTGACATCCTCGAACTGGGGGACGCCGTCGCGGATGCCGCGATGCAGATAGAGGCGAATCGGCACCGGCTTTTTCCACGGCATCTTGAAATGCTGGCCGATGACAACGTCGGGCAGACCATCGCGGTTGACATCGGCGATGCAGACGCCAGCCGGCGTATCCTCGGCGCTGCTGATTTTCCAGCGGAAAACCTCCCGGCTACCCGGTGCCTCACGGAAGCCGCCCTTGCCGTCATTCAGATACAGGCGGTGATTGCCGTCGCCGGCCGTCAGGAAAATATCCGGCCAACCATCGTTGTTGACATCGGCCGCAGCCACGCCCAATCCCGATAAGCGAGGGGGCAGCCCCGCAGCTGCGGCCACATTCTCGAAATGGTAATGTCCTTTGTTGCGATACAGGGCCGGGCCGGTCTTCACGGCACCGTAGTAGCATTCGCAGGTCAGCAAGTCGAGCAGGCCATCTCCGTTGGAATCCACAGCGGCCACGCCCCGCCCCGCGTAGCCATCCGGGCAGGCATCGCTGTCCTTGGAAACATCCGTGAACATGCCGTCGCCGTCGTTGCGAAAGAGGACGCTCCGTGCGGCCAATGCGCCCTCCTTGCCATGAGCGCAATTGGAAACGTAGAGGTCGAGCCGGCCGTTATTCGTGAGATCGACAAAAAGGGCACCGCTGCCCTGGCCGGAAGTACGCAGCTGCTTTTGATCGTCGAGGCGAAACTTGCCGCGCTTGTTGCGGAGAAAAACGCTCGGCTTGGAACCGGCGTTGTGGAAGGTGCCGACGAAGAGATCGGGCCAATCATCGCCATCCACATCGCCCCAGGCGGCGGCGTGACCGCGAAGGCCGGCGAGGTGCGGAAAGATACCCGCCTCCTCTCCGGCATCTCGAAAGACAAACGGAGAGGCTAGCGGTTCCTTATCGCCCTCCGCGAGCGACACCGCTGCGCCGAGAAGAAACATCGCCGAGAGCAAAGCGGCGCGGACAGCAAGTGGAATGCGCGGCATGACGTTTCTCCTCACGAGGCAATTTGAACGAGAACAGGGCGGTATGGTAGGTTTCGAGGCACGAACAGAATGAATTACGAGCGCCGGAGCGCCAGCGACGGGGAAAGGCAACCCGTCGCTGGCGCTCCAGGCTTGTCGGCAAACATTTTGTTCGTGCCTCTATCGATCATGGTAGGCTGATGGTTAGAACAAACAATCCGCAATCTGTCTCAATGTGAATCAGGTGTTCCAATTTCACGAAAGCCGTTTCGACCGCCTCAGGAGAAGATCCATGACTGACCGAAGCAATCGGAGCCTGCTGCTGGCGGCAGGGCTACTGTTCTCACTGGCCGCAAGCACGACCCTGGCGCGACCAGAAGGAGACCGGGGACGAGGTTCCGCTGCCGTGATTGTGGTCAAGGATGGGGCAGCCCAAATGACGATCCGCGCCGGCAGCGTCAAGGAGCCGGTCGAGGAACTCAAGCGCTATCTGGAGGCTATTAGCGGAGCGAAGATTCGAGTGGAAGAAGCCCGCGCCGAGGCACCCGGCATCCAGGTGGGGTTGGCTGCGGATTTCCCCTGGTTTCACTTTGAGGGCGTCGAGCAGTTCGGCAAGGAAGGCTTCCTGCTGCGCAGTGATGGCAAAAACCTGTTCCTGATCGCGCGGGAGCCTCGCGGCGTCGAACACGCGGTTGCGACTTTCCTGTATTCGCTGGGCTGTCGCTGGTACTTCCCCGGCAAGGTGTGGGAAGTCATCCCCAAGCGCAAGACGATCGCGGGGAACTGGAATGACAGGTCGAATCCTAGCTTCGCCCTCCAGCGCAAGTTCTCCTACGGTTTCGGCAGCTCTCCGGTATGCAGCCGCGACCTCGCCGACTGGGAACGGCACAATCGCATGGGCGGTCCCCTACGCATCGCCATTGGCCATACCTGGCATGGACTCGACCCCAAAGGCGATTTCGAGAAACACCCGGAATGGTTTGCTCTGGTCCAGGGCAAACGCCAGCCGTCCAAGCCGTGCTACAGCCATCCCGAAGTATTGCAACGGGCGACGCAATACTCGCTCCAGCAGGCGGCCAAGGGCGCGGGCATGATCTCCATGACGCCGCCGGATGGTCTCGGGTACTGCGAGTGCGAACGCTGCCGGGCGGTTTGCCGGGGCGGTGAGCCTTACCAGAAGCAGGGAACCACCTTCGCCCGCCGGCCGGATGGCGTACTCGTGAGTGTCGCCTCCGAAACGCTGTTCCAGTTTGTTAATCAAGTGGCCGCCGCCGTAGCCAAGAAGTATCCCAAAACACTCGTCGGCTGTTATGCCTATAGCGCGTACTCGCATCCACCCTCGTTCAAGCTCCATCCCAATGTATTCCTGCAGACGACAACGGCGTTTCGCCGCACACCGCTGAGCCTCGCCGAACAGTTGGAGACGTTTCATAAAATTGGCGTTCAGGCTGGGATTCGCGCTTATTACAGTGTGTACCAATGGGATTGGGATTACCCCGCGATAATCAAGGGCGAGATGATGCTGCCGCGTCTGGTTGACGATCTGCGCTTCTACTATCTGCACAACGTGCAGTCGGTCAACGCGGAAGCGAGTTGCAACTGGGCTGCCCGCGGCCTGGGCTATTACCTCGCCGCCCGGCTGATGTGGAACGTCCGCGAAGATCCGCAGACGATCCTCGCGGATTTCTACGACAAGGCGTTTGGGCCGGCTGCGCTGCCCATGGAGCGGTACTATGTGCGTTGGCTGGGGCGTGGTGCGGCCATTCGCACGCGGCCGACCGCGACGAAATCCTCGACGACCGCTCCGGCCGATCCGAAGACGGTGAAGGACGAATTGGACAACGCCGACGAAGCGGCCGGCAAGAAGTTCAGCCTCGAATCGCTCAAGGCCGCCTACCGCGATCTCGACGAGGCCGCTCGCCTGGTAACCGATCGGACGGAATATCGTGCCCGAGTCGATCAACTACGGCTCTACGCTCACTATCTCTACCTGCGCACCCGCGTAGAGGATGCGGCCGGAACGCGGAAGAAAGAGAAGGTCATCGCGGCGGTCAAGGACGAGACGGTTTTCGGAGCGCGCCTTCAGGATAGCGGCATCATCCATAGCCGGCCGCTGATCGGTAAGGAATTCTACCGGCGTTTCCGCTCCGTGGGATCCTACCTAGAGGGAACACCTGAATGGCCGCAAAGCAAGCAGGATATCGTGCGGAAGTCTGCGGGCCAGGGCTACCGCCGGTCACGTACCGATGTGCCGGGCCATGATGAACTGGAGAAGCTTTGGCAAGAGGACAAGAAGGCGTTGGGGATTCGGTAGAGCCAGCGGACAATGCTAACGCGAGGTCGTGGCGATAAATACATCCATTTGCTGTCCCACATAGAGCCTTTCTTGGCGAGCATTGAGTTCGTAAATCACTTGCAAAACCCGCGAATCCGAGCGTTCGCTGACATCGCCGGTTAGCGCTCGCTTGACCATGACCAGCGGTTCGACGCGCACGAAACGCAGCGAAAAGAGCGGCTGCGGCGCACCGCGACGCACCGCGCTCGCCGGCGCATCGGGGCGAAAGCGCGCGATCTGCTGCTCGTCGAGATCGACGCGCAGGTGCAGCGGTTGCGTCTCGCCCAGGAGGATCGGCGACTCGGGCCGCGCGCCAACCGCTTCGCCGACGCGCACGTTCACTTGCAAGATTGTGCCGGCCACGGGCGCGCGCACGGTCAAGCGTTCCAGGTCCGTTTGCACTTGCTCCACCAGCGCTTCGGCCTCGGCGATCCGCGCCCGCGCGATGGCCTGATCCGTCGCCGATGCCCCGGCCTTCAGCAGTCGATCGTCCGCCTCCGCTCGCGCCAGTTGTTCGCGCGCCGCCACCATCATGGCCTGACTTCGCTCCCATTCATCCTCGCCAATCAGGTTTTTCTTGAACTGCTCCTTGGCGCGGTCATGGTGCAGCGTCCGCTCATGCAACATTGCCTGAGCTTCGCGGATGCGGGCAGCGCTGGACGGCAACTCCTCGGCACGCGGCAGATGGCGTAGACGATCCAGTTCCGCCCGCGCCGTTGCCAGGCGTGTCTCGCGGACGCGGCGCTCGGCCCGCAACGGGCGATCGTCGAGCGCGAACAGCGCTTCGTTGACGGCGACACGCTGGCCGGCGCGGACGAACAGCCGGGCGAGGATGCCTTGCACGGGCGAGGCCACGGCGATATTGGTTGTGCTGGCCTCGACGATGCCGGTGGCGGCCAGGTTTTCTTCGTAAGGTGCCTCAGCCGGCGGCAACGGTGGCAGAGCCGAAGCATTGTCTTCCTGGCTGCGCACCACATGCACCACCGCGAAGCCTAACATCAGCACAGCCAAAAGCGGCAGGACATATTTCAGGATCATCACCCCGTCTCCACAGCCAGCCCCAGCCAGGCCGGTTTTTCGTAATCGCTCGCCAGCACATGGGCATGAACCGCCGGCATTTCCTTACGCTCGATTACACTCTGTTTGCCCCGATGCGTGTGCCCGCTGACGACATGCGACACCTTGCGATGGCCCAGCACTTTACGGCCCAGCGTCAAATTGCCGAAATACGCATTCGAGAAGGCCCAGCGCTCATCGCTGGCGTCGCGGTGCATCTGTCCCTCGACCAGAGGCACATGGGTTGCCACGACGATGCGCTTCACACTCGGATCGCTCTCCAGATGATCGAGCTGCGACAAAAACGGAACGCTCACCCTCTCGGCGAATTCCGGATCGGCCCATTCCCAGTCGATGCGCAGCGCGTCGGCGTTGTGATGAAACTTTTGCTGCGCGAACTGCATTGCCGTGGCCTTCACGATGGGATCGGCGGCGGAATAGTCGTACCAAGCGATGGTGCCGGCCACGGCCACGCCCTTCAGCACGAACGAAGTGCCTTCGAGATACTGACATCCGCAAGCGCGCACGGTCGCGGGAAACTGCTCCAGAAACAGCTTGCGACTATCATAAGGCGGCCTGGCCCATACATCATGGTTGCCCGGCAATACCCAGATCGGCGCCGGCACCTGTTCGCGGATCAATTGCAGACAGCGTTTGCCATCGGCCAGCGACTCGCCCAGGTCGCCGGCCACGATGAGCGCATCGGGCGCGAAATCCCGAATCGCGCGCGCCAGGTCGGTGATCGGGGCGTCCTTGGTGATGGGCAAATGCAAGTCCGACGTAAACGCCAGTTTGACGGCAGCCATGACAACGGTACACTCCTCAGAGAAGCTCCGCGCCGCGCCGGTCGAACCGAGGCGGCATGTTGCGCGGTTTTCTGACATAATCATAACCTCCGAATCCGCGTTGAGCGAGTGAGACATAAGGGAGACGACCATGATGAACACTGCCTTGAAGCACGCCATCGAGCGCCTGGCACCGCGTGTGCAGTCGCCGTCCTCGTACATGGGCGGCGAATTGAACAGCGTGGTCAAGGACCATCGGCAAGTGCGCGGCAAGCTGTGCCTGACCTTCCCCGATACGTACTCGCTGGGCACCAGCCATCATGGTTTGCAGGTGTTGTACACCATCATGAACGATGATCCGCAGTGGGCCTGCGAGCGCGCGTTCACCCCCTGGCTCGACTTCGAGAGCGAACTGCGCCGCGCCGGCTTGCCGCTGTACAGTCTGGAGACGTTCACCCAGCTGCGCCAGTTCGATTTGCTCGGTTTCAGCCTGCAATACGAGGTTTGTTACACGAACATCCTCACCATGCTCGATCTTGGCGGCATTCCGCTACACAGTAAGGAACGCACACTCGATCATCCGTTGATCCTTGCCGGTGGACCCGGCGCGCAGAACCCGGAATTGCTCGCTCCCTTCATCGACATCTTCGTTATCGGCGACGGCGAGGAGAGTCTGCCCTGGGTAATGGATCGCTGGATGAGCTTGAAAGAACGCGGCGGCCTCTCGCGCGTGGACATGATCGCCGACATTGTCGGCAACACGACCTGGGCTTACGCGCCGATGTTCTACGAACCGGAGTACCACGCCGACGGCACACTCGCCGCCATGCACCGCACACGCTCCGATGTGCCGCGCGAGGTCATGGCCTGCACCATCACGCAGGACTTCGACGACATCCCACTGCCCAAGCGCCCCATTGTCTCTTTCGTGCAAACGCCGCACGATCGCATCGCCATCGAAATCATGCGCGGCTGTCCCTGGCAGTGCCGTTTCTGTCAATCCACGGTCATCAAACGGCCGCTGCGCGTGCGTTCCGTTGAAAATATCGTGCAGTCGGCTCTCGAAAGTTACCGCAACACCGGCTACGACGAAATCAGCCTTCTGTCCCTCAGCACCAGCGATTATCCCCACTTCGAGCAACTGGTTCAGCGCATGGCCGAGGTGTTCGCTCCGCTGGGCGTGAACGTGTCGCTGCCGAGTTTGCGCGTCAACAATCAACTCCGCTCGGTGCCGAAATTGATGAAAGACGCGCGTAAGAGCGGTTTGACGCTGGCCCCGGAAGTGGCCCGCGATGACATGCGCGAGCAAATCCGCAAGAAGATCAAGAATGATGATTTGTATGAAGGTTGCCGTGAGGCGTTCAAGAATGGCTGGCAGCGCGTGAAACTTTATTTTCTGTGCGGTCTGCCCGGCGAGCGCGTCGTCGATCTCGATGGCATCGTGGAGATGGCCGAGCATATCGCCCACATTAGCAAGGAAGTCACGGTCCGTTATCGCGAAGTAACGGCGTCCGTCTCGAACTTCGTGCCCAAGCCGCACACGCCGTATCAGTGGAACGGCATGCAGACGCGCGAGTACCTGCGCTGGGCTGGCGATCATCTGCGCCAGCGCTGCCGCATGCGCACGGTGAAGGTTAAGCAGCACGACATCGAATGCAGTTTGCTCGAAGGCATCTTAACGCGCGGCGATCGGCGTGTGTCGCCCGCTCTAGAGGAAGCCTGGCGGCGCGGCGCGCGGCTGGATGGCTGGCGTGAGTGTTTCCAACCGCAACTATGGTGGCAGACATTCGCGGATCTCGGCATCGATCCGGCGTGGTACTCGCAGCGTTCTCGGCCCATGACGGAACTGTTGCCCTGGGACCACGTCAACGTCAAGAAAGGTCGCGAATATCTGGAAAAAGAGCAAACGCGCAGCCTGGTGCAACTGCAAGTAATGGCCGATGCCAAGTGAATGGCGGGTACGGAGGGATTCGGTCAGCTGAAGAGTCCGCAGACCGAAGAAAAACGCACGCCCATGGCGCCAGGAGCGAGAGAACTTCCTTCGGAACAAGGCAGAGCCGTTTGGTTCGCGGAGATTGTTGCTGCACTTAAGGCTAAGGCCGATGACTCCGATGCCCGCCATGACGAGATCGAAGCCGAACTGCGCTCCGTGGAAGGGCAGATGGATCAGGATGAGGCCATCACCGTTGCCAAGCGTGTTGGCATCGTGCGCCATCTCAACTCGCGAAATGATGCGGTCGAGGAGATTCGCCGCAAAGTCTTCGAGATGAAACGGGCGCACGAAAGCATCGCCTACTGACCGCGCCCGAAGCCGTTTCCAAATGGCAAACCCTTGCGGGCGCTCTGGGCTGGCGGTTTGGAAACGGCTTCCGATCGCTCTTGAACGAAGATACCCCACGTCTGGCTCTTGCCCTCCACGCCGGATCGGGTACCATTCACCTTGACGTTCGCCCCCGCCCAACCTGCCCGATGTCCCACCTGATTGGTTTCCCGCATCCCACCTGACAGGAGTTGCCTCATGCTCCGACGTTTGCTCTGGTCTTCGACGCCTCTCATCGCACTATTTGTTTGGGTATCGACGTTCGCGGCGGCTCCGGCCCCGCGATCGCGGAACTTCGACTGGCCGCAGTGGCAGGGCCAGGATCGCACCGCCGTCTCGCGCGAGACCGGCCTGTTGAAAGAATGGCCCAAGGAAGGACCGCCGTTGCTCTGGAAACTCGACACGCTCGGCGGCGGCTACAGTACGCCGTCCATCGCGGCCGGCCGTATCTTCGGCATGAGCTATCGCGGCGACGACGAGATCGTTTGGGCCTTGGACGAAACGACCGGCAAGGAACTCTGGACGGCGAAAATCGCCACGGCCAATCGCAAGGTCGGTTATGGCGAAGGGTCACGCTGCACGCCGACCGTGGACGGCGATGTACTCTACGCTTTGGGCGTCAGTGGCGATCTCGTTTGTCTGAAGACGGCCAGCGGGAGCGAAGTATGGCATAAGAACCTGCTCAAGGATTTCGCGGGAAGGGTCGGCGGTTGGAAATACAGCGAGTCGCCGTTGATCGATGGCGACAAGTTACTCTGCACGCCCGGCGGCAAGAAGGCGACACTGCTGGCCCTGAATAAGAAGACGGCCGAGACCATCTGGATGGCTGCGGTCCCCGGCGGCGATGAGGCGGCCTATTCCTCCATTGTGGCGGCCGATGTGGATGGGCAACGGCAATACATCCAGTTTCTCGGCGGCGGCGTGGTCGGCGTTACTGCCGATAAAGGCGAGTTCTTATGGCGCTATAAAGCGCCGTCCGCCGGCATCAACTGCACGACGCCGATCTATCACGATCAATGCGTCTACGCCGCTGCGGCGTACAACAAGGGTGGCGGCCTGGTCAAGCTGACGCGCGAGGGCGATAAGGTCAAGGCCGATGAGGTGTACTTCCATAAGGACATGCAGAACCATCACGGCGGCTTGGTTTTGCTGGACGGCTACCTGTACGGCGAAGGGAGCGGCAATCTCGTTTGCATGGAGTTCAAAACCGGCAAGGAAATGTGGCGTGCCGATAAGCCGGGCAAGGGGAAAGCCAAGCCGGGCAAAGGCTCCATCGCTTATGCCGACGGCCGACTCTACTACCGCAATGAAGGCGGGCCGATCTACCTCGTCGAGGCCACGCCCGAGCGCGTGGTTATCAACGGCCGCTTCGAGCAGCCCAAACGCTCGCGCAATTCGGCTTGGCCGCATCCCGTTATCGCCAACGGTAAACTCTACATACGCGATCAGCAATATCTGTATTGCTACGATGTGAAACAGAAGTGATCCTGCCAGCCCGCAGCGCCAGCAAGGACTTCCCTTGCTGGCGCTGCGGACGGCTCATGGGAGATGAAACGCCTCCTTGAGAGACGCCAACGCTTCTTCGCCGCGTGGACGATCGACCACCACGCTGATGCGCACCTCGCTCGTGTTAATCATGCTGATATTGATGCCGCGCTGCGCCAGCGCGCCGAACATGGCGCGAGCGACGCCGGTATGCGTGCGCATGCCGACGCCATGCACGAACAGCCGAGCGATACCGGCGTCGGCGGCGACGCGCGTTGCCGGATCGAGTACGCCAACCACCTCCTGCGTCACTTCCCGAGCGCGCTCAAGATCGGCTTGCGGCACGCTGAAGGACAATTCGGTGCGGCCGGCCGCCAGGTTTTGTACGATCATGTCCACGACAATGCCGGCCTCGGCCACCGCCTGAAACACGCGCGAACAACAACCCGGTCGATCCGGCAAGCCGAAGATGGTGATGCGGCCTTGATCGGTCGTCAGCAGCACATCGCTGACAACAATGTCCTCCATGCTGGCCAACTGCTGCGTCAGGGCGGCGAGATCGCGGTCGGGCTTGTGCGGAATCGTGCTGCTGGGGCGGCGCTGAAACTGACTGCTGCCCGTTTTTCCCGGTTGCCCCGCACCCGGACGCGGCGCGCCTAGCCCGAATGCCTGATGCACCGCGCGCAACGCCTTGATGCCATCGCCCCGGCTGACCAAAACGGAAATCTTGATGTCGGCTGTGGTAATCATCTTCATGTTCACGTTCTCGGCGGTCAGTGCCGCGAACATGCGTTCGGCCACGCCGGTATGCGTCCGCATGCCGGTGCCGACGATCGACACTTTACTGACTTGCTCATCGAACTCGATGGTAGCGCCCAGTTCGGCGGCCAACGGTCGCAACACCTGCAAGGCGGCCGGCAGTTCATTGCCGAGTACGGTGAAACCGATGGCCGCCTTGCCAGCCAAGCCGACGTTCTGAGCGATCATGTCCACGACGATATGATGATCGGCCATGGCCGCGAAGACGCGATGGCTGATGCCCGGTTCATCCGGCACACCGTTGAGCGACACGCGCGCCTCATCGCGTCCCAGGGCTGCACCGCAGACGACCACGTCGCGCATCCATTCCGCTTCCGGCACGATCCAGGTGCCCTCGACATCGCTGAACGACGAACGCACCTGGATCGGCACATCGAACTTTTTGCCGAACTCGATGCTGCGCGAGTGCATCACGCCGGCGCCGACGCTGGCCAGTTCGAGCATCTCATCGTAACTGGTGTAGTCCATTTTGCGCGCTTCGGGCACCACACGCGGATCGGTGGTGTAAACGCCATCTACGTCGGTGTAAATCTCGCAGCCGACATCTTGAAAAGGAGTCAGGAGACAGGAGTCAGGAGTCAGGCTTAAAGGTTCACCACTGTTCTCGCTATCTCCTGACTCCTGTCTCCTGACTCCTGATTCCTGACTCCCGATTCCTGACTCCTGACTCCTGACCCCTGACTCCTGATTCCTGCCTCCTGAGTGTTTCATCACGGCGGCCAGCGCGACGGCGGTGGTGTCCGAACCGCCGCGCCCAAGCGTGGTGATGTTGTAGTTTTCGTCGATGCCCTGAAAGCCGGCCACGATGACGATCTGCCCATCGGTCAGCGCCTGGCGCATGCGCGCGGTCGAGATGCTCTTGATGCGTGCCTTGGTGTGTGTGCTATCGGTGACGATGCCGACCTGCGCGCCGGTGAAACTAATGGCGCGTTCGCCGAGGGTTTGGATGGCCATCGCCATCAGCGCGATGGAAATTTGCTCGCCGGTGGACAGCAGCATATCCATCTCGCGCGCCGGTGGCTGCTCGGTGATTTCTTTCGCCAGTTCGATCAACTCATCCGTCGTGTCGCCGCGTGCGCTGACGACGACGATGACTTGATTGCCTTCCTGTT
>DATNCY010000295.1:0-5231 GCA_035553375.1 Gemmataceae bacterium
TCGTTGCTGGCGTGTGCTGCGCCGTCAGTTGTTGCAGCCTGTTGAGGAGGGTTCGGTGTGGTACGCGTGCTTGCTGGATGGTCTGAATCGGTGTTGCAAGGGCAAACAGCGGAGCCGAAGCTATCCGCGCAGAGTAAAATGGCCGCGGAAGAAAAAGACCGACCGGGGTGGGCGACGTCCTCCCGGTCAATGGACATGAGTTAATCCCGCTGCTTAACTGAACGGCATTAGGCTCACGCCGGCCGTTCGCCAGCGCAAGCCGTAGAGCGCTCATTCGACGGGCGGCATTTCGGCGGGGGCTTCAGTCGCCTGCGCTTGCTCCTCCGCCTCTTCGCGCGCCACCTTGGCAATCGAGGCGATCTTGTCACCCTCACGGAGGTTCATCACACGCACACCTTGCGTATTGCGGCCGACGACGCGAATCTCACTGACGTGCGTGCGGTTGACCATGCCGCCGGTGGTGATAAGCATGATGTCGTCGCTGTCGCGCACGGCCGTTACGCCGACGACGGGGCCGTTGCGCTGGCTGGTGCGGATGTCACGCACGCCCTTGCCGCCGCGACGTTGCTTGCGGTAGTGCATGGCCGAACGCTCGCCGGTCGCTTCCTCCTCGCCGGCGCTCTCTTCGGCAACTTCCTCTATGGGTTCCTCCGCTGCTTCTTCGGTCTCGCCCGTTTCGACACCGGCGACGTTGGCGCCAAACGGCGTTCGTTTGCCGTAGCCATTCTCGCACAATGTCAGCAAATAGCCGTCCGGGTCGGCGACCACCATGCCGACGACCTCATCGTCGCCCTGCAAACGAATGCCCTTGACGCCGCGTGTATTGCGGCCCATCGCGCGAGCGCCGGATTCGTCGAAACGAATGGCCATACCGTTGCGTGTGCAAAGCAAAACTTCATCGCCCGGTTGCGTGCGAACCACATCGATGAGCGTATCGCCTTCGTCGAGGCTGATGCCGATGATGCCGCCGCTTTTGGGCCGGCTGTACTCAGCCAGGGCGGTTTTCTTCACGACGCCGCGGCGCGTGGCCATAATGAGATGGCCGCCGCTGGCGTCGAAACGGCGCACCGGCACGAGACTGGTAATCTTCTCTTCCGGCTTGAGCGATAGCACGTTGGCGATGGCGCGGCCAGCCGAGGTCCGGCTGCCCTGCGGAATGTCGTATACCTTGATCCAGTACAGTTGGCCGCGATTGGTGAAGCACAACAAATAAGCATGGGTCGAAGCGACGAAGAAATGCTCGATGAAATCGTCTTCGCGCGTCGTGCCGCCAGAGACGCCCTTGCCGCCGCGATGCTGCGTGCGATAGGTGTTCAGCGGCAGCCGCTTGATGTAGCCGGCATGACTAATGGTGACGGCATTGTCTTCCTCGGCGATCAGGTCTTCGAGATTGAGCCGGCCCACCGCGCCAGTGATCTCGGTCTTGCGCTCGTCGCCGTACTTGTCACGCAACTCGGTGAGGTCGCGCTTGATGACTTCGCGGATGTTCTGTTCGTTACCGAGTAGCCGTTCATAAGTCAAAATTTTGCCGCGCAGGTCATTGTATTCTTTGAGAATCTCATCGCTTTCCAGGGCGGCGAGTTGGCCGAGTTGCATACGCACCACGGCCTCGGCCTGCGCTTCGGTCATGCGATAGCTCGTCTGCACGCCGATTTCATGCTGAAGCGCCTGGAAGTGAGCCTCACCTAGCGCTCGACTCATGACGGCGGCGGCCACTTCGAGACCTTGCAAGCGCAGCTTCGCCTCGGCTCGGCTCGGCGAACGCCGGCAAATGGCGATGACTTCATCCAATGACGAAATGGCGATGAGTTGGCCTTCGAGAACGTGCGCTCGGCGTTTGGCCTCGCGCATCTGGAACTCGGTACGGCGGCGGACCACCGACACGCGATGACGGACGAATTCCTCCAGCATGCGCTTGAGGGTCATCACTTCCGGCCGGCCGTCCACCAACGCCAGCAAGATGAGGCTAACCGTCTTTTCCAGCGGCGAATACTGGTATAGCTGATTAAGAATCAGGTTCGGATCGGCATCGCGCTTGAGATAGACAACCAAGCGAACCGGCTCGCCGTTGCGGGCACTCGATTCATCGCGGATGTCGCGGATGCCTTTTATCCGTTCATCCTTAACCAGTTCGCCGATGGCCGCGGCCAAACGATTGCGCGTCTGCTGATAGGGCACTTCGGTGATGATGATTTGTGTGCCGTTATTTTCTTCGCGGATGTCGGCGCGGGCGCGCAGCGTGACCTTGCCGCGCCCCGTGGCATAGCCGTCGAGGATGCCCTGCCGTCCGCAGATGATGCCGCCGGTCGGAAAGTCTGGGCCAGGAATAATCTCCAGCAGTTCCGGCAGCGTCACATCCGGTTCGTCGAGGAGTTTGATGGTGGCGTCGCAAACTTCGCGCAGATTGTGCGGCGGAATGTCGGTGGCCATGCCGACGGCGATGCCGTCGGAGCCGTTGACGAGCAGGTTAGGGAACTTGCTGGGAAGGACGAGCGGTTCGCGGTATTTGCCATCGTAACTGTCGATGTAATCGACTGTGTCGGATTCGAGGTCGGCGAGCATTTCGCCGCCGATGGGGGTAAGGCGTGCCTCGGTGTAACGATGAGCGGCGGGCGGCAGACCGGCGATGGAGCCGAAATTGCCCTGCGGATGGACCAGGCAATAGCGCATGTTCCAATCTTGCGCCATGCGTACCAGCGTCGGATAGATCGATTGGTCGCCGTGCGGATGGTAGCGCTTCATCGTCTCGCCGATGATGCCGGCGCATTTGCTCGTTGAGCCGGTCGGCCCAAGTCCGAGATCGTTCATGGCCACGAGAATGCGCCGCTGCGAGGGTTTCAGCCCGTCACGCACGTCGGGCAGAGCGCGGCTGATGATGACGCTCATCGCGTAGGTGAGGTAGCTGTCCTTCAACTCGTCGGCGATGTTGAGCGGATCGTAGCCGTTGCCGTTGCCGTCGGCATCTGGTGGAACATTGCCCGGCGGTCCGGCGGGTGGAATCGTTGAGGGCGGAATATCGTCTGCCAAGGCACCTATCCTCCGTCTCTTTTTCCATCAATTTCTCCGGTTTATTCTAGCAAAAATGGCCGGTTTCCACTACCTCGGTTGGCGTGTTGGCGGAACCATTTTGCTTTCGTGGCGGACTAAAGAGATGATAAGATGTCGCTGGCAATCGCTGAGCCGCTCACGATGCCGCGTACACCCTTTTTGTCTTTGGGAGGATCGATCATGCGCCGTCTCGTTCTCGCCGCTTCTCTTGTCGCCGCTTGTTTGGTGAGTGGTTTGGTCAACCTGTCTGCCGCCGACAAGGCCAACGACTCGCCCAAGGCCGCCGCCACGCGAAAACTGCTGAAAACCAAGGTGACGGTGGATTACAAGGACACCACCTTGACCGACATAATCGACGATCTCAAGGAGCAGATCAAAGATAAGACGAAGAAAACGATTTCCGTACTCAAGGACAACAAGGGCGGTGTGTCGAACAACACCAAATTCACCTACAAGGCCGACAACAAACCGCTCGACGAGGTGCTGGATGAGATGTTCAAGAAGAACGACATGGGCTATGTCGTGATCTCGCAGAAAGGCAACGCCTACGACGGCGCGCTCAAAATCGTCAAAGGCAAGGCACGCGGTTACGAGGAAAAGAAAGATTAATCCTCATTGCTTCTACCAGCCCGCAGCGCCAGCAAGGGAATCCCTTGTTGGCGCTGCGGGCTGGCAAGAGCGTCATTTCGTTCCCTTGTTCCAGTAGATGCGTGCATTGTGCGACTGCCGGCCAACGGCCACGAGGTCAATACGGCCATCGCCGTCGAGATCGGCCGCCGCCAGATCCTCGACGTGAACGCCGCCCTCATCGAGCAGACGACGCTGCCATTTCGCGCCCGTCTCATCCGTGGCCTTGTAAATGCGCACGCCGCACTTCTCGCCCGGCTTATCGCTGAGGTTGTCGCGCACGCCGATAATCAACTCGTCGCCGCCATCGCCATCGAGATCGGCGCACCACACGGCATGGCCCCACTTGAGTTTGGCGTCGAGGACGTGGCGATCCCACAACCCTGGCTTATCCTGATTGACCGGCAGTGTGTACACGACAACCTGATTGCCGTGCCACGGCTCGATGGTGGCGATGAAGGGCTGGCCGTTCTTGAGTTTGCCGCGTTTGATCTCGCTAGCGCCACGGTTGCTCTTGAGGTTCGATTGATCGCCGACGCCGAGTTGTCGGCGCGTCCATTTGTCGTCGGCGCGTCTGAGGAGATTCACGCCCTCATAGCTGGCGGTCAGCACATCGCGCCCCTTGCCGTTCGCCGCTGGAATTGCCTGGAAATTGTGGATGACGTGCATGCTTTCGTCGAGTACCTCCGGCTGCCAGCGATCACGCACGGGATCTTTTGGAATGCGATAGGCCAACACGCGCACGGGCAATCCATCCATGTGATTCTTCGCTCCGGTGCTGTTGCGGCCCATGAGGGGCACGGCGAGCAGAACCGGCTTGCCGTTGCCATCAAGGTCGGCGAAGCGGATACGGTGCAGCGTCGGCTCCGCGCCAATGGGGTGGATGGTCCACGGCTCATCGAGCGTCTTGCCGCGTTGCAGCCATTGCAGCGTACCGCCTGCCTTGGTGTTGCCGGGATTCCAGGCCGCGCCCAGGGCGAAATCGAGCTTGCCGTCGCCGTCGATGTCGGCCGCCGAGATGCACACGTTATCCGGGGCGGTCTGGCCCTGGATGATGGTCCGCATCTTCCAGCTGGGATTCTCGTACCACACGACGCGCTTGGAATCGACAACGACAATGTCTTTCTTGCCGTCGTCGTTGACATCGACGAGCAACACGGCATAACCGACGGTGAAATCCTTGGCGATTTCCTGCACGCGGAAGTTTGGTATTCCCTTCGCATCCTCGGCCGCCGGTGACAACGGCAACGCGAACAGCGGCGCGACGAGAACGACGACAACCACGAACCGATGGAACAGACGATTGCACATGGCGGGAACCTCCGAAGTTGCGAAGCGAGGAATTACCCTACGTCATACGAGTCGGCCGGCTCGAACACAAGGGGAGCGCCATCTTGCTCCCCTCTCCCCCGAGTCATTAGTATCTACACAACGGGGAAGGCGGTATAATAGGAGTATGTACCTCACTTGCCAGAAGTAGAAAAGCGTCTCCAGTCTCGTTATGAGGATCTGGTTCTGGGCCATCTCCAACCGCTGCAAGCCGTCGCGGCCGGAAT
>DATNCY010000296.1:0-12374 GCA_035553375.1 Gemmataceae bacterium
GTCAGTTACTTGCATGATTGCTATCCCCAAAATAATTAGCCACAGATGAACACAGATAAACACAGATGATTCAAATGGAATGTTTCTCGGTTATATCTGTGTTCATCTGTGTTCATCCGTGGCTAATTACGGTTCGGCTCGCGCCGAGAAGATTGTTCGATTTTCGACGTTCACAGTGTCCACAATGCCGATGATGGTCGCGTCCACCGGCAATTTCTCGGTTTCAGGCGTCAGGCGAGCGCTCGAACCCTGCACGATTAACACCATTTCATCCTGGCCCGCGCCCACGCTGTCAACCACCACGAAACTACGGCCGGTGCCAACTAGCCGATCGCGCGCTTGCGGCTCGACGCGCAGCGGCTCGACGATCAGCAATTTGTGGCCGGTCATCGAGGCAACCTTGTGCGTCGCCACGACCACGCCCGTGACTCTTGCCAGGAACATGATTCATTTCTCCAGCAGAGCCTTCGCTTGCCGAGCGACGACTAACTCCTCATTGGTTGGCATAATCCACAATTGCACTCGGCTATCGCTGGTATGAATCGCCATCTCGCCCTTGGCCGTCGCGTTTTTCTGGCGATCCATGCGGATGCCGAACCAATCGAGGTCGGTGCAAACGGCCTCGCGAATGCGCGTCGAGTTTTCGCCGATGCCGCCGGTGAAAACGATGGCGTCGGCTCCATTCAGCAACAGCAGATACGCTCCCAGATAACGCCGCACCGCCGCGACGTACACGTCAATAGCCTGCTGCGCCCGCAGGTCGCCTTGCTCGGCGGCGGCCGTGACATCCCGAATATCGTTGTGGCCGCTTAGTCCCAGCAACCCCGAACGATTCGCCAGGTCATCGAGCAATTGCTCCAGTGTCTTGCCGGTCGCCCGCATCAGCGCCGGTAGAGCGAACGGATCGAAGTCACCGACGCGATTGTTTTGCGGCAGCCCGCTTTGCGGACTCATGCCCAGGCTGCACGCCCGCGATTCGCCATCCTTAATCGCGCACAGCGACGAGCTGCCACCCAGATGACACGAGATGATTTTCGCATCCGGCTTGTTCAACAGCTGAGCCGCACGACCGGCGATGTAGCGATGGCTGGCACCATGAAAGCCGTGTTTGAGGATGCCATGCTTATCGGCCCATTCACGCGGTACGGCGTAGTAGCGCTCCGCCGTCGGGTTCGTCTGATGAAAACCCGTCTCGAACGCGGCCACCAGTGGAATTTGCGGCAATTCCTTCGATAACAGACGCATGGCCTGGATGTACGGCGGATTGTGAGCCGGCGCGACATCGGCATACGCTTCCATCGCTTCCAGCACGCGCTCATCCACGCGCTGCACGCCGCTGACGCCCTGCGCATGAACCGCTTTGAAGCCGATGGCTGCCAATTCCGACGGATCGTTCAAACAGCGCCTTTTCGGATCGGATAACTGCTCCAAGCACAACCGAACGGCTACGGCATGATCGCGTGCCTCGACGGTCATTTCCTCACGCTCGCCGTTGGATTCGACGAAGCAGCGCGATTGTGGCGAACCGATGCGCTCAACGCCGCCGCGTGCCAACACACGTTCGTCGGTCATGTCGAACAATCGATATTTGAAGCTGGTACTGCCCAGGTTCGCTACGAGAAGTTTCATAAATTCATTTGAACCACAGAGGCACAGAGACACAGAGACACAGAGAAATACGCACGAAGAAGTAAGAACAATTCCGCTCAGAACGAGTCCCTATTTTTCTCTTCTCTGTGCCTCTGTGTCTCTGTGGTTAGTTTCTACTTGCCCAGGAATGTTTCCAACACATCGCGCTCGGGACGCGGGATGACGTGAGCGCTGATTAGCTCGCCGTTCGCGCTGGCGGCCTGCGCGCCGGCATCGACGGCCGCACGCACGGAACCGACATCGCCACGGACGAACGTCGTCACGAAGGCATTGCCGATCTGCACCTGGCCGGCCAGCGTGATGTTGGCCGCCTTGCACATGGCATCGGTAGCCGCGATGGTTGAAATCAACCCCTTGGTTTCAATCAGGCCCAGAGCCTCGCCGTTACCATTGCGGCCGGCGCCATTCAGATTCGCCATTGTTATTCCTCTCGAAAAAGAGTGTTCGATTGTGAGATTAGACGCCGGCCGTCGCCGCCTTCTTGCCGGCCAGCGGCAGGACGGCACCGAGGTCTTCGTGCGGTCGCGGAATGACCTGAACGCCGACGACTTCGCCGACGCGCGACGCCGCCGCGCTGCCGGCGTCGATAGCGGCCTTGACCGCTGCTACGTCACCGACCACCAGGGCCGTGACCATACCACTGCCGATTTTCTGCCAGCCGATCAACGTCACGTTGGCGGCCTTGAGCATGGCGTCGCTGGCTTCGACCAGCGGCACCAAACCCTTGGTCTCGATCATGCCAAGGGCTTCCATGTGGGAACTAGCCATGAGATTTCTCCAGGTCAGAGTGTTCAGTGTTCAGTGTTCAGTGTTCAGTGTTCAGTGTTCAGTGTTCAGTGTTCAGTTGCCGGCATCGTGGTGAACTGAAAACTGAACACTGAAAACTGAAAACTGAAAACTGTTTTTCATTTGAACAATTCCATTCGGGTCGCCCGGCTGACGTGACAGGCGTTGCCCTCGTCCGTATCCAGGTGGACTTCCAATTTCGCCGCCGGCGATAGCCGGCACAGCAATCCTTCCAGGACCATGCCGCAATCGCTCTCGACACGCAGGTTGAGACGATCGCCGTCCTTGACGCCGTAGTGGGCAGCGTCCGCCGGCCCCATGTGAACGTGGCGCTCGTGGCGGATGACGCCGCGCTCCATCTGGATCATGCCGGCCGGACCGAGCAGATACGCGCCGGGCGAATCGCGATGATCGCCGCTTTTACGCACCGGAATGTCGAGGCCGAGCGAGATGGCATCCGTGAACGCCAACTCGACCTGACTATGATCGCGGCACGGTCCCAGGATGCGCAGGCCGGTTATCATGCGGTGGCGCGGCCCAATCATCGTCACCGTCTCCTCGGCGGCGAAGAATCCATCCTGATAGAGCGCCTTGTACGGCGTCAGCGTGTGCCCCTTGCCGAACAGCCGTTCGAGGTCTTCCTGCGTGACGTGGCAGTGCCGAGCCGATACGTTGACGATCAGTTTTGGGGCCGCTCTCCGCTCTCCGCTTTCCGCTTTCCGCTCTCCGTTTGAGCGGATGGCGGAGAGCGGATCGCGGAGAGCGGCACGCACCAGCCGTTCGATCAACGTGCGATCAAGTGTTGCCGTGTTCATAGGGGATTATTCTCCGTTTCGCCGGCCACGATGAGCCGGGCGTCGGTTTGCTTCAGCATGTCGCGCTGGGCAGCGCTCAAGCGATTGTCCACGATCAGCGTGTCGATGGCGGCCAGATCGCACAGATACGCCAGCGCCGGCCGACCAATCTTCGTATGGTCGGCCACGACCACGACCTCATCGGCGCAGCGCATCATTTGCCGTTCCGTCTCGACCAGCAACAAATTGCTGTTGAACAATCCCTTGCTCGTGATGCCGCCGATACTCATGACCAGTTGATGGACGTGAATGTCTTCCATCATGCGTACCGTCAGCGGCCCCAGGGCGACGCCCGTTTTAGGGTAGACGTACCCGCCGAGGATGACGAGATCCGTTTCTCGACTGGAGGCGAACAGGCTGGCGATGGGCAGACTATTCGTGACAATCTGCAACGATCGCCCAACTAAGAGCCGGCCCACTTCAAGCGTCGTCGTGCCGCCGTCGAGCAGGATCGTATCGCCGTCCTGAATGCGGGCGACAACCGCCTGGGCGATGGCGCGTTTCTCATCGAGTTGGCTGGCCGAGCGTTCCTCAAGGGCCGGCAGGGTCGCGGCATCGCCGATGAACATGGCTCCGCCGTGAGTGCGCCGCAGCAGTCCCTGCTTGTGCCAATAATCCAAATCGCGTCGCAGCGTCGATTCGGAAACGTCGATAGTCTCTGCCAAGTCGGTAAGCGCGATGAACCCGCGTTCACTGACAAGATCCAGTACACGTTGACGGCGTTCCTCGACCAACACAGTAGCGACCTGCTTGAACTTGAGAGAATTCTGGCACTCCATGACAGATAATGAAATCTTATGCGCTGCGCAGCCAGGTTGTCAAGGATATTTTGCCAAGATACGCCAGATTCGCGCCAATTTCATGCAGGATAGCGATGGATTGCAGTTCCCTTTCATGGGCAGCCTCGACGCTCCGCAGCGCGTTTACCGATAAACGAAGTCATCGTTGGACGACTTTCTACAATGCGATGAGAATGAGGTGTTCCTTACGCGATCCGGTGGAGCGAGAACCATTCAATGAGTAATCCCCCTCCCTCATCGCCCATTCGGCAATTCGCCAGCGATACCTACGCCGGCATGTGCCCGGAAGCCGTGGCCGCGTTTCAAGAAGCCAACCGCGGCCATGTCACGGCCTACGGCGACGATTGGTGGACGACGCGCGCCACGGTGCTGCTGCGCGATCTCTTCGAGACGGATTGTGAAGTCTTCTTCGTGTCCACGGGAACGGCTGCCAATGCTCTCGCCCTGGCTGCGCTGTGTCAGTCCTATCAGAGTGTTCTCTGTCATGCCGACGCCCATATCCAAACCGACGAATGCGGCGCTCCGGAATATGCCGCTCGCGGTATCAAGCTGATTCCGCTGCCAGGCGAGCAGGGCAAGCTCGAACCGGAGATTGTCCGACGCGCTGCCACGGGTCAACGGGATGTGCATAGCCACAAACCGGGCGTGTTGAGTCTGAGCCTGACCAGCGAAGCCGGCACCGTCTATGGCGTCGAGGAGATGCGCGCGCTCGGCGAGGTGGCGCGTGAAACGGGTCTACAGGTTCATGTGGACGGCGCACGCTTCGCCAACGCCCTGGCCACACGCCGCGTATCGCCCGCCGCGCTCACCTGGCAAGCGGGCGTCGATGTGTTGTGCTTCGGCGGTGCCAAGAACGGCTTGGCCGTCGGCGATGCCATTGTCTTTTTCAACCGCGACGTGGCGCACGAGTTCGCCTATCGCCGCAAGCAGGCGGGACATCTGCTGGCCAAAATGCGCTACGTCGCCGCGCCTTGGGTGGCGCTTTTGGAATCGGGAGCCTGGCTGCGCAACGCCGAACATGCCAACGAGATGGCCAGCCAACTGGAGCGCGAGTTACGCGCTTTCGCCGGTCTGGACCTCGTTTATCCGGTGCAGGCCAACGCCGTTTTTGTGCGAATACCTCCCAAGTGGGTGGAGGGATTGCATCAGCGTGGCTGGCATTTCTACAGCATCGCTGGGGCGGAGCGCCTCATGTGTTCCTGGGACACGGAAGCGGCCGACATCGACGCCTTCGTCAAGGATCTGCGCGCAGTGGCGGTCACGGATTGAAGACCGCTTCACTCCTTGCGATGCTCGGCCGGATTGTTGGTTTGCCGAGACAAATTCATGGCAGTGTTGATGAGTCCGACATGCGTGAACGCCTGGGGAAAATTGCCGACAAGACGACGCGCCTTGGGATCGTATTCCTCGGAGATAAGCCCCACATCGTTGCACAGGGCCAGCAAGCGCTCGAAAACTTCTTCCGCCTCCTTCTGCCGGCCGAGTAAGACGTAGTTGTCCGCCAGCCAGAACGTGCAGGGCAAGAACGCGCCTTCGCCCGGCGGCAGACCATCAACATCCTGCTTGGTGCGGTAGCGCATGACGAATCCGTCGTGCAGCAGTTCGCGCTCGATGGCGGCCACGGTGCCGGCGACGCGCGGGTCGCTGGCCGGGAGAAAGCCGACCAGCGGCATCATCAGGAGACTGGCATCGGGTTCCTTCGAGTCGTAATACTGCACGAACGTATTTTTTTCTGTGTTGAAGCCCCGAACGCAGACTTCCCGATGGATGGTGTCGCGCACCTCGCGCCAATGATCGACCGGCCCTTCGACGCCGAACTTCTCCACGGCCTTGACCGCTCGGTCGAAGGCGACCCAGGCCATCATTTTCGAGTGCGTGAAATGACGCTGCGGCCCGCGCACTTCCCAGATACCTTGATCAGGCTTCTTCCAGGCCGATTCGAGAAAACGCACCAGCGCCATTTCCAGTCTCCAGGCGGCTTGCTCCGGCTCCAGTCCGATGCGCCGCGACTGATACATGGTATCGAGCAGTTCGCCATATACGTCGAGTTGGAACTGACCGGCGGCGCTGTTACCAATGCGCACGGGGCGCGCCCCTTCATAGCCGGGCAGCCAATCCGCCTCCCATTCGGTAAGACGGCGTTCGCCCGCCAGTCCGTACATGATCTGGAGCTTATCGGGATTGCCGGCCGCCGCTCGCAGCACCCACTGACGCCAGGCGCGGGCCTCGTCCTTGTAGCCGGCCGCCATGAGCGCATAGAGCGTGAAGGTGGTATCGCGCAGCCAACAGAAGCGATAATCCCAGTTGCGCACGCCGCCGAGTTGCTCGGGCAACGAGGTGGTCAGCGCCGCCACCACGCCGCCCGTCGGCGCGTACGTCAACGCCTTGAGGGTCAATAACGATCGCTGCATCGGCTTGGCCCACGGCCCTTCGCACTTACAGGTTTTGGACCAGCGCTTCCATGACTTCTCCGTCTTGCGCAGGAGTTTCAAAGGATCGGCCGCCGGAGGTTCTGTTTCGTGGGAAGGATGCCAGGAAAGCATGAACGGCACTTCCTCGCCCTTGGACACGGTGAACTCCGCTCCGGTGGAATGGTCCTCACCCTGTAGCGGAACCGGCGTGCGCAAGTGGACCGTATCCGGCCCCGCCACGGCTCGAATTCCGCCTTCCTCCAACCGTGTCACCCACGGCACGATCGAGCCGTAATCGAAGCGGATGACCAGATGCAAGCGCATGGATACCTGCCCGCGTTCGCCGCGCACGCAGCGGATCAGCACGGGATGCTCCGCGCGAATGGCCATGCCGTCGATGAGCGTGACGACTCCCTCGTCCGTCTCGAAAGTCGTCTCCAGAATAAGGGTGCCTTCCCGGTAAACGCGCGTGACCTTTTTGATTTCGCTCGCCGGACAGATTTGCCAACGGCCATGCTCCGGCGTGCCCAGCAGAGCCGCGAAGCAGGCACCCGAATCGAAGCGGGGAAGACACAGCCAATCGATCGAACCGTCCTTCCCTACCAGGCCCGCCGTCTCACAATCGCCCACGAGCGCGTAATCCTCAAGACGAGACGGCATTGAATTCTCCCCAAGCGAATGGACCAGGCGATCCAACTCAAGCTCAATCAGCGAAGAAGGAGGCTGCACTTTTAATGCCAGAAGAGAATCCATCCGGAAACACGACCCATCGCCTACCCTTCTTCGTAATAATCCTTCAGATAGATCGCCCTCACGAGGTAGCCTTTATGTTCCCCCGCGACCTTCGCTACGCCGCTGCGGCTTGCCAGACGGATCTAGCCAATCCGCGCGACCGCCACGGCATCGCCTCGGCCGTCAATCACATGCTGGTTATGATCGACCGAGCCGTACTTGGCTACGCGCCCTTCATGACGGTGCGCCTCGTCGTGTTCCCGGAGTTTGCCCACGCCGCGCCCATCTATCCCACCGTTGAGGAACTGCACGATAAACTCGCCGTGTCGATCCCCAATGAACACACCGAACGCTACCATCGCAAGGCGCGCGAACACGGCATTTACATTCAAACCGGCAGTTTCCTCGAACGCGACGAAAAGTACCCCGGCCATGTCTTCAATACAACGTGCCTCATCGGTCCCGATGGACTGCTGACGCGCTATCGTAAAGTGCATCCGTGGATACCGTGGGAGGTACACACCAGTCCGCACGATCTGCCGGGCTACCGCGAGCCGTTGTTCCCGGTGGCTGATACGGAGATTGGCCGGCTCGGCGTGGCGACCTGTTATGATTGGCTCTTCCCGGAGGCGATCCGCCAACTCGCCTTGGCCGGCGCCGAAGTGTTGATTCGCATCTCGGCGTACATGGACCCGTGGGGCGCGACGCCGCCGATGGACTGGTGGACGCTGGTCAATCGCTGCCGGGCGCTGGAAAATCTCGCCTATGTCGTGGCGTCTAATCAGGGGGCGCGGGCGGACCATTATCCGCCCTTCAGTTGGCCGGGCGGCAGCATGGTAGTCGATTACGATGGCCGTATTCTTAGCCAGGCCGATCCGGGACCGGGTGAGAAAATCATCGTCGGTCCCATCGATGTCGCCGCCCTGCGCGCCGAGCGCGAAAGGCGGCGCGGCCATCATATGTTGGCGCATTTACGCATGGAAGCGTATGGCGGATATGGTCAGCCGATGTATCCGGGTGGGTTGGTCGAGGGCAATCGCCCGCCGACGCTGGAAGGCAACGAGCAAGCCATCGCCGTCGCCAAGCAGCGTGTTCTCGAACGCGGTGCCTCGGTCGATCCCCAATAAACGCGCGGCGGAATCCTTTTTTTCATCCGTGAGGGATAGGTCATGAGCGACGCCGGTTCTCCTCAGCGGCCCACACCGGCCCGGAAGCGTCAACTTCTTCTCCGGGTTGGCGTACTCGTCGTGCTTGGGGGTGCGCTTGGCGTCTTCGCCTGGCGCATGCTCAAACCGGGACCGAATGAGGCCGTCCAGGAACTTAACAATCGCGGCGTCGGACTGATGGAACGGTTCGACTATCAGGGTGCCATCCCCGTTTTCGAGGAAGTGGTGCGGAAGGCGCCGGACTGGTTGCCGGGGCGAATCAATCTCGGCATCGCCCTGCTCAATGGGGGTAAAGACGATCCGGCCGAACTCAAACGCTGCCGAGCGACCTTCGAGGCGGTTCTGCACAAGGAACCGGACAACCCTTACGCCCATTTCTGCCTGGGCATCCTGCTGATGTATGAAAAGGATCAGCAAGATGCGGTGAAACATTTTGAGGCCGTTCTGAAGACCGATCCCAACGACGCCTACACCTGGTATTGGTTGGGGACGTTGAAAAGCGCCGACGCGGAGGAACAACTGCGTTACTATCGCAAGGCTCTGGAATTGGATCCTCATCTCAGCGCGGCGATCTATGGCGAATCCATGCTGCTACGGCGGACGGATCTGCCCAAAAGCCTCGAACGCTTGACGGAAGTGCAACATCTCAAGCGAGCGAACTGGGAGAATGTGGTCGAACTCAAATTCAGCCGCATGGGGCATTACGCCGAAGTGATCGGCCGACCGGCCGCGGCGGAAACCAAACCGCGCATTGGGCCGCTGCCGGTGTTGCAGCGCTGTGACGCGGCCGCGATGAATTTGCCGCCCGTCGCATCGTGGGCGTCCGTGCAACTGACCCCTTCGGACGCTCGATGGGCGAGCCAAGCGGATGACGCCCATGAGGGAGATGAATTGTTGACAAAACTGTGGCGACAAGTGCGCGCTCGCTTTGGGGCGACCATGGTCGTCCTCGATTACAACAACGACGGTAAGCCCGACCTGTTTCTGGTCCGAGCCGTATGGGTTCGGGATGCCAAGAGTAACAAGGAGCGGCTGCGCGATCTGCTGTTGCGCAACGACGGTGGCGGGCGTTTTACGGATGTGACAATCGAAGCCGGCTTGGGCGCGTCGCGTCCGGCGCTGGGCTGTTGCGTCGGCGACTTCGATAACGATGGCCATGCCGACTTGTTGCTGACCGGAGCCGGCAAGCAATATCTATTCCGCAATACCGGCCGAGGCACGTTCGAGGATGTCACCAGCGAGGCGAGCAAGGATGTCGCCAAGGGAATCGGGTTGGCCGACTCGAAGGCGGTTTGCCTCACGGCGTCGGCCGTCGATCTCGATCAGGACAGCGATCTCGACCTGATTTTTAGCTGGTACGGCGGCACGGGGGAGGAAGCGCTGCGCCGTCTCAAGGGCGAGGAGGCCGGCAAGAGCGGCGGGGCCGTGGTGTATCTGCACAAGGGCGAAGCACCGCCGGTTAAGGAAGGGAAGACCGAGCCGCCTCTGAAACTGCAATTTGAAGAAACGACGCTGCCTTCCTTGGAGGCGCGTTGGAAGGAAGGCGATGTGTCCCCCTTGCGCGGAGCGGCGGGGCCGGGCGTCGGCGTGGCGGCCACGGATATGGATGGCGATCGCGATCTGGATTTACTCGTGCTGCAAGATGGATCGCCGCCGATTGTGGTCCTCAACGATCGCCTGCTGAAATTCCGCCGCCGCGTGCTGTCGGAGCAACGCTTCGGCAGCGGCAACTGGAATGGCGCCCTGGTGTTTGACATCGATCACGATGGCCGTTCCGATTTGTTATTGTTGCCGGTCGGCCAGTCGCCGCGTCTGCTGCATAACCGCTTCATTGCCGGTGAGAAGGACGTGGACAATTGGTTCGAGCCGCTTACGCTGGATGCTCCGCCGCTGCGGCAGGCGGTGGCCGTCGATCTCGACATGGACACCTGGACGGATATTGTCGGCATCAGTCAGGAAGGGCAACTGGTCTTCCTGCACAACAAGGGCGGCCGGTTGGTGCGTGAAACATCGGGCTTTGGTCAAGCGCCGTCGTGGTCGCAAGACCTGCTGGCCGTGAGCGTCTGCGACATCGACGGCGATGGTTGTCCCGATGTGGTCGTGTGGTCCGAGCAGCACGGCTTGCAGTTGTACGCCAATCGTGGCAACGGGAATCAGGCCGTGCAGGTACGGCTGCGCGGCCACAACATGGATCAGGGCCAGAACCGTGTCCGCTGCAACGCCGACGCCGTCGGCGTATGGGCGACCGCACAGGTGCGCAATCAATGGGCGGGACAGGAATACACGACGTTATCGGCCGGTCTGGGTCAATCGCGTTCGCCGTTGCTTCTCGGTCTGGGACCGAATCGTCACGCCGACGCGCTCCGCCTGCGTTGGCCGGACGGCACCTGGCAAGCGGAATTGAATCTCCTCGCCGGCGCTCCCCTTCGCCTTTCGCAATACAATCGTCTGCCCGGCTCGTGCCCCATTCTCTTCGCCTGGAACGGCCGGCGTTTCGTCTTCGTTAACGACTTCCTCGGCGCTGGCTCCGTCGGCGAAACCGGTCCCGACGGCGCTTGTCGTCCACCACGATCAGAAGAATCGATCAAGATCGAGCCCGAGCAACTACTGACACGCGATGGTCAGTACGTCCTCAAGATCACCGAGCCGATGAACGAAATAACGTATCTCGATTATCTTCAATTGCTGGTGATTGATCAACCGCCGGGCATACGTGTCTACCCGGATGAACGCTTCGTGACGGCGGGCCCACCGCCGAGCCAGGAACTCATCGCCTTTCAGAAGGAGATTCATCCGATCAAGGCCCACGATCACCGTGGCCTCGATGTCACCGCGACGTTACGCAAGTGGGATCGAGTCAGCGTCGAGGATTTCGCCAAACGCGCGTGGATGGGCTTCGCTGAGGAGCATAGCATCGAACTGGACTTCGGCGATCGGTTGGCGTCGTTTACGGCGGACGATCGGTTGTATCTGTGCCTGGCGGGTTGGACGGCGTATCCGTTTCCCGAATCGAGCTGGGCGGCGCATCAGGCGGGCGTTGCGGAACAGTGGCCGATCCTGGAACGACAGGATGAATCGGGCCAATGGCGTTCGCTGGGCGAAGCCGGTTTCCCTGCGGGAATGCCGCGCATGATGCTGCGTGATGTCACCGGCAAACTGACGGGAGGGTGTTGCCGTCTGCGTCTGCGGACCAACATGCAAATCTACTGGGATCAAGTCTTCATCGCCGCCGAGTGCCGGACGGTCGCTCCTTGCCCGCCCGCGGCGCAAGCAAGGGAGTCCTCTGGCTTGCGTTGTGGGCTGGCAAAAAGGACGCCGCGCGCAATCCGCCTCGACGTTCACAAGGCGACACTGGAACCGGGCCGTCTCGTCAAGGAGCACTCGCCGGACGGACGGGAGCCGGCCCTGTACGATTACGATCGCCATGAAGCGATGCCGTTGGTTCGGCAAGCGGGCCGGATGACGCGCCTCGGCGACGTGACGGAGTTGCTGCACGGCCGCGACGATCGCTTCGTCATCTTTGGTCCTGGCGATGACTTGACGGTGCGTTTCGATGCCGCTTCGCTGCCGTCATTGCCGTCGGGATGGCAGCGGAGTTTCGTTCTGCGGACGGCGGGCTATTGCAAGGATACGGCCCTGTCCACGGCCCACGGCACGACCGTTGAGCCGCTACCTTTCCAGGCCATGCGAAATTACCCGTATGGCCCGGATCAGCATTATCCGCGCGATCCCCTGCACATCGATTATCTTCGGCGTTTTCTCACCCGCGAGGTAGAGGCCGACCCATCGCCGGTGCGAGGGCGACGCTGGCGTCCCTGAGAGGTTGTCTGTCTTCCCAATCACGCCGGAGGTTCGGTATATTCCATTCGACGCCGGGACGATTGGGCCGTCAACAGAAGGGGCGGAGAGAACATGAGTACGCCATCAACGATTCTACCGACCGAAGAGATCGACTATCCCGATAGCGATGGTCAA
>DATNCY010000297.1:0-29669 GCA_035553375.1 Gemmataceae bacterium
TGGAGGAGTTGCATCTGGAATTTGACCTCGCTGTGGGCCGCTTGAGGCAGAAACCGCGACTGATTCAATCGTTCTTCGCCGCCGCCGGGCTGTCCTTGGGAGGACGAAAAGTTTAGTTTCGAGCGCAGCTGTCAGTAATACGCGAGGCCACAAGGACCGAAGCAGAATGAGCCTTGCCTGAAAGACCAATCATGAATGCTCCACCTTCTCCCGATGCTCCTGTTCACTCCATTGCCTTCCGCAAGGCGCTGATGATCGCATTCGGGGGGCTGTTCCTCGCGGGATTCATTCCCGTCTTATTGCAGTACAAGGGGCTGATCGATGTGGAGAACTTCGGCATTCCCGAGAATTACTTGTCTATCGGGGGATTCGCGGCGACCTTCCTTGGGTTGATTGCGATCTTCGTTGTCTGGCGCTGCCCTGGCTGTGGCACCTACCTCGGCAGGAACGGCAATCCTGCGCAATGTCCAAGCTGCGGCGCGAAGTTCAGATGACGCGCTTCCGTCTCGGATGGCCTGGGGCAGTCGGATACCATTGGGAATGTTGAGGCAACGCCAATGTGGTTTTCGTCACCGACACTTATCGCAAGCGGGCTGTTGATTGTGGCCTTCGCCCTGGCCGTACTTGCCGGGTTAGACATGACCTGGCTGCTGATTACCACGCCGGAACTGAGGGGGAAGAAAGACCTGGCCCGGTTGCGACGGACGATTACCCGCCAGAAGTACGCCACGCTGGCCGCGATACTCTTAGCCATCGGCGCGGGCGTGGCCTTCCTTGTCGGGCTATTCAGTAGTTGGTCAGCAACCGCCGAACTGCCGGTGCTGGCCGCCGCTGGGACGCCGCTTGCAGTGGTGGAGGCGTGGATCCAGTACGTCGAGCGGCGTCTCAGGAAGCTGCCTGCATCGAATCCGGCCATCCGCGCCAAACGGAACCAAATAGTCCAGGCGTGGGAGGATGAGCCGGTTCCCGAATGGTGATCCGAATCCGTCTCGGATACTTGGGGGCTCAGTTCGTCGGCGTGACCATTGGCAGCAGCACCGGCGGGGCGATGCAGAACACCAGCCGCCGATCCTCGAAGACGCCGTAGCGCATCGAGAGCGGCCGGATGATACCTTGGTAAACGACGCCGGGCATGGCCGTGAGGTCGATCTGGGGATCGCCGAACTGCGGGTAGAGCCGCAGCAGTCGCCTGAACTCCGCGAGGGCGACGGCGAACGACGGCCCGTCGCCCCGCGCTACAGCGGCGTCGGTTAGCTCACGCAGATGCCGCTCGACGGCCTCCGAGTACACCAACATGGTAAGGGGCGGGCGCGTCAGGCTCTGCCATTGACCTTCCGCTCGATTTCGGCGACCAGGGCGTCGATGTCCGCGCCGCCCGTTTCGAGCGTTTTCCGCATCTCGGCCAGGAATTCGGCTTCGTCGAACGTGCGCCGAAATTCTTCGGCCATCTCGGGCGGGACTGGCGTGAAGACCATGCCCGCCAACTCCGGCGGTGGCGGCGGCTTGACCCATCGGGGCTTGGCCGCGCCGTTGACGGCGACCTGGCCGCAGGCGGGGCAAGCGGAGTCGGTGGCGGTTTCGTGGCCGCATTTCAGGCATTTAGCACTCTGCATGGCGCGTCCCTCCGGTGCCGGAATCGAACCACTGTCATTGTAACAGGAGCGCGATGTCGGCGGTAACGACTGCATGTAGGATACCCAAGGCGCTACTGCCTGGCCTTTACGGAGTGGAACACTACCGAGTAAATCCCATGTACTACCTCACCGTGAAGAAGAATGGCGAGTATGTAATTCGCCGACGGGAATTCGCTGATTACTCGGCGGCGATAGCGTTCACGGCACAGTTCTACCGGCCGAAGGCACCTCGGTCAGTCCTCCAGTTCACCACGGAAGTCATCAATGGAGCTTTTGCCAGATCCTTTGCTGCTCTCAACAGGCCAGAGGACCTTGATCCGTCCGGTCCCTATTACACCGAAAAACGCCACACTGCGGCAAAGCAGAGCAATGCCTTTGCCTATGACGCATCGTATTTGTTTGTGATCGACAGCGACGTGGGTATTCGTGATGCGGAGGCGATGCAAGCTGTATACGAGAGCGAAGAGTAAAACGGGGCTGATCCCTGATCCTCTTTGCACTACACCTTGCTGGTACGGCCCTCGCGCACGGGATATTACGCCGCCATTGTACCAGAGCCGGGTGGCTGGGGACGTTGAATATCCGTTATCAATAATAGAATGAAGAAAGATTGAGCCGGAAAGTCAGGATACTTGCGCCCCACGGCGCAGACACTACGGAGGAGGAATCGTTATGGAGAACACGCAACCGCACTCGCTGAAACGGTTATGGATGCCGGTAGCGACGCTCGTTCTGGGCGTTGGCGGTATGACGGCGCTGGTGATGACCGACGCCCTGGAACCGATTCTGCAATTCAAAATCATGAGCGGCATCATTCTGGGAACGCCGCTGTTGCTGATTCTTTGGCTGATGTTCTTTAGCGGACTGCGCTGGCTGCATCGCTTCGCCGCCCTGCTGTGCGGCGTTCTGGCGACGGCCGGCTTGTTGTTCGGCCTGTCGAAAGTGCTGAGAATGGATGGTGCCATCAGCGGCGCCGGCATCCCGCGACTGCGGTGGGTATGGACGCCGGCTGCCGAGGCATCGCTGGACGACTTGAAGGTCGAGTTGGGAGTGGAGGATGTCGATTTGAGTTCCGATGCGGATACGAATTATCCGCAATTCCTCGGTCCGAAGCGTGATGGCGTCGCCCACGGTGTCCGGTTGGCACGCGATTGGAAAGCACAGCCACCGAAGGAACTTTGGCGACAGAAAATCGGCCTGGGCTGGTCGGCGTTCGCCGTCGTCGGCGACTATGCCATTACTCAGGAACAGCGCGAGGACAAGGAACTGGTTGTCTGCTACGAATTGAAGACCGGCAAGGCACGCTGGAAACACGAAGACGACGTGCGTTTGCACGACAAGCAGGGTGGCGATGGTCCACGCTCCACGCCGACCATCGTTGGTGATCGTGTCTACACAAGCGGCGGCACCGGCATCCTCAACTGTCTCGATGGTGCGACCGGCAAGGTCATCTGGACGCGCGATACTTTGGGCGAGAACAATCTCTCGAACATTATTTGGGGCAAATCCTGTTCGCCGTTGGTCTTCGACGACAAGGTCATCGTCACCGGCGGCAAGGAAAAGAGAGACTCCTTGCTGGCCTATCACAAGGACACGGGCAAACCGTTATGGAAGGCCGGCACCGACGATGCCAGCTACAGTTCGCCGGCTCTGGCGACGTTGGCCGGCAAAAAGCAAATCCTCAGCGTCAACGCTCACAGCGTCACCAGTCACGATCCCGAAGACGGCAAGGTTCTGTGGACATTCCCCTGGCCGGAGGATTGGGCCAAGGTGTCGCAGCCGGTGCCGTTGTCCGGCGACCGTGTGTTTCTGTCGGCCGGTTACAATGTCGGCTGCGTCATGCTGCATGTGACGCGCGGCTCGGATGGACAATGGGCCGCCGAACCATTGTGGGCCACGCGCAAGATGCGCACGCAATTCTCCAATGTTGTCCTCGCGCATAACTGCGCGTTCGGGTTGGATGAGCGAGTTCTCGCCTGCGTCGATCTGGAGACGGGAGAACAGAAATGGAAGGGCGAGCGCTACCAGTTTGGCCAGGTTATGCTCGTCGGCGATCTGATCGTTGTGCAGGCCGAGGAGGGATACGTGGCCCTGGTCGAGGCCAATCCCGACGAGTTCAAGGAACTGGGGCGGATACCCGCCCTCAAGAGAAAGGATAGCAAAACCTGGAATACCCCGGTTCTGTCGGGGCCGTACTTGCTGGTACGTAATGATAAGGAAGCCATCTGCTATCGGCTGGCGGTGGAAAAGTGAGCAAGAGCGCGAACCTTCTCACCGCCGCACAGGTCTGACAAAACGCGAACGAGTGGCGCGTTTCCCCATCTGATTCGTTCTTGCGCAATCGGAGGATCAACCATGTATACCACCCTCCCCTTCTCTGTGCGGTCGCGGCCCGGATACCGTACTCGACTGGCTTGACCGCCGGCCGAGTCGGTTCAGGGTTGCTCACGCCGGTGGTGTGGACCTCCCGCGCGGCGCTGTCGTCGCGTGCTTCCTTCTCGTGAGAATAAAGAATGGTTTCGCGCAAGATTTCTCGTCACGATTTGTTTTCGGCCTGCGCTCAGCCGGGGCCGGACGATGGCCATGATCCGCGTCTGGATCGGCGGGAGGGGACCGTCAAGGTCCCCAATCGCAAGGCTCTGCAATTGTGTGCCCAGGTGGAGCGGACGCTGGCGAGCGTCCTCGCCGCCTGTGGCGACGACGTACTCCGCGATTTGCGGGTCGAATCCGTGGTTCCCGCGCCGCACGCCGGTCGGCTGCTGGTCACCCTCGCACCGACCGTCGCCGTCGAAACGAGTCAGGTGATGGAGCATCTGGAAAAGGCACGCGGCAAACTGCGCAGCGAGTCAGCCGCCGCCATCAATCGACGGCGTGCGCCCGACTTGGTGTTCCGCGTTCGTGATCCGCAACGCTAATCGTGACGTAAGCGCTCCGAGATGTTCTCTCGGGGCGCTTACGTAATCCTGTCCGGCTGGGTTCTTTCCCTACGGCGGCAAAGCCAGCATCGGCCAATCGATACATTTTTTCACATCGGTATATCCATTCGCCCTCGGCGCACTAATACGCTCACCATTCGTGGGGAAGTCCCATACTACGATTTCAGCCCTTTTTCTTCTGGGCGTTCTCGATCTTCGCCCAGGTATCGCGCAGCGTGACCGTGCGATTGAAAACCATTGCTCCGGGTTTGGAATCGAGATCGACGCAGAAATAGCCCATACGCTCGAACTGGAAGCGATCGCCAGGCTTCGCGTTCGCCAGGCTTGGCTCGATGCGGCTGCCGGTCAACGTAACCAGCGATTGCGGATTCAGGTTCGCCTTGTAATCCGCGCCCTCCGGGAAATCATCCGGATTGGCTTTCGTGAAGAAATAATCATATAAGCGAACTTCTGTCGGCAGAGCATGCGCGGCGGAGACCCAGTGAATGGTCGCCTTCACCTTGCGATTGTCCGGGGCGTTGCCGCCCTTGGTGGCCGGATCGTAAGTGCAGTGCAACTCGATCACCTCGCCGGTCTTTTCGTCCTTGGTGACGCTGACGCACTTGATGAAGTAGGCATAGCGCAGCCGCACCTCGCGGCCCGGAGCCAGACGGAAAAACTCTTTGGGCGGATCTTCGCGGAAGTCTTCTTGCTCGATGTATAGCACCTTCGAGAAGGGGATTTTGCGGCTGCCGGCGCTGGGATTTTCCGGATTGTTGACGGCGTCGAACTCCTCGCTCTGGCCTTCGGGATAATTGTCGATGACCACCTTCAGAGGCCGCAACACGGCCAATACACGCGGCGCACGGCGGTTGAGATCCTCGCGCAAACAGTTCTCCAGCCGGGCCATGTCGATGACGCCGTTGAACTTGGCGACGCCGATTTCCTTGCAGAACGCCCGCATCGCCTCCGGCGTGTAGCCGCGCCGCCGAATGCCCGCGATCGTCGGCATACGCGGATCGTCCCAGCCCTTGACGTAGCCGCTGGTGACCAGTTCAATCAGACGCCGCTTGCTCAAAACGGTGTACGTCAGGTTCAAGCGGGCGAACTCGATTTGCCGTGGATGATAAATGCCGAGCGCTTCCAGACACCAATCGTACAGCGGCCGATGGTTCTCGAACTCTAGCGTGCAAATGGAATGCGTGACGCGTTCGATGGAATCGCTTTGGCCGTGCGCCCAGTCGTACATCGGATAGAGGCACCACTTATTGCCGACGTGCGGATGCTCGGCGTGCAGAATGCGGTACAGGACCGGATCACGCAGGTTGAAATTCGGCGAATTCATGTCAATCTTGGCCCGCAGTGTGCGCGAGCCATCGGGAAATTCACCTGTTTTCATACGCCGAAAAAGGTCCAAATTCTCCTCGACGGAGCGATTGCGATAAGGACTTTCCTTGCCGCCCTTGATGTCGCCACGATAGCGAGCGACCTCGTCGCCGGTCAGATCGCAGACATACGCTTTGCCCGCTTGAATCAGTTGCTCCGCCCACTGATAGAGTTGCTCGAAATAGTCGGAAGCGTAATACAGTCCATCCCACTGGAAGCCGAGCCAGCGCACATCCTCCATAATAGAATTGATATATTCAATATCTTCTTTGACGGGATTGGTGTCGTCGAAGCGCAGATTGCACTTGCCACCGTACTCGGCGGCGAGGCCGAAGTTGAGGCAAATCGATTTGGCATGGCCAATGTGCAGATAGCCGTTCGGTTCCGGCGGAAAGCGCGTCTGAACGCGGCCCTCGAACTTGCCCGTCCGGCGGTCTTCGTCGATGATGTCCTGAATGAAGTTGCGCGCTAGGGCCGGCTTTTCCGCGTCCGGCTTTTTCTCTCGATCCTTGCCCGGTCCCGGTTTCGCTGTGGTCATGGGGGTTCTACCTCAATCGGCAATCGGACTCTCGCACCTGGCAAAAACGCCATCTTAAAGAGGATGGGGGACTTCCGCAATGTGAGGCCCAAACTCCTGGCTTGACAGGCTCTTGGCTCGGCAGTAGCATCCCGCCCCCATCGCTCTATTGCCCGAAAGGACGAGGAAAACATGACCAGTCTCCGAAAGCCGTTTATGGCACTGCTATTGCTGTTCACGGCGGCGATCTCTCCGCTGTACGCCCGTGGCCGAGAAGTTAAGACGGTCGAGCAAGCCGCTAATGTGGTCCAGGGGTTGTCGGTGATTCCGTGGGGGATGCTGCACGAAGCGGCCGGCGTCGCCATCATCCCTCGCGCGGTCAAGGCGGCCCTTGTTCTCGATGGCGAATTCGGTCGGGGCGTGGTGGTCATCCATGAACCGGATGGCCGATGGAGCAATCCGATTTTCGTAACCTTGAAAAGCAGCGGCGTGGGCGGGCAGGTCGGTATCGAATCGACGGATTTGGTGCTGGTGTTCATGACGCGCAAGGCGCTGGATCGTGCTTTGCAGGGTAGGCTCACCTTGGGCGAAGATGTGGCCCTCGCGGCCGGCCCCCTCGGTCGGGATGCGAAGATCGCTCACGAAGGCCGGGTGAAGGCGGATATTTATTCGTATTCGCGCAGCCGAGGGTTGTTCGCTGGCATATCGCTGGAGAGAGCGCGGTTGCGAATCGATGCCCATAGTAACAAGACGTTCTATGGTTGTCGGGAAGGAAGTTCCGCGGAAGTGTTGGCCCATCGCGGCGCTCCCATCGGCGCGGCGGAAACCCTCAAGGCTCGTTTACTCGGCCTGAAACCACCGCCCGCGCTGCCTGTTGTTGTCGTGCCTATCGCGCCGCTCCCGCCCCGTCGCCGATAACGACCAGCGCGGCCCGCTTGAGTGCGCTCGGAAGATGTCTTATCATGGAAGTATGAAGGTACACTCCGAAGCGGGACCATCCATGCCGTCAACCATTCGCTCGCCCCTGCCGGCCGAACTAGCCGTCCAATGCGACCGGCTGCTTGAGGTGCTGCGCGGCCTTGGTTCCGTGGCGGTCGCCTTCAGCGGCGGCATCGATAGCACCGTCGTCGCTCAAGCGGCGCTGCTGGCGCTCGGCGATCGTGCCGTGGCCGTCACCGCCGACAGCGCCAGCGTGCCGCGCGCCGAGATCGACGATGCCCGCCGGTTAGCCGAACGCATCGGCATTCGTCATCTTCTGGTGACCACCGAGGAATTCGCCGATGCCGATTATGTCCGCAACGACGGCAGCCGCTGTTATTTCTGCAAAAGCGAACTGTATTCACGCATCGAGACGCTCTTGCCCGAGCTGGGCGCGGCCGTCATTTGCAGCGGCGCCAACCTCGACGACGAGGGCGATTATCGTCCCGGGCTGAAGGCGGCGGCGGAGCATCGTGTGCATCATCCGTTGCAGGAAGCCGGCTTCACCAAGGCCGATGTGCGCGCTCTGGCCCTCGCATGGGATCTGCCGACGTGGGACAAACCGGCGTCACCGTGTTTGTCGAGCCGTCTTGCTCCCGGTGTCGAGGTGACGCGCGAACGCACGGCCCGCGTCGAGGCGGCGGAGGTCTATCTGCACGCGCTCGGGTATCGGGAATGCCGCGTCCGCTTGCACGAAGGCGAACTGGCTCGTATCGAAGTGCCTGTCGGCACCCTCGCTCGTCTGCTCGAACCCGCCGTGCATGAGGAACTCGTGCGGCGTTTTACGGAACTCGGTTTTCGTTTTGTCACGCTCGACCTGGAAGGATTTCGTTCGGGCAACCTCAATCAACTGGTGAGCCTCGATCACCAACGACTCTTTGCCAGGCCAACGTCATGACCGATAACCACTCCATCGCTCCTCTGCCGTCCCGCACCGCTCTGGATGCGTATTTTCTCGAAGCACGCTGCCGATTGCTCGACCTCGCTGCCATTCTCGATCGCATCGACCGCGGTTCCGGCAGCGCCGAGCTAGAGGGCGATCCACGCTTGGCGCGCATCCGCCAGGCGTTGGAAGTGCTGCACGATGAGAGCGGCCGCGCCGAACGCATCCAGCAGATTTTCTCACTCGACTACGATCCGAAGTGGGAACGACCGCAGCCGCGATGACTCAACTTACCGATGTATCCTGGCATTGCATACCTTGAGTATAGTGGACCCCGAAAACGGGACCACCAGCTAAGCTAGTCTGGTGGCTGATCGAACAAGGAGAGGAGGTCAATCGCAAGCGGGTGCAGCGGTTCATACGGCTGATGGGTCTGGAAGCTATGTGGCCGATGCACCGGCTTCGATCCGTTTGCCCGCCTTACGCATTTTCACTCCGTGGGACAATCGGCGCATCTGCCGGACAAAAAAGTTGCTTCAAGAAAGTTCCCCTCAAGAACCGATCCAAACTCCAGCGTTTGATGGTTTCGGCGTTCGCCGTTTTCGCTCGCGTTGTCACGTCCTTGCTCGATTCTGCTTGACCGCGACCACGGCAGACTGTGGGGAGGTTGGTCATGTCTTTGCTCGGCTGGAGAAGAAGCAAATCACCGGCACGGAAATCGCCGCCGCGAGTCCGACTCCAACTCGAAGCGCTGGAGGATCGCACGGTCCCGACGGTTTTCAACGTGGCGGCGGGCGATGTCAACGCTCTGATCGGCGACATTGCCCAGGCCAACAGCAACGGCCAGAGCAATACGATCAACCTCACGGCCAGTACCTACGATCTGACTGCCGTCAACAACAACTGGTATGGGCCGAATGGTTTGCCCGCCATTACAAGCGACCTCACAATCAACGGCAATGGCGCGGTGATCGAGCGCGATTCGTCGCTGGGCGGGAACAACCCTTTCCGACTCTTTTATGTGTCGAATGCACAGGGGGCCAACTCAACAGCGGGCAGCCTGACTCTTCAGAATCTGACGCTGGAGGGCGGGTTGGCGCAAGGAGGAAGCAGCGGCACAGGCGGCGGCGGACTTGGCGCGGGCGGTGCCATTTTCAACAACGGAACCCTTTCTCTCAGTGGCGTGACGTTGACGCAGAATACCGCGATGGGCGGGAGCAGCGGTTCGGGCAGCGGAGGCGGAGGCGGAGGTATCGGGCAGAGTGGGCAGGGCGATAACGGCGGCGGTTTCGGCGGCGTGGCCTTGGCCAGTGGGCCGGGCGGCACGTTTGGTCTGGGTGGTGTGGGTTCGAGTACGGGTGCCGGCAGCGTGGGAGGCGTGGGCGGCGGCGGCGGAGACAGCACGGCCAGTTCAACTCTGGGCACGTTGGCCACCGGCGGGAGCGGCGGCTTTGGCGGCGGCGGCGGCAGTGGCACATTCCTCGGCGGCGCGGGTGGATTCGGCGCGGGCGGAGGAACGAGCGGCGGCAGTGGAACCGGCGGCGCGGGCGGCTTCGGCGCCGGCAATGGCAGCAACAACGGCGGCGGCGGCGGCGCGGGTCTGGGCGGTGCCATCTTCAACCTGTATGGCACTACCACACTCGTC
Source organism: Gemmataceae bacterium (assembly GCA_035553375.1). Classification (GTDB taxonomy): domain Bacteria; phylum Planctomycetota; class Planctomycetia; order Gemmatales; family Gemmataceae; genus JAJPHU01. The sequence goes on from DATNCY010000297.1 coordinate 9,959, forward strand.
AACAGCACGTTGGCGGCCAATCTCGCCCAAGGCGGCAGCGGCGGACCCAACGCCGCCAGCGGCGACGGTTACGGCGGCGCTATTTTCAACCTCGGTGGCACGCTCAATATCACTTCCAGCACGCTCGCCAGTAACAGCATTGCCGGCACAGCCAGCGGCGGAGGTGCCGTCTATAACCTCGCCCTGGGTACCACGCCGGCCGGCCAAGCCATGCAAGCGACCGTCAACCTCACCGATAGCATCCTCGCCAACTCCGTCATTGGCAGCGACCTCGTCAACGATCAGAGCAATAGCACCACGGATTCCGCTGTCGTCAATGCCACGACGCCCAACATCGTCATGGCAATGAGTACCATTAACGGAGCCACGACCAACGGCACGCCGAACACCGCGAATCCGTTCCTGGGCCTGCTCGCCAATAATGGGGGGCTGACGCCAACGATGGCCCTTCTCGGCGGCAGTCCCGCCCTGGGGGTCGGCATCACCGGCACCAACGTCCCCTTGACCGATCAGCGCGGCACGACACGCGGCAGCGTCATTGATCTCGGTGCGTTCCAGCAGAGTACGGCCCAGACTCCGGCCACGACCACGACGCTCGCGGCGGGCACCGCAGTTCCGGGCCAGGCGGTAACACTGACGGCGACCGTCGCGGCGATTGTTTCCGGAGCCGCAACGCCCACAGGTTCCGTGCAGTTCGTGGACGCGACGACGGGCACCACCCTGGGCACCGCCGATTTGAGCGTCGTCAACGGCCAAGCGCAGGCGACCTTTTCGACCACGTTGAACCTCGGCAACCACACCATCACGGCCACATACGTGAGTAGCAATGGACTCGGCACCAGTTCCGCCAGCACGAGCGTGGTTGTGGGTTCGGCGGATCAAATCTGGCTTGAGAAGGCGTATCAGGTCATCCTCGGTCGCGATGTCGATCCTTCAGGCTTCGTCTACTGGAGCGCGGTGATGGCGAGCGGCGCATCGCGCGGTGCGGTGGCGTATATGCTGCAACAGAGCATGGAGTACGACACCATCCAGGTCCAGTCAGCCTTCCAAACGCTGCTGGGCCGCTCGGCCGATCAGACCAGCCTGGGTTATTTCGTGGGACTGATGGCCCAAGGACAGACCATCGAGCAGATCGACGCGATCATTGTCGGTTCCGGCGAGTATTACCAGGGGCATGGCGGCGGCACCAACGATGGCTTCCTGAACGCGCTGTATCAAGACTTCTTGCACCGCAGCATCGATTCCACCAGCCTGCAAGCCGGCGAACAAGCATTAGCGGGCGGACAGACCAGCCTCAGTCAAATCGCGACCAGTGTGTTGAGTACGGCGGAATATAAAACCGACGTGGTACAAAGTGCTTACGCGACGTACCTGCACCGTAGCGCCGATACGGGAAGCCTCAATGCGTTCGTCAGCTACTTGATGGCGGGGGGCAACGATACCGTGGTATCCGCAACCCTCATCGGCTCGCCGGAATATCTGGCGGGCATCACGACATAACCCCGCTGCGCGGAAATCTCAAACGCAAAATCCGAAATCCGAAAGAAATCACCGAGAAAAGCGGAAATGTTAAACACCTGTTCTCCTCCTCCCCCTAGATGCCGTTCCGCATAAAGGGCATGGGCGGAAGAGCCGATATAAGGAGGCAGCCGATTGCGACTGGGCGCGAAGCCGCGAGCGGTTCCGGAATGCACACCCCGCCTATCAGGAGAGCCGCATGACGCAGCCCATCTCTCGCCGCACGGTTCTGAAGTCGATGGCCGCCAGTCTGGTTTCGCTGCCGGCCGTCCAGCCAGAACCTGCCGAAGGCGGTCATCAGACGCCGCCCGACGTCATCGCCGGCAAGAAGACAGGGGCGGCGGCGTTGGTTGCGACCCTCAAAGCCGAAGGCGTACCCTGTGTCTTCGGCATCCCCGGCGCTCAGGAAAACGAGCTTTGGGATGAGATGAAGAGCCAGCATTTGCCGTATCTGCTGGTGACCCATGAGATGTCGGCCACGTACATGGCCGATGGCGTCGCGCGCAGCACAGGACGGCCAGGCGTTATTTGCGTGGTGCCCGGTCCCGGCGTGACCAATTCTCTCAGTGGGCTTGGTGAGGCGCTTTTGGATAGCGTGCCGATCGTGGCCATTGTCGGCGATGTGGCGCGCGGCGAGAAATATCGCCCCTTTCAGGTGCATGAATTGCCGCAGGCTGGTTTATTGCAACAAGTGTGCAAGGGCGTCTTCGAGGTCAGCAATGCCTGCGAAATTCCCAACGCCGTTCGCCAAGCGTTTCGCCTGGCCATGTGCGGCGAGCCGGGACCGGCCGCCGTCGTCGTGCCGTATACGCTGTTGATCGACACATGCAAATATGATTGCTTGCCGCTGGCTCCGTGCGATGTCCCCTTCGATGAAAATGCGTTTCTCTGCGCCTTGCATCTCTTGAGTCAACGCGGCTTCAAAGTCGGCATTTACGCCGGCATGGGCTGCATGGATTATTCCGTTGCCTTGACGAATGTGGCCGAGGTGCTGCAAGCACCGGTCGCCACCAGCGTGTCGGGCAAGGGCGTCATCAACGAGTGCCATCCGTTGGCCGTTGGTTGGGGTTATGGTCCGCAGGGCACCCGCGCCGCCGAGAACGCGTTCAAAAAAGTGGACGTGGTGCTGGCCATCGGCGTTCGCTACAGCGAAGTTTCGACCGCGTTTTACTCGATTCCGCAATCTCCCCACATTATTCATGTGGACATCAATCCCAAAAACATCGGCCGCATCCTCAAGACGGAGGTATGCGTCAACGCCGATGCGGGCGTGTTCCTCAGCCGTCTGCTTGAACACGCCGATGAAATCCGCCGACCACCGAACAACGATCTCATCGCCTGCATCCGTCAGGGGAAATGCGCGGATGCCAGGGAAAACGCCAAATGCTATAACCGTTGCGGCGTCGATCCAATGGCGTTTATCCTCGCGCTGCGCAAGGCCACTTGCCCTGACGCCCTCGCCTTCGTCGATGTGAGTTGCTCGGAACATTGGGCTGCCGAAGCGTTCACGACATTTCGGCCGCGCACCTACTTCAATCCGACCGATAACCAGGCAATGGGCTGGTCCATCCCGGCGTCGATCGGGGCGCAGCGCGTGCATTATGGCCGGCAAGTCGTGACGATCACCGGCGACGGCTGCTTCCTCATGACGGCCATGGAACTCTCGACGGCGGCGCGTGAAGGGTTGCCGGTCAAGTTCTTTATCCTCGACGATCAGGCGTATCACTACATGCAGGCGCTGCAAATCAAGGCATATCGCCGCACGACGGCGACGATTCTGGCGCGTCTGGATTACGCCGCGTTAGCCAAGGGTTTCGGTTTGGAGTACGTGGAAATCAATGGGCCGGACAATCTATGCGGCGGCATTCAGGCCGCGCTGGAACACCCCGGCCCCGTGCTGACGCGCGTCGTAACGGAGTACGGTCAGCGTCCGGTGCGCTGGCTCGACGCGACGCGCAAGCGCTACACCAAGGAACTTTCGGGAGCGCAAAAGGCGCGGTTCCTGGCTCGGCTCAGTTCCCGCGCCTTGAACCATCATCCGGACAATGATTGACGGTGGAGACCGCGAGATGCGGGCCGATCCACTATGATTGCGGAGTGGGGGCGGCTGGCATTACAAGAACCTGATGAGCGTTGGCGTCGTGAATACGGCGCGCTGGCCCTGGTATTCTCGGATTTAACCCGACAGGCTTCGGCCTGGAATCGCGCCTTGGAGGGGTGGCAAATGGAGCGCTCGCGACACGTTATGGAATGGGAAGCGCGGGCGCGCCGCGCCGATGTGGTGCGTGTGTTACAGACGCGGTTTCGGGATGTGCCACCCGAAATAAGCACGGCAATCGCCGCATGGAAAAACCCCGATGAGTTGTCCCATCTTCTGGAACTCGCGGTGACAATCGCATCCCTGGATGAATTCCGGGGTGCGCTGAACCAACAATAGTGGGGACAAAGGCAGCAACCATGAAGCGGATATGGAAACGAGGAAAAAGCGGCTGGTCCCGCCGTGCTTGCACCGCTAATGCTTACCTATCTTGACTTCGCGGCTCTCTCCCGTCTATAACTGGTTTGCACGCTTGTAAATTCCCATCGGAGAGTGGCTCGAAAACACGCCCGACAATTTCCCCTGTGAAAGAACGAATAAAGGGGTGGGGTTCGATCAACCCGAAGCATCCACAAGGGATGACATTCCAGGTGAGGCATGATGAAGAGCAGTGAACTCGAACGTCCCGCCGTTGAAAACGGTGTCGCCTCGCTGAACGATCGCGTGCGTTCCCTCCGCTTGACGCAGCAACCGGCGGCACAACCACGAACGAAGATTTTGCCCTGGGCATTGTGTCTCATCCTCTTGTTGACAACGTCCGCGTTCGGCTATCGAGCCTATCGCATCGGAGCGTTGGCCCCAGCACCGATAGCGCCGCCAACCAGCGACAAAGCCACTGACCCAACGCCCGCGCCGACTTCCTCGGCGTCCGTGGCTTCCGCCGGCGAAGTGGTTCTGCAAGCCAAGGGTTATGTTATTCCCGCCCATCAGGTACAGGTTAGCCCCAAAGTCGGCGGCATGATTGTCGAACTGAGTAAGCGATTCGAGGAGGGGCAATTCTTCAAGGAAGGCGAGATTCTCGCCTGTCTAGAGCAGGTCGATTACGAGGCCGAATATAGACACGCCGTGGCCGCGCGCGATGCCGCCGCGCAGCGGTGGGCCGAATCGAAGACCAATCCCTACGAGGAAACCGAAGCGGCGCGCAGTGAGTTGAAAGAGTCCGAGGCGACTCTGCGTCAACTCAATCTCGATTTACGCCGTACCGAGCATCTCATCGGCTCGAATTCGGTTTCGACGAAGGAATACGAGCAAGCCAAGTTCGCGCACGATGCCATGAAACGCCGCGTTGACCGTTTGCGTTTCGCGCTCAAAATCATGGATCGTGGGGCGAGGCAAGAGCGTCAAAAAGCGGCCGAGGCGGAGTTCAAAGCGGCCGAGGCGGATATGGCCAAGGCCAAGTGGCGGTTGGACAACTGCCAGATCAAGGCACCCATCTCCGGCCATATCCTCGTCAAAAATGCCGAGAAAGGTGCCGTGGTCAATCCGTTGGCGCTCAAAATCTCCGGCAGCCTGTGCGATATGGCCAACCTCGCGGAGTTGGAGATTGATTTGTCCATTCAGGAACGCGACATTGCACGCATCGAGAAAGATCAGGTCTGCACCATCATGCCCGAAGCGTTTCAGAATCATGAGCCGTTTCGCAAACACCATCCGCGCGGCTACGCCGGCCGCGTCATTCGTTTGATGCCCATCGCTGACCGCTCCAAAGGTGCCATCAACGTCCGCGTTAAGGTCGAGGACATCCCCGAGGAGGAAATCGGCAAGAACCTCAAGCCGGAGATGAGCGTCCTGGTGTCGTTTCAGAAGATGAGCAAGTAAGGACGTTCCGCCGCTTGCGGCTTAGCGCCTTGGTCGCGCTAAGCCGCAAGCATCCCAGAAACAGGCGCGTATAAGCATGGAATCCATCGTCCAGGTCAGCGATCTGCACAAGTATTTTCGTCGCGGCAGCGAGCAAATCGATGTCCTCAGCGGTTTGAGCCTGGACGTACCCGAAGGCGAATTTCTCGCCCTGATGGGGCCAAGTGGTTCGGGCAAAACGACGCTGCTCAACTTGATCGCCGGTTTGGACTCACCCAGCCGTGGCACGATCCGCGTCGGCGACGCCATCATCAGCGGCATGAGCGAGGGCAAGCTGGCCGCTTGGCGCACCCGGCACGTCGGTTTCGTCTTCCAGTTCTATCACCTGTTGGCGGTATTGACCGCTTACGAGAATGTTGAACTGCCGCTGTTATTGTTGCCGCTGTCGGCGGCGCAGCGCCGGCAGCAAGTGACGACCGCGCTCGATTTGGTGGGATTGTCCAATCGCATGTGGCACCGTCCCGGCCAGATGTCCGGCGGCCAGCAACAGCGCGTCGGCATCGCCCGCGCCATCGTCACCGATCCGACCATCATCGTTGCGGATGAACCAACCGGCGATCTCGATGCGCGTTCGGCTGAGGATATTCTTAACTTGCTCGTCGCCCTGCAAAAGAGCCTGCACAAGACGATCGTCATGGTGACGCACGATCCGCGCGCCGCCGCCCGCGCCGCGCGCGTACTGCATCTCGACAAGGGCCGTCTCGTTCGGGAAACCGGACCCGAAGCGTCGGAAATGATTTTCAAGAACGTCTGATTCGCCAAGCCGCTTGCGGCTTAGCGTTCGGCGCTGCACGCTAAGCCGCAAGCGGCTCGCTTCGAGGAACCTTCGTCATGAGCCGTCTCGACGATTACTTGATGTCCTTCCTCGATAGCCCGTGGAATGTCGTCGGCCTGGCCGTCTTTCTGTTCCTCCTCGTCCTCGCCTATGTCTACACGGCTTACGTCCGGCTGATTCTCAAGAGCATGCTCCGCAATCCGCTGCGCACTCTGCTGACCAGCACGGCCACGCTGTTGCTCGTGTTGGTCATCACGCTCATCTGGAGCGTCCTGTGGCTACTCGACTTGGTGACTGCGGAGCGAAGCAGCGACTTCAAGGCCATCGTCACCGAACGCTGGCAAATCCCCAGTCAGATGCCGTTCTCTTACGAGCGCATCCTCGCTGAAGGGGCCGCCGATCCGAACCGGCCCGGTGACGTGAAACCGCAAGATTACATTAGTTGGCAGTTCTACAGCGGCGGTCTCGATCAGAAGAAAACACGCGAAAATCAAATGTTCTTCTTCTGCGTCGATCCAAGTAAAGTTCTCGCCATGATGGACGACTTCCGCGATCTGACGCCGGAAGAAGAGAGCTACATGAAGGACGCCCTGCGGGCCATTGAGGAGGATCATCGGCGTATCATCGTTGGCCGCGATCGCCTGGCGGCGACCAACAAGCGCGTCGGCGAACGTATCTCGCTCTACGGCATGTTCTATCCCGGCATCGATCTCGACGATTGCGAGATTTACGCCGCGCTGCCGGAGGGCCGATTGCCGTTGTTCGGCTTGATGCACCGCGATCGTCTCAATGACGCCCTGGATGCGTTCAAGGCGAAGACGGGCAAAGCGCATCCGCTGGCGAACAAATCGCTCAATCTCGTCTGGCTCAAGGTGCCCGACACGGCGACGTACAATCAACTCGCCAAGCAGATTAGCGAGTCGCCCTCGTTCGCCGATCCCGCCGTCAAAATCGAGACGGCGTCCTCGGGCATCGCCGCCTTTCTGGATTCGTACAAGGACATGCTGTGGGGACTGCGCTGGGTCTTGGTGCCGGCCATTTTGGTGACGCTGTCGCTGGTCATCGCCACGGCCATCAGCATCAGCGTCCGCGAGCGCCGTGTTGAAATGGCCGTGCTGAAGGTACTCGGTTTCGGTCCAACGCAAATCATGCTCATGGTGCTGGTCGAGGCGCTGCTGATTGGCACCATCTCGGGCATGCTCAGTTCTGGCGGCACCTATTTGATTGTCAACAAGGTATTCGGCGGCTTCAAGTTTCCGATCGCTTTCTTCCCGGCCTTCCGTATTCCCCTCGATGCCCTGTGGTGGGGTCCGACACTCGGCGGATTGACCGCGTTGGCCGGCAGCATCGTGCCCGCCTGGTCGGCGCGGGGCGTCAAGGTTTCGCAAGTGTTTTCCAAGCTATCATGAGGGCCGCACGGCTCATGGGCATTCTCGTCAAGATTCTCCTCATTGTCGCCGCTAGCGTGGCCGGCCTGCTCGCGCTGGTCGTCGCGGCCATGCTGCTACTGGGCGTGGTGCTGACAATTGTGTTGCTGCTGCAAATGCTGGGCGTATTGCGGCGCGTGCCGTTCGGCTACAACCTGCGCAACCTCGCCGTCCGTTGGCCGACGACGCTGCTAACGGCCCTGGCCTTCACGATGGTCGTCTCCCTGCTTACCGTCATGCTCGCCTTCGTCAACGGCCTCTTTCGCTTGACGCAGGGCAGCGGGTTGCCGGTCAATGTCCTCGTGTTATCCGATGGCGCGACCGAGGAATCCGTCAGCAGTCTCGGCTTCGGCGAAATCACTACCATCGACCGCGAGCCGACCATCGAGAAGGACGAGCAAGGTGAGCCTTTGGCTAGTTGGGAGGTCTACCTTGTCGTCAATCAGCCCATCGAACATCCGAAACCCGGCGACTCCCAGCGGCGTTTCATGCAAGTGCGCGGCCTGAAAGACCCGGCGCGAACGGGCCGCGTTCACAACATCGCACTACATCCCGGCGGAGCATGGTTCTCCGAGGCGGGCATCCAACCGCTGCCCGATAGCGCGACGGACGAGCAAGCGATTCAAGTTGTTCTCGGAGAAGGCATCGCGCGCGTGCTTGGCTTGGATAAGGGCAAGCCGTCCCTTACGGTCGGCGATGTCTTCCCGATGGCCGACCGCAAATGGATTGTGGTTGGCATTCTGCAATCGGCGGGTTCGACGTTCGATTCGGAGATTTGGGCCAAGCAGCAGATTGTCGGCGATAAATTCGGCAAATCGAGCTATTCGACGGTGGTGCTGCGCACCGCCGACGCCGAGACGGCCAAGCAAACGGCACACGATCTATCAGCTAACTTCAAGCCTGCCGTGGCCGCGCAGGTCGAGACGACGTATTACGAGAAATTGAGCGCGACCAATTATCAATTTTTCTGGGCGGCGATGTTTGTGGCGGGTTTCATGGCGCTGGGCGGCGTGTTCGGCATCATGAACACCATGTTCGCCGCCATCAGCCAACGTCAAAAGGACATCGGCGTCCTGCGCATCCTCGGCTACGCACGCTGGCAGATTCTGGAATCGTTCTTTCTCGAATCGCTGATGCTGGCCCTGATCGGCGGCGCACTCGGCTGCCTGGTGGGTCTGCTAGTGGATGGCTACAGCGCGACGAGCATTCTCAGCAGTGGTCAAGGCGGCGGCCGAAGCGTGGTATTCAAGCTGGTCGTCGATGCCAGGGTGCTGATGGGCGGTCTGATATTTTCGCTCATCATGGGCAACATCGGCGGATTGTTGCCGGCGCTATCGGCGATTCGAGTCCGGCCGCTGGAATCGGTACGCTAGACGATCTCGTTTAGCCGCGACGCGCAGCATCCCATTGCAAGCACGGCGAGCGTAGCCTCACAGCCAGGGCACTTGGCGGTTTTGCCAAGACGATCTTGCCGCAACCTGGCAACTGCAACATTTAGCTGATATTTCAACTCTCTCGAGAACTTTGATTTGCGGCTCGTTTCACCGACTTAACTGCTCAAGAAGATCACGCGATTCTTTGGCCGCTTTGGTGTTGGGGAACTCTTGGATGATCTCTTCCAATCGTTTCTTGGCTTTTTCGGGCTGATTGTCTCTGATGAGTTTCAGAGCAAAGCGAAGATTGGCGGCAGCTTTCTCCTCTTCGACTTTTCTCTGGGCCGCCACCCTTCTCTCGTCAGCCTTTCTCTTCGCTTCTGCTCTCGCTTCTTCCTGAGCTTTTTGCTTGAGTTGCTCTTCTGGTAGAGGGTCTTCTTCATGAACTGCCTTTTCTTTAAGTGGCGGATTGACTGATGTCTCATTCTTCGGACTTGAGGAGGGAGTAGTCGCATTTGGCCTGTGGTTATTCCCCAGCGAGATCAAGACGGCGAATCCTCCGACGAGCATGCAAACGGCCAAGGATATGCCAGCGAGCGCCCCAAGGAAAGACCCGTTGCGTGAGGTAAGCGAATAGACGGCGTAGTGAAGTATCCAGATAGGTAGCCAGCCCCCGCAGGTGAAGAAGGTCAGAACGAGATGCAACAGATGAGGGAATGATTGGGCCGGTCGTCTGCGATAGGAGCGAGCGGAGACAACCGCAGCCGCGCTACTACTACTGCTGGATGAAGATGACGCGCCGCCAGCATTCATGAATACCATTGGTGCGGCCGGCGGGTCAGGGCGATCCGCCATCCTCTCGGCTATTCGCTTGGCCTCCTCTGCCATGCGAAGAGTTACGTCAATGGTTTCCCCGCAGTGCTTGCACTTCTTGGCGATAGACCGGACTGATTCGCCGCAATACGGACATTCTTTCGATTGGTCCACCTGAGTAACATCGATCACCAAGGCTTCGGGTGGAGGAACATACACTCCCGCGACCGGCAACGGAGCAGGAGTAACCGTCCCCACCGTGACCGTCATTGCGCATTTTGGGCACTTGACAGTTCGGCCAAGCCTCTGGTCAGGAGCTTTGAGAAGGGCAGCACACGACGGGCATTTCACGTTGATCGACATGAGTTACGTATTCCTTTGTGGGCAACGCCTACTCTTCACCCGTCTGGAATACACAACGGACTAAAGGTAGGCCAACCGTGGATCAATCCGGCGTCCCCCTGTTCATTATTCTGCGAGCGATTTCGCTTCCAGGCAAGTGACTTCCCGTTTTGCCGCGGCCACGGCTCTCTTTTAGTCCATCCCCCTCTGCTGGCGGGGCTCAGCTAGACGTGGCCATCAATGTCCCGCGAAATCGACGTGGTGCAACGGTTCGCCGCTGTTCATCTGTTGCCTGAACTCCTCGGCCACACGCCGCATCTCTCGATGAACGTCTGCCAGGGAACTCCCCGCCGGTAGCAGTCGGCCACCAAGGACGTAGATACGCCGCCGCCTCTTTTTGCTCGACACCGGCGCGGACTCGTACCAGATGGGAAGTATCGGTGTGGGTTGCCGAGCCGCCAGTTCGCCGAGCATCTTCTCCTCATCTGCCTCACTCATCGCCAGGCCGACGACGCCCTTGCGAGCCAGCACATGCTCGACTTCGCGTTCCATCACTTGCTCATCCGCGCCGTTGGCTCCGGGGGTTGCGCGTGCCAAAAAGGACCACCGCGCCGTCAGCCGTACCCACCACGGCAAGCGCGGTTGCGTACCATCGTCCGCCAACACGAAGCGCGTTGTGCGGTCGATCGCGCTGACCACGTGCAGACATGGCTCGACGCCGCGCGCGTTGGTGACAACGATGGCCGGCCCGCTGTCCGGCAAATTGTTTAGTCCCTCAATCTCCAGGCGGAAACGCGGTTGCGTTCGCAGCCATACCAACATGCGCACAAACAAATCCGGCATCTGTCGCCACAACAGCAACAACGTAAACAGCGTCAGCGATGCCGCGCCTACGAAGAGTAGACGCGGCAAACCGGATTCGTCATAGAACGGCTTCGGCTCCTGATCGGCCCGGCGGATACGATGGTACGTGACTGAGCCGAGGCGAAATCGGCGATCGATCACCGCATCGCCCGCCTTCAACCCGCGACCGAACACGTCGATTAATTCGGTGTCCACGTTGATTTCTTCGCGCGGATGCTTGCCGTGCGCTCTCGCCCGGATCACATGGCCCGAATCAATGACCACACGCACCGGCTTGCCTTCCTCGTAAACAGGATCTTCCGACAAAGTGCCCTCATATTGCTCTGTCTGCTGCACTTTCGGCGTGATGCCCGAGACATGGGCGGCAGCGACCAGCAGGAAGAACAGCACCGAGGAGACGATGGCCCCCGTTACATTGATGAAATTACTCGTGGCAATGGCATCGCCCTTACTCGTTTTCGGTGCGCGATGTTGTAACAGAGTAAAGAGAGGGACAATGTAGAATCCTGTGAAGAAGCCAATCAGCGTGAGGCAAACAACCAGCGTCTCCAGGCGATCCAGCGCTAGCGCGGCAACCAGAATGGCCACGATCATACCCAGCGCGCCGATGGGAACTAGGCCCAGTTCGACCTTGCCGCCGGAGAGGAAGCCGACGAGCGGACTGCCCAGGCCGATGCCGAGGGCGACCATGCCGACGACTTCGCTGGTCTTGGCCTCGTCCCACGGCGGCACGCGCGTTTGCCCGTGCATGTACATGGTCGAGCGCATGAAGGCGACGATGAAGGTGAAGAAGGCGATGCCGATGATCGCCAGGGCCAACGGCCGCGAACGCAACAGCGTGCGAATACTTTGCCACAGAGGTTGATACAGGTACGGCGGGAAGGGCCGATGCGGGTTGGCCGCCGGCATACGACGAATGAGCAGGCTGGCCAATGCGCCGATCACCGCCAACGTGACGAGAATCACGCCGATCCAGTATTCCTGACCGCGAAACACCTGCGACAACACGCCGCCCATCACGGTGCCGAGAATGACCGCCAGGAACGACAGCGATTCCAGCACGCCGTTGCCGCGCGACAGCATTTGCGGCTGCAAAATCTCCGGCATCGCACCATACTTGGCCGGCACGAAAAAGGCGCTATGCGTGCCCATCAGAAATACGGTGGAAAGCACAAGATAAGGCCCGACGGCAATGCCATGCGTCCCCAGCCAGAAGCCGAGTAGGGCGATGAGGGTGATGCCGATCTCGGCGACTTTCCAGAATACCAGCGAGTTCCATTTGCTGTAACGGTCGGCGAGATAGCCGGCCAACGTGCAGAACAACGCCCAGGGTGCGTAGAACAGAATCGGCATGAGCGAGATGGCGAAATCCTTGCTCAGCGCGTTCTGGTTGATGGCGAAGAACATCGACGAGGCGTGAATGGCCTGATCGTTGAAGGCGGCGAGAAACTGCGCAACGAGCAGACCGAAGAAGGTGCGCGAACGAAGGTTGTCGGCAGGCTGAAACGTGGCCATGTACGTCCCTGACATCAGGCGATGGCGATACCGTCGTGTCCTCCCATCCACGACAGTGCATGGATTGCGGAAGAGTTAATATACCAATTTGCACCCCACCGGCGAGCGATTGCCCATAAGCCCGGAGCGCCAGCGACGGGGCGAAGACCCCGTCGCTGGCGCTCCGGGCTTATGGGCAATCGCTCGCCTCTCACGGCAACGGAATGTCCTTGAAGGCGAACTTGATCGGCATCTCGATGAGATTGGCCGGCGTGCGGTAGCGGAGTGTCCAATCGCCGGCCTTGCCGCGCACCATGCCGCCCTTATCGCGGAAATGATAGCTGAGGATGGCGTGTTGCGCCGTCGCCATCTCCAGCGCATACTCACTGCTGGCGAAACGCTTCTTGCCGTCGCATGACACCAGCGTCATCTGATTGTTGACCACCCACGACTGATTGCTGTCCAGCTGCTTCATACCGGGCGGATAATCCAGGACTACCTGAATCGTCCAGCGCTGCCGATCGAGAATCACCTTGCGAATATGGCAGGTGACGCCCTCTTGTACTTGCTTGCGTTCGGGATCGTTGGAACTCCTCTGGGCCAGCATATCCAGCGACTCGAAGGTGAACGCGAGCATCTTGCTCGGCCCAATCATCGATAATTCACCCTCCAGCGTGTTGATTTGGGCGACGCTGCGCGTCAGAGCGGGCAGTCGCACCTCGATTCCGAGCGCGATAAGGCCATCCACCGGAGCAAGCGAACTGCCCTCCTCGGAGACGGTTATGACGTGCTTCTTATCGTCCACCAGACGAACGCCGTGAGGCCGTGTCTCCAGAAATAACGGTTGCAACTCCGGATCCCAGGCGACCTCGATGGCCGCAGTGTAGGCGGCGTGGTCAGGATCGGTTTCGCGTATCTCCAGATCGCGCACCGCCGTCATTTTCGTGAGACTCAGACGAAAGCGTCCGTCGTAACTGATGGGCGGCTGGCGATAGCTCGCGCCGCGCTTGTCGAGAACGATGCGTCCGCTGGTGGGATAGAGCCTGATCCGCGCATCGCCGGCTGCAGCGATGGCGTCGAGCGCTTGCCAGAAGGTTGCCTTCTTCAAATCGAGGCGAATGGCCGCATCGGGCACGCCGCGCACATCCTTGACGTGGATGCCGGTTTGCCGAGTCAACTCCTCTATGGCTTGACTCAGCATCACCTTATCCGCTTGCAGCGTGAATTGCTTTGGCTCCGGCGCTTTGACATCGTCTTTGCGCGGACCAGGAGCATCGAGCGCAATGCCAGGCGACCGCGATAGGCCAACGAAGAGAACGATAGCGAGAAACACGAGCGGAATGCGAGCCGACATGCGAAGATGCTCCAAAACAATACGGGGGTCTTTTTGGAGGGTGCGTGAATCGTTTCTGGTATTGTTTTTTCGTTAGCCCAGCCCTTCAGGGCTGGGGAAGGGGGGTAGCGGTGGATTGGTTGGGCCTTCAGGCCCTCTGCCGCGCCGGCGCTGCAACCGGGAGGGGCTGAAGCCCCAAACCCTGCGACGCGACGCAATCCCCAGCCCTGAAGGGCTGGGCTAACGAAAAATACCACAATCCGCGCAGGAACTCCTTATTGGATGATAAAGCCGTTGGTTCTTGACCGCAAGGAAAGGCAGCGGATCGGGTTCGTTTCGGTTCGGGTGCCGGCAATCCGCTGTCTGGATTGATTTTGCTGCCGGCTTTTGCCACGATGCCGGGGAACTTCTCCCCACTCGATACCATCAGGAGCCGGGCGATGAACGACCAGCCTTACTGTGATTACCGCATGACCGTGCGCATCGAAATCCCCAATCAACCCGGCCAGTTCGCGCGTTTGGCGACGCTGCTGGCGGAGGAGGGGGCCAATCTCGGTGCCATCGACATTGTCGAAGTGGGTCGCAACAAGATGGTCCGCGACATCACCTTCGACGCCCAGAGCGAGACGCACGCCGACCGCGTCGTGCAGCGCATCCGCTCGCTGCCCGGGGTGCGCGTGCGCTCCGCCTCCGATCGGGTTTTCCTGCTGCATCTCGGCGGCAAGATCCACACACGCAGTAAGGTTTCGGTGAAGACACGCAACACGCTGTCGATGGTCTACACGCCCGGCGTGGCGCGTGTATGTCGGGCTATCGCCGAGGACAAAAACAAGGCATTCGCCTTCACTTGCCGCGCCAACAGTGTGGCCGTCGTCAGCGATGGCTCGGCCATTCTCGGCCTGGGCGATTTGGGACCGGAGGCGGCGCTGCCTGTCATGGAAGGCAAAATCATGCTCTTCAAGGAGTTCGCCGACATCGATGGTTGGCCGTTGTGTCTGGCCACGCATGACGTGGATGAGATTGTCGGCGTGGTCAAGGCCGTCGCGCCGTCGTTCGGCGGTATCAATCTCGAAGACATCAGCGCTCCGCGTTGTTTCGACATTGAAGATCGCTTAAAGGGTGAATTGGATATTCCCGTCATGCACGACGATCAGCACGGCACGGCCGTCGTCCTGCTGGCTGCGCTGCTGAATGCGCTGAAAGTGGTGGGTAAGGATCTGGCGACGATCAAGGTGGTCGTCAACGGTATGGGCGCGGCCGGCACCGCTTGCTGTCGCATCCTGCTCGCCGCCGGCGTGCGCCAACTGATTGGCGGCGATCGCAATGGAGCCGTGCTGAACGTGACTCCGGACAATCTTACGCAGGCCCAGAAGGATCTGCGCGGCTGCATCCATTTCGACACGCCCTTCTCGACCTTGCACGAGGCGCTGCACGATGCCGATGTCTTCATCGGCCTGTCACGAGGCAACATCCTAACGCCCGACGATCTGCAAATGATGGCCGCCGACCGCATCGTCTTCGCCATGGCCAATCCCGATCCGGAAATCGCTCCTGATCAGGCTCTGCCGCACTGCCGTATCCTGGCCACCGGCCGATCCGACTATCCCAATCAGGTGAACAATCTGCTCTCCTTCCCCGGCATTTTCCGCGGCGCGCTCGACGTGCGGGCGCGAACGATCAACGAGCCGATGAAGCTCGCTGCCGCCCATGCCATCGCCGCCAGTATCCCGGAAGATCATCTTACCGAGGATTACATCGTGCCCAGCGTGTTTGAGAAGCGCGTAGTGCGGGCGGTGGCGCGAGCGGTGGCGCATGCGGCCCACGAAAGCGGCGTGGCCCGGAGACGCGAGCGCGACGTGCAATAAACACGTCCATAGCGGTCTCGATCGTGGCTATTCCAAACTGTTCGCCACGACCGCGCGCATTTTCTCCAAGCCGGTGCGCGCGACGGTCAGGGCATCGCGGCTCCAGTATTCTTGATTGAACAACTCCAACGACAGCACGCCGCGGAAGCCGATACGACGCAGGTCGCGCAGGAAAGCCTTCAAGGGAGCGGCGCCTTCGCCGGGATAAATGCGGTTCTTGTCGGCAATCGTCTCGCGCGGCGGATCGGCCGGGTAATCATTCATGTGCAAGACATGCATGGCCGAGCCAGCCAGCAGGTTCACGCCGGCGAAGCCGGAGCCGCCCTTGTAGAGATGATAAACGTCGGCCAGGATGCACGCCTCCTTGTGGCCACTCTCGATGGCAACGAACACCGCCTCACTCAACCGGGTCAATGTCTTCGAGAAGCCCCAAACCTCGATCTGCGGAACGACGCCGATTTGTGCGCCGATGTCCAGGAGCGCCCGATAGCGTTGGGCGATAGTCAACAGCGGAATATCGGCTCGCTGTGTCGCGCCGGCGGGCGGCGCGGCGATGCGTGTGCCGCCAATCTGTTTCACCCGATCCATGCCGCGCCGCGCGTTCTCCAATCCCTTCTCGCGCTTGGCGTCGTCGTTCACGATCCATTCCGGGAAATCGATGGCGCTCTCGACGCGGAGGCCGCGATCCGCGATGCGTTTGCCGAGATCCTTCAAACTGCCGCCGCCCTTGACGTATTGATCGAGTTCGCGGACCCAGGGTTCGATCGCCTGATAGCCGGCTCGACTGGCGATTTCGACTTCCTCGACGATCGACAGCTTTTGTCCCATGAGGGTGGCCGTGTTCAAGCCGTAGCGAAACGGCTCATCGGGTTTGCGTTCCTTCTTTTCCTCCGCGGCAGCCGATGCCAAGCCAATCGCTAATCCGCCGCTTGCTGCCGCCAGCCAAGTACGTCGTGTTAATTCCGCCGTCATGAGGATCGTCTCCGGCAATCCATGAGTCCACCGCTTGCGCTCCGCGAACGCTCCAATCAGTATATTCCGTCGAGCGACGCAAGCGACGGGATGACGCGCATGTGAGCCGCGACGAAAAAAATATGGAGAAGTCACGTCCTCTCCAGGCTCTAATGAGGGTGAAGCGGTCGGCGGCGTATTGTCCCGTCAGGCCGTCATCCTTGCGGAAGGAGGGGTTGAGAGCCATGTTCGTGACCAAGTTGAAAATCGCGGCGTTGGTAATTCTGGCCGTGGGCATCCTCGCTATCAGTGGCGTTGTCACCCATCATGCCCTTACGGCGGCACCGCCTCGGGAGGAGGAACAGCCGCCACAACCTCCGAAATCTGACCGAAAGGCGGAAGCTGCCCCCGCGATTCCGAAAGTTCCCAAGGAATTGCTGGAAAGGCGCCTCGAAGCGGCTCAGAAGGTGTACAAGCAAAAAACGGAAAGATATAAGAGCGGTATCGGGTTCCCCAGCGAGTTGTTTGGCTGGTCGCAGCGTTGGGTAGAGGCGGAATTGGCGCTGAAAGACAAGAAGGAAGAGCGCCTCGCGGCGTTCAAGGCTCATGTGGATCGCACGCGGGAAGTGGAACGATTGGCGATCATGCACGCGAAGACGGGGCAGGGCATGCAATCGGACGCCGACGCAGCGACCTACGACCGCATCAGCGCGGAGATCCGGTTTTTCCAAGCTGCCGGCAAACTCCCTTCGCCACCGCCCGCTATCAAGCCCGTCCCGCGACCCAAGACGCCGCGCAAGGTAATCGAGCCATAGCCAACGGACAACGCCTGCCAGCCGCAGCGCCAGCAAGGGAAGTAAGTTTCCCTTGCTGGCGCTGCGGGCTGGCAGGCGTTGTCCGCGCGATCACTTTTTCTTGCCCGCCTTCTTGGCCTTGTACTCGGCGATGTATTTTTCCGGAGTTTCCTTGAACGCCTCGGCGCAGCCGGAGCAACAGACATAATACGTCTCGCCCTTGTAGCTGATCGCCATGGTGCCGACGCCGCCGGAGACGACGCACTCGTTCTTTTTCTCGGCCTTGCCCAAACTCTCGCCTTCCTTGGTGCATTGGACCAGGTAATCCTTCTTCCACAACGTCGAATTCTTGTCCTTGTGAGCGACGCGATAGATGAAACGCACGCCCTCGGCGGCCACGTTCATCTTGATCTGCTGCGTCGCCTTCGTATCGGGATCGACACGTTCGAGTGTCAGAATCTCGTTCTTGATCTGACCCAGGAAGACGAGTTTTTTGTCATCCTTATCGGTCATGGTCAGTTGATAGACCTTCTTGTCGGGCAGGAAACGCAGTTCGCCGGATTTGAGGAATTTGCCCTTCTTGATGGTCATGGTCAGCCAGGCGTCATCGCCTTTGAAACGCCAACCCCAGCTGACCGTTTCGTCCCAGATGGGATCGGTGCGGCTGGGCCGTGGCTTGTCCGGCCCGCCGTTGCCTTTCCAACCGCCGATGAAATCTTGCAGTTCCTTCAAGGCGTCCTTGGCCGCCGCCTTGTCGGTCTTGTCGGCAGCCATCGCCGGCACAACCAAGCCAATCAGACCGAGTAGGAACCCCAACCCTAGAAGTCGTCTCATGGGACCTCGCTTTCGAGTGGAACACAGGGCGCGCTATGAATTAGACGATGCGACGGAGCGATTTGTTCCCAGTATCGACGAAGATGAACCGTTTGCGGCTTAGCGCCAAGCCGCAAACGGCGCACATGCGGAACCTACGGACAATCGAGTAAATACAACGTCGTGTCGGCGTTGCCGGTGGCGAGCTGTTTACCGTCGGGAGTGAACAGCAGAGCGCGGACAAACGATTTCGGCTCGCTGCTCTCAGACAAGATCGGCACATGCAAATCCCATCGACGTAGCTCCTTGCCGGTGGCGCGGTCCCACAGCTTGACGACATTGTCCGCCGCCGCCGTGGCGAAGCGCGTACCGTCGGGACTCATGGCCACACCGATGATCTTCTGCTTGTGGGCGGCGATCGTGTGCAGCGCCTTTCGCGTAGCCAGATCCCAGAGCTTGACTTCGCCGGAGCGATCAGCCGTCACCAGCATCTTCTTGTCCGGCGTCAGGGCCAGATCCATGATCTCCTTCTTATCGTGGGCGTTCAAGTCGGCACCGACACGCTGTTTCTTGGTGATGTCCCACAGGCGGACCACGCCATCGCTGCCGCCCTGCGCGGCGAGGGTACCATCCGTGCTGAACGACAAACTGTAGATCTCGGTATTGGGGAGATTGAGTACGGCCGTCTGCTTGCCGTCGGCCAGCGTGTAGGTGCTGATCTCGGTCGTGGCGGCCCAGGCAATCACTCGCTTGCCGTCCGGCGTCGTCAACAGCGCGGGGATGCCTCTCGGTGACGGACTCTCATTGCGGATGGCACGGACTTCCTTACCGGTCGCGGTGTCCCACAATTTGAGATTGTTGTCCTCATCGGCGGATACCAGCATCTTACTGTCGCGTGTGAAGGCGAGGGCGGTGATCTCCTTGCCGTGGCCTTCCAGCACGAATAACTCGCGGCCGGTCGCCAACTCCCACAGGCGAACCGTTTGATCGGCGCTGCCGGAGGCGAGCATCTTGCCGTCGGGACTGACGGCGAGCGAGCGAATCTCCTTACTGTGACCGAAGGCAGCACCGCTCTGCTGGCCGGCCAATTCCCAGAGTTTGATCGTTTTGTCCACGCTGCCCGATACGAGGTAATGACCGTCCGGGCTAAAGGCGACCGAGCTGATCCAGTTTTTGTGGCCCTGGTAGGAGTGCAGTTCCAGGCCGGATTTCACGTCCCACAGTTTGACGGCCTGATCGCCGCCGCCGGAAGCCAGCAACCGGCCGTTGGGACTGAAGGCCACCGAACTGATGACGCTGGTGTGCCCCGAAAACGTCTTCACGGCATCGGGACCGTTCACGTCCCATAGCTTGATGACTTGATCGCCGCCGCACGAGGCTAACTGCCGGCTGTC
>DATNCY010000298.1:0-6659 GCA_035553375.1 Gemmataceae bacterium
CTGTTGATCGGGACCGGCAGCAGCGGCACGCTTGCAGCATGCGCCACTGTACACGTCGGGCGCGTGGAAATAGCATTTCTGGCGGAACGCCGGCCGGTCTGGACCTTGCCGGCGATTAGCGGCTAAAAATCCAGGCGCCCATCGCCATCTCGACGACACACAACGACCTTGTGAGCGTCGGCCGTTGCGCAAAGGCCTCCAGGACATCGTTCACGCATTCCGGACCGATTTTGAGCTTGCGGAGATACTCACTGGGCCACATAAGCCCCGCTAATCCATCTCCGATCATGATCAATCCGGTCCAACGCTCAACGCCACGGTTTTTCATATGATTTACGCTTCCGTTTCATTACAACAAAGATTTTTCAGCGCGCCCAAGCGGAACCGATATCCCAGTCGCGTACAATGCGTAGTTCGAGCCTATATCCTGGCTCGACCGCGGATCGGGTTTCATAAAGGTTCCAGGAGATACCGATCGAACGCTCCGTCCGAAGCCGGCGGAGAGTCGGCGCGGCTCAATTTTCTGACGTGAGGTGAATGATGCGGCTCAAGAACGGTTTTGCGGCTGTTGCTCTGTTTGGACTGTCGATTATAGTGGCAAATCGTGCCCCGGCGCAGGAAACGCCGCAAGCCGCCAAACCGGCGGCCCAGACGCCTTCTCCGCAGAGCGCTCCGGCGGCGCCGGACGCACGAGAAGCAAGTGGGGTGCCCGGACATCGAGTCGGCGGGTTCGTTCCCGGGCAAAAGCGTCCGCCAGGCGACCCCGCGCAGATCGCGCGCGGCAAGACGTTGTTCGGCGTCAATTGCAGAAGCTGTCACGGAGCGGACCTTCGAGGCGGCGACATGGGTGGACCGAACTTGCTGCGGTCGCAGGTTGCGTTGCGAGACCTGAACGGCGAACTGATTGTCCCGATTATCCAGGGCAGCCGCCAGCAGATGGGCATGCCGGCAATCCCGATCAGTCCCGACGACGCAAAGGCGGTAGCGGCTTATGTTCGCAGTGTTATCGAAACCATCGGCTCACAAGGCAAGCCTCCCGACGAGGGGCGGCCGGCTCCCAGCATACTTGTGGGCAACGCGAGCGAAGGCAAATCCTATTTCGAAGTGAAATGCGCTAGCTGCCACTCGGCAACAGGAGATTTGCAGGGGATCGCATCAAAAATTCCGGATCCCAAGATGCTGCAAACCGCTTGGGTAGCCGGCGGTGAGCGCCGTGGACGCGGCGAAGACGACCCAAAGGATAGCGCTCGTATTCCCAAAGCCACCATTACCCTAGCTTCGGGAGAAAGTGTGGAAGGCAGCCTCGTACGCATTGACGATTTCCTTGTCACCGTGGAGCTGGTCGATGGAACTCAACGCACGTTCCGCCGGAACGGCGATGTGCCGAAGGTTGTCATCCAGGACCCGATGAAGACCCACACAGACATGCTGTCGCAGTACACGGACAAAGACATTCACGACGTGACTGCCTATCTGGTGACCTTAAAATGACATTCACAAAACTGCTACTGACTGCGCCGTTTCTATTGTCGCCCGGTCTCCTCATGGCGCAAGGCGCCGGAGTGGCCCCGGAGCAACTCCTCAAACCGTTGAAGGACTCATGGCCGACGTATAACGGCGATTATTCCGGCAAACGCTACAGCGCGCTTACGCAAGTAGATCGATCGACGGTCAAGAACCTCACGCTGGCGTGGATGATCAAGGTGACTCCCGGCGACCAACCGGAAGAGGGCGGCCGGCGGCGCGGCCATCAGGAAGTACCCCTGATTATCGGCGGAGAGGGTCCGAGTGATCTGCACATGCGCGGGGGATCCATCAAGGCCTCCGTGCTGCAGGTTGACGGGACGTTGTACTTCACGACTCCGGATAATGCGTGGGCCGTGGATGCGCGCGACGGCCGCCAACTGTGGCACTACTTCTGGAAAACCAAAGGCGGCACGCACATCGGTAATCGGGGCCTTGGGATGTGGAACGACTACCTCTACATGGAGACGCCCGACGATTATCTGGTCTCGCTTGAGGCCAAAACCGGCAAAGAACGCTGGCACAAGAAGATCGCCGAGCTGGACGAGGGCTATTTCTCGACTCCCGCGCCTATCATTGTCGGCAATCACGTGCTGGTAGGAACCGGCAACGATATCGACGCTCCGGGCTTTCTGCAGTCGTTCGATCCGGAAACCGGAGATCTGCAGTGGAAGCACTACACAGTGCCGATGGAGAAGGGCGATCCGGGGTTGGACACATGGGCCAGTCTGGATGCTGCCAGACATGGCGGTGGACCGACCTGGGTGCCGGGCGCCTACGATCCCGAAACGAAGCTCTACATCTTCAGCACCGGCAACCCGACGCCGGCTTATACGACAGGCACCAGAGGCGAAGGCGACAATTTATTCACGTGCTCGCTGATTGCGTTGAACGTGGATACCGGCAAGATGGCCTGGTATTTCCAGACATCGCCTCACGACATGCACGACTACGACTCTGCCCAGACTCCGGTTCTGGTGGACGCGATGTTCAACGGCAAGATGCGGAAGCTGCTGGTGACCGCGACACGCAACGGGTACTATTTCACTCTGGATCGGGTTACCGGCGAGCACCTTGTGACCGCCAAATACGGGATGTACACAAATTGGGCGGACGGCTTGAACCAGTTCGGCGGGCCAAAGCGAAATCCGGAAAAGGACGCGACGGTCGGAGGCTCACTTGTTTCGCCGACCTCCGGCGGCACGGTAAATTGGGAGCCGCCCGCGTTCTCTCCCCAGACAGGCCTACTGTATGTCGCGGAGCATAATTCCTATTCAATGTTCTATCTGACCGATGTGGACCCTCGTGGATCGATGGGTCTGGGCGGGAAGGAAGAAGACCACATCGGATCGAGTGGCAGCTTCCTGACGGCGATCGATTACAAGACAGGGAAGATCGCCTGGAGGCATCGCTATTACGGTGAGGGCGGCGGTGGCGGCGGCGTGCTGGCGACAGCTGGAGGGCTCGTGTTTGCCGGAGACGCTTCAGGCAACCTGATCGCTCATGACGCGGCGACGGGAAAGCCGGTGTGGCATACACGTATCGGCGAGGTGACCAATCCCCCGCAAACGTACATGCTCGACGGCCACCAGTACGTGATTGCCGCGACCGGCGACATGCTCTGGTCGTTCATGCTGTATTAGCGGATTGCGCTAAGCTTATTCGTCGCCAGGTCGTAGTTATTGACCGCCGCCACTATTCCGCCTTCAGCGGATGCCGTCGGTTTACGTGTTGGGTCGATTGGTTGAGAAATAATCAGGAAATTAGTGCCCCAGTTCTCTGATTCCGCGGCCCGCCGGGCGATGCTTACTCCCGGTCGCGGTTCGATGCTGGTAGCCGGACGGCTTCATCCGCGGCGCGCAGGGCGATGGGCACTCCGTAGAAAGGCACTGGTATTTGTGCGGAGCACACTTGCGCCGCAGTGGCCTCCCAGGCCACCATTGGCAAACAGAAATGGCGGCCTGCGAGGCCGAGCGGATTGAGAACCTGCACCAGACGGCGGAGCACCAGGTAAGCGGCAGAGCCCGTGGCACTCGTTTATTGGTGCTGAGCCTTTAGATTCGCAAGCAGCTTTTCCACCTTGTCCGCTTTTTCCAACTGCTCGAGTCTCTTCTCGGGGCTCTCCTCGGCAAGCGCCAAATGACCTTCGCCGACGGCTTCGGCCTCCTGCACTCTGTCGCGCATCCGCGCAAACGCCGCGTCTTGCCCGAACTCTTCCAGCACTGCGGTCCCAGCCCGCTCCGACAGCTTTGCCCGGCGGTGTTGGGCGATCAGCAGATCGGTCTTCGACCGCGTTTCCGCCATCTTCTGTTCCAGCCGGTACAGAGCCGTCTTGAGCATCTCGACCTGGTGAGCTTGATCTTCGATCTGCTGAGAGAAGTTCTGAGCAGCCGTTTCGAACGTCAACGACCGCTCCAGCGCCATGCGCGCCAGCGCCTCGTCGCCATTCTTCAGCGCCAGTTCCGCTTTTCGCACCCAGTCCTGCTGGTTCGCCAGATTATCTTTCTGCTTGTTCTCCAGCAAATGCTGATCCGCCACGGCAAGCGCCACTTGGGTCTTCACCTGCATAAGCTGGTTCTCCATATCGAGGAGAAGCTGCTTCAGCAGCTTCTCCGGATGCTCCGCCTTGCTGACAAGATCGTTGATGTTCGCCTTGATCAGCGTTGTCACTCGTTCTAATAACGCCATACTCGTACTCCTTTCCGCGCCTATTGACTAACGTGCCCGTTGCCGCTCGCGGACTTATCTCCAATCGAGCGCACTTTGCCCAGCAGCTCCGACATCTGCATGCCGGACAGCGTTTCGAACAATGCGGGAATCTGCGCCGCCATCTTCGCCATGTCGCCGGTGATCTTGTTCATGCCGGTAGCCTCGCCGTCGCCCGTCGACACAATCGTGATTCTGTCGATGTTTTGTAGCGGCGCCGCCAGGGCTCGCACCACTTCGGGAAGGCCGGTGAGCAGTTTGTCCGCAACCGCCGCCTGGTTCCATCCCTGGTAAGCCTCCGCTTTCACTGTCATGGCCTTGGCTTCGGCCTCACCCTTCTTCAGGATGATTTCCGCTTCAGCCTCGCCTTCAAGACGCGTAGCGGCGGCGCGTCCTTCGGCTTCCACTGTCGTCTTGCTGCGCTCCGCTTCCGCCAACATCTCGATGCGCTTGCGCTCCACTTCCGCACTCTTCAACACCGTCGCGATCAGCTCCTTTTCATGCCGCAAAATTTCCGCCTCTTGCACGCGGATTTCCTGCTCTTTTTCGATCTGCCGGATCTTAACCGCTTCAGCCGCCACTTGCTGCTGCATGATGTTGGCTTGAATGTCGTAGGCTTTATCGGCCTGGGCTTGTTGTCTCTTGGTCGCTTCGACATACTGCGCCCGCTTGATCTCCAGGTCGCGCTGCGCTTCGGCCTGGGCCGCTTGCGACAGCGTTTCGGCAAGCACGCGTTCCTGATCGGCCATCGCGCGCGCAACCGCCGACTCTCGCGACGCCACGGCTCGCTTGATGGCGATATCCCGATCCGCCTCCGCCGCCGCTACTTCCGCATCGCGCTTGATGCGCGCAATATCCGGCTTACCCATGTTGGTGATGTATTCGTTCTGATCCCGAACCTCCCTGATGGTGAACGAAACAACCTCGAGCCCCATCTTGCTCATGTCGTCGGCACAGGTTCCACGCATGCGATCGCCGACCATCTCCGGCTCTTTGACAATCTGCTCGACCGAAAGCTGGCCGACAATGCCGCGCAAATGACCTTCCATCACCAGCCGGATCAGTCCTTCGCGCTCCGCGTCGGTCTTCGTGAGAAATTGCTCGGCCGCCGTTTTGATCGACTCCGGATCGCTTTTTACTTTGATCTGCGCGACGGCTTCTACCGTGACCGCCACACCCTGCTTCGTGTAGACTTCCTGCTGCGGCGCGACATCGAACGACATTAACTGCAAAGAAAGCTGGCGACAAGTTTCCACCATCGGGAAAATCACCGTTCCGCCGCCCTTGACGATTCGTGTTCCGCGGAAACCGTATACGATGATCGCCTCGTGTGGACCGGCCTTCCGATACAGCCGGGCAATGGCCGCCATCAGCGCCAACAGCGCGATCACCATTAATCCGGAAATAACCACTACTTCCTGCGACATAAACTCACCTATCTCCTTTTGAGAAAGCACTGCTCACTGCAAGGCAGGCGGCGCTTCCTCGCCACCGCCGCTAAACTTGCTTTCAGCCACCGGCCCACTCGTCATGGCATCCCAGGTCCGCACGTACGCGATGCCTTTCTCGTATCGCGTCACAATGACCTCGGCTCCGCGCGGGATCTCCCGGCCGTCGTCGCTGCGCGCACAGGCCAACTTGCGGGCGCCATCGCGCGCAAACAGAATTTCGCCGGTTCCGCTCGGCCGTATTACGCACGAGACATGCCCCAGGACGCCAACCATGTCGTAATCGAATGGGTCGAGGACGCGCTCATGCCGGTACAGGAATCGGAGGAATGCCGCAAGCACAACGGCTCCGGCGAACCCCACGAGCGCCGACGCGAACAGAGCCGCCCAGAACGCAAAGCCTGTATGCCGCGTCAACAAGTAACCACATCCGCCAAACCATGCCAGGAAAATGGCAAGGCTGTTGACGTTCAAAAGATGATCGAAGAATCCGCCGGCATTGGCCTGAGCGTGGGAACCTCCGTGCGAAACATGGGCGTGCCCTCCGTGAGATCCATGGCCGGTATGAATAACATGGCTGTGCCCGTGCATTGCGTGCCCATGCACTCGGAACGAGCCCATGAGCAGGGACGCCATGCTCCACAGAAAGCCGATGGCGAAACATAACAGGTACACATCACTCCCGGCCATCACAATTTCTCCTCGCGTCCGTCCTTCGCGGGCGCCACGGGCGCTGCGGGCTTCAGCACGTCCCAGAGCCGGTCCAGCAGTTCCGGCGTTTCCAGAACGGCCGCAAGCAGCAGCAGGCACCTGCGCGAGTCATCATGCCGGGCAAGCGCGAGCAGGGCTTCCGCTAAGGGTCCGTCCCTCCGAAAGCGCTCGGCGCCCTGCACCAGCCACAAATCGAGCTGATCTTCCTGCAGCCGCAAGTCGCTCATCAGCTCGGTGTGATATCCCTCCGGATCGTCCACCAGGAAACCC
>DATNCY010000299.1:0-10959 GCA_035553375.1 Gemmataceae bacterium
CGCCCAAGGAAGGAGGCGGGCATGGCGAACGCTGATCCTCCCATCCCGAGCACGGCGGAACGATCCCAATTCTGGCGCTATGCCCGCGTCCTGGCCGCGCCGCTTCTGTTGTGGGTGCTGGTCGTCATCGCGCTGCGCGAACCGCTGCAAACCTGGCTGCACGTCGAGGAGAGCTACGATCGAGCCGCGCTACAAGAATGGCTCGAAGAAGCACGCGGCTTCCGTCAAACGCTGCCGGAGATGGTCGAGGATTATCTGGCGCGAACACGGCTCTATACCGACCTGCGCCGGCAACCGACGCCGACCGATCCAAAAGAGGCCGGACGCCTGGCGACCGCGCAACAACTCGCGGCGCGGGACGTCCTTGTCAAGAAAGACGAAATCTACGAACACCTGAAAACGCTCGGCGTCCCGCCGACGAAACGCTATGCCGGTCAATTGCCCCTCTTCCCGATCATCTATCGCTTGCAAGTGCGTTTTCATCTCGAAGGATCGCCGCTGGCCGATCTCACGTCCGCATCCGTCAGCGGCAGCAGCAGCCCTCTGAATGCGCCGATCACCTGGGATTCCGGTCTGCCCTCCGACGCCAGCCAATATCAAGATCTGGAACATCGATTACATCCTTATGCCACCGTTTATATCCGTTACCAACTCCATGCCTATAACAAGCGCCAGCGTATCGAGCAGGCCCATCATCAGCGCCTGCGCCAGCTTAGCGCCTTTGCCGTGGCCGGCACCGTGCTGGGACTGACGTGGATGGTGATCGTGCAACGGCGCGAGCGCGAACGGGACAAACAACGGCTTCAAGCGCGGCAAAAGGTCGATCGGACCGAGCGTCTGCTGCTGCAAGAGGAACGCCGTCACGCCGACACGGAGCGTCAACTTCTCGAACAGCGATTGGCGACGCAGGCGGCCGAGCGGCAGGCGCTGGAACTGAAATCGCAAATGTGGGCCAGCATCGGCATCATGGCCGGCTCCTACGCCCACAATATCAAGAACCTGCTTGTTCGGCCCAACGACTTGCTGCGCCGCTGCATGGAGGCGGCGGGCGTGCCGGCGGATCAGGAGATGATGCTCGGCGAGATTCAGCAAACGCTGGGCACCGTCACGGAGCGCTTGCAGCAGATTCTGCACACAGTCCGCCGCGATCCCAGCCATACGCAAGCAACCGTCCTCGACCTCAACGCCGTGGTCAGCGAATTGGAGCATACCTGGAAAGACTTGGCCCGCGAGAAATGGAAGCTGGAATTGGTGCTGGAACTAAACGCGCATCGCGTTGGGCAAGCGACGGCTGAGGATTCGCTATGGATCGCCGGCGATGTCTCGCACTTGCAGCAGGCCATCGAGAACTTGCTGTTCAATGCCCGCGACGCCACGTTCGAGATGCGCAATCATCTGCGGGACACGGCCCGGCAAGAGGAAAATCTCGACGGCGCGAGCCGCCGACAGGCGCTCATCGCCGCCGCGGCGTGGAAGGGCCGCGTCTTGCTGCGCACCTTCCGCTGCGAACGCGATGTCGTTCTCGAAGTCTGCGACAACGGCGCCGGCATGACCGAGGAAGTGCGTCAACGCTGCACCGAGACGCATTTCTCGACCAAGCGCGACAACGCCATCTACGAGGGCCACAGCACCGGCATGGGGTTGGGACTATCGTTCGTCGTCGCCATCCTCGAACACCATCACGCCCGCTTGGAGATTGATTCCGGGCCGTTGAAGGGCACTACCTTTCGCATGCGTTTCCCCGCCACGACCGGCGAGGCCACCGCGTCGGAGTCTGCCGAGGCCAATTCCGAAGGACGATCGCGATGAAGTATCTGTGTGTGTTTTGCGGCTCGAAGATGGGTGGACCAGCCATTTACGCCGAGAGTGCGCGACAATTCGGCCGCGCTCTGGCGGGTCGCGGATTGGGACTGGTTTATGGCGGAGGCCACATCGGATTGATGGGCATTCTCGCCGACATGGTGCTGCAAGCGGGTGGATCGGTCATCGGCGTCATCCCGCGCTCGATGGTCGAGCGCGAGTTGGCGCAGACGAATTTGACCGAATTGCATGTCGTCGAGACGATGCACCAGCGCAAGGCGCTGATGGCCGAACGCGCCGATGGTTTCGCCGCGTTGCCGGGTGGTTTCGGGACTGCCGATGAATGGTTCGAGATCCTCACCTGGCGGCAACTCGGCCTGCACGACAAACCGATCGGTTTGCTCAATGTCGCCGGTTTTTTCGATCCGCTGCTGGCCTGGGTTGACCGCACCGTTGAGGAAGGGTTTCTTCGTGCCGACAATCGCGCACTGATTCACGTCACCGATACGGCTGAACATCTCCTGGATTTACTGCTGGCCGCACGCTGAAGCGTTCTGTTTTTCTGCTTATTTGACCAGCCCGCGGCACCCGTAAGGGAATCCCTTGCTGCCACCGCGGGCTGGTCAAAATGTTTGTGCCTCGAAAGAGTTACGGGCAGCCCTTACTTGTCGCTCTTTTCTTCCTTGTCCTTCTTCTCGGCGACGAAGCGGTGGATGCGATATTTGCCGGCATTGTCCTTGAGCCACGTCTTGGCGGCTTCGGGGAGTTGCTTGAAGTCCTTGGGCGGCGTCCAGCCGTCCTTCGGCGTGATGCCGAGTTGGAAAAACAAGTTCTGCGGCGTCGTCTGGAACGCGCCGGGACGGACCGGACGAGCGGCCCAGTCGGCGTCGGCCAGCGTCAGCAAGATTTGCTTGCTCAGCTCCGCGTCAATCGGTACCGTCTTCGGTTCGCCGACAGCCGGGCGACGTTGGCGATAGTGCGCGATCAGCAGACCGGCCGTGAGCAGACGGTCGGCCTTGTCCTTCGATTCGAGGCCGGCCTTCGGCTCGGCCAGCAGCTTGGCGCAGCGCTTGACCTCGTCCACTTCCTTGGCGAAGTTGCCGTTGCCCTGCTTGTTGATGACGCTGAAGTACATTGGCGCGGTGTAGAAGTCGCCTTCGTGATGCTTGGTCAGGAATACCAATGCTTCTTGGTTGAGCGTGAAGGTGACGCCGCGGAAGGGACGGCGGATGATGCGAGGACCACCGCCGGGGCCGACCACCGGGGCCGCCGGCGGTGGAATGAAGCCGACGCGAATCTCTTTCATGCCCTTGGCGCCCAGGACATTGGTTTCAATCTTGATAATGGCAATCTGATATTCCTGCTTCTCCTTGACGCCGGGGAAGGGGGCGACGGATACCGTCTTGTCGCCGAAGGCAATGACCTTGCCGACGACCACGCAGTCCGCCGTCGCCACGCGCTGCGAGATCGGCGACGGCGCGATCATCAACGCTCGTGCCGGCGATACCGAGGCTGCCACGCCCATACACAACAAACTTGTCAGTCCCATCAGCATTGTTCGTTTCATGAATCGTGTTCCTCAACGAAATGAACCTTCTTGACACCGCCGCGCCGAACGTGGACACGCATCGCACGGAGTCGCCCAGGATACCTTTTTTAGACGAGACAGCCACCTGTGAAGATTGGCCGATATTCGTAGGGGGCGAAAAAAACTCGGTCGCTTGCGGCTTAGTGACTGTCCCATAAGGGGTGATTGGGTGCGTAAAATGGTGTATGAGAACCCAATCCTACCCGAGCGACATCACCGACGAGCAGTGGGCGTTGATCGAGCCTCACATTCCGGTCTACCCCGGCGGGCGGCCTCGCACGACCGATCTGCGGGATGTCGTCGATGCCGTCTTCTACGTCCTGCGGACGGGGTGCCAGTGGCGGTACCTGCCCAAGGACTTCCCGCCCAAGAGTACGGTCTGGCGGTACTTCGACGAGTGGCGGCACAACGGCACCCTCGATACCATCCACGACCGGCTCCGCAAGAAGGTCCGTACCGCCGAGAAGCCGTACTCGCCACGCACCACCGCCAGCGTGGACAGCCAGTCGGTGGACACGACCTCCGGCGGCGAAGAGCGCGGGCGGGATAATGCCAAGAACGTCGACGGCCGCAAGCGGCACATCGTCGTGGATTCCATGGGGTTGCTGCTGGCCGTGCTGGTGACCGCCGCGAGTGTGGACGACGCCAAGGCCGCCCAAGAACTGTTCCCCCGGTTGGAGGGGCAAGCGATGGGCAAGGTGGTGCGGATGTTCGCCGACAGCAAGTACCACAACTACGCCCTGTACGAGTGGGTCGAGGACAACGCCCGGTGGGATCTGGTCATCGTGCGCCGCCCGGACGGGTCGAAGGGGTGGGTGAAACTACCGATTCGTTGGACCGTGGAGCGGACGTTCGCGTGGCTGGGCAAGTGCCGACGGCTGACCAAGGACCGGGAGAAGAGCGTGATGTCCTCGGAGGCGTTCGTCAAGTTGGCCATGATCCACCTCATGCTCAACCGGCTCGAACCCAAATGTAACGATGCCGAGTTCCAATATCGCGAAGTCGCTTGATCCCACTTATGGGACAGTCACTGAGTCGTGGGTGAGCGCCCTCCCTTCGACCAGTTCCCGAAGATGTTCGCGTTCAAGCGCATTATCGACAACCTGGAACAGGCGTGCTTTGACCTCGGCTTTGTCGCCGTAACGGATGGCTTCAAGCAGGAGTTCTCGAAGGGGCCGATCCTCGAAGGTCAGTTGGCCCAGCACGTCGAAGACCTGACCACCCAGGGCATTTCGCTCCTCGTCGAGCTTTTCGAGCAGCCGGTGGTAAACCTCGCCTTCGCGGGTATCCTTGGCGACAAGGTTCCACAGGTGGCAGACTTCGGTCTGCCCGATGCGGTGAATGCGGCCGAAACGCTGTTCCAGCCGGTTGGGATTCCAGGGAAGATCGTAATTCACCATGAGGTGTGCGCGTTGCAGATTGATGCCTTCCCCAGCGGCGTCAGTCGCGATCAGGATTTCAACTTCTTTGTCATGCTTGAACGATTCCTCGGCCTTGCGCCTTTCCTCGCGTCCCACTCCACCATGAATGATGACGACAGCCTCCGGTCGCCCGATGAGCGCCCGGATTCTCTCGGTGAGGTAATTCAGGGTGTCGCGATGCTCCGAGAATATGACGAGTTTGCGGCGATGCCCGTCGGCATCGAACATCTCGGTGTTGTTTTGTAGAAGCCGCGAAAGCTCGTCCCATTTGCGGTCAGTGCGGGATTGCCGGACGCGAAGCGCGGTACGCGCCAATCCCGTCAACTGATCGATCTCGGCGCGAAGTTCGGCAATGGTGCGGGCGGCGGATGCTTGATCGACGACCCGCTCCTCGGTGTCTTCAAGCTCTGCGTCCGGTGCGTCGTCCAGGTCTTCGATGTCGTCGGCCGATAGCGATGGCAGGCCGATATTCAAATCGAGGCCGACTTCGGCTCCCCTCTTTAGCAACTGCTCCTCGCGAAGCCGCTTTTCCAGCCGTTCGCGGCGGCGCTTCAAGGATTGGTAAATAGCTTCAGGTGACGATGCCAGGCGACGTTGCAAGATGGTGAGGGCGAAGCCGACAGTTCCTTTCCTGCCTTCGTTTTCAAGAGCCTCGGCCCGGTTGAATTCCTCGCGGACGTAGTCGGTGACTTCCTTATAAAGTTCGGCCTCTCCGTCCGAAAGGGCATAGTTGACCGTATACGCCTTTCGCTCTGGAAAGAGCGGCGTGCCATCGAACTTGAGTAGCTGTTCCTTGACCAGGCGACGCATCATGTCGCCGGCGTCGGAAACGTGAACCCCATCGCGGAACTTGCCCTCAAATCGGTCGCCGTCAAGCAGGGCCATGAATAGCTGGAAATCCGCCTCTTTGCCGTTATGCGGCGTGGCGGTCAGTAGCAGGAAATGCCGGGTCAACGTCGAGAGCAACTGGCCGAGCCGGTAACGTTTCGTGTACTTGACCTCGTTGCCGAAATACGTCGCGCTCAGCTTGTGGGCTTCGTCGCAAACGATCAAGTCCCAGTCGGTCTGCTGGAGTTTGGCCTGGGCATCCTCGTTCCGGCTCAACGTGTCGAGGCGGCAGACGGCCAGGGAGACTTCGTTGAACCAGTTGCCGGTTCTGGCCGCCTCCAGGGCGTCGTTGGTCATGATCTCGAACGGCAGGTGGAATTTTCTGTCGAGTTCGTCCTGCCATTGCTCGACTAGGTTACCGGGGCAGACAATGAGACACCGCTGAAGATCGCCACGGGCAATCAGTTCGCGGATAAAAAGGCCGGTCATGATCGTCTTGCCGGCGCCCGGATCGTCTGCCAGCAGGAACCGAAGCGGCTGACGAGCAAGCATCTCGCCGTAAACGGCGGTGATCTGGTGGGGCAACGGCTCGACGAGTGACGTGTGGACGGCCAGCAGTGGATCGAAGAGGTAGGCGAGCCGGATGCGATGTGCTTCGGAAAGTAGCCGAAACAACGCGCTATCGCCGTCGAAGCTCCAGGGTTTGCCCACTTCGACGATTTCGAGTGTCGGCTCGCGGTCGCGGTAGAGCAATTCGTTGCCGAGTCGTCCCGCGCTGTCCTTGTAGGTGACCTCAATGGCAACCGTTCCGATCCAGCGCACGTCGCTGATCGTGACAAGGCCGTCCGGGAGGATGCCTTTCACGGCTGCGCTGCGTGTAATCGCTTCGAGTTGTGCCATCATGCCCTCACGCTTCATCGCGGTTGATGCTGATTAATCGGTGCTCACCTACGGGATTTCCGCACCGATGATTGTGGTTTGTCTTTCGCACGGCACGATTCGCACGTGAACACTTGTCGTTCCCGTGTCAAAGAAGCGGCCCTCTTCATATCCGCGGCTGAGTCCGTCCGCCCATTAGCCAAGCCAAGAATGGTTCCCTGAAAGGCAGCTTTTTCCGAGCCGTACATGCCCCCACGCGCGCCATCGAAGCCACACGTCCAGGATGCCATCGCTTGACCAATTTGGACAGCTTGCCGAACCTCTGCGAGCGTCAAATCGGTGAGGCCCTTCGCGCCCATTGCTCCAAGCATGTGGATGATGCCCGCTGTACACCAATCACCCGCCCCTGCCGTATCTCTGAGACGATCCACAGGTATCGCTGACACTTCATGCCACTTGTTCCCGCCACGCTCTCGCTCCGAATCGGTATGGCGAAGTCTCAAGCCGGCACTTCCTCGCGTCTCAATGATGATCTTCGGCTTCGTAGCAGTTAGTACCGCCTCATTGCCGCCGATTCGGTCAGAGGACAGCTTTACTATGTGCGCCAATTCCAATGCCTCTTTGAGAAGGTTCGGTTCGCTCGAAGCAGATGGCTCGAAGAACACCACCGCTCCCAGCTTCCTGGATTGCCTGGCAAGCGTTAAGGCACCTCTTGAAATGCGATCAAAAAAGTACACTTGGGGCTTGGGCAATCGCGGCACGAGATCTGTGACATCGGCCACACGTAATGCTTTATACCAAGGTAGAATTGCCCCACAGCATGGACACTTTCGTGAAAACGAATGACTTGGAGCCCCCGTTTTGCTGTTCCGGATATGCTGAACGATGACAGGAGTGCTCCCATCATCATCGAAGGTAACGAAGTCGAGCTGAACGCCCCACTGTCGGAGATCTGCCGCGACCAGCTTCGACGCTCCGTCTTCGCTCAACCGGGCAATTGGATAGGAGCCCCACCCAAGGTACGCCAGGGCCGTAAGCACATTACCGCAGGTGCCGCCCGCGCGAAGCTGGGGGTCTGTTTCGAGGCTACTGGGAATGACCACGTCGAGCGCGACAAGGCCGGTGCCGATCACTACTGGGTTCCGCTTTGCACGTAACGGTTCTAGTTGTCTTTTGGTGTCATCCATAACACTCTCCTGCTAACCATAATCCTACTGGTTGCGGATTCGGTACAACCGAATCCGGCATGTCGTATCCCTGGCACTCGATGTGAGCGATGCCGATTTGGAGGCTGTTCGCCGCCTTCAACTCGTAGCCAACCAAGAGCACGCCAAGGGACATAAGTTTACTACATAGCGCAGACAGGGCTATTTTGCACCCACCAATTAGGCCAAGTACGTCGTGGTACTGAATTGCTGCTTTGCGAATCTGCCGGTAAACCTCGAACGGATTGTATTCTGAGGAGTAAATGATGTTCCTCGGGTCCAGTCGCAACTGGTCGAACAACAAGTCCCGATACTCCATCACAATGTCGTCGCCGCGTCGCGGGTTGCGGGAAGGCGAAGGGAGAACCGGGCATACTTCATCTGGCTTCACTAGGTCATAGATTCTGTCAAACTGTGTGGTTCGTCCTTCCCCAAGCACAGGAATCCAGACCTTCGGTTGCTGGCCGGTGGCTTCACGATTGAATTCCCCCTCAAACGGATGCAGGAACGACGCCGTCTCGTCTATCCCTTCCTCACGGATTTGGCAATCAAGTACAGGGTCTTCGGCGACAACGACATAGATGTTCGGGGCCGGCTTCTGTTTCCGTTTCAACTCGTCGTAGAAGTAAATCAGGCGAGCTATCAGCGGAAAATACACACTGCGAGGCATCGCGCTAATATCAACGATGATGTCGGAAAACGTGGATATGCGTGCTTCCTCTTTGAAGACATCGGCGGCGTTGCGCGCCCCAACGCGACGACCGTCCGCCGTTCGGAAAGTAATCTTGTGGGATGTTGAAAGCCCTTTCCCTACGATAAGGCCCTCCATCTCTTTCCAGTTTGACGCCGCCTTTTCGCGAAGATCCTGGGTCAGCGTGCCTTCGCTCTCGTCAAATACCAGCGCCATCGTTTCCGTCAAAGCTCCATTGGCCAGCTCTGCGATAGTCCGAAGCGCGATGCACGTCCGGGGATCAAAACCCTTGCCACACACAAACAGAACTGAACGAGTCCGCTCTGCGAAATGCGCCTTCCAGAAAGACGAAAACTCGCCGTCGCGAACTAAGATGTAGTTGCGCCAGCGCATGTGAACATTTTCTAATACTGCCGTCATAAAAGGGCGTCCTCATTCGTAGGTGCCGTAAAGGACCGGGTCATCCATTGGCACAATGTCGGTAACGGTCGCTCTTTGTAGAGGCCATAGTTCAGCGGAAGATCGAAGTGGACGCATAGCAGGCGATTCAGATTCAGCACCATCCACTTCTCCTTCTTGCAGTTGTAATCGAGTTGGGCGACAAGAAGATTGTGTGCAAGTGCTGACGCAAGAATGTCAGCGAAGCGACACACATCCTCCTTGTTCTTCCGGTAAGCGTCGTCCACCAGCAAGGCTCTTTCGGACATCCGGATCGCTGTACCCGAAACGCCTGGGTCGTTGGGAGCGGTCGGTCGGTATGTGTACCAATGGGCAAATTTCCCAACGGATTCCAGAAACCGCCGCAGTTCTCGGCCGTGCCGTACTCGCTTCGGAATGTCTTCCCACACGGCCTTCGCGACTTTTTTCATGAGGGCGTGCTGGCGACGGGGAGGCAAAGCAGTAGGCTTTCTCAGCAACAGGGCTGCGGCGGATTCTTCAAAAACTTCTCCAGCCAATCCAAGAAACTGCTGGATGTTCAGCGAAGCCAGACGCGCGATGCGCTCCGGACCATAGTAATAAGGCAGATCAAACTCCCGTGCCAAGAACAACTCAGCCGCATTGTTTACAGAGGAATCGTCGCGTTGACTGAGGTCGTCTTCGTCGAGCGGTTCAGCTTCAAAGAGCGATTTCTGCTTCCTACCGAGTTCCCGTTCGATCAGTATCTCCAGAGAACGCCATGCGACTGCTCGCTCACGTAGCGTCCCCGTCGTCTTATCCCGTAACGCAATCCATTCCTGGAAGCGAGGCTGAGACTTCACCCGCTCACCAATGCGATTGGAAACCACCTCAATGATCGAAATAAACGTGTCGTTCCATTCGGGCGCATCAAGGGCGTCTTGTAAGCACGATTTGAATGAGCCGATTTCTTCAGTGTCAGGCGCGGCCTGCACGCGGCGATCCGCCACTTTCATGGCAAGTTTCTCAAACCGGTCGGGCTTCTGTCTCCAGTAAGACTCAATTTCAATGGCGTGCTCGTAATCGCGGCCCTGGTGAGCGCCGGAGGATAGCATTTCCTGCGTGCTCAACGCTTCAAACCGCTCAGCGATCCACACTCCCACCGGACTTCGGGCGTCAATGACGGTTTGGACCAGCAGTGACCGCTGCCGTCCGGTCAGCTTGTGGATGTCATCCATCATCAGCACAACACGCTCTGCAACCGGCTTCCCATCGACGAGTATGTTCTCCGGTCGGATGAGGGAAAGGCTGAGCAGTGATTCGTCGCCAGGCAAGGAATCAACGTTCAGCGGCCCAAGGCTGTCCAAACTGGAGCACAGCTTAGCCTCTCGCTGTTCCGCCCAGTCGTGAAGTACCTTGCCGCTACAGGGCAACGTCAGACCAACGATGCCGCTGCCACCCGGAATGGGATTGATCTGCACGCGGTCGAGGCCGTCGGGATATTCCAGTCCCTTCAGAAGAAGCGCTCCTCGGAGCACTGCAAGAACAATGCGAGCATTCAGGAGTCCAAAAAACAGGCGGTCCTTTCTCGTCTGGTCCAACTCAAGGTCGTGCATCATGGAGTAGCCGGGTCCGCACATCAGCATCACGCCAAGTACGACGGGGCCGACATCATTGACAGCTCCCAGATCCTTCATTCGCTGGTAAAGCTCTTTGATGCGTTCGTCCGTTCGCTTCGCACACAAAGTGAGCAGCGTGTTCGGTGTAAAGAGCCGAATGAGACTGGTCTTTCCTCCGCCTGCGGCACTCCGAAGGATATGCACGGTTTCCCAGAAGCCTTCTGTCGATACCACCTCCAGAATGCCCGGCTCGAACAGCGTCAAGAACGCCGTTTCGGTGTCGATACTCTCGGATCGCCTGAGCCGGAAAGGATTTCGTGGCTCTCTCATGTCACCTCCTTGTGCCGCTGCACTCGGGGGAACAACCCACGTACCGCGCGATCATCGTATGACCATAAGAGAGCAATCGCATTGTTGGGCGTATTGTGGTGGAGGACTACAGGAAGCCCACAGTCGGCGTAACCGTATCGGGCGTCGGGAGCGCCGCCCTTTTCAATATGGGGGTCAAAAATACTGTGATCGTAATACTTGT
>DATNCY010000300.1:0-23677 GCA_035553375.1 Gemmataceae bacterium
GGTGCCGCAATACTACTGCACCTCGCATCCGGTCTATCAACAACATGTGCGCAAGTGCTGCTACACAACGTACAAACAGTGCTGGCAAGAATATCAGGTGCCGCAGCACTATTGTACCTATCATCCCGTGTATCAACAGCACGTTTGCAATGTGCCGGTCACCTGCTATCGCACGGTGACGGAGCCGCGGCAAATGGTGTATCAGACTTGCACGTATGAGCCGGTGTGGACGGAGCGACCGATCACGGTTTGCTCGGGTTGCTGGAAGGTGACACAGAACTACTGTCCGGGGCCGATCGTTCACAAATGCTGTCGAGCGCCCGGCACTTGGAGCTTCGATCCCTGCACCTGCACGCCGCACTACTGTCCGGGTCCGGTTGTCAGCTATGCCGTGCAGTGCCCCGGCCGCTGGGTATGCAATCGCGTCTGGGTGCCGCGTACGGAAGTGCGCATGATCCGCTGCTGCCATTATGTGCCGCGACAACATTGCCATACGGCCCACTACACTGTCTGCAAAATGGTGCCATATACCGTCATGAAGCAGCATTGCTACACGACATGCAAGATGGTGCGCCGGGATCACTGCCGCATGATTACCTGCCGTCGTTGCTACACCGTCCCGCAGGTCAAGGAAGTGTGCATCCCATATACGACCTGCCATATGGTACAGCAACAGCATTGCCGCATGATTACCTGCCGACGCTGCTACATGGTTCCGCAGGTCAAAGAAGTGTGCATTCCCTATACGACCTGCCATATGGTGCAACGGCAGCATTGCCGCATGATTACCTGCCGTCGTTGCTACTTGGTCC
This sequence comes from Gemmataceae bacterium, assembly GCA_035553375.1. Taxonomy (GTDB): domain Bacteria; phylum Planctomycetota; class Planctomycetia; order Gemmatales; family Gemmataceae; genus JAJPHU01. The sequence continues at coordinate 813 of DATNCY010000300.1, forward strand.
CGCAGGTCAAGGAAGTGTGCATCCCGTATACGACCTGCCATATGGTGCAACGGCAGCATTGTCGGATGATTACCTGCCGACGCTGCTACATGGTCCCGCAGGTCAAAGAAGTGTGCATCCCATATACGACCTGCCATATGGTGCAACGGCAGCATTGTCGGATGATTACCTGCCGTCGTTGCTACATGGTCCCGCAGGTCAAGGAAGTGTGCATCCCCTACACGACCTGCAAGATGATCCCAGAGGAGCGGTGCCGGGTAATCCAATGCACACGCTGCCGCTTGGTTTCGGAACAGCGGACCCGCCAGATACCCTATGTCACCTGCCGGATGATCGCCGAGCAGAGGGTAAATCTGGTGCCGCACACCACCTGCCACATGCAGCCGTATTGCGTCACCTACAAGGTGAGTCGTCAGGTGCCGGTATGCGTGCCCGTGTGCCAGCCCGCTTGCCCGCCGGGGCCTGTCGGCCGGCGCATGACCAACGGCGAATGGTTCGCGCGGGTGATGGATCGAGCGAATCAGGAGCGTAATGGTGTGATCCCGGCCTCCGCGACCAGTCGGTGATAAGAAGCTGTGCCGAAAAAGCCGTTTGCGGCTTGGCGAGGCTGCGGCCAACGCCAAGACGCAAGCGGCTTTCGCATTGGACGACTTGGAAGCTACGATAAAAGAAGTTATAACGGAAGCATTGTGCCGAACACGCCGGGATCGGCCTCGGTATCTCTTCATTGTCTGGAGATGTCATGCGTGCCCAATTGCTACCTCTGGACGGCGGCGCACCGATCGAGATTACCAAGGATCTCCTCGTGGTCGGCCGCAAGGAAGACTGTGACGTGTGTTTGGAACACAAAAGCGTCTCCAAGATGCACTGCGTCATCGTTAAGACGGATGGCTTGCTCTTGATCCGCGACCTGGGCAGCACCAACGGCACGCGCGTCAACGGCACGCGTGTCCGCCGCGCCGCCCTGTTGCCCAACGATCAACTCAGCATCGCTCACTACAAATTCCGCGTCTATCTCGGTCCCGACGCTGTCGAGGAAGTTCACGCCGAGGAACACACGCAACACCTCAATTCCTACGAGGTGGCCGATCTACTGCGTCAGACGCGCGGCCGGCCCGAGAAAGACGATGACAGCGATGATTCCGACAAGGACGGCGGCGAACTGATGCATCGCAATCAGTTGCCCGATGTTTACCCGGAAGAACCGGCCGGTCCATCGTAGTAGAGCGAAAACGCTAAAATGGTAGGTGCCGCGAGCCGAGCGGCACGGCGGAGTTGTCCGGCTCGGCTCGCCGGACCTACCGGTAGGTGCCGCGAGCCGAGCGGCACGGCTTGAGTAGGTGCCGCGAGCCGAGCGGCACTTGTTCCCGTCCGGCTCGGCTCGCCGGACCTACCACATTGTCGTTCATCCCTGCACGGGGATGCGCCGCGGTTTGACGGCTTCCATCTTGGGCAGTGTCAGCCGCAGCACGCCATGCTCCAGCCGGGCCTCGATCTTATCCGCATCCACCGCGGCGGGCAGTGTCAACACCCGCTGAAATCGGCCGACGCCGCGCTCTTGATGATGCCAGGTGCCGTTGTCGCCAGCGTGGGCTTTGCGCTCGCCCTGAAGGGTCAACTCGGTGCCGTGGCGAATGGACACCTCAATCTGCTCCTGCGTCAGACCGGGTACATCCGCCTCGACATGGAAGGCATCACTCTCTTCGCGGACATTGACAAGCGGATAAGAGAATGAATGGGCCCACCAGGTTCGCGGCGCCGAGGCCAGGTTGCCAGCCAATGCTTCCAACTCTCCCGGCAAACGACTGAGCCGATTCAGCAGGGCCGGCAGTGAGACCGTCGGATACATGAGATGTCCTCGTTTGAGTGAAGGATTGTTCGCCTGTCGCGAAACACGTTCCGGTCAGGAGCCAACCGCAATCGTCGATGATGCCATGCCCAAACCTTCTCGATTATTCCGATTGGGCAAGAGAAGGGCAAGTCCTATGCCGAGAGGCGGTTCGTTGCCGAGAGAGGGCGGACTGCCCTTGCCCAAGTTGCTCGCCGTTGATTATGATTTTCCGATGTCGAGGAACAAGGAGGTTCCCCTAATGAAGAGATCGAGCAAATCCACAAACGAAGCCGCGTTCTTCAACCGTCCGCACGCCAAATGGGTGGTCGGCGTCCTAAGCATGCTCATCGCCGTCGTCGGCGAGGATAGCCTGCTCGGAATTCTCTTGCGGCAAACCCGCTTTGAAATCCGCGGCCTGCTCCGCGAAGAGCAACAGACGGTCGTTCCACTACAGGCGGGTCAATACGAGAACAATTGACGTTGCCCCATGATAGGACCGCCCCATTACTAGCGCTTCGGGCTGGTGTGCCGAGCTTTGGTTCGCTTATCGATTTCGCCTCTTAAGCAACAGATCTTCCGACATCCCTTATGCCTCCTTCACGCACGGTTCTCGGCGGGTGCATCGCCGTGACCTTTTGCACCCTCAGGCTATCGTACCACGCCTGCGCCTTCGGTAGTACAGACCGCGCCCCTTGGATGCCGGCGTCTCTCCCATAGTATGAGGAGCAAGCGTCAACCCGCACCGCACGACCACGAAGGAGAGCTACGCACCCATGCCGCGCCGCACCGATCTTCACAAAATCCTGCTCATCGGCTCCGGTCCCATCGTCATCGGTCAGGCATGCGAGTTCGACTACAGCGGCACGCAAGCGTGCAAAGCGCTGCGCGAGGAAGGCTATGAAGTAGTTCTGGTCAACTCCAATCCGGCGACCATCATGACCGACCCGGAGACGGCCAACCGCACGTATATCGAACCGATCACTTGGGAAATGGTCGCACGCATTATCGAACAGGAAAAACCCGATGCGCTCCTGCCGACGCTCGGCGGACAGACGGCCCTCAACACTGCCATGCAGTTGCATCGGCATGGCGTTCTCGAACAGCACAAAGTCGAGATGATCGGGGCCACGCCCGCCGTCATCGACAAGGCCGAGGACCGTGAACAGTTCAAGAAGGCCATGCAGCATATCGGCATCGCCGTACCTAAAAGCGGCGTCGCGCGCTCCTTCGCGGAGGCGCTGGAGATTGTCGAACAGGTCGGTTTGCCTTGTGTGCTGCGGCCCAGTTTCACGCTCGGCGGCACCGGCGGCGGCATCGCCTACAACCGCGAGGAGTTCAATCAACTCATCGCCCGCGGACTCGATCTCAGTCCCGTCGGCGAGGTTCTCATCGAAGAATCCATCATCGGCTGGAAGGAGTTTGAGCTAGAAGTCATGCGCGATCGCGCCGACAATGTCGTCATCGTCTGCTCGATCGAGAACTTCGATCCGATGGGCGTTCACACCGGCGACTCGATCACGGTGGCGCCGGCGCAGACGCTGACCGACAAGGAATATCAGCGCATGCGCGATGCCTCGCTGGCCATCATCCGCGAGATCGGCGTCGAGACCGGCGGCAGCAATATCCAGTTCGGCATCAATCCCGCAGACGGCCATATGGTCGCCATCGAGATGAATCCGCGCGTCAGTCGATCCAGCGCACTCGCTTCCAAGGCGACCGGCTTCCCCATCGCCAAGATCGCCGCCAAGCTGGCCATCGGCTATCGGCTCGACGAGTTGCGCAACGACATCACGCGCGAGACGCCGGCGTGCTTCGAGCCGACCATCGATTATGTCGTCACCAAGGTGCCGCGCTGGGCGTTCGAGAAATTCCCGGACGCCGATCCGACGCTGACCACGCAAATGAAATCGGTCGGCGAGACAATGGCCATTGGCCGGACCTTCAAGGAATCGCTGCAAAAAGCGTTGCGCGGCCTGGAGACGGGTAGTTTTGGTTTGGGTTGCTATCGCGGCGACCTATGGGGCACGCGGCGACAGCCGAGCGTCGAGGACATCATCAGCCGCCTGGCCACGCCGACGGCGGAACGCATTTGGTACATCCGCTATGCGTTCAAGGCCGGTCTGACGCTGGAGGACATCCATCAGCAGACGAAAATCGATCCGTGGTTTTTGCACAATATCCAGGAACTGGTCGAGATGGAGGATCGACTGCGCGGCGTGGACGAGCAGGTGCGGACGCGCTCGCGCGACGACGAGATCCGCGTTATTCTGTTGGAAGCGAAGCAGCACGGCTACGCCGACAAGCAGCTGGCGTTTCTGTGGCACTCGACCGAGATGGAGGTTCGCCGGCTGCGCAAGGAATTGGGCGTGCTGCCCACCTACAAGCGCGTCGATACATGTGCGGCCGAGTTCGAGGCGTATACGCCGTATTACTACTCCACGTATGAAGCACCGATTCATTATGTCATCCCGGCGAACGGCCGGCGTCGGCCGGCTGGTGGAGACCAGCACCAGCCGGCCGACGCCGGCCGTTCGCCGGGTGATAACGAAACCAAGCCATCGGAGGGCAAGGATCGCATTATGATTCTCGGCGGCGGACCCAACCGCATCGGCCAGGGCATCGAGTTCGATTATTGTTGCTGTCAGGCCGCGTTCGCGCTGAAAGGCGCGGGCTATGAAACTATCATGGTCAACTCGAACCCGGAGACGGTTTCGACCGATTACGACACCAGCGATCATCTCTTCTTCGAGCCGCTGACCACCGAGGATGTGCTGAACATCTGCGATGTGATGCAACCGGCGGGACTGATCGTGCAGTTCGGCGGACAGACGCCGTTGAACCTGGCGCGCGGCCTGGAGGCGGCGGGTGCGCCGATCATCGGTACCAGCGTGGACAGCATCGACCGCGCCGAGGATCGCGAGCAGTTTCAGGTGTTGGTCGAGCATCTCGGTCTCAAGCAGCCGGCCAACGGCACGGCCCTCGACTTGCAACAGTCCATCCATGTCGCGCGTCGCATCGGCTATCCCGTATTGGTGCGGCCCAGCTATGTACTGGGTGGCCGCGCGATGGAGATCGTCTACGATGAGACGGCCATGAGCCGCTACATCGCCTACGCGATGGAGGTATCACCGGGCAAACCGATCCTCATCGACAAGTTTCTGGAGTCGGCCGTCGAGGTCGATGTCGATTGTCTCAGCGACGGCATGCGGACGCTGATCGGCGGCGTCATGCAGCACATTGAGGAGGCCGGTGTTCATTCCGGTGATTCCGCCTGCGTTATTCCGCCACATAGCTTGCCGCCCGCCGTCATTGAGGAGATCAAACGGCAGGCGCGCGAACTGGCCCGTGAGCTGCGCGTCAAGGGACTTATGAACATACAATTCGCCGTGCAATTCGCCGAGCGCGGCACAATGCAGGATGGACGCTTCACGGTTTATGTCCTGGAAGTGAACCCACGCGCCAGCCGGACGGTGCCTTTCGTGTCCAAAGCGACCGGCGTATCGCTGGCGCGCTACGCCTCCCTGGTGATGGTCGGCAAGACGCTCGACGAATTGGGGCTGTTCGAGGAAGTGGTACCGAAACATTATTCCGTCAAGGAGAGCGTGTTTCCCTTCAACAAGTTCGCCGGCGTGGACATCATCCTGGGGCCGGAGATGCGTTCGACCGGCGAAGTGATGGGCATTGATGATACCTTCCCGTTGGCGTTCGCCAAGAGTCAGATGGCGGCCAACAGCGCTTTGCCGGAAGCCAAGGATGGGCAAGTTCTCATCTCGGTGGCCCAGCGCGATAAGCAAGACATTATCCCGATCGCGCGCGGGTTGGCCGAGATGGGCTACAAGCTAATTGCCACGCGCGGTACGGCGAAGATGCTGCGGGCGGTGGATATTGCCGTCGAGGAAGTGAACAAGTTGCAGCAGGGTCGGCCGAACCTGATCGACTACATGAAGAACAAGCAGATTGCCTTGATAATCAACACGCCCAGCGGCAAGGGCGCGCGCACCGACGAGGGCAAGATTCGCTCGGCGGCGGTGGCCAACGGGGTGACGTGCATCACCACGCTGGCCGCGGCGCAGGCCGCCGTTGAGGCATGCCGCGCCAGTCGCCAACGACCGTGGACCGTGTGCGCGTTGCAAGACCGCTTTACCACCCCTAAATAAGAGATAAACCACGAAACACACGAAATACACGAAAAAAAGAACAAAAGAATAGAAACAATTGGCAGTTTCGATCGACTCGTCGTTCTTGGTTTTTTTCGTGTATTTCGTGTGTTTCGTGGTTTATCTCTTAGTCCACATACGGATCAGCGCCGAGATCCTTGAGTGTCTCCTGACGATGCTTTTCGTGGACGAGCAAATCGACACGGCTGCGGAAATGGCGGCGCTCGATGCGCCGCTGGGCACGGCGGAACAGCGAGAGATACCTGTCCCAATCGCGCTGGCCACCGCGTAGACCAAACTCCTTCCACTTCTCCTGTTTGCTCAGACTCAATCCTTCCAGTAGTTCGTCCTCCAACGACACGAAGAACTGCGCGCTGCCGGGATCGCCTTGGCGTCCGGCACGCCCCATGAGCTGGCGATCGATACGCAACGATTCGTGGCGCTCGGTGCCGAGTACATGCAGCCCGCCGGCGAGCAGCACTTCGGACGCCGGCTTGATGTCGGTGCCGCGGCCGGCCATGTTGGTGGCGATCGTTACACGGCCGGGTTGCCCCGCCTCGGCGATGATTTTCGCTTCCTGCTCGTGAAAACGCGCGTTGAGTACCTGATGATCGATTCCCACGGCCGTCAGCCGTTCGCTTAGCTTCTCGGACTTATCCACGGAACGGGTGCCGATCAAAACCGATCGACCGAGCGCACGCATGCGGATGACCTCTTGCACGACCGCGTCAAACTTGGCCTCCTCATTGGGGAAGACACGGTCGGGCAAGTGTTCGCGGCGGATGGGGCGATTGGTGGGCACGCACACCACCCAGATTTTGTAGACGCGCCGCACTTCCCAGCGGTTTTGTAGGGCCGTGCCGGTCATGCCGGCCAGCTTTTTGTACTCGCGGAAGTAGCTCTGGAAAGTGATCTGGGCGGCGTGTTCGGACGGCGCGTTGATCTCCACGCCCTCCTTGGCCTCGACGGCCTGATGCAACCCCTCGCGCCAATGGCGGTCCGGCATGCGCCGGCCGGTGAACTCGTCGATGATGATGACCTTGCCTTTGTCGATCATGTAATGCTGATCGCGGCGGAAACGATAGTGCGCTTGCAGAGCCTGCTCCAACGCCTCCTCCAACTTGTCCATCGCCTTGCCGTGCGGTCCGGAGGGCGGGTTGGAGTAGCGCGCCAGCTGCATGCCGGTCGCGTTAAGCACGAGTTTCTGCTTCTCGGTGTCGAAGTAGAAATGCTCCTCCGGCTTCATGCGGCGCACGAGTTTGTCGGCCCAGCGGAAGACGATCTGCTCTTCCTCGGTGGCCAGCCGAGTCGGCGCGGCGATGATGAGCGGAGTGCGTGCCTCATCGATGAAAATGTTGTCGGCCTCGTCCACGAGGGCGAAGTGATGCGGCCGTTGCGTGTAGGCGTCCTCCGGCGAGGCAATGGCTCCGCTTTTAAGCCAGGCGTCCCAGAAGGGCGACTCCTGCCCGCGATTACCGGCGACCTTGAGACGATCGCGCAAGAAGTCGAAGCCGAACTCCGAGGCTGTGCCGTAGGTGATGTCGCGGCGGTACAACGCATGCCGCTCCTGATCGGGCATGGTCATCTGAATGATGCCGACCGTCAGGCCCAGCGCGTCGTAGATAGGCCCCATCAGTTCGGCATCGCGACGCGCTAGATAGTCGTTGACGGTGGTGATGTGGACGCCCTTGCCTTCCAGGGCGTTGAGAAAGGCCGGCAGCGTGGCACACAACGTCTTGCCTTCGCCGGTAGCGAGTTCGGCCAGCGCGCCCTGATGCATGACGACGCCGGCCGCCAACTGCACATCGAAAGGCCGCATGCCGAGATGACGCTTGGCCGCCACGCAGACCAGGCCGAACGCCTCCGGCAACAGCTTATCCAGCGATTCGCCGCCGCGCGCCCGACCGCGCAGCCGCAGACTGGCGAGCCGCAGTTCCGCGTCGGATAAGTTGTCGTGTTTCTCCTCCCAGACGCGGATACGCGGAATGAACAGGGCCGCTCGCGCCAACCGTCGCTGCCACGGCAGTCCCGCCAGCGCCAGCAGTGCGTTGCGCCAGCGGTAGCCGAGACGCTTGCGCGGCGCAATCGGCGGAGTGTAGACGGCTTCCGGGGCGGATTGAGTCGGAACGCTGATGCTGCTCACGGCGACAACCTCCGCAAGAGACTATCTTTCACGGAACCCACCATAGCACACCGCTCGCTCGGGAGCGAGGAGAGTCTGTCGAATACGCAATCCGAGACGTTACATTTTTTTCATTCCGAGACGTTACATTCTTCTCATTTCTTTGACACAGACTTGTGGATGCGATATGAAGAAGAATCGCCCCATTCACATTCGCTCATATCTTTATTCCTGGGAGCGTACTTCATGCGTCCAATTCGACCCAGAAAATGCTCGGAGAGGTTGACTCGACCTCAAGCATTCACGCTGATCGAGTTGCTGGTGGTGATTGCCATCATCGCCATTCTGATTGGCTTGCTCCTGCCCGCCGTCCAGAAAGTCCGCGAGGCGGCGGCGCGAACGCAATGCACCAACAATCTGAAGCAATTGGGACTTGCCTTCCAGAATTATCACGATACCTACACGACTTTTCCCTACGAGCCGAACCCGCTTGGTTTGAGTTTTTACGTGCAGATTTTGCCGTTTGTCGAGCAGCAGAATAACTACAACAATATCGTGGCGGGAGGTGCTGCTCAGCCGGTCAAGGGTTTCATCTGTCCCAGCCGCCGTTCGACCTCCGCCGGTGCCAAGGATGACTATGCCTCTGCTCGCAATCCCAGCTTCAATGGCGTAAACTACAACTCAATTTTGGGTGATGGCGTGGGAGTCACGCTCTCCATGGTCACCAACGGCAACGGCTCCTCCAACACCTTCTTGCTTGCTCATAAGGGGATGAATCCCGCGTATTACGCCGCAGGCGACGCCCACGATAATGGCTTTGTCGATAACTCGAGAGGTGCGGGGGATGGCGGCAATGGAGACCACCTCCGCTACGTGGATGGCGGCGGCGGCGGTTGTGTTAGCGGGAAGGGCTACTTCCAGGATAATAGCTGTATCACCGACGAGAACCATCTCGGTGGACCGCATCCAGGCGGTTCCCCCTGTGTCTACGCCGATGGCAGCGTGCGCATGTACCAGTATGGATACAATCCCAGCGGATTAGGCGATTGGCAAACCTTTGCCGCCCTCTGGGGTTATATGATGCCGGCTCCAATCCCGGCACCGTGACGGTTCGCGAGATTTCCTTTTCCAGCGATAAACGCGCGGGAGTTTCAGCGACGGTCAAAACCATCGCCGATATTCCCGTGCGTTCGCGTTCCGCCTGCGGAATGCTTGAATGGAGACAAAAACCAACCGGCTCGCTGTACCACCTCTCCCATGGCCAGCGCGAGCCGGTCAGTTTTGCTTCGCTCTCTCTGCCCGAAGCGAACGGTAACATCCTCTTAGCAAAGACCGGACCAATTCCAAAATCTCACGGCGACTAGCCGAAGCATCATCGCCGTAAGAGATAACCTTGCTCGACTTAGGGCGATTCATTTGCACACGAATCGAACAGGAGGAGAAAGTGTACGTCGGCACATCGCCTAATGCGCATGCGTTGCCTGCCCGTTAGTTGGGCGTGAACGAGAACCATGGCTCGCTGGATGGGATACCCGGATTTGCTGTATTTTGTCGATCTTGTGTCCGAAGGATAGACAGGGGCAAATTGACCCGGTTCCGCCAACCTCCTAGCATGAAACGGGAGGATGCGTCCCGCGATCCTTTCGAGCCGTTTGCGGCTTAGCGGGCCGTTCGCTAAGCCGCAAGCGGCTGAATCAACCAAGTGAGCATCCGATGGCCACCGACATCCGACTCAAGGAAGCGCTGCCGGAAATCGTTGAAACCGTAGTTGCCACCTACACCGAGTGCAGCCGTACCAGCCATCTCGGTCACAAACCGCTGCCCAGCCGTGAAGCGGTCGTCGAGATCCTTTGCAATCTCCTGGACATCCTTTATCCGGGTTACTGGCGACGGCAAAATTTGCACATCGGCAACGTCGAATATCACGTCGGCGACCTCATCGACGGTCTACACGACAAGCTGACGCAGCAGATCTCCCGCGCCCTGCGACACGAGCAAGATTGCATACCGCCCGAGGCGCGCGTGCCCCTCGACTTCGAGGGGTTGGCCCAGCAGAAGACCATTGAGTTGCTCCGCCGACTGCCTGACGTGCGCATGGAATTGGAGCAGGACGTGCAGGCCGCTTACGAAGGCGATCCGGCCGCCAAGAGCTATCACGAGGTCATCTTCTGCTATCCCGGACTGGAAGCGGTGTCGGTCTATCGCATTGCTCACGAGGTATTGCTTCTGGGTGTTCCGCTCATACCCCGCATGATGACCGAATACGCCCACGCACGCACCGGCATCGACATCCATCCGGGCGCACGCATCAAGCCCGGCTTCTTCATCGATCACGGCACGGGCGTAGTTATCGGCGAGACGTGCGATATTGGTCGAAACGTCAAGTTGTATCAGGGCGTGACATTGGGAGCGTTATCCTTTCCACGCGATGCCGAGGGCAACATCATTCGCGGCATGAAACGTCATCCGACGCTGGAAGATGAGGTAGTGGTGTACGCCAACGCGACCATTCTGGGCGGCGACACAGTCATTGGCCACCACACCGTCATCGGCTCCAACGTGTTCATCACGCAGAGCGTGGCTCCGTCCACGGTGGTGTCGCTGGAGAAACCGTCATTACGCATTCGCCAGCCCGGCATGACAAGTGCGGAAGCGATGAATTACCAAATCTGAAGTCGTTGGTAGTTGGTAATGGGTGGTAAAAACCCTTCTCGTGTCTTTACTATCCACTACCAACCATCTTCAGATGAGTTCGGCCAATTGCGTGTCGGTCAAAGGCACGACGAAAGTGCAGCCGACCTGGAATTGACCGTCGGCGAGCGGCGCAAGGTGTTTGACGCGGACCAGGACGGAACGAGATTCCAGGGTAGTGCCCGGCAAACGAAGCACCAGCACGGAACCCTGAGGGAACGAACGATCGACGACGAGGCCAACTCCTTGCAGAGAAACATCTTGGATTTTGGCTGGCCGTTGCTCGGGTGGTTTCATGCCGAACAGGTGCCAGAGCAATTGCAGACGTCGCGGCGGATAGCGAACCCACGCCCGCCGTTCCGCCGCTTGCGGAGGATGGGAGACACGAGCCGAGTTGGGAGTAGATTCGGACATGCCTGTTCCATGCGGGGAATCGTTGGTCACTGAAGCAACCCTAAATCACATTTGCGATCCTGTCAAATAGGGAGGGCGAAGCCCACGTTGCCAGCCCGCAGCGCCAGCAAGGGGAATTTTCCCCTTGCTGGCGCCGCGGGCTGGCAACGTAGGTGCCACCTGCCGCCGATGAAAACCATCGTCTTGACGATTGATCCGAATGAGCCGAGCGCGGAAGCCATCGCTGAGGCGGCGCGGGTTCTGCGCGCTGGCGGACTGGTAGCGTTTCCGACGGAAACCGTCTACGGATTGGGAGCCAATGCCCTGGATGTGTCGGCCGTGCTTCGCATCTTCGGGGCCAAGGGCCGGCCGGCGAACAATCCGCTCATCGTCCATGTCGCCGACTCCGCTGCGGCGCGAAATCTGGCTACCGATTGGCCGGACTCCGCTGCACGCCTGGCCGCGCGATTCTGGCCGGGACCATTAACGCTGGTGCTGCGGCGGTGCGACACGGTGCCGGATGTGGTGACGGCGAGTGGTCCGACCGTGGCCGTGCGCGTACCGGCTCATCCGGTAGCTCAGGCGCTGGTGCGAGCCGCCGGCGTGCCGATCGCCGCTCCCAGCGCCAACCGCTCGACGCAACTGTCCCCCACGCGGGCCGAGCATGTCCTGCATAGTCTGGACGGACGCATCGACTTGCTGCTGGACGGTGGGCCGACGACCGGCGGCCTCGAATCGACCGTGCTGGACCTGACCGCGACCCCGCCGCGTCTGCTGCGTCCGGGATTGGTCGGCATCGCCGAACTGGAATCCCTCCTCGGTCCGCTAACCCGTGCGATGCCGGTAGGCCAGGCTCTCCAACCTGACAGGCCACAACCCTTGCCCTCGCCGGGCCTGTTGCCGCGTCACTACGCGCCGCACACACCGCTGGAGTGCGTCGAGACGGCGAACACGGAACGCATCCTGACCCTCCAACGCGAGGGGCAACGCATCGGCTGGGTGACATTCGATGTTGCCGGCGACACGCCGTCCGGCGTGGTGCGGCGCGTGCTGCCAGCCAATTCAGCCGGTTACGCCGCCCATCTGTACGCGGTGCTGCACGAACTCGATGCACTTGGTCTCGACCGTATTATCGTGGTGTTGCCGCCAGATACCGATGACTGGCTGGCAGTGCGAGATCGGCTGCGGCGGGCGGCGACGGATTGAGAAGAGAAGTGTTGGTCAGTCTGCCCAATTTTCCAGTTGCAAATCCGGGACAAGGCGGAAGTGTCGCAAGTTGCGGGTGACGAGCGTGGCCCGATTCGCCAGTGCGATGGAGGCGATCAGCAGATCGGCCCGCCCGATCTTCTTGAGCTTCCTCTCCTGCCGCAAACGGTCGAACTCGGCGGCGGCTGAAGCGTCGAACGGAAAGGTCGCGATCATTTGCAACCGCTCCTCGGTTCGATTCAAGAGCGTTTGTGCGTGAAGTAGCTGGTTTCCATCGGCGGCCTTCAACACGAAATCGAAACGGCCTTGCAAAACTTCGATTCGGGTGACGATCGCGATAGCGATCTCGTTGTCCGGGACCGTCTGCCGGCGTTCCAGAACCCGGAGATGTCCAGCATGCACCAAGGTCAACGTGTCCGTGTCGAGCAGGTACATCAGCCCTCCTCGGTCATCGGCCGGCCACGCTTGCGATACGCCTCACGGACGATCTCTTCCAGACACGGATCGTCCTTGAACGCTCCGGCCTGGGTTTCCCAGAATCCGTTTCCGTTCAAGGTGGGAGGGGATCTCAACCAATCTTGAAGGGCGGCTTTAAGAAATCGCCATTCGGAACCGATCTTCTGTCCCGGAATGGCTTGTTGGCTCAGCATCTGACGAATGGCGCTTTCGGACACGCGCAGATACGCCGCCGCCTCGGTTAGCGTCAGCACGTCATCAGCCAGAATGGGGGTTGGCGAGGCCACGGTAGGGCCGGACCGAGCCTGTTTCGTTCTGGTTCGCGTCATGATTGCTCCTCTAACTTGATGGCGGACCAACGGCGGACCTCGGCCCGGCGCACATCATCGCGGACGCTTGGATTTTTCCACATATCCCCATCATACACATGATCGTCTTCGGCATCACCCTCGTAGACGCAACTGCCAACTGCCGGATCTTAGCGGAAATGTTTGACGACAAGGAGGCGGACGCCGATAATCGCCAGTTGCGAGCAGGATTAGCGGAAGTTCGACCGCGAGGAGAGAAGGGGAGTGTTCTTTACGGTTCGGAACATCGTGATCCTGGCCCTCATCCAGGTCGGCGTCATCGTGGCCGGAGTGTTGGGGGCCGGTGCCTGCCACAAGTGGTACACGACATTCAATCTGCTGCCACCGCTGGAGACAAGGCTTGTCTCCGAATACGGGTTCGTTGCACTTCTGTTGCCGGTGGTTTGGGCCGCAATAGCGCTGCGCGCCGTGCGATGCGAAGACGAATCCGCGAACCTCAGATGGTATGCCGGTTTGGGCGGTGTGGTCTTGTTGTTCCTGCTTCTCGTGGGGGCTGGTTATGTGGGTCTTCAACCTTTGGGGCGGTTGCTTGGTAACCTTTGACTCATTCCAGTCCGGCGGACAGAAATCAACGACAGGAATGACAACGAAGCGCTGACCTTCAACGGTCAGCGCTTCGTTGTTGCGCCCAAGAGCTATCGCGACGACTTACGCCAAGCAGGCGGTTGACATCTTGTTTCTTCGCTTACGCCAGCCGGACAGTCCCAGACACGGCAAGGCGAGGCTGGCCAGAATGAGCGAGGAAGGTTCGGGGGCGGAACTGATGACACCGCCGCCCGTTGGAGCCACGCTCACGACCGCGTTGAGACTGCCGGCGTTGGCAGCGCCTGGCGGTCCAGGCGGGGAATAGGTGCCCAACGTCACGGTGTAGGTATTGCCTCCCAAATTCACCGTCTCGGTCGTCGGCGTGGTGGGCATGATCTGGATGTTGGCACTGTTGGCCGTCAGCGTGCCCTTAAAAAAGCCCGAAAAAGTCACGTCTCCCGTCTGCTGGCTGGCGATATCTTGCAGATGGAGAGTAAAGGAGTAATCGGCATGGGCGAAGACATCGGGACTTGCCGAACTCGCCGTGCTGAAGGCGCGAAGGTTGGTGACGACAGTATTGGAGTTCCCCGCAGCGGCTTTACTGGTCGCGTCCGTCAGCGAGAGGTAACCGGCTTGTCCGGCGGGAGCGGCACTGCCGTCCGCGGAAATCTTGGCGCTGCTCGGTTCCCAGTTGTACCCCCACTGGATGAGGTCCGCTCGGGCGGAGGCGTCGGCCAGCAAGAGCAAGGCGACGGCGATGCCCGCACAATGGGGCAACCTGTGCATTCTATACATGGGTCCTTCCTTGGATCTTGGTGAGGCGATGTTGCCAGAATGGAACACGGAAAACACGATCGGGCGTCAGCTTTCAGGGAGGCGGACATGGACAAGCATCATTGCTTCGACCATACCAGAGCCACCTCACACTGACGCATCCTAAGATGAAAGGGATGCAAGAAGCAAGACGGGTTTTCGGATCGCGTCTCGACGCCCCGAACGTGCGCAGTCAGGGCGGTCCAGGCAAGAATGGGCAGTCATTCAGCGGGCACGGCAAGGGGGGCGAGAACGCTCCGCTCGCTCGGATGGGTGCGATAGATTCTCCGCTCCTGCTGGTATAGAGAAGGAGAAGCGGCTATGCTGTTTGATATTCCATTATCCTTCCTCTCGGAGGCGGCAAATGCCTCCATCGAGAACCAGCATCTAGAGGATTTGCCATGCCCACCCAGGTGAAGTGTCCTTCGTGTTCCACGGTCTTGCGGTTGCCGGCCTCCTTGCCGCCCGGCGGGGCTGTTCGCTGTCCCAAGTGCGCGACGGTCCTGCGTGCGCCAGGCCAAGCCTCCGCCAAACCACCTGCGCCGACCGCGTCCGCGCCGCCGGTCAAAGCACCAACAGTCGCTAAGCGCTCGGCCGCAGCACCGCCGCCCCAGGCGATCAAACCCGCCTCGGCCAAGGTGCCGCCGAGCGTGCCAAGGGCCAATGAAAACCTCGACGACGAGGACGATTTACCGTCCCGGCGGATTAAGAAGAAAAAACCGAAATCGAAGAAAGGTCTGCTCATCGGCCTCGGAGTCGGCGCGGCCGTGCTGCTTTTAGTGTGCGGCGGCGTGACCTTCGGAGTTTATAGACTGTTCCGGTCGGGAACGGAAAAAATCAAGCAGTCGCTGGACGAAATGGTCCAGCAATCCAAGAAGAAGACGCTCGATGTGTCGTTCATCCACGCCGACTGCAATGCGGCGTTGGTAATTCAGCCGGCGCGCATCAACCAAGCCAAGACACCGTTCCTCCCGGCCGATCAGCGCAGCAAATTGGTGGCCGAGGGACTCCAGGCGACTGGCATCGATTTCAGCAAGGTCGGGCAAATCATCCTGGTGATGGAACCGGCTCCGCCGCGCCGCAATCCACCGCGCCCTCAACCCGGCCAGCAACCTCAACCGGCTGCGCCGGAGCCAGCCCCCTTCCTCGCGGCGGGAATCTTGCACTTCCTCGAACGAGTAGATGGCATGACGGTTCTGGACAAAGCGCTCAACCAGAAGGACATGGTGCAGGCCGGCGGCAAGATCTATTACCGAAGCAAAGCGGAGAGGGTGGACGGCCAACTGCTGGCCGGCTACTTCGATGGCGATCGTACCATCCTCCTCGGTCCCGAATCGATGGTCAAGAAGATGATCGCCGCCAAGGATGTCCACAGCGCGCTCACCAACAGGCTCCAAGAATTCGAGTTGGAAAATGATATATTCGGCGTGTTCCTGATGGAGCCGGTCAAGCCCATGCTCCAGGGTCTTGCTCAGTCGCCGGACATCCCGCCCCAGCTCGCCGAGGCGAGGAGGCTCGATCAGACATTGGTCGCCGTGAAGATAATAGCCAACCTCGATAGCGATAAGCTCTTCCAAATTATCTTGGAAGGGGCCAACGATCAATCCGGGGCGAGCCTGGAGCAGCTGGCCCGCAACGCGCTCGATATGGGCAAAGGGATGTATCCTCAGTTCAAAATGGGGATGCAGCAGGGGATACCGAAAGAGATGCCGCCGGAGGTGAGCGCGAAAATCTTCAACGTGACCGACCAAATCATGGCGAAGGACGGCATCACCATTACCAAGGAAGGCAAAAATGTGATCGTCACGCTCAAGAAACCGAAGAACCTGTAGTGTGTTTGCGTTTCGCTCGAAACGCAAAGCGGGTTTACGTTTCGCGCGAAACGTAAACCCGCACTCCGCGTCGTTCACTTCTTGGCGGCGAAGAGCTTGTCAATCTCCGCATCGCTCAACTTATCCTTGCCCTTGCCGGTGTCGATGACGAGCGCGGTCCCACTGGGAGCGACCCAGACAAGGTAATTGCCGAGTTTGAACACTTCCTTGAGTTTCGGCTGGCGCTTGAGCAATTGGAAGTAGGCGTCGCTCTGCGCCTTGACGATCACGGTCGTCATCTTCGGCGTGAAGCCTTCGTCGATCCACACGCCACCGATCTCCATGCAATTGCGGCCCCAAACTTGGCGGATCGCGGTGCGTGTCAGCTGGCACTGACCGCGAAGGTTGTTGGAGTAGACGGACAGATTAACGCCGAGTTTGCCCGCTTGGACGGCGTTCAAATCGCCGCCGCGCAGGCGTGTGGCCGTCGCCTCGTTGATCGTCTTGAGTTCGAGCGCATCGCGGATGGATTTCTCCGCCTCAGCGCTCTTATCCTTGCTCTTGGCATCGGCCTCCTTGCGTAGTTGTTCTTCGGCGAGTTTGCCTCGCTTCTCGCCGGCTTTCGCCGGATCTTTCTTCAACGCGCGGGCGAAATCATCCACGGTCCGCGCAGGACCGAAGCCGCCACCTCCCATCATTCCCATGCCACCACCTAGAGCCGGAGCTGCGACAGGCCCATTCGCATAGAACGCCACGTTTGGCCGCTCCGCGCCGGACCTCCGGTTGACCACTGGCACCGCGCCGTCGGGCACAACCAGATAGCTCGTGTAGGGCGTGGTGATACCGTACTTCTTGGCCAGCGCGATCACTTCCTGCACCAGTTCCTTCTTTTCACCATTGGCGCGAATCTGATCGAGCATGTAACCGACCTTGCGACGCGCCCATAAATGCTCGACAAACTCACGATCATCATTGGTCTTGGCCGGGAACGTCAACTCATAAACGAACTCTTTCGTCTCCTTGCCCACCTGCCCCGTTAATTTGATCGCCGCCGGACCCTTGCCCGAAAAGCGACCCAAAACCACGAGTTGACCACCGTGGAAAAGATCGGGCAGTTCCGCCGGATAGACCTCACTGAACTTGATGTCATTGGTCGCCGACAGCTTTAGATTGGTCAGCACCGGATTGCTGATCTTGCTGTACAAACCGCTTACCTTGTTCTCGATGTCTTCCGCCGGACGAACATACGTCGAAAGCGCACGAGTCTTGTCCGCCAACTGATCGAGCATGGTGGCGTTGACATCATCGCCAACGCCGAAGGTGAAAATGCGTGTATTCGCCGTGTTCTTGGCGATGGTGTTCTTGAGAATCTTCTCCGGCTCTGTCTCGCCGATAGTCGGTTGACCATCCGTGAAGAATACCACCGTGAAAGTGCGTCCCTCTTCCTTCGCGCGCAATTCCAATGCCGACGCCAAGGCATCATTGATGGCGGTGCCGCCGGTCGCTTCCAATTGCTCGACCCATTTCTTCGCCTTGCCGAGTTGCTCGGCATCCGCCGCGAGCAATTTTTCCTCGTAGCGATTTACCGTTGTGGCGAAGTTGATGAGGCCGAAGCGATCCTTGGAGCCGAGATTGTCCAAACAGTATTTGAGCGCTTTGCGTGCTTGCTCCATCTTGGTGCCGCGCATACTCCCCGATGTATCCAGCACCAGAACCACATCGCGCGGTACCTGATATTCCTTGGGAATCTCCACACGCGGCGTGATAAGCAACGTGAAATAGCCGTTCTCGCTGGACAATGGGCGATGCGTCAAGGCCGTCAATCCAATGTCCTTATCACCCGTGGCATAGAACAGTTGGAAATCCTTGTCGAGCATGCCCTGATTCTTGTCAAAGCTGACCGTGACTTCCTTGTCATTGGCGCGCTTGAGCGAAATCGAATGGGTGGGACTGTAGACATTGGTGACGTTATGTTCCGACTTGATCGTCGCCGTGATGGAAAAGTCTTCGAGTGTGCTGGTGGCTTTGCCGTTGGTCTTGAGCGGGTAAATGTACTCGACGAGTTTGCCTTCCTTGCCAGCGACCGAGGTAAAGCTGATCGCCACTTTCTGATCGCCCTTGGGCGGAATGGGAAAGACACACAGACGCAGCAGGTTATTGCCCATGTATTCGAGCAGTCCGGGATCTTGCGTGCGGCGAACGATGGACGTGTAAATGTCTCGTGCCTTTTTGGCCTCGACTAGCTCGCCTTTAGTTTCCTTGCCATCGACCCACATGGAGAAGCGGTTGACGGAAGCGCCTTTGGGCACGGGAAAGATGTAAGTGGCTTCGAGTTGTCGGTCAGTGTGATTGCGGAAGGTTTGCTCGACGTGCGTGATGGACAGTTGATCGTCGATGGTGATGCGCACCTTGTGGTTGAGCATCGCCAACGGCGGCAAACTCTTTTCCTCCGGAATCAGCAGCCCGTGGGCATGGATACTTCCGCTCCAGGCCAGCAGCACGGCCAGAACCGAGAGATAACGTCGCATGGATTTTCCTTTCGTGAAAAAGATCGCTAAGCCGCAAGCGGCTTACTTGGGCAGTTTGGGCGCGGTACGGTTGTAGATGCTCAGTCGGCCTTCGGGAACGAACAGCGCCATGGTGGCGAACGCCGTCGGGTAAGCGACGTTCTCGGTGTTCGAGTTTACCCCAACCCGGAATGGGAAGACGCCCTCGGCCATCTGCCAGGAGAGCAAATCTTTCTGCACTCCGGCGACATAGGCGTGGGTCTTCTCGCGGAACTCCTTGTCATCCTGGTATTCCTGGCCCAGCAGACGCATGGCCATGCAGCCATAGAAGTGCCCGTAGTAAGGAAAGTCGCCTCGGCTAATCCCGGCGGGCGTGAGTTGAACCAGGAACTTGTAGCCCTTAATCATCACGGGGAAGTCGAACTTCTGCATCAAGCCAAGCGTGGCCACGCCGCCGGCGGTGCCTGCTTTCATGCTCACCTGATCGCCCAGTTTGTAGACGAAGCCGCCATCCTTGATTTGGCACTTTTTGAGATACTCAAAGCCGTTGTCTATCACCTTGTCATCGACGGTGATGCCGTAGTTTTTGGCCGACACGACGGCCTGCACGGCGCAAACCGTGGTCGAGCCTTCGTGCTGTTCGGTGACGCCGGGCGTGTACCACCAACCGCCGGACTTCGACTGGTTTTTGCCGATAGCTGCCGCCGCCTGACCGACGACGACGCGGACTTTCTTCATGTCGAAATCGGGTTTGGTCTTGCAGAAGAGCGAACGACCATACGCTTCGGACAGGGCCAGCGTGGCGAAGCCTTGACCGTGAATCCAGGTGTGCCCCTGTTGGGCGAACATGCCTTCCTTTTGCTGCGTCAACAGGAATTGCAAACCCTTCAAGAGCGCCTTGCCGCGTTCGTCTTGAAAGGGTTCATCGCTGGCCGACAGGTAGGATAAGCAGGCGAAACTGGTGACGGCGATGGTATAGGTTTTGCCCCAGGAGCCATTGGCGGCCTGATTCTTCGTCAGCCAGCGAAGCCCCTTATCGCGGGCAGCGCTGACCGGCTTCGGAGTCGGTTCCGCCTTCGGCTTGGCCGGCGGAGCCGCCGAAAGGGGGATCGCCAGGGCGCATCCAATCAGAACAAGCCCCCAACTTCCTCGGAACAAACGTGACATGGCATTCCTTTCACGGAGACAACGGAGATGCAGGGGACACGTTCGGCCCTTCTAAAGACGAGACACGAGGCCGGATTGTTTCCTCCGGCGCGAGAAATCTTTTCGTCCCTTGGCTAAGCGGGCAACGCGCTCCCCAGGCACGGACAACGAAGTCAGTGTAATCGAGGAAGGACGGCGAGAGGTGTAACATCTTTGTATCATAAGCGGCGTGAGTCCATTCCCCTTTACGTTTCGCGTGCCTCCGCGAAACGTAAAGGGGAATGGGATTACGCCCCCGTTCGCCCATAAAATTGCCGTTTACGCGATTTGGTATGGCGAACGGATGAGAAGGGGATAATCATAGAGCATGGCGAATCGGCCGCGAAGGCGACCGGCGCCGCCCCTGCCCGAGAGCCGCACCCACCGACACAGTCCACCAGGCGAACGCCCGCGCCGGAGAGACCGGTCCAGGCATCCGAGAACCATTCGGATTATCAACAGGAGTACACCATGAAATCCGCGTTGCCGTTCGCCGTCGTTGTGCTGTGCTGCACCTCTTCCCTCGCCCAAGCGAGAATCGAAAAGCTGTACACGCTGGGAGAATTCTGCAAGGAAGCCCCCAACATCGTCTTGGTGGAGGTAACTCGCGTTAACAAAGAGAAAAACCTGATTGTTTATAAGAAGGTGCGGGACTTGAAGGGCAAGCACCCGACGAACGAAATCAAGCACAACATCGGCAAGCGCGGCTACCACGAGCGTGAATGGAAGAGCGTCATGGCGTGGGCGGCGGCGGGCAAACAAGCCGTTTTCTTCCACAACGGTCAGGGCAGCGAGCTTTGTATCGGCGACTACTGGTATCAGTGTTTCAAGGAAGGTGACTGGTGGGGCATGTCCCACGCCGAGCCTTACTTGCTGCGAACCTACTGCGGCGACTCTGCCGATTTGACTGCGGCCATCGAGAGCCTTCTGCAAGGGCGTGACGTGATCGTCCCTTGTATGGCCGACGGCGATAAGGAACAGTTGCAGCTTCGCAAGGGCAAGCTCCAGCGACTCCGGGCCAGCGCCAAGCGTCTGGATTACAATCTCAAACGCGATTTCGTCGGCTGGGGCAAGGGAGCGGCCAAGAGCGCCGGCGAGGAGTTCAAGACGTTTGTGCTACTCGACCAGAGCGCACCTGGCTGGAAGTACCTGCCCAGGCGTCAGGTCGGCGGCGAGAGTTGGCGCAATATGGATTTTAACGATGGTAAATGGCGTAATGGCAAGGCGCCGATCGGCTACGGCGAGGCGGAAATCTCCACGCGGAAAGGGACGATGATTGCCGAGAAGGGCGAACCGATGCTTTTCCGCCGTGCCGTGGAAGTCTCCTCCGACCTGCTGGGCCAAAAGGGCGTCACCTTCCATTTGCGCGTGGCCAGCGATGACAGCGCAGTGGTCTATCTCAACGGCGTTTTGATCGATCAAGATCCTACGGCGGAGCATGAATTTCTCTACTGGAACCGCGACGTGGAAGTGCCCGCGAAGCACTTCAAACCAGGTCGCAATGTTCTCGCGGTACTCGTCAAGAATCTGCAAGGCAGTTCCGACCTTTACCTCGACGTGGAATTGTCGGTACGGGTTCCTCTGCCCAAGTTGGTCCGCCGAGAGCCGACCGCAATCAAGCCGACGCCGGGTGCCGCGCCATCATCGCAACCGAAGAAACTGCTGTCCAACGCGCCCGGCAAAGCGCAGACGGTGACCGTGGACAAGAAGCAACGAACCGTCGCGATTCCCTGCGTAATCGCACTGCGGAAACTGCCGAATCTGAAGGAGAGCTATCCCATTGAGGTAATCGCCACTTACCCGGCGCCACACGGCCAGAAGGCGCACGAAACCGTCGTGTCGTTCACCGGCATCAAGCCAAGCGATGTCCACAAGGCGCTGGTCGGTCTGGGGCTGCGGCCGGGCAAACCGGCGCGTGGCGAGAGTGCCAAGGCCGAAGGCCCGGAGTTGCTTATCTTCCTCGAAATCCCAGGCAATGGCGGCAAAGTCCAGCGCTTGCCGATTGAACAAGCACTGGTGAACCGCAAGACGGGCAAATCCCTCAGCGGGTTGAAGTGGCACTTCACCGGCTCCGCGTTCCGCCAGCCCGATCCGGAGAAGGACGACAAGGTTTACGGCGCCGACGTGACCGGCACGTTGATCTCTCTGTTCCCCGTGACCGACGACACCGTCATCCAAAGCCACTTGACCATGAAGGAGGAACCGACGCTGAAGTTGGAGACGGACGACAAACGGCTGCCGAAGGAAGGGACGGCGGCGCGACTCATCCTGCAAGTGAAATAAACGGGCTGAGCGGGGGCGTCAGCCCCTGAGTCTGTACTCAGGGGACTGACGCCCCCTCCGTCGGTTGAGGGCGCGCCGCCCCCCTAGGCACTGCGAAGAAGGGCGGTTAAGATGGCCGAAACACTGCGACAATCGAGTTTGAACGAGGGGGCGACGATGCGGAGATGGAACTGGGCGGCAGGGTTGATCGTGGGCATTGGTCTGACGTTGGCGGCGACGCCGGCGCAGGCTCTTATCACGCGCTTGACGCCCCTGCGCGATGTGCTGCACGAAGCGAACTTCATTTGCACCGCCAAAGTCGAGTCGGTGGACGCTGACAAACCGGCGATGGTCGTCGTCGTGGACGAGGATCTCAAAGGCAAGACGCCGGTGCGCAAACTGCCGGTATTGTTCAAGGGCGACGCCGAGGCCAAGAAAAACAAGCACATTCCGTTGATTCTCAAGCGCGTGGCCCCCAAACTGCCGCTTGTCCTGTTTGTCCTGAAGCGCGAGAAGAAATACACGGCGTTCGCCTACA
>DATNCY010000301.1:0-12655 GCA_035553375.1 Gemmataceae bacterium
CCTCGTCGCCGAACTTCCTGCGGCCGAAGCCCCGGTTGAGGCGGGCCGGATGCTTCGTCCAGTGGGTCATCTCATGGGCCAGCGTCGCGCAATAGCTCTCCGCATCCTTGAAGGACACGAAGGGCGGCATCTGCACGTAATCGGGTTCGGCGGCGTAATAAGCCTGATTCCCGCCGTGGCGGATGTCGGCCCCGGTGTGGGTGAAGAACAGGTCCGCCTTATCGATTCGCTGCGCCGGGTCGGGCTGCGGGGTGGCAGTGGCGTAGAAGTGCGGCGGGAGTCCTTCGATCTGCTCGACGTTGAAGACGGTGTAACCCTTCATGAAGTAGATGTCGCGCTCGTTCTCCTGGCCGTCTTCGCCCGTCTCGGTCCTGGTGATGCGGTCGGCATAGACGACCAGCGAACCGTTGGAGCCTTTCTTGACATTGGCATTCAGTTCCTTCGCCTGGTGGAAGGTCATCCAGATGGGAGCGGCGAAGTTCTGGTTCATCGCCGATGCCCAGAGCATCAGCACGTTGATTCCCTTGTAGGGCTGCCCGCAGGCTCGTAACGGCCGGGTGATGTGGCCGGCGGCGTGCTCGGCATCCCACGGCTTGAGCCAGGGGCGGACGCCTTGTTCGAGGTCGGCGATGATGGCGTTGGTGACGCGGGTATAGAGGTCGATGCGTTGCGTAGACATGGGCGACTCCTTCAGACAGGGGTTGACTGGTCAGCCATCTCTCCCGGAGGGGCGAGCATCTCATAGGGGTTGTCGTCGAAGAGCCGGGCGAAGGGCACCAGCTCGTAGTCCTCCTGGCTGCGGCGGTTGACGGCGCAGATGACGTAGACGGGTCTTCCCGTCGCCCGCTCGTGGCATTCGAGCAGGCAGGCGGTGCCATCGCTGAACGCCTGGTTCAAGCTGTTGAAATTGTCTCGGTGTGTGTGCGGTATCATGGATGGATTCCTCTCCAAAGAAGGGGCGGGCGTTGCCGCCCGCCCGTGGGTTATCAAGCTGCGGTTTTGGCTTTTCTGGATTTGGCCGGTTTCGGCGCGGCGGCGATGTCAAACGACATGCCCGCTGGAAGCCAGCGTTTCAGCTTCTCGACCTGTTCGGGCGTCCGGCCTGACTTCTCCGGATTAGAGAAGGCCCGGTCGAGCTGATCGACCAGCAGCGCCTTCTTGTCGTTGAAATGGGATTGCGCCCAGGGTTCCCCCAGAACTTCGCGGCCAATCGCCAGCAATTGTTCGCGGGTGATACGTCCGAGAAAATTGCCCTTGGCCGGACGCCAGTAACCGGCCACGCATGAGCCGGTCAGCGACAAGGCGGCATCGTAGCCCGTCGCTTCGTCGCCTTCGGCCGGGCCGAGCTTCGGTTGCAGCGTCAATGCCACGCAGTAGGCCAGCAATTCGAGCTTGGTTGCCTCCGGCAGCAAGCGGAACACCTCGAACCGGGCGGCTTCGGATGTGCCTTTGAGCCAGCCCGTCGGCAGCGCCTGCTCGGTCGCTGCCAGGGCACGGGCGGCAGCCGTTGGTTCATGTTCGCCGGCCGGCTTGGAGCGGCTTCGGCTGAACTCCACGTCCGGCCCGTCCAAAACGCGAATCTTTCCGAGCAATTCACACGCCGCCTGAAACGTCAGCACGTCCAGGGCGATGGCGGGATGCCTGGCGATCTCGACCTGGGCCACTTGCAACCGCTCGGCGGCAAGGTCTTTGCGCAGCGATTCCGGCAGGGCGTGTTTTGGCTTCGCTTTGCCCGGTACGCCGTCACTGCCGTCTGTCCTTAGCAGCTTTGCCAGCAGCTTGCGGTTCTCAGGCTTCACCAGCCCCTTGTCGAGGCAAGTCGTACCATCCTCGCCGATGGAGACGAAACAGCCGGCCAGCGTCTTGAGCACCTCGTCAAAACCGACGAATCCGGCGAGTTTCTGCTCTACTTCGTCCAGCCGGTCTTGGATGGCCTGCTGCTGTTCCAACAGGCTGTCCGACTCCGTGTCCTCAAGGGCTTGTTCGATAACGCTAAGTTGGTCGTCTAACTCAGACTTTAGGTTGAGCAACTCGGCCGGCGCTCCGATCAGCCGTGGCTGAATCCGGCCGCAACGGTAAATGGCGTCGGAGTCCCGGTCGGCGTTGATCTCGATCCAGCCCCAGCCTTCGGCTTCCAGTTCCTTGCGGATGCCGTCGAGCTTCTCCCTGACCAGCCGGTGCAGGAGGTCCGGCTTTTCGAGATAGACCTCGTTGCCGAACAGGTCGGCGCGGCTGGAACCGCCGGCCGCCACATAGGCGTCCATCCCGACGAAACGGGCCAGTTTGCTGCTGGCCTCAACCATCTTCTCGGTGAGGGCCGCCCGGATGGCTGCAGGGTCGTCCTTCTGCCAGCCTTGCAGCGACTTGAACACCTTGAGCTGGCGGCGGTGGTCGTCGCTGACGGTGAAGGCCATCAGGCATTCAAGCGTCATGCCTTCGCTCCGGTATTCGGCGAGCAGTTGCGGCGCGACGCGGGCCAGCTTCATCCGTTTCAGGACAAGGCTTTCCTCGACGCCGAAGCGCTGGGCCACCTCGGCGGCGCTTTCGCCCTGGTCGATGAGGGCGGCGAACGCCTCAAACTGGTCGGCCGGGTGCATCGCCAGCCGTACCGTGTTTTCGGCAAGGCTCATTTCCAGGGCGTGCTGCTCGGTGACGATCTGGCAGGGGACCGCGAAATCCCCCGGCAGCTTGCCCTCGGCCTGTAGCGAATGGATCGCCTCAAGCCGCCGGCCGCCGGCGATTACGCGATACGGGCCGTCGCCCGTGTCGGTGACAACGAGGTTTTGCAGCAGGCCGTGAGCGAGCAGCGATGCCTTCAACTCCTCCATGCCGACCTTGACGGCGGTACGGCGGGCATTGAGCGGGGATTTCACCAGCCTGCTGACGGCGATAAGCTGGGGTTGGGTAGGTGTGCATTGAATGTAGGTCATAATAAACTCCATTGATTTGATGGTTGAAAATGAAGCCGGTGGGCAGGGAGCCACCCACCGGCACCCGTGTCAGGCGGCTGCCTGAGCGGATTCCTTGCGGCCTTTCGCGTCGGCCTGTTGCTGGTGCATGATCCAGGTGTGGGCCAGGTCGAGTAGCTTGGCCATCGCCAGCAGGTCGTCGAAGCCGAGGCTCTCGGTCTCCTTCCAGGCGTCTTCCTGCTTGTAGCCGCGGCTGGGTACGACGCTGTACCAGTTGCCTTTCTCGCCGTGATTTCTCCAGATCGTGACTTGCAGGGTTCCGATGCGGATTTTGTGTGCTGGTTGTGACATGGTGGTCTCCTTTTCTTTGAGTTACCGGCTGCGACCATCGCGGCCTGATGGCACAGCAAACAAAGCCGCCTCAGTCCGGGGCGTAGCGAACCGGGCCAGCGGAAAATTGGGGGAGACCTGTAGGGGGAACCGATTTTCCGCTTGCCCGGCCCGGCGGCGGCTTTATGCGTGACATCAAGAAGGCCGTGTGTCGTAGCAGTCACGGGAGAAGGGAGAGCCCATTGCAAGCGGCTTACAAAGCTGAAGAATCCGTGTTACGAAGGGAAGAATTCAGTCACGGGAGCAACTGGAACAGCGAAAGGGAGAGGCGGCTATGGATGCTGGAAGGGATGAAAGGAGGGGCGGGAGGCACGGATAAGCGAGCAGTTATGAGCGCTCTTGCGGCATTGGCTACAGATAATTCGCGGAGACGGTACAGACGGGAAGGGGGGAAGGCTTGAAAGCGGCGGCTATTTCTTTGCCGCAACCTCATCAAGATAGTCGGCCCACCATTGCATCATCTTCCGGCGTTCCGGCAGGTATTCAGCGTGGTTATAGACGCCGCGCACCTGATTGGCCTGGACATGGGCGAGCTGGCGTTCGATAGCATCACCAGTGAACAGACCGCTCTCATTAAGTATGGTGGATGCCGTGTGCCGGAAGCCGTGACCTGTAGTCCGGTTGTGATAGCCCATGCGGTAAATGGCATAAAGAACCGCATTTTCGCTCATATGTTTGATAGGTTTGTGAGGATTAGGAAAGATGTATTTCCATTGCCCATTGAAACGTTGCAACTCCTTGAATGCCGCGACGGCTTGCCTGGAGAGGGGCACAATATGGTCGCGCCGCATTTTCATGCGTTCAGCACCAATGCGCCATTCGGCCTTATCGAGGTCCATTTCATCCCATGTGGCCCCGCGCAACTCGGACGTGCGAACAAAAGTAAGCAGGAGCAGCCTCACCGCCAGCTTCGTTTGCAGGTTGCCATCGTAGGCGTCAAGCTTCTTGAGAAACTCAGGCAATTCAATGGCTTTAAGGTGAGCAAAGTTCTTCTTGACGTGAGTCTTGAGCGCACCTTTCAGGTCGTTTGCAGGATTGCGGTCAACTCGGGCAGTGGCAATCCCATACATAAACACTTGCCCGCAATACTGCAAAGCACGGTTGGCAAGATCCAGAGCGCCACGATTCTCAATAATGCGGACCACTGACAACAATTCAGGGGCGGTAATATCTCTGATTGGTCGGCTGCCCAGGTTAGGGAAAAGATCGTTCTCAAGTCGTTTAATCAAAAACCCGGTATATCGCGGTGTCCACGCGGGGCTTTTCGCGGCAATCCATTCGCGTGCAATTACCTCAAAGCTGTTCTCAGCAGAAACTATTGCCTGACGTTTCAATGCCTTGCGAGATTCGGAAGGGTCTTGACCATCTGATACAAGCTTTCGGGCATCAACAAGCTTTCGACGCGCTTCCGCAAGCGTGACTTCGGGGTATATGCCCAGGGAGAGGGATTTCTCTTTCCCCAAATGACGGTATCTATATGCCCAATACTTGCTGCCGTTAGGATAGACAAGTAGGACAAGACCGTTGCCATCACTTAATTTCTTGATACCGCCGCCTGGTTTAGTGCTCTTGATGGCTATATCTGTCAGTTTCGGCATAATGTGGGTGAAAGTTTTCGTGGTTATTGTTTCACCCACAATTTAACCCACATTTTGACCTGAATGTCAACAGTTGTTACCGGATCGCAGCGGACAAAAAACCTCTGGAAATGGCTCTTTTGCTTGGTTTCGCGGCCATTAACGAACATTAACGAATGAGTGGCTGGCTGGGGCGCCAGGATTCACAATAAATGAGTAAACATCTAATATATAGGAAGAAAATCAACACGGATATTGCTCTTCACCCACATATTCACCCGCAGAATGCGTTGGTAGCTCTTTGGTCTGTCTAGCTAAGCTCGGAAGTCTTGCACATCGAACCGGCACTGGCAACACAAACAGTGTAGTGCATGAACAGGTGGGCGAGGCAATCTCGACAAGCCGCTTGATGAAGAAGCCATCAATTCTGTGGCGTTCGATCCGACAGGCTCTTAATTAGCTCCCGAATATCCTCAGCCCGCCAAGCCGTGCATCGTGGCGATAACTTTACCGGCTTCGGAAAGCGTCCCTCTTTTACGCCTTCCCACCAACTTGTCTTGCCGAGGGGAATGACGCTCAATACTTGCGGCAATCGTAAGAACCCTGTTTCAGGAATATCATACATATCAAAGCCTCATTGTGTACATAATATCACATCTTTGGCGTTGTGTCCTCATGGAAATGGCTCTGACAGCCGATTTGCAAGCGTTTGTCTGCTCGTATCCCCCAGCCAAATGCGGCATTAGTGGCCCTTGCCGAGTAGTGCGACTTCAGCACTCTGGTGGAACGGTTCCATTTTGTAAGTAATGGCGCACACATGATGTGTGGATACCCGTTTTTTCGTTTCCCAAGTGTCCTTCGACTGTCTCCAAGAAAATTGAACGAAACACGATCCGAATTACCGTAACCCTCACTGTAGTGATGTGGCGTTTTGGTGATATTGGTCTCATATTGGCACGTATGAAAATCCCGCAAACCAAGGCTGACTGCGGTGAAGCAGATATGCGTTAACATTCCGTTAACAATACTGTGATATTTTATAATAAGGCATGATCCGCATCTCGCAACAGGACAGTGCCGGTGCCGCCAAACGCTACTACGCGACGGCGGACTATTACAGCGAAGGACAGGAACTGGTCGGCTCCTGGGGCGGCAACGGCGCGTCCCGGCTCGGGCTGGAAGGAACGGTGGACAAGTTCTCTTTTGAGCGGCTTTGCGATAATCTTGATCCGAGGACCGGTGAGCCGCTCACGGTGCGAACGCGCACCGACCGGACGGTCGGGTACGACTTTACTTTCTCGGTGCCGAAGTCGGTGTCGCTGCTGTACGCCATGAGCGGCGACCAGGGCATCCTGGACGCCTTCCGGGGCGCGGTCGATGAAACCATGCGCGAGATGGAAGCGGAAATGAAAACCCGCGTCCGCATGGGCGGCAAGGATGAAGACCGTGTCACCGGCAACATGGTCTGGGCGGAATTCATCCACACCACGTCGCGGCCGGTGGACGGCCTTCCCGATCCGCAACTGCACGCCCATGTGTTCGTCTTCAACACGACCTGGGACCTCGAAGAGAAGCGGTGGAAAGCCGGCCAGTTCCGCGAACTGAAGCGGGATGCCCCGTATTTCCAGGCAGCCTTCCGGGTGCGGCTGGCAAACAGGTTCCAGGACATCGGCTTCGGGGTCGAGCGGAAGCGGGATGATTTCGAGATCGCCGGGATACCGGCGGATGTGCTCAAACGCTTTTCGCGGCGCACGGCTCTGATCGAGAAGAAGGCTGCGGAGCTTGGCATCACCGATCCCAACCGCAAGGGTGAACTCGGAGCCGAAACCCGCGAAAAGAAAGGTTCCGCTCTCAGCTTAGAAGCGCTCCGGAAGGAATGGAATGCCCGCATGAGCGACCGCGAACGCCGTGACCTGGCGACAGTTCACCGTCGCGAGCGTGCTTATGGCAGGCCGGAACGCGGCGAGGGACTGGCTGTCGATCATGCCGTCGAGCATAGTTTCGTGCGGGAGGCGGTGCTGCCGGAACGCAAGCTGCTCACCGAAGCCCTGAAGAGGGGCATCGGCTCCGTCACCGTCGAGGACGTGACTCACGAGATGGGCCAGCGGCCTCTCATCCGCAGTGAGGTCGCCGGTCGCAAGATGGCGACGACGAAAGAGATGGTCGCCCTGGAATCGCGGCTGACCGATTTCGCCCGCCTGGGGCGAGGACGATGCCGTCCGCTCGGCGACCCGGACCGGCCCTGCTCCCGCGACTGGTTCAACGAGGGGCAAAAAGCGGCCGTGCGTCATGTGCTGGGTTCGCGTGACCGGGTGATGATTGTTAGGGGCGTCGCCGGAACCGGCAAAACCACTCTCGAACAGGAGATCGGCGAGGCGTTGGCCGAGGCCGGCAAGCCGGTGGTCGCCCTGGCGCAGTCGGTCAAGGCCAGCCGGGAAGTGCTGCGTGAGGAAGCGGGTTTCGCCGAGGCCGATACGGTGGCCCGGTTCCTGAAGGACCAGGAGATGCAGGAATTGGCCAGAGGAGGTGTCATCCTGGTCGATGAGGCCAGCCAGCTTGGCACGCGCGACATGCTCAAGGTGTTCAATGTGGCCGAACGGGTAAACGCCCGTGTGCTTCTCGTGGGTGATCGCCGGCAACACCGCAGCGTCACGGCGGGGGAACCGCTCAAGCTATTGGAGGAGAAGGCGGGGCTGTGCGTGGCGGAAGTGACGGACATCCTTCGCCAGCAGGGCGACTACAAAAAAGCGGCCGGGCTGCTCAGCCAGGGCAGGACGGAGGAAGGCTTCGCGGAACTCGACAAGCTGGGCTGGATCAGGCAGGTTGCGGATAGCGGCCGCGACAAGCAACTGGCTGCCGCTTATCTTTCCGCCGTCGCTGAAAAGAAGAAGGGCGGCCAGGCCAAGTCCGCCCTCGTCGTGTCGCCGACGCACGCCGAAGGGAACCGGATCACGGATGCGATCCGCGCCGGGCTGAAGTCGCAAGGCAAGCTTGGCAAGGAACGCCTGGTTGACGCATGGGTTCCATCTCACCTGACCGACGCGCAGAAAACGGACCCGGCCCAGTATGACGAGGGCGACCTGATCCAGTTCCACCAGAATGCCCCTGGCTACCGGAAGGGAACGCGCATGGTCGTGGGCGACGGGATCAAGGTGCCGACTCAGCTTGCGAACCGATTTGAGGCGTACCGGCCGACGCAGTTGGCCCTGGCCGTGGGAGACCGCGTCCGCGTCACGGCCGGAGGCAAGACCAAGGACGGCAAGCATCGGCTCAGCAACGGCTCGCTCCTGAATGTCCACGGATTCACCAAGCGGGGCGACATCATCGTCGATCACGGCTGGGTCATCGACCGAGATTTCGGTCACTTGACGCACGGCTATGTCGTCACCAGCCATGCCAGTCAGGGGGTCACGGTGGATAAGGTCTTCATCGGCGTGTCCAGCGAATCGTTCCCGGCGACCTACCAGCGCACGGCCTACGTCGCGGTGACGCGGGGCCGGGAACAGGCGCAGCTATTCACCGACGACCGGAAGGAACTTCTCAGGGTCATCAGCCGCCCGGACGATCCGCTGTCGGCGACGGAACTTGCTGAATCAACGAAGCACAAACCGATGGTGCGGAACAGGCTGGCGAAACACCTGACGACCGCCCGGCAGCTGGCTGCCGTTGCCCTGCAACACCATTTGAGCCAACCGGGCAATGCACGGAACCCGACAGTAGAACGGGGAATGGACCATGACCGATAAGCCGACCCATCGGGACCGATTAAAGGGAATCCTCCATTCGGACGGGAAGGCCACGAATCCGCCGAAACCAGAGGCGGAAGCCGAGGAAGCGGAAGTCTCGTGCGGGGCGTTTGGCTACCTGCGGGGAATCCGCGACCTGCCCGGTGCGGTGGAGTTCCGCTTCCGCGATGGCAACAGCGTCTGGTTTCCTTACGCCTGGCTCGGCCCCTGGCGCTACAATCCCTCCGAGGGGCTGCTGCTCAAATTCTCCGGCGACCTCGTGTACCTCGTTCTGATCCGGGGCAGCAACCTCGACAAGCCGCTGAATGAGGGAGCCATCAATCTCACTACCGGCGGGCTGCAACGGCATCGGGTGGTGTGGATTCGGGAAATGCCAGAAGCGGACATCAAAAATGTCGGTGAAACGGGTCCGACCATCGACAGTATCGAAGTGGCGGAGTTTGAATCGCAGGCCGCGCTGAAGGAATGGCTGAGCCAGAATGCACCTGCGTTTTTGCGGTAGCCAGCGTGCCCAATCGACCGATCCTTGCATTAACCTATTCTTAACAAATGATGTGTAGTCTACGAAAACAGATACTCGTTCAGATAGCACTGCAACAAATGTGAGGGAACCTATGGAAGATGATTCGGGAGTCGATCTCAAAGCCAAACCCAGTGGCCACTGGTCCCTGACTGACGCCATGTGGTGGATGATGCTGGCAATCGCCATGTCATCGGCAGCCATTCCCGAATCGCATGCCGCAACGAGTTCGCCATCGGCCAACGTGCTGGTGACGCAGGCGGAACTCCCGGCGCTGGTTAAGCAGGCGATCCTGGATGATCCTGAAATTATCACCGAAGCCGAGCAGAAACTGCGTGAAAAACAGATGGCTGAAATGAGGAAGGCATCCGAGGCGGCGTTACGAAAGTACAAGGCAGCGCTGATAAAATCCGATGCGCCAAGCATCGGCTCCCAAGATGCCGATGTGACAATGGTTGAATTCTTTGACTACCACTGCGGCTACTGCAAGCAGTTTTATACCTCCATTGTCAAACTGGATAAGACCGATAAAAAATTGCGTATCGTCTTCCGCGAGTTCCCGATTCTTGCCCCGGACTCAATAACTGCGGCGCACACAGCGCTTGCGGTGAATCGCATCGCTCCGGATAAATATTTTGCCTTCTACGGCGCACTGATGAAAACCGCTGGAGAACGGTTTACCGATAAGATGCTCATGAAAACCGCTGAAGAAGTCGGTGTCAACACGGCGAAACTGACGGCGGCGCTGAAGGACGATGCCATTTCTAAATCCATCGACGATGAGTTAAAGAAAGACCGTACCATGGCGCAGGCCATTGGCATCCGCGGCACGCCAGGTATCATCATCGGCGATCATCTCTTCCCGGGCGCAATGTCGTATGACACGCTGACCAAGGTCATCGCCGATATCCGCGACGGCAATGATGCGCAAGCCGAAAAAGACGAAGCCTCTGGATCGCCGGTCGTTCCGTCTCGGGAGTAGCAGCTAATCGTGAAACGCGGGTTTCCTTCTTCCCGCCGGCCGGCGGGCCTTCAGGTGATGCGCAGGGCTTCGACCGGCTGCATCCGGCTGGCCCTCGAAGCGGGATAGATGCCGCTGGCGATGCCGACAACGAGCGCGACCGCCAGCGGGAAGAAGGCAAACCACGGCTCGAACTCTACCGGCATGGGCACGAATCGATGGACGGCCAGGGCACCGGCAGCGGCCAGCAGCAGGCCGGTCAGGCTGCCGGCACCTGTAATCATCACCGCTTCCAGCAGGAACTGTATGAGGATCTGCCGGCTGGTGGCGCCCAGCGCCTTGCGGATGCCGATTTCACGCGAGCGTTCCGTGACGTTGACCAGCATGATGTTCATGATGCCGATGCCGCCCACCACCAGCGAGATGGACGCCACCGCACCCAGCAGCATGGACATCGTCTGCGTCGTATTCCCCGCCAGTTCCATCACCGAGGCCATGTTACGGACGGTGAAATTGTCGGCGGCGCTTTCGCGGAGGTGGTGGCGCTGACGCAGCAACGTCCCGATGTCGTTGGTTGCCTGGTCCATAACATCGGCCGAGACCGCCTGCGCCAGGATGAACGATACGATATGGGCGTAATGGCCCCACAGGCGATTCTGGGCGGTGGTGATGGGCACCAGGATGACGTCATCCTGGTCAGTTCCATTCATCCCCGCGCCCTTCGCTTTGAGTACGCCGTCGATGCGAAACGGCATGTTGTTGATCTGTATGCCGCGTCCGATAAGGTCGCTTTCGCGGCCGGTTTCGTCAGGAAATAATTTGGCGGCGATGGTGGCGCCGATGACGGCGACAGGAGCGGCCACCCGCGTTTCGTCGCTGCTGAAGGCGCGGCCGGCGACGAACGCCCAGTTGCTCATGTCGAAGTAAGAGGTGGTGGTGCCGACTACCTGCGCGTTCCAGTTTCTTTTGCCGGCAGCGGCCTGGAACGAGCGCGGGAAGGTGGAGGGCGCTGCCGCCTGCACCGACGGCAGATTGCCGATGGCCTCGACGTCGTCCATGTTCAGCAGGGAGGACGAAGTGAACACACCTTTATACTGGATATTTCCCGGGAATACGGTCAGCAGATTGCTGCCGAGAGAGGCGATGGCGTCCTCCATTTGCTGCCGACTGCCGGCGCCGATGGCCAGCATCACGATCACCGACGCGACGCCGATGACGATGCCCAGCATGGCGAGGAAAGTGCGTAACCGGCTGGTGCCGATCGAGATCAAGGCTTCATTGGCAATGGCGGAAATGCGCATAAGGTGTAGTATACCGCCCGCACCGCCAATGGCAAGGCAATGATGTTTATCATCAAAGACAATAGGTTATGATTGATCTCCGCCAAAAAACCCCGTGCAGGCCGCAACTCTATTATTCGCAAATAGCGAAAAATGTGAGAAAAACCGTAATGTTAATGTGTTGGTAACGAAGGAGGACACGAAGCCTTGCGAGATCGGGGCGAATCGTTAACCGTTATATTAACGAATTTTAAACAAATATATGTTAATTTATACTACAGTACCACACGACAGCCACCGGATCGTAACAACCTGCAGGGAGAATGTATGCACAATGTTTATATAACAACAGCGCGAAATGAAAAGATCGCTATGCAAACGACAACGGCGTTGACGAGGGTAAACCGGCTCATGGCGCGAACTGCCATCATGGGAATAGCTGCCGCTGGTTTGCTGTTCCTGGGTATAGCCAACCAGGCACAGGCGCAGGTGGGCATCGGCTGCACGGCTCAGGACCAGCCTGGTGACGCCTGTAATTACCTAAATACGAATAACACGATGGGATCGGGGGAGTGCGAGGGGCAGGTAGGTAATTTAACATGTCAGTACGCCGGTGAGGGCGGCAGCAACGGCGGTGGCTATGGCGGTCCTTGCGCAGGTGTAAGCAACGGCGGCGGATGTGTAGGACAGCCTGGTATCTGCGAGGGAGGTGTGGCTGACATGCATACCGTGCCTGACACCCAAGGCAACGGTACGTGCGTCTCCACGGGTGGCGGCTCGGGTGGCGGCATCATCGCGCAAGGGGCGGACTGTTCCAACGCCAGCAATCTCGGCCAGACGTGCTACACTGGGGGGTTCATAGGCCAATGCATGGCGCTCAGCACGGGCGACACTTGTGTGCCCGATTGTACTGAACAATCAGTGGAGTCTCTGTATGGCAAGACGTGCAATGCAGGTAACGGTGTAACTGGGACATGTCAAGTCATAGGTGGCTCTGCCACAATAGCGGGCACTCCAGAGTGCGTAACAAGTAATACAGGCGGCACGGGCGGCGGCGGTCTCGGCCCCACCGGCACCGGCTCGGGGTCAGGCTCGACTTCGGGCAGTGGCGGTATTGGCACCATCGGCACCATCGGCACCATCGGCACCATCGGCACGGGTACTGGTACAGGCACCGGCTCGGGGTCAGGCTCGGGTAGCAGTTCGGGATCGTCCAGCGGTGGCAGCACCCAGTGTACCAGCACTAACGATGGCGCTTCTTGCACCACCTCT
>DATNCY010000302.1:0-3025 GCA_035553375.1 Gemmataceae bacterium
GGTCGACGATGACGGGCCGGGCATCCAGCCAGAAGCGCTCGATAAGATCTTCGAGCGCTTCTACACCGACCGGCCGGAACAAGGCTTCGGGCAAAACTCCGGTTTGGGTCTGTCGATCTCCAAGCAGATCATGGAGGCCCATGGCGGCACCATCCGGGTGGAGAATCGCGCCAGCGTCGCGGGCGGCGGCGAGGCCCCGCGCGTGCTTGGTGCCCGCTTTGTGGTGCGGCTGCCGGCAACGTAATGGCGGCCGCCAACCCGACCATTCACGCTTCCGCCGTGCTCGTCGGCGCCAAGGCGGCGCTGATCCGCGGTCCATCCGGTTCCGGCAAATCGCGCCTTGCGTGGAACCTCGTAACGGCGGCCACGGAGGGCCTGTTACCCTTCGCGAGGTTGGTTGCCGACGACCGCACACACCTCGAATGCCATTCGGGACGGCTGCTCGCGCGTCCAGCGCAACCGCTGGAAGGCATGGTCGAGATCCACGGCCTCGGTATCCGGCGGATCGAATTCGAGCCGGTCGCTGTCGTGGGGCTGGTCGTCGATCTCGCGGCCGCAGACGCCACCCGGACTCCCGGGGAAAGCGCCGACAGCATTACAATCGACGGGATTACCCTTCCGCGTCTTGGGGTTGCAGCGGAAACGGCGCCGTTGCCGCTGGTATTGGCGGCTTTGCGTATCCCCCCGGCGGGTCATTGACCCACGCCCGGCAGTTGGCTACCCCGGCACCCTCGATCTGATCGAGGAAAATTAACCACACCCGGCATAGGATCGCGGCCGCCGAAAAAGCATATTCCGAGCCCCCTTTGGCCCCGTCTTTCCGCAGTGCAACAGAACGCTTATATAGCGATGGAAGCCCTTGCAATGGGCCTTCAGATGGGCGTGAATGTGCGCCCTTTCGTGCGGTGCAGCGTAGCGCCGGCGAGGAGTTAGGGATGATCGGCCTCGTACTTGTAACCCACGGGCGGCTCGCTATCGAGTTCCGCTCAGCGCTGGAGCATGTGGTGGGGCCCCAGCGTCAGATCGAGGCAATCACGATTGGCCCCGATGACGACGTTGAGCAATGCCGCAAAAACATCCTCGATGCTGTCAAGCGCGTGGATAGCGGCGAAGGGGTTGCTATCCTCACCGACATGTTTGGCGGGACGCCTTCCAACCTTGCCATCTCGGTTATGAGCCAACCCAAGGTCGAAGTTCTCGCCGGTATCAATCTACCAATGTTGATCAAGCTCGCCAAAATCCGCGAGATTTGTCCGTTGCAAGATGCGGTTGCCGCCGCGCAGGAGGCTGGACGCAAGTACTGCACAATTGCCAGCCGGGTTCTCAACGGTAAATGAGCGGCCGCGCGTCAGCGGACGACACCCCCGTCGTGCGCGAAGTTGCGATCGTCAACAAGAAAGGTTTGCACGCCCGCGCCTCCGCGAAATTCGTGCAGACTGCCGAACAATTTGACGCCGCCATCACCGTCACCCGCGGTCACGAGACTGTCGGCGGCACCTCAATCATGGGGCTCATGATGCTGGCCGCTGGCCCGGGCATCACCATCACCATCAAGGCAATCGGCAAGGACGCTACCGTAGCGGTCGAGACGTTATGCAAGCTAGTGGCCGGTGGATTTGGCGAAGAAGACTGACGTCCGTCCGATACCCATCCGCCGATCGGACGACCAAAGCTGAGCAATAAGATTTTCAATTGCGCTCGCCGATGAGTTGTATTTTTCGGTTGCGCGGCACCACGTAAAATAATTTCGCAGTCCGACCCGCCGCCGGAGCTGGAGCTTTTTCCCGCTGAAAGGCGGCCGGAAATTCCAAAATTGGGAGTTTCCCGTCGCTTTTACTACATAAAGAATTCTTTATATATGCATTGCAGCGCTGGCGGCGGGCTGTTATAGGCACGCCCAGCCAAGCAACCCCTACTGACCAAGGACCGCCATGACTGCTGCCCAGCCGAAAGCCAAAGCCGGCGACTACATCGTCAAGGACATCTCGCTCGCCGAATTCGGCCGCAAGGAAATCTCGCTCGCCGAAACTGAAATGCCCGGCCTGATGGCGACCCGCGAGGAATTCGGCCCCAAGAAGCCGCTCAAGGGCGCTCGCATCGCCGGATCGCTGCACATGACCATCCAGACCGCGGTACTGATCGAGACGCTCGTGGCGCTCGGTGCCGACGTGCGCTGGGTTTCCTGCAACATTTATTCAACTCAGGACCACGCCGCAGCGGCGATCGCCGCCGCTGGCATTCCCGTGTTTGCGATCAAGGGCGAGAGCCTGAAGGACTACTGGGACTACACCGCCAAGCTGTTTGAATGGCACGGCGGCGGCACACCCAACATGATCCTCGACGATGGCGGCGACGCTACGATGTTCGTGCATCTAGGTCTGCGTGCCGAGAACGGCGACACGACGTTCCTCGATCAGCACAACAGTGAAGAGGAAGAGGTCTTCTTCGCGCTGATCAAGCGTATTTTGAAGGAAAAACCGAAAGGCTGGTTCGCCGAGGTCGCCAGGAGCATCAAGGGCGTCTCCGAGGAAACCACCACCGGCGTGCACCGGCTCTATGACATGGAAAAGGCCGGCAAGCTCCTGTTCCTGGCGATCAACGTCAATGACAGCGTGACCAAGTCGAAATTCGACAACCTCTATGGCTGCCGTGAATCGCTGGTCGATGGCATCCGCCGCGGCACCGACGTGATGATGTCGGGCAAGGTGGCGATGGTCGCGGGCTTTGGCGACGTCGGCAAGGGCTCGGCGGCGTCGCTGCGGCAGGCCGGCTGCCGCGTGATGGTGTCCGAAGTCGATCCGATCTGCGCGCTGCAGGCCGCGATGGAAGGCTACGAAGTCACCACCATGGAAGACGCCGTTCCGCGTGCCGACATCTTCGTCACCGCCACCGGCAACAAGGATATCATCACGATCGAGCATATGCGCGCGATGAAAGATCGCGCCATCGTCTGCAACATCGGCCACTTCGACAACGAGATCCAGATCTCGCATCTGAAGAACCTGAAGTGGACCAACATCAAGCC
>DATNCY010000303.1:0-11470 GCA_035553375.1 Gemmataceae bacterium
AGAAGCGACCAGCCGCCCAAACCAACGGCCATCAGCGCGACCAGCGCTGCCAGCCAGGCCAGCGCCAGACCGACACGCAACGGGGTCCAGCCGGGATCGGCCACGGTCGGCGCTAGACCGGGATCGAGCTGGAACGGCAGAGCCGTCATGGTACGTTCCGGCTGCGATGGCACCGCCTCGCGCATCGGCTCCAGCGATGCTTCGGGGAATAGATCCGTCACTTCCCGCACGAGCATTTCCTGAAGCGCTGTACCGTCGAGGACGATGCCCTGACAGATTTCTTTCTCCTCGATTCGCACCAGGCGAAACAGCACAAGATTATCTTGCCCGCCCGGTGTTTGCAGCCAAACAGGGACCATTGGACTCAGATTCACCAGTACCTCGGCACCTGGCGAGCGTGGAACTGGCAGCACGCCGAACCAGTTGGCTCCGTTATCCGGGGCATAATTGAGGGCAAGATCTTTCGAGACACGCTGCGGCATTTTGCCCGTGTTAAGTAGTTTGTTCGTCTGATCGCGACGGGTGTTGTATTCCTGGACCGGAGATTGATTGCCATACGGCGACTGAGCCATTTGTGAATTCGAGAGGTCGGCGTTCTGCTGATACGGCCCCGGTTGTCCTGGGTTGATGGTATTGTCCAGATTGCTCTGTGCCAGCAGCATGGTGGTGTCGCGAACCGTGGCAGGTTGCGTATGTTCGCCAGCCTGCTTGAGCAGATTGGCAACGGGCAGTTCTCGCGTCAACTCGGCCAGGCGACGCTGGCGCGCGGTGGTGACGTTGGTTAACGGCAGCTTGGCGTGGGTATTGTGCAGCAGACGAGTGAGCTTGGGCGACAGCACTTGCGGCGATTCCCAGCCGGACGCCTGCGCGGTTTGAAAGTGCAGCAACATCCACGGCGGCAACTCGGCGCTGAGTAACGGCGATGGCTCCAGGACCATGCCCGATGGCCAGCAGGCCCCCTTGTTATTCAGCGCCAGCGGGATGGGATAGATGGCGCTGTAATGGTTGAAGGGCCGGCTATCCTCGCGCGCCAACAGCGGCGAGATGCGGCTATCGAGACGCCACAGGGCCAGACGCAGCAGGTTGGCGCGTTCGGATTCGGCGCGCTGGGTGAGTTGCTCGCTCTCCAGACGCAGTGCGGCGGCCGTGGCCCAGCCTAAGCCGCCCGCCACCAAACCGGCGATCATCACGAAGCCAGCGAATCCCGCCGGTTTGCCGCGCAGCCAATCTCTCATGGGAGGTCACGCACTTTTTTTGCCTGCCAGCCCGCAGCGCCAGCAAGGGACTGTCCCTTGCTGGCGCTACGGGCTGGCAGGCAAGAGGTCACTCGTTGTCGGTCGATTGTCCCAGCGGAACCAGTTCCGGGCCTGCCATGTAACCGTGGGCGCGCACCGTCAGGATGGCATCGGGCGTCTCCAGGCCGGATGGATCGCGCAGCTTGGTGCGCAGCCGGGCGATGTGCATATCGATGGTGCGCGTCTCCAACCCCTGCGGCTCGATGCCCCAAACGCGCGTCAGCAATTCCTCGCGCGATACGGCGCGTTTGCGATGAGCCACCAAGAAACTCAGAATGGCGCTCTCGGTTTCCGATAGCTCGCCGCGTTCGCGGCTCGACCAGCAGATTTCCCGGCGTTCAAGATCGATGACGGCCCGACCCAGCCGCGCTCCTTGCACGTCGGCCGGTCGCCCCAGCGAACGACGCAGCACCGCCTCGACGCGAGCCAGCAGTTCACGAGCGGAGAACGGCTTGACCACGTAATCGTCGGCCCCCATCTTGAGGCCGCGCACGCGATCGTCCTCGGTGCCGCGCGCCGTGAGAATGATGACGGGCAAGGTGGAGCGAACGCGCCGCAGTTCGCGAAGCACTTCCAGACCATCGCGGCGCGGCAGCAACAGATCGAGCAGCACCAGATCGA
Organism: Gemmataceae bacterium; assembly: GCA_035553375.1. Classification (GTDB taxonomy): domain Bacteria; phylum Planctomycetota; class Planctomycetia; order Gemmatales; family Gemmataceae; genus JAJPHU01. Next base: position 1,917 of record DATNCY010000303.1, read on the forward strand.
CGCCGGCGCGCACGGCTTCAGTCAGTCCCTTATCACCGTCGCCGGCCTCGGCTACCTCGTAGCCGGAGGCACACAGGGCATCGCGGATGCCGCGCCGGATGGGCTGTTCATCTTCGACGACCACAATACGGGCGGAGTGCATGATGGGTATCCTGGTTTCCGAAGAGTTTAACCACGAATACACACGAAAAACACGAAAAAAAGGCAAAACAAAATACAAATCGTGAGGGGAGACGCATAGACCAGGCGAATAAGAATGTATTTTTGTATTTTTTCGTGTGTTTCGTGTGTTTCGTGGTGAATCTCTTTTATTTGCGTTCCGGCGCCAGAACGATGTCGAAGACGCCGGCCTCGTAGGACTGCGCTCCGACCTTCTCGGTGCGCAGCGCGATAATCAGCGATTCCTTGATGAACTCGTCGGTCTTGTTGTGCGGATCGCCCTGGAAAAAGAGCTGAGTAATCAACGTCTTGTAGCCCGGATAACTGATGGCGTAATGAATATGACTGGGTCGCCAGGCATCGGGGCCGATCTTGTATGCGCCGGGGTGAACCGTCTCGTATTCGTAGTAGCCCGTCTCGTCGGTGATGAGACGCGCCCGATTGCGGAACACGTCTTTTTTTGGCGGATTACGCGGATCGTCATTGTCGTATCTTCCCGTGGCGTTGGCCTGCCAGATGTCGAGGGTTGCTCCGACCAGCGGCTTGCGTGAGTCGTGCCCCCAGACGCGGCCGCTGATGAGTAGGACGATGCCGGCTTCCAGCGGCGGCGTGATCTTGGCGCGATAGGGCGCTCCTTTGCGATAGAACGGGCCGAGGATGCAATCCTCCGTCGGCGCCCACTTGACCGCCCGCGCCGGTGCCGCGGCGGGCGCCGGCGACTTGCGATCGCCCAGAAACGGAGCGTAGGCGCCGGCCTCGCCCGCTTGGGGCGTCGGTTGGGCGTCGGCCCGCAATACCAGTCCGCCCACGCCCAACACTGCCAGACCCGACACGAAATCACGCCGAGAGATGCCGTTCATGAAACTCTCCTTGCGATGGAAGAAGATCCTCGCCAACTTAAGGACGATTCGACCTATCGTTTCGTTTGCTCTCTCCGTCAAGACGAACAACCCTATTGTAACCGCTCGCGCACCCTCCCTCTGTAACGAGATGGTAACGAGGGTGCATTCACGCTTCGCGCCGAGCCGCGACTTTTATCTCCCCTCTCCCCTGTACTCGGGGGAGAGGGGTTGGGGGTGAGGGGAGGATGCACGCCCCCTCTCCCCCGCGTACAGGGGAGAGGGGAGAAGCACGCGGCTCGACAGTCGCCGCGAAACGCTCTTGACCCGGCGCGCGACCACCGCTATAGCCACTCCGCTTATCCGTCTGAACCTTGAGTGAAAAGAAAAGACCAAAGTTTCCCCACCAGAATGACGGTGTGGTCGAAACGGGATTGAGCGGAGTCCACAGGGCGAGCGGAGGCCGGGGGGCCTTCGGAAAGAGACACGGGGACCGGGGCAAGGGGGCCTCTTTCAATGCAGGAATCAGAATGCAGAATGCAGAATGGAAGACAATCGGGTTTTCATTCTGCACTCCGCATTCTGCATTTCGCATTGAAAGGCGGCGGCGCATTCAATGAAGGAGGCCATGGTGGCTAGGGCAAAGAAGCGAAAATGGGTCAACCTTGTCGCCGGCCTGCTCGTGGGCACGGCGACGCAACCGCTGGCGTTGTTCGCCGGCCCGGACACTGGCCTTTCCACGCTGGATTTGCACGCGGATCGCGCGGAGCTGGTTGTCGCCCAGCTCAGCGGCGGGGCGTCGCGTGCCCATCTCGCACTCAACGGCGCCATCGAGGCGCAGCGGCAAGGCGATCTCGATGCCGCCGATGTCCGCTTTCAGGAAGCGGAGGCGCGGCAGAGCGATCTGACGCCGGCCGAACGCGATGAACTGGCTCGCCTACGTGCCGCCAATGCTTTGGCCAAGCAGGCTCGAACCGCTGCGCGCGGACAGATGAGCTTGGCCGAGGCTGCTCTGCAACAGGGCCGCGCCGCCGAGGCCGCCAGCCTCCTCAAGAAAGTCACTGCCAACGAGTTGTACCTTCCTCCCGCCGACAAGCAGCGCTTCCAGGCTCTGTGTCAGAAACTGCACATGCCGCCGGCAACGCCTGCCGGGGCGCCGGCGAGCAATCCCGCCGCGCTGGCCAACGCCAAGGTGCGCGAAGCCCGCGTCGAACTGGCCAAGGCCAACTTCGACGCCGCGGAACGCCTGGCTCGCGAGGCCGATCAACTCCACATCACCTTCGGTCCGCGCGATGACTCGCCGCGCCGTGTCCTCGAAGACATCGACCGGGCGCGCAAAGATGCCAAGACCATGCTCCAGGCAGCGCGGGCCGCGCTCCAGCGCGGCGAACTGGATCGAGCCGAGAAATATGCGCACGCGGCGGAAGAGATGGGGTCCGCCTTCACCTTCCCCATCTGGAGCGACACACCCTCCAAGGCGCTCAAGGAAATCCAGGCCGCCCGCGGCAAGGACAAGGGAACCGAGCGACAAAGTAACAAGGTGGCCGACGCCTCTTCTCTTCCGGCCGCTGGAACGCCGGCTGAAGCGGCCGCCCCGTCAACGGAGACACAACGAGCCAACACCGAAAAGGCTCGCGGGTTCATCCGTCAGGGCCGGCAAGCGCTGGCAAGTGGCGATTTGGTTCAAGCGCGGCTCTGCGCCGATCAGGCCTCTGCTCTGCGGGCCGATCTGCACTGGTCGGATGACAACCCGGCCAAGCTGCTCGACGACATCGCCCGCGCCGACTCCAGCCACAAGACCGACGCGGGTACGCCGGCGTCGGCGGCGGGCAAGCCGGCCGCGCCGGCCGTCGTTCGCAACAAAGACGAAGCGCTCGCCTTGCTCCAGAAGGGGCGCGAGCAACTGGGCAAGGGTGAGGTAGACGAGGCCAACAAGACGGCCGCGCGCTTGCGGGCTGCCAAGAACATTCACTGGGGACTGTTTTTCGAGGACACGCCCGACAAGTTCCAGGCCGATGTCGATCGCGCACGCACGCAGCGCGACCGAGAGAAGTCGATCGAACTGCTGGCCGAGGCACGCCGTCGCTTCGAGAAGAAAGATTACGATAGCGCCGAGAAGCTCGCCCTGGAAGCGCACAACCGTCACGGCACCTACAGTTTCTGGGAACTTGGTGATCGCCCCAGCAAGCTGCTGGCCGACATTCACTCGCAGCGCGTGAAGGAGCGGCGCGTCAAACTGCCCGATTTGCCGGTGGACTCCAAGCAGGTGGCCGACCTCAGCCACGGTCCGCTCGCCCAGCCCGGCAACAAGACCAACCCCCCAGGCATGAACGGTTCGACCCGTCCGCCGACGCCCGCCGGCCTGGCGGGCGCCACCGGCCAATTCAACCCCGCGACCTCGCCAAACCCGGCGCAGGCGCGTCAGCTTCTGAACGAGGCTCGGCTCGCCCTGGGCAAGGGCGACACCGCGAAGGCCCGCGCGATGGCCGATCGGGTGCGTGACATGCACGTCGTCCTCGGACCTGGCGAAGATACGCCCGAGAACATCTATCGCGAACTCGATCGTTTGTCGCCGCGTTCGGGACCGGCCTCCTTGCCGCCCGGCATGCTCGTCTCCAACCCAGCGTCTCGCCCCGGCTCGATTGCGCAACCGGGCGGCAATACGCTGGAGGTCCAGACGCGGGCGCGGCAACTGGTGGCCGAGGCCAAGACGCTGCAACGACAGAATCGACTCCTCGAAGCACGCGACAAGATCGTCGAAGCGCAACGGCTCGGTGTGACCTTCCGTCCCAACGAGGATAACCCGAACCAGCTTTATCAGCAGGTCGCTTTCGTGGCTCGCCAGCGCGTCGATAGCCTGGTGACACACGCCAATGAGACCATCCGCTATGGGACGCAAGCGCCGGCCGTCCGCTGTCAGGAAGCCGACAAGGATTTGGCCCAGGCTCGGCAACTCGCCGGTGCTTTTGGTCAGGACATGCAGGCGATCGAACGCACCCAACTGCTGATGAGCCAGATGCGCACGACCGGCAATGTCACGCTGGCCAAAGCGGGAGACGTAAGCCCGCCGGGTTCACCGAATCTCAAGGGACTGACGCCCCCCGCTCAGGGGCTGACACCCCCCGCTCTAAGTGCGTCCAAAGGACTGGAGTTGCTCGACAAGGCGCGTTTGGAACTGAAAGCGGGCCAGACGGCCAACGCGCGCCGCATGGCGGAAGAAGCCTGCAACTATCCGGTGCGCGAGCAAGCGCTGGCGGTGCTGCGTAGCATCGACAACGAAGAGTTCTCGCAGAAACGTCTGCGCAGCAACCACGCTTTCGACGCCGTGGAGGCCTCGTACCGACGCCGCGACTATCATCAGGCCGGCCTTCTGCTGGCGGCCATCGATACCAAACAGTTGGATGAGCGTCGGCAGGGCAAGTTGCGTGAAATCCTCAACACGCCTGAAATGCAGCCGGCCGCACGCGCTACGCCGATTGCGCTTACCAGTGCGCAGCAGGTGCAAGAGCCACGCGATAAGACCTCAGGCTCGTCGTTCAATCCGCAACCCGTTCTGCGCACGCCGGTCGGTGGCGAGCCGGGACGGGCGCGGGCCACGGACGGTCCCGATCAATCGCTGCTCGCACGCACACGGGCCATGCGCGAAGTCAAGTTCCAGCAACTCCGTCAAGAGGGCATGGACGTTCAATCGCAGGCGCTGGAACGCTTCCGCAGCGGCCAGACCGAAGCCGCCGTGGACATGCTCACGGACTATCTCACGCGACTGTCGGAAGAACAACTCGACGCCGGCCAGCTGACCTTGTTACGCAGGCCGATCGATTCGCGGGTTCAGCAGTTCCGCATCATGAAGGCGCAGGTCGAGTTCGCCAACCAGTCCACCTCCTCGACGCGCGAGAACAAGCTGCGGCTCGCCAAGAACCAGAACGCCGAGCAGGTCAAGCAGAAGAACGTGGCCGAACTGATGAAACAGTATAATGGACTGCTCAGGCTCGGCAAATATCCCGAAGCCGAGGCTCTGGCCATGCGGGCCAAGGAACTCGATCCCGACAATCCGATGGCCGCCGCCGCCATCGCCATCGCCCGCACGCAGCGCCGCCAGCATGAGGCCAAGAGCCTCAAGGACGGCAAGGAAGTGCTGTTCAACGATGGGCTGAATGATGCCGAATCGGAGGGCGATCCCAATGTCATCAAGCGCAACATTACCTTTGAAGGGGATCCCGAACGCCGCGCCCTCATCCAGAAGCGGGGATCGCTAGATGCCTTGCACACGCTGCCCATGCCGCGCAAGACGACGGAAGAGCGGAACATTGAGCGTAAGCTGAGTACGCCGGCGAACATCAACTTTGTCAATCAGCCGCTGCGACAGGTCATCGACGATTTGCGTGGCTTGTACGGCATCAACATCTACGTCGATGATCCGGCCCTGGCCGAGAAGGGCATCAGCCAGGATTTGCCGGTGACGATCAAGCTCGAACAGATCTCGCTGAAGTCGGCCCTGAATCTGCTCCTGCGTTCGGTGCATCTGACGTATGTCGTCCGCGACGATGTGTTGCAGATCACCACCGACGAACATGCTCGCGGCAAGCTGGAGCAGAAGGTGTATCAGGTGACCGACCTGATTATCGCCGTGGAGAACTACGGCACGGTCGGCGTGGTCGCCCCGCCGGATCTGGGCATGCAGAACATCAATACGCCGATGACCGGCTCGCCGATGCCGGTGACGGGACCGAACTCGCTCAACGGCGGCCAGCAGGTCGGCGCGCCGATGGGCGGCTCGATGTCCCGCGGCAGCGGCGGCAGCGGCTTCGCGGCCGATACCGGCGGCCAGCCGCAGGTGACCAAGAAGGCGTCGCAGACCAACGAAGAAATGCTCATCAAGCTCATCACCAATACCATCTCGCCCAAGAGTTGGGGTGAGCAGGGCGGTCCGGGCACCATCGATTATTTCCCCTTGTCGCAGTCGCTGATTATCAATCAGACGCCGGACATCCAGGATCAGGTCGCCGATCTGCTGTCCGCCTTGCGACGGTTGCAGGATCAGGAAGTGGCCGTCGAGGTCAAGTTCATCAGCATCGCCGAGGACTTCTTCGAGCGTATCGGCGTCAACTTCAACCTGAACATCGTCAACAAGGGCACCAGCAAGTATCAGCCGCAGTTAACGTCGGGCAACTTCCAGCAGCCCGGCTACATCAACCAGTTCACAGGCCCCTTGCTCTCGGGTCTGACGCCGGCCGGTACCTTGACGAGCGATCTGAACATCCCGATTACGCAGACGACGTACCAGCAAGCCATCCCGCCGTTCGGCGGCTATCCTGGCGTGCCGGGTTTTGGTGGTCTGACGATGGGCCTGGCCTTCCTCAGTGACATTCAGGTGTTCCTGTTCATGGAGGCCGTGCAAGGCGATGTTCGCTCCAACGTCATGCAGGCGCCCAAGCTGACGTTGTTCAACGGCCAGACCGCCAACATCAACGTGCAGGACTTCCAGTTCTTCGTCGTGGGCGTGCAGGTGATTCCCCAGTTGGGTCAATTCACCTACTTCCCTCAGACAACCTTGTTCCCCCTGGGCGTGCAGTTGACGATCCAGGCGGTCATCTCGGCGGATCGGCGTTTCGTGCGTCTGTCGCTGGCACCGAACCTGTCGAACTTGGTCAACGGTGAAGTCAACCTCTTCCCGGTGGTGACGCCGATCTTCCCGCTGTTCGACGGGACGGCGACCGGCCAACCGGTGGTCTTCACGCAGTTCGTCCAGCAGCCGCGTCTGACGCGCGTGTTCGTGCAGACGACCGTGGCGGTGCCCGATGGCGGCACGGTGCTGATGGGCGGTCTGAAACGTCTGTCGGAAGGCCGTAACGAGTACGGTCCTCCGGTCCTCAGCAAGATTCCGTACCTGAGCCGTCTCTTCAAGAACGTCGCCTACGGCCGGTCGGCGGAGAGCTTGCTCATCATGGTGACGCCGCGCATCATCATCCAGGAGGAAGAGGAAGAGAAGCAGACGGGCTACGTCCGCCCGCCCGCCGTGGTACCGTAACCGGTAGAATGCAGAGTGAAGAATGCAGAATGCAGAATGAAAGACATCTGGTTTTCATTCTGCATTCTGCATTCTTCACTCTGCATTGGTTTTACGGTGGTCGATCTCGCCGCGTTGAAAGCGGCCCAGGCCGAGGACGCCGGCGAGGATGATGTGTTCGGGTTGACGCAGATTGAACGTCTCGCTGCCGCGTCCGGCCTGGCGATTGGCGGAAGCGATGGCCAACGGCAGAGCGCCAGCCAGATTGTGAGCGGCCAGAGGAGCCAAGCCGCCGGCGACAATCGCTTCGGGGGTGTGATTGACCCAACCCATGCGCTCGACCGGCGACCAACCTTCGCGGGCGCGCTGGGCGTCAATCGTGTCCCAACCGACATGATCGAGAGCCACCGGATCGGTGGCGAAGAATAAGCCGTTGTGCCGCCAAGTGGCCCACGTCTTGTTCCAGCAACCGGGACCGCCTTCGTACACGCCGATTAAGCCATCGAGAATGTGCAGTGTCGCTTTCCGGCGCAGACGTTCCTGCGAAACAGCCTGCGGGATGAAGGTATTGCATTGATTGGGGCCGGACATATGCGATGAGGTCGGGCCGAAACCGTGTGCCTGCAAACCGAGATGACTGCGCGCCACGTTGTTATTCATACCGTGTGACATGTTTTTCAAAGCGAGGGTCACGCCGGCCGAGCGATGGTCCTTGAGGACGGGAATGTTGATGACCTTATCCACGAGACGCGACACGATCATGGAGAGATGCGAGCGATAGCGGCGATCGTCGCGCCGCGAATGTTCGGGAGCGCAAAAGCCCATCGTGGTGAACACGTCGGGATCGTAGCCGGTGATATGGCGGGCCATCTCCGGCGAACATACGTCGCGGCCCCGGTCGAAGCCGGCGATGTCGAGTTGTGTATCGCTGTAACTGTGTGCCGACGCATACCAGCGCACGCCCGGCAGCTCGCGCTCGACCAATTTCAGATAGCCGGCATCTTCAAACTCATTGGCGTATCGCTCGAAGACAATAATGTCTTGCGGTTTGAGACCGACTTCGCGGAGACACTTGACGACCTTGACCAGCACGGCGGGGCTGGAGATGGCACCGATGGAATTGGGATTGCGTCCCCATTCGCCCGGCAGCGCCTTACGGCCAACCGGGTTGACCTTGATACCGACGACTTGCCCTTTCTCGAAAAATCGCCCCCAAGCACCGCGTACATCGCCCGGCTCCGCGCCGGTCAGCATTGCCATGCCGCGATCGATCATGCGCTCGACGGCGGCAGGATTGATGGCGTTCTTGGGTGAGACGGCCTGCGGATGACGCACTTCGATGACGCGACCGGGATAAGGTCCGGGCATGCTGTTCGGCGGTGCCAGCGTTGTGGTGTCGCTATGAGGCAAGGCATGCGGATGTTGCAGCAGAGGTTGCAGCAAATCGCGGGCAAACCACGCCGCCGGCAAACCCGCCGCGAGTCCACCGGCCGCGCCGAGAAGGAAACCGCGCCGTGTGACGCCACACCAACCGCTTGAGGAAGCCATATCGAGATCCGTCCAAAGAGGGTAGGCAAGGAAGTAGCGGATTCTTTCTCGATCATAAGGCGGCGACGGGGCGAAATCCAGAGGCGACCGATAGGAGTGGAAGATTAGCGCCGCCCGCGCAGGATCGCACGGAGAAACGCTGCTGTCCACGGCGTCAGCCGCGCTTTCTGGTAAGCATCGCCCAAACGCTTGATCGCCTCGGCCTGCGTCGGATAGGCGAAGATTGTCTGCGCCAGGGCCGAAAGCCCCAGCTTCCGCGTCATCGCGAGTACCACCGCGCCGATCATCTCTCCGGCATGGGCCGCGACAATCGTCGCGCCCACAATGCGATCGCTGCTCTTGCGAACATGGATGAGCGCAAAGCCATTCGTCTCCCCATCAAGGACGGCACGATCCACCTCCGCCAGAGGCACGCGGAAAGTCCGTATCGCCATGCCGCGCTCGTGGGCCTGCGCCGCAGTCAGACCGACGTGAGCCACTTCGGGATCCGTGTAGGTACACCAGGGAATGACCAGATCGCTCGCACGCGCGCGGCCGAAGATGCCGAATGAATAGAAGGCATTACGCAGGGCGATCCGCGCGAGTGCATCGGCGACATGCGTGAACTTGTACGGCGAACAAACGTCACCGGCGGCGTAGATGCGCCGATTGCTCGTCCGCAAAAAATCGTTCACGCGCACGCCGTGCGCATCGTATTCGACACCGGCTTGCTCCAGTCCAAGCCCTTCGACATTCGCCCGGCGACCGACTGCGATGAGGACGGCATCCGCTTCCAGTCTCACCGTATTGCCCGCTTCCTCAATGATCAAATGCGATGGCTCGCCGCCGCGTACCTTCGCTCCGAGATGCAAATGAATCTCCTCACGCTCGAATTGCTGCCGAATGACCGCGACTGCCTCCGGTTCCTCTTTGCCAAGCAGACCGGGCGAACGATTGATGAGATGAACCTCACTGCCGAAGCGTCGAAAGGCCTGGCTCAGTTCACAGCCGATCGGACCAGC
>DATNCY010000304.1:0-16136 GCA_035553375.1 Gemmataceae bacterium
GGGCGGATAGCTTCCGGTGCTAGTATGTGCCTTATGTCTGCCAAAAGCAAGGATCGAGTAAGCACGGCTCTGATTATCGGTGCGGGTCCGACGGGCTGCACCCTCGCCCTCTTGTTGGCGAAGCGGGGTCTCTCGGTGGCGCTGGTGGAGCGCAACGACGAGCCGCAACAACACCCGGCCGCCTGTATTCTCAATACGCGCACGATGGAGGTTTTCCGTGAAATCGGCGTCGAGGCTCCGATTCAAGCGGCCTGCCAAGATCCGCTGGAGCGCGGCTATATCACCTGGGTTGTATCGCTGGCTGGGCGCGAATTGGGACGCTGCTGGGTGGTCCCGGACGATCTCCTGGGGGAGCAGGCGGTCAGTCCCACGCATATGGTGCAATTTCCCCAACACAAGCTGGAGCCGATGCTGTGGCGTCGCATCGAGGATGATCCCGCCATCACTTTTTACCGCCATCATCAATACCTCGCCGTTAGCCAGGATGCCGAGAAGGTGAACGCCACTCTGACCGATCAAACCGGTGGCGAAGCGATTGTTCTGCAAGCGAATTACCTGATTGCCTGCGATGGCGCTTCGAGCCAGGTACGCCGAAGCCTGGGCATTGCCATGAATGGCCCGGTCTTGCAGCACATGATCGGCATGCACTTTTACGCCGACCTGGGGCATCTCGTGAACCATCGCAAGGGCATCTTGTATTGGGTGCTGAACCCGGATGTCATGGGCGTCCTCATCGCTCACTGGCTGCCTACCGAGTGGGTTCTGTTCACACCCTATTTCCCACCGCAGCAAACCCCGGAGCAGTTCACGCCGGCCGTTTGCTTGAACCTGATCGCCGGTGCTATCGGGACGCGCGAGGTGGCGGATTTGAAACTCCAGCAGGTTCGCCCCTGGGTTCTCACCGCCAAGTTGGCGGACACGTTTCAGTTGGGACGGGTGTTCCTCGCCGGCGATGCGGCGCACAGTTTCCCGCCGACGGGAGGGCTGGGGCTGAACACGGGAGTGCAGGACGCGCACAACCTGGCCTGGAAGATCGCCGCCGTCGTGCGCGGCCATGCTTCCCCCGAATTACTGCAAACGTATGAGATGGAGCGCCGGCCCGTCGCGCGGACGAATCTCGAGCATAGCGTGCGAAATTTCGAGAACATGAATGAACTGAATCAAGTCGTCGGTCTGGACCTCAAAAACCTGCGAACGCTGACGGCGGTGCAGACCAATCGAATCTTCGGTTCGTTGCCGAAAGCCTGGCAACGAGGCTTGATTAACCTGGCTCTGCGCTGGGCCATGAAAAGGCTTTCCCTGTTGGATAAAGAAGGTGCGCGCGGCGACCAAATACGCGCGCGCTTTCAGGCGCTTCTACCGGGACAGGCGCCGCATTACCGTTTCCTCGGTCTGGATCTGGGTTTCTCCTACGGTCAAGGCGCGGTCATCCCGGAATCTTCGCTCAAGCCGCAGGCGAAAGATCCGGTGATCGATTATCTGCCGACCACATGGCCCGGCTCGCGGCTGCCTCATCTTTGGGTTGTCCGCGATTCGATGCGTCTGCCGTTGTCGGATGTGGTAGACCCCGATGGGCTGCTGTTGTTGACCCATCCGCCCGGTCACAAAGTCTGGCTTGATGCGGCCCGGTCCTTGCAACAGGAATGGGCCATACCCATTACATGCTTGTCAATTGGTCCGGGCGATCTGGCAGACCTTATCGATGCGCAAGCGCGGTGGGAAGGTTTGTCGGAAGTCGAGCCGACGGGAGTCGTTCTTGTGCGCCCCGACGGGCACGTCGGCTGGCGTTGTTTGCGCGCGCCTGCCGCGCCCCTCGAAGAGATGAGGGTTGTGTTGATGCGACTCGGCTTGAGGCACGCCCATTCTTAAATGCGCCGAAGGCTTCCGCCTAGGGGGAAGGGTTGTTGGAGATTGCCGCGCTCGCTAGAATGCTGGAGATGGTCGTAGTGACTTATCACGGAGAGGTGCCGGAGTGGCCGATCGGGCCGGTCTCGAAAACCGGTGTGGGAGCAATCCTACCGAGGGTTCGAATCCCTCCCTCTCCGCTTTGTTAACATTTCTAACGACGCAACTACCTAAAATAAATAGACTTGCGAAAAACATGTCTGGCTCTTCCCGTCTCTGAGAAGCCAATTTATCCGAAAAACCGGCCTTTTCTTATCCGATGAGCGAGTGCTATTTATCCGATTTTGGCGTAAAATGTCACTGTCGGATAAGCTCTCTCACCCGTGCAAATAAGGCTCCGATAGCAACTCTTGACCTGGCCGGACAGGATCGGCGTGACCTTGGCTGGAAGCTCACCCGAAGCGGCAAGCGGGCGCAGCAGCGCTTCTACCTGGGCCGGGACAAAGAGTACGGCCCAAGTGAGCGAAACCCGCCTGGAGCGCTTTGGAGGGGTACTTCGCCGCCGAGCGTAAGGGCGAATCGTCGCTTTGGGAAGAGTGGAGCCTGGAGATCGCCGCAGCCATCACCGAAGGGAAGATGATGATGGCCTCGCCACGTCCGCCTGCGGCCCTGGTTGCCTTATTCCCTGATGACCCTGACCTGGCTTCGGCAGGTTGGCTGGACATCCTGCTCACGCACTTCGCTGGCGTCATCGGGTTCCCAAAAGCTCCTCCCTCAACTCCCCTGGTGCGGTCGAAAGTTGAAGTAGAACCGAGTCCGGCAGTCGGTAGAATACCAGAAATGTCATCAGGAAACGCTGGAGGCTCGCACGGAGGTCCGATGAAACTTGCGTTTGTTGCCCTGGTTCTCCTCGTGAGTTCGGGTGGCCTGGCCGTGGCCGTCGCCTGCGACCAGTCCTCGGAATACAAGATCACGACGAAGCGGAAGGATGACGCCGTGGAAGTCCGGACCGAGAAGGGCCGGTTCGAGATGTCGCTGCCGAGGGCCTTCTTCGAGGGCAATCCGAAGTCGATCACGTTGAACTGGATCGACTTCTACCGTTAGATCACTAAGGCGGTAATCCTTGACCTATCCCTTCCTGGCGACAAGAGCATGATAACGGACAGCCAAGGACCGTATTTTCGCCACATTGAGCACCGTCTCAACAAGATGACTGGGAATATCGGCCACTCCGAGTCTCGTTCCCATAAGCGCCCCGACGATGGCTCCCAGCGTGTCCACGTCGCCACCTAATCCAATCGCCTTTGCCACCGCCTGGGACCAGGAATCGAGATTTTCCAGCACGCACCACAACGACGCCAGGACCGTGGGGATGACAAACGGTGTGATGATCGGTTTGTCGAATTCCGGCCTCGCCATTCCCGACCAGGCGATATGGTGTAGTGTCGTTTCAGGGCTTTTCATCATGAGCGAAGGCAATTCCCGCACCGTCTCGGCGAATTGGGGTTCGTAGACTTCGGTGGCCTCGGCTATCTCCCGGCAGAACGCCTCCGGTGAACGAACGTCATTCGTAAGAAGCTGTGCGGCCTTGGCTATGGCCACGCCGCCCGCCACGCTTCGTGGGTCTTGATGGGTGATCCGAGAAATATCCGCAACGACACCGGGGAGCCGGTCAATTTCTCGAAGGAAGAAAAGGCCCAGGACCGCCGTTCGCATGGCCGTTCCATTTCCAGCCTGGCCCGCAGGAGCGCCGCAGGAGGTCCAGTCGCCTGTCTTGAGAAAACGATGGGCCGCTTGCGTACATGCACCGCCTGGCCCGACCACGGATTGCGTTTTCCACAACCTGGCAATGTGGCGGGCAACCACAACAGGAACCACCTCCTCGGCGTCAAGAATCGCCTCGACGGTGGCCAGCGATAGTTGCGTGTCGTCGGTGTACTGACCGGGTGGAAAGCCCTCGAATTCAGCAAAGCCCGATAGCAGCGTTTCGATGTCGGGGATGGAATGGGACCACAAGCCTTCGTAGGGAGCGCCGAGCGCATCGCCTACGGCGCAACCCAGCAGGCAGCCCAGGAACCGATCTCGGAGTTCGATACTGGAGTTTGCCACCCGTCAATCCCCCTCCACCCACACTGCCAAGCACTTCTTCTCCTGCCAGAACTGCTCCAGCGTCGTCTTCGGATCACCAGTCACCTGAGGCGAAATTGAACCGTTTCACCGTTTTGTTTGTCATTTCTTTCGCCGCTTCAAGGTGCGCTCGTAATCCTCCCGACGCAGCTTTGCAATCCGAGAGCGATCCGGGCTGCGGACAACGACGCCTTCCGGGACGCCGTTGGCATCCTCATCCAGCTTGCACTGGCTGGATGGAAAAGCGAGCAGGAAACGGTAGGTTTCTTCCAAATCGGTCGGAAGCTGGGTGGCAGCCGTGTCGAACAAGGCCGGGACCGTCTGGAAGCCGACCTCAGCGGCCAGCTTCACGATCGCGTCGGCATCGACATATCTCTGTCCGCCGTTTTCTCGCCAGTGAGCGATCCGGTCGGCTGGCCAGTCGAATAGCTCGTCGAAGTTCTCAATGAAAACCATGTCGAACAAGCGGAAGCCGACCTTGCCGGTCTTCGTGTAGTTCTTGGCACCGCCGCCGATGCTGCGGCCAAAAACCTCGACGAAGTAAACGGCGATGCGCCCCGGACGGCAAAGCGTTTCCACGAGTCGCTGCACTGTCTCCTTCACGGCATCCACGATGCCCATTGCCGGGTTGCCGATCAAATCCCGGCGCTCCCAAAGCAGGTCTTCCCGGCTGCCGACCAGGACGCTCTGATCCGGGCAGAAAATCAAGCGGGTGTTGGTGCCGTCCACCTTCTCCGTGCCGATGATCCGGCCCTCGAAGGGGATTTGCACGTTGTCCTGCAACACGCCCTTGTCACCGAGGGCGTGGTAGGTGAGGATCGAGGGGTACTTGGTCATGCTGTTGAGTTTGCCGAGATCGACCTGCCGGATGTCAAACATCACCGAAGCCTCCTCCCTCATTCCCAAAACTGTTCCCAATGGTCCGCAAAGGCTGCCTTGAGTTTTTCCATGTAGGCAGAGGTCTTTATCTTGACCATCCACAGATCGGCCCCGCCGCTGCCTCCCTTGCAGACGACGCCTTCATTCACTCCGTACCTTCCTTGGCGCACGTCGTCGCAGAACTTTCCGGTCAATTTGCCCCGGTAAACGACCCTGGCACTCGGAAGATGACCAACATCGGCCAAGAACGCCTCTGGCCCGATGAAACCGAACGGTTCGGCCCACACATCAAAGATCATCAACTGCTTCGGATCGTCGGCCTTGTGCAAACCTGAGAATGAGTTTGGCCCGAAAAACTCGGTGAAGACCTTGAGGCTGGTAAATTCCCGATACCTGCCAACGTCGATGAACACCTTCTCGATGCCATCAGCAAGTTGTGCCTGAAAGACCTCGACGCACTCCGAAAGATGAGTGTGGGCCTGGACAAACTGCTCGATGCCGATCTTGGTGAGAGTGAACCCATCACGTCGAGTCCCAAAGCTGTGCCAGCCAAATTCACGATCCCATTCCCAATGCAGATTCGTGCCATCGTATTTCTCGAATGCCACGCAACGTCCATTGGGGCAATGGCGACTGCCGGGAATCTTCGGATAGTGCAGCATGATCCATCATCTTCCCTGGCCGATACCAGCCAGTCTTGGTGAGCGCCATGCGGTCGATGAGATGGACAATCCCTCCGGGCAAAGGGTTCGGTATGATGGCTCGCTAAATTCCTTCAGGAAGGCTAGAAAAGCGGCACGGCTTTGACATCGGAACAAGGAGAAGCTTTTTCATGGCCGATATTTCGCTTATCCAAGTAGAACTCGACGGCATCGCCGTTCCAGATTTGATTGTCGGGTCCGACATGCGCCGGTTTCTGATCCAGGCAGCGCAAGCCGATGTAGAGGTTCTTGTCGTCCCACAGGAAGAGGAACTGCCCGCCTCGGTTGAGGAAATCAGGATGGCCGACATGGACGGCCGTGACGAATGCCCCGTCCCACTCATCGAGCTTACCGTCGAGTTTGATCGGCTTCGCCGCCTTCGGTATCAGGCCGACGACCGGCTTCTCCTGAGCGGAAGCAGCGCCGGTTCCAAGAAGAACGACGAGAACGGCTATCTTCCACGGTTACGGCATGTTGCGATCCTCCTTACGAGCGGTTCGACACCAGCCAATCTATCGCCCGCAGACGCCGAATGCCATGTTCACTGCCCTCTGCATCGCCGCTCCAGAATGTTCCCTGAATCGGTTTTGCAAGCACCGGACCCAGGGATAACCTAGATGTGCCAGGATGTGCCGAGGCCGGGAGAAGGCCAGGATGTCGTACCAAACGCTTCCGTCCGTCGTGTCCCGCTCGATCAGAAACCGCTCCTCGCCGGACTCGACGTGCCCCGGCAAGGTGCCGTAAGCAAAGCCAAACCGTTTCCCATCCTCGTTCAGGACATAGACGATCCGGCAAGCATTGAGCGACCACAGGCCGAAGGAGCGGGCAACCATCGCCACGCCACGCCCTTCCTGGATCGGCGTATCGGACGGCCATGCTTCTGCCCAGCCGAGGCGAAAATGTTCCCAGCGTTCCAGAGCAGTTTTCGCTGCCAGGAACATCGGCTCTCCTTCACCGAGCTTAATCCGGGTGTGGTCAACGTCGTAACCGGATGGAGGTTGACTGGCCGTGGCTCCCACTGCTGAGTAGCTGAAACTCAGCTTCGCCTCCGCATCGAGAAACTGTGAGATGATCGCCGGGTCAGGTTTCCGCAACATCAGCTTCATGTCGTTGGCCTTGCTTGGGGAGCGATCGATAGAATCAGGATAGCAACTGGCCAAGTAGGGATTTATTCACGAGCAATGAAACACGACGGGCAACGGTCCATCTCAGCCCCCAACTCGTTTGACTCGGTAGCCCAACTTCTCCAACTCGGCGACGATGCGCTCCCGTTGGTCGCCCTGAATCTCGATGCGCCCGTCCTTGACCGTCCCTCCGGTGCCGCACCGCTGCTTGAGAGTTGCGGCCAGTTCTCGCAAGGCGCTCTCGTCCAGGGGCACGTCGAACACGGTCGTCACGCCCTTGCCACGCCGGCCCGCCGTCTCTCGGCCGACCTTCAGAGTCACGGGCTTCTTGGCCGGCTCCTTGACTGCGGGGCGTGCCGGCGCTGCTTCAGTCGGCAGACTGTCCTGGTGCTGGCCCCCGCCGAGGATGCGGGCGACGAGACCCATAACTTCCTGCTCAATCAGGCCAAGCACTTCCGGGGCGTCGTCAACATGCCAGAACTCGACCTTCTCGGCCCAGGCCGGGAAGCGCTCTTGCAGCAGCGGCAGGTGTTCGGCGTGTTTCAGAGCGACGACCAACGCCGCCCCTTCCAGGTCGTCGGTCGTCACCTGCGCCGGCAGGCGGGTCACGGCGTCGGCGGCTCGGACGCCCATCGCCTCCAGCGCCTTGATTGCCGACGCCGCCATCGGGCCGACGTTGTTGACGCCTCGCTCCAGGGCCAACCCCCTGGAGTACGCCCGCCATGGCAGCCCCATCTTGCCGGCCACCGAGTTGAACAGAACTTCGGCGAACCGGCTGCGGTAGTAGTTGCCGGTGCAGAGGAACAGGACCGTCTTTTCGCTGCGCTTCGCCATCGAACCCCCTGTCAGATACGGTCGAGTTGAGCGACCGTCCACTCGTTCTGTGCGTTGCCCGTGTTCAGCGTCGAGGCCGGCTCGAACAGCAGGACGTGCGCTTCCTCCTCGTCGGCGACGGGCCGGTGTTCGACCCCACGGGGGACGATCAGGAACTCGCCCTCTTCCAGCCAGACGTGCCGATCCCGAAACTCCATGCGAAACCGGCCTCTGACGACCAGGAAGAGTTCGTCTTCGTGGTCGTGGTGGTGCCACAGGAATGGCCCTGGAACTTGACCAACTTCACTTGCTGGCCGTTCAACTCGCCGACGATCTTCGGCTTGCACTGGTCGCTGAACTGCGCCAGCTTCTCGTTGAGGTTAACCTTATCCATGATCGGCTCCGATTTCCTGGTGCGTCTCGTTCATCCTGCCCATGAGGATAGAATAGCCACCACCTGACCATCTGGAGAGCCACCATGACCACCGTACCCGACCGCAGTACATTCGAGAGCGCCTACGCTGGCCAAGCACCCTGGGACATCGGCAGGCCACAGAATTCCTTCATCGACGTGGCCGACCGCATCACCGGCTCCATCCTCGACGCCGGCTTCGGCAGGGATGAAAGTTCATCGTCTTTCGCAAACCCTGGTGCTTCAGGGTATTTGCGAAGAATAATTTTTTCACCCCCCACACCCTCCCTCTCCGCTTGCTAATTCAAGACTTGTTGAGTCCCGCATGGGCCATGCTACTCCCCTCTCCTCCGAGTAGAGGAGACACATCCACGGGACCTTCACTCTGGCCGCCGTACCCCGGAAACTTCGCGGACTTTACCCGTCACATGAAGATGGATGGCCTAGTAGTTTTTTTTCGCAGGCGCAGGCGAACCCTATCAGGCTCCCTATATTTGTGTTCATTGAGCCGTGTTCCATCCTCCGCGGGAGGCGGCCGGCTGTGCTATAGCACCATAAGGGAGGTTATTCATGGCAGATTTTCGGAAATTAGCTGTGGAAGTGATCCTGGCCGACGGCACGATCGACGATGCCGAGGTTCGCGTCTTGCAAAAGGAATTGTGGGCCGACGGCAAGATCGACGCCAAGGAAGTTGAGTTCCTCATCGAGCTGCGCAACAGCGCGCAGAAGAAAGCCAAGGCGAAGAAGACCGAGGTGAATTCCAAGTTCGAGACGCTGTTTTTCAAGGCCATCGAGCAGAATGTGCTGCGCGACGGCAAAATCTCGACCAAGGAAACGAATTGGCTCCGCAAGATGCTCTTCGCCGACGGCAAGATCGATGACAACGAAAAGAAATTCCTCGCCCGGATCAAGAAGGCCGCCACCAAGACCAGCCCCGACTTCGAGCAGCTGTATCAAGAGTGCATCGCGCAGTAAATAGTCAAGACGGACGAACCGCCAACAGAAGAAGGGGAGCGATCACACATAATTTGTGGGATGGAAGCAGACACAGACTCGCTAGGCTCTCGCGATCTTTGCAGATCGCGGGAGCTTTTTATCGTGCCTTCCGGCAGCAGATTGTCGGATTTGCTTGCTGATTGTCTCGGTGCCGATTAACATGAGAGCCGCTTCGGACCAACCCTCATTGTCTCGACGCACGAGACGTCTAATTAGTTCAGCTTGCTCGCTCAGGAGACAGTCATGTTTGGCATCCGGCTCCTAACAAAACGACTTCCGCTCGT
This sequence comes from Gemmataceae bacterium, assembly GCA_035553375.1. GTDB lineage: Bacteria > Planctomycetota > Planctomycetia > Gemmatales > Gemmataceae > JAJPHU01. The sequence continues at coordinate 9,182 of DATNCY010000304.1, forward strand.
ATTCGGTCTGGCGATTGGTTTCTTCGGCGTCCTGCTGCTGGGAGTGTTTTCCGTTCCCGAAACACCCGCCCGAGTACCGGTTCCGGCGAGGAAAAAGGACAAATACGATCGCGCCATTGATCGCGGTTTGGAGTGGCTTGCACTGCATCAGGCCCAGGACGGCCATTGGTCGCTGCACGCATTCAATAAGGATGCTCGCGAGAAACTGTTGCCCGAAGGCAAAATTTTCGTGTGCGATTGCGAGGCCGGTGTGAAGATTCACAACGACATCGCGGCCACGGCTTTTGGTGTGCTGCCCTTCCTGGCGGCCGGCCATACACGCAAAAGCTCCGATAAGAAGCCGGATTATAGCAAGATCGTGGATGCGGGATTGAAGTATCTGCTAGCCAAGCAGAACAAGGACGGCTCCTTCGACAAAGACATGTACGCGAATGGACTGGCGAGCCGCGTCCTATGCGATGCCTATGGCTTGACGAAAGACAAGACTCTGAAAGGACCGGCCCAGAAAGCCCTCGATTTCATCGCCGATGCCCAGGATCCCACAGGCGGCGGCTGGCGTTATGAGCCGAGGCAACCCGGCGACCTCTCCGTAACAGGCTGGCAATATATCGCCCTCAAGCGTGGACAGCAAGCGGGGCTTAATGCTCCTAAAAAGACTCTCGAACTCGCTGAAAAATTCCTCGATTCGTGCGAAAGCGAGAAAAAAGGCGGTTATAGCTATACGCCCGGCGGCCGAGAGACGATGAGCATGACGGCGGTCGGCCTATTGTGCCGCCAGTATAGTCTCGTCAATCCACGCAACCCCAGTCTAGTCCACGGAGTGGTGCGGATCAAAAACCATTACCCCGATAAACTCGACAACATCTATTACCTTTATTACGCGAGTCAGGTTATGTTTCACATGCGAGGCGAGATCTGGCGATATTGGGACACGGGCGTTGACTCGGACGACCGTAAAGTCCATCGTGGTATCGGCGACTGTCTCCTCGCCGGGCAGGACAAGGGCGACAAGCCGAAACATCAACACCAGAGCGGCAGTTGGGGCGGTTCACCGGGAGGTCGCATAATGGCCACCTCGCTATCTCTGCTCATTTTGGAACAGAGAAATCACAAGTCTTTCTATCGATCCGACAACCCGAAAGGCGAGAAATTGATTCCACGTTAGCGCGGCTCATGGCCTGATACATTATGGGAAGTCACATGCGGCTTTCCCATTCTTACACGTCCAGTTCTTCCGCCACCGCGCGCGCCGCCTTGTCCATGATGAAGCGATAACGCTGCGACGGGTCTTTGCCCAGCAAATCGACAAACATCTTGTCTGTCTCCAGATTCGAGTCGATTTGCACTTGCAACAGCGTGCGGTGGCGTGGGTCCAGCGTCGTCTCGGCGAGAACCTTCGGGTCCATCTCGCCCAAGCCCTTGAAACGCGACACCTCCGGCTTGGCGTTGGCCCGCAAGCCGGCGAGAATCTCTTCCTTGTGCGCGTCGTCGCGCGCCCAGAAAGTTTCCTTGCCGACATCGATGCGATACAGTGGCGGTTGCGCCAAAAAGACGCGGCCCTTGCGGATCAATTCGGTCATGTGGCGGAAGAAGAACACCAGCATCAGCGTCGTGATATGATGGCCGTCCGCGTCCGCGTCCATGAGGAGAATGATTTTGCCGTAACGGAGTCCGCCCAGGTCGAACTTCTCGCCGGCGCCGGTGCCAATCGCCGATACCAGGTCGTTTAACTCCGTATTCATCAATACCTTGTTGAGCGGCAGTCCCTCGGAATTGAGAATTTTGCCGCGCAGCGGCAGCACAGCCTGCGTCTTATTGTTGCGTCCCTGCTTTGTCGAGCCACCGGCCGAGTCGCCTTCGACGAGGAACAACTCGGATTCATCGAGGCTGGTCGCCTTGCAATCGGCGAGTTTGCCCGGCAGGTTGAGGCGGCGCTGCGTGACCGACTTGCGTTTTACCTCGCTGGCAGCCTCACGCGAGGCGAGTCGGGCCTTGGCGGAAAGGACGATGCGGCCGACGATCTGATCCGAGGCCGTCATATTGGCGTTGAGCCAAGCTTCCAGCGCTGGGGCCACCAAGCCGGAAACGACGCCTTCCAACTCCGGATTGTTCAGTTTCTCCTTGGTCTGTCCTTGAAACATCGGCTCGCGCACGAAGATCGACAGAATGCCGACCACGCCTTCGCGGATGTCCTCGGCGCTGATTTCCAGTCCCTTCTCCTTGACGTTGTGCGTGGCCATGTAGTTGCGAATGGCCTTGGCGATGCCCTTTTTGAAGCCGTTTTCGTGCGTGCCGCCCGCGGAGGTGCGGATGCCGTTGACATAGGAACGAAACGCCTCCTCGGTGGACTCGGTCCATTGCAAGGCCACTTCCATCTTCTCGCCATTATTGCGGGCGAGCGTGAACGGCGTTTCTGTTACGGGCGGCTTCTGTCCTTCGGTGACGAGACGCTGTAAAAACTCCGGAATGCCGCCGGGATGCGTCAGATCGTAGGTTTCCTTGGCGATCTCATCCTTGAAGATAATCTTCAATCCACTGTGGATATACGACATGCTTTCAAGGTGTTCGCGTATCCATTTTGGGTCCAATTGCGTCGTCTTGAAGATGTCGGGGTCCGGCTCAAAGTAAATGGTCGTGCCGTGGCCGCGAAGAGCGGCGAGTTTTTCCAGTTCGCCGGCCGGCTTGCCGCGGCGGAACGCCTGCTGCCACTCGAACCCATCGCGGCGGATGGTGGCGATGAGTTTGCGCGATAGGGCGTTGACGACCGACGAGCCGACGCCGTGCAGACCGCCGGAGTGAAGATAGCTTTCGCCGTCGCCGAATTTGGCGCCGGAATGCAGCGTGGTGAGAATCAATTCGAGGGCCGGCCGTTTGTGCTTGGGGTGCATATCAACCGGAATACCGCGGCCATTGTCGCTGACAGTGACGGCATCGCCGCTCTTGTGCAGCGTCACCGTGACCGTATCCGCGTGGCCATTCAGATATTCATCGACGGCGTTATCGACAATTTCCCAAACGAGATGGTGCAACCCCTTGGCGTCCACGCCGCCGATATACATCGACGGCCGTTTGCGCACGGGTTCCAACCCTTCGAGGACAACAATGTTTTTGCCGGTGTAAGTAGCGGTATCACTCATGAGCAAACCTGCGAAGGAAATACCTCTGATCTCTCGAACAAAACAACGGGCGGTTGTAGATTAAGCGAACCGTTTCATCACATCGATTCTCGCTCTTGTTCGCTCGTTGAACCTAATTCTCGTTCCAGGTCAGCGATGGCGGCCTTCCAATCGGCGAGGTTTCCGAAGCGCACGACTTTGTTGATACCAAGGAGTTCGAGGAGCATACCCAGCACAAGGAGACGCTCTCGTTCGCCGACGAAGATGCCGCCTACGAACTCAATCTTTTCGGGCGCGTGGTACATCCAATACTCCGATTCTTCCCTCGTCCATCGCCGTCCTTCACGGCGAATGTCCCATCTTTCCTGAGTCATGAAGCGTCTCCAGAGTTTCGACTCACTGCCATTGCGGTACGAGGGGTTATGGGAGATTGAGCAAGAGCCTCAATTTCGTCTCCACGTCGCTCCAGGTTGCCGCCGACAGCTGGCCGAGGTAACGCATAACGTCCCCATCGTGAACGGTTGCCAACTTGTGCAAGCGAAGGAGCGTCACTTGTTTCAAGCCCGTAGCTGAGTGCTGTAGTTGCTTCGGATCAATCAGAATGTCTGTTGGGAGTTGGGTCGCCGGAATGACGCTGGTCATGTACGCGGTCAGAACCTCCGGGACAGAGCCGAGCGATCCCGTCAGCAGGAGGACAGGCCGGAGTTTCACGCCGACCGTTCCGCCGAACGGAAACGTCGCTAGGTGAATCTCACCGGGACTCATGACTCGGCTTCCCATCCTCAAGTGTGTAAATGTCTTCGCGCGGGTCGCTCCAATCCTTAGCCCAGGAATGATTGATAAAACTCTGCCAGTCGCCCTCCTCGTCTTCCTCGCTCGTGGGCCGCATCGTGATCTTCACGGGGCCTGGCTGCACATCGGCTGGTAACTCGACGTGTAGCCGATGCTGCTCGTCAACGTACCCGGTCAACTCAACCGATTTCATGGCTGGTCCTTCCTTCTACTGTTTGTACCTTTTGGATACGATTGTTCCCGCCAACGCATCGATGACATAGTGCGGCCCACCTCCCTTGAGATAGACATCGCTCAGTTCGTAATCGATGTGCCACCCATCTGCTTTCCGTTCGATGATAATGCGGAAAGTGGAGAGGTCACGATAAACCGTCTCGGCGTCTCTCCGAGCAATCGCCAAGGCTTCATCGCACGAAATCGGGCGAATTGGCGATGTTTCCATTGTCTCACTCAAACAACTTCTTTTGCTCTCCGTTCGTCTCCACCTTGCCGTTCTTTTCCTCTGCGCGACCTTCGACCTTATCCCAATCGACTAGCTCAATCGGCGGGGTCACAATGCGAACGAACGACGTGCGCTTGACGGCCTCGAAGCCTTTGCCGCCCCGGCTGGCCATTTCGCGGCTGCCGTAAAACTCCATCTGCTTGCCGCCGCTCGTCTCAATCACCATCGCATCGTTCTGGTTGCGGATCAACGCGCCGCCGAGGCAGGTGTCGCCCGTGCCAAGCTTAATACCCATGACGCCCTTGCCCACGCCAGAGAGAATATTAATCTCCTCGATGGGGAAGTGCAGCACATGCCCATTCGCCGACGCCAAAAAGAGACTGCGATGATCCGGTTTTACCACGGTCGCCATCACCACCTTGTCGCCCTCGGTCAGACGCACATAACGACGGCCAACCTTCGTGGATGCGGTGCGGAAGGGTGCCAGCGGCAGACGCAGCACTTGCCCCTGAGTCGTGGCCACGAGGAGATACGGTCCCGCCAGTTCGCCGTTCGCGGCGGGCTGTTCCGTGGGCGTAAATCGCTCATCCGTCGTCACAACGCTGACCACACGCACTTGATCGGCCAGGCGGAAGAACTTGGTGATCGGCTCGCCGTAGCCGGACGAAGGCGGCACCTCGCTCATGCGCATCGTGTAGGCCGTGCCGTCATCCGCGAAGAAAATGACGTGATCGAGCGTGTTGCCGGGCACGACGGCCAGCACTTCATCGCCTTCGCGGACGCGCGTGCCCTCCACCGACGCCAGCCGGCCAACGCGCTTCAACCAGCCATCGCGCGTCAACACCACGTTGGTATTCTCGCGGACGATGTAGGCTTCCGGATCGAACTCCGGCGCATCCTCCGACGATCCCATGCGCGTCCGCCGGCGATCCTTCGCTCCGTACTTCTCGCCCAGTTCGCTCAACTCGTCCTTGATGACGCCCCATAGTTTCTTCTCGGAACGCAGAATGGCCTCGATTTTCTCCGCCTGCGCCATCTTTTCTTTTAGCTCATCGAGGATCTTTTTGATCTCTAGTTGGGCGATCTTGTATAACTGCACATCAAGGATGGCGGCGGCTTGCTCTTCATCGATCTTGAACGCGGCGATCAAGCGCTCAGCGGCGTCGGCCTTGCCGTCGCTCTCGCGGATGATCTTGATGGCTTTATCCAGCGCATTGAAGATGATGCGGAAGCCTTCGAGAATGTGGATACGGCGACGCAACTGTTCCAGTTCATGCTCGAAACGGCGGCGCACGGTCGTCAGCCGGAAATCGAGGAAATAGCGCAGGATCGCTTTCAAACCAAGCCGTTCGGGGCGTGTCTTTTCCTTGCCCTCCTCATCCGACACCGGCACCAGACACGTCATGTTGTAGGCGAAATTGTCTTGTAAATTCGTGTGCCGGTACAAGTAAGCCATGATGAGATTCGCATCGCTGCCCGGCTTCATCTCCAGGGCGATGCGCAAGCCTTCCTTCTCGTTGGATTCATTCACGAGGTTGAGCAATTGCGGCAGCTTGCGCGAAGCGATAATCTCGCCGATGTCCGATTCCAGCTTGCCCTTGTCCACGCCGTAGGGAATCGACGTGATGACGATTTGCGGCCGCTTGCCGGATTCCTCAACCTTCCACTCGCCTTGCACCTTGATGCTGCCGGTTCCCTCTTCGTAAATCTTGCGCAGCGTGGCGCGATCGGTGACGACCTTGCCACCGAGAGGGAAGTCCGGTCCCTTGATCTTGTCGAGCAATTGGGCGGTGGTCGCCTCCGGGTTTTCGATGAGGAAAATGGCTCCCTTGATGACTTCACCAAAGTTATGCGGCGGGATGTTCGTCGCCATGCCGACGGCGATACCGGACGTGCCGTTGACCAGCAGATTCGGAAACTGCGCCGGCAGAACGATCGGCTCCTCGCGGGTATTCTCGTAGTTGGGTCGCATGTTCACGGTGCGCTGACGCAATTCGACGAGCAGCGCCTCGGAGATGGCCGCGAGTTTGGCCTCGGTGTAGCGATCGGCGGCGGGCGGATCGCCGTCCACCGAGCCGAAATTGCCCTGCCCGTGAACCAGCGGCGCACGCATGACGAAGTTTTGCGCCAGGCGCACCAACGCCTCGTAAGCCGCCGCTCCGCCGTGCGGATGATAGTTGCCCGTCACGTCACCGATGATCTTGGCGCACTTACGCGGCCGGCCGTCGAAGGTCAGATGCAACTCGTGGTACATCGTGAACAGAATGCGCCGCTGCACCGGCTTCAGTCCATCGCGCACATCCGGCAAGGCACGCGACATGATGACCGACATGGCGTAGTTGAGGTAACGCTCCTCTGTCTCCACGCGCAGCGAGACCTGTTCAATGGTTTCCGCCATGAAACTTCCTCACCAACAAAACAAACCGACATTTCTTCCCGAATTGTAGCAGGCTTGCATACAACTACCTAGTGCAGGATCAGGCGACCTTTTTCCTGGTTTTGGGCGGATCTTTGGCTTCGACCTTTTGTTGCAGAGGTTCCAGTTGTTCGCACTGGTAATGTTCACAAACTCGGGTTTGGATTTCTTGAGCCGTCAGCAGCCGAT